>DATIZP010000119.1:0-24924 GCA_035517035.1 Streptosporangiaceae bacterium | reverse complement strand
CACATCCATCAAGATCATCTCCGGGCGGTACAGGGCCCGGCGGCCGGCGGCGGCCTCGGGGACAGCCCGCGCCAGACCACAAGGCGGGCCTCAGGATCTGGGTCCGCGACCCGGTCCCACGATCTACGGGACAGGCCCTAGTAGTCGCCCGGCTCGTCCAGCGTGACGCCGAGCACCGAGGGGAACTTCCCCAGGCACTCCTGGATCCTGGCCATGTCGGAGTCGCTGGCCTCGGCGGTGTTGTACCGCGCCGACTCGACCATGCCCTTCTGGGCGGCGTCCGGCGTGATCCCCTTGAGCGTGACGCCAGGCACGTGCGAGCAGGCCGCGGTGACGTGCCGCGCCGTCGTCGTGGTCGTGCCAGAGTTGAACTGCACCACAAGCCACTGCTGCCCGAGTGCCGCGTTCATCTTCGCGCAGCCCGCGAGCAGCAGCACGCCGGAGGCTGCCAGGGCCACGCATGCGCGGCTCCGAACTCGGGTAGCTGGCGTGGGCACGAAACCCAGCATAGGTGCCGCAGGAGACGCCATGGAGCCAGGCCGCAGCCATCCGCTGATCGAGGATTACGCGATGATCGGCGACATGCAGACGGCGGCGCTGGTCAGCCGCGATGGAGCGGTCGACTGGCTGTGCCTGCCGAGGTTCGATTCCGATGCCGTATTCGCCGCCATGCTCGGCAGGGACATGCACGGCCAGTGGCGGCTGAACCCCACGGCGGCCTCGGGCCCGCCAGGCCGCAGTGCCCGGGTAGAACGCAGCTACGAGTCAGACACGCTGATCCTGACCACGCTCTGGCAGACCCCGGGCGGCTCGGTGCGGGTGACCGACTTCATGCCGCCGCGCGACGACACGAACCCGGTCCTGATCAGGCTCGTCGAGGGCGTCTCCGGTGCGGTGGAGATGGAGTGCGTGGTCAGGTTCAGGTTCGGCTACGGGTCGGTGATCCCGTGGGTGCGCCGGATCGGCGGTCTTGTCTGCGCGGTGGCAGGACCCGACTCGGTGTGGCTCGACACGCCGGTCAAGCTGACCGGGCACGAGCTCGCGCACCGGGCGAGCTTCGTGGTCAGGGAGGGCGACCGGGTGCCGTTCGTGCTGACCTGGCTGCCGTCGATGATCGAGCACCCACCGCCCGCCACCGACGCCGGCGACGCGCTGGCGCAGACCCGCGACTTCTGGGCGGGCTGGGTAGCGAGGTGCCGCTACCAGGGCAGGTACCGGGACGCCGTGGTCCGCTCGCTGATCACCGTCAAGGCGCTCACCTATGCCCCCACCGGGGGCATCGTCGCCGCGCCGACCACCTCGCTGCCCGAGGACCTCGGCGGCGTCCGGAACTGGGACTACAGGTACTGCTGGCTGCGGGACGCGACGATCGTGCTCGAGGCGCTGCTGCGCACCGGCTACCTGGACGAGGCCGCCGCCTGGCGGCGCTGGCTAGGCCGCGCGGTCGCCGGGTCGGCCGCCGACGTCCAGATCATGTACGGCGTGGGCGGCGAGCGGCGGCTGACCGAATGGGTAGCCGACTGGCTGCCCGGCTACGAGGGCTCGGCACCGGTCAGGATCGGCAACGATGCCGTGCACCAGCTGCAGCTCGACGTGTACGGCGAGGTCGTGGACGCGATCGCGCTCGGCAGGCAGGCCGGACTCAGCTTCGACAAGCACACCACGAGCCTGATCGACCAGCTGCTCGGCTACCTTGAGCAGCACTGGGCCGAGCCGGACGAGGGCCTCTGGGAGGTGCGCGGGCCGCGCCGCCACTTTGTGCACTCCAAGGTGATGGCATGGGTGGCGTTCGACCGCAGGATCAAGATGACCGAGTCGGGCCGGGCCGGCGTGCCTGACTCGACCGTCCAGCGCTGGCGCCACGCCAGGGATGCGATCCACGCCCAGGTCTGCGAGCGCGGCTACGACGGGAGCCGCGGCACCTTCACCCAGTACTACGGCAGCGCCGAGCTTGACGCCGCGGTGCTGATGATGCTCGAGGTGGGCTTCCTGCCGCCGGAGGACGCGCGGATGATGTCCACGGTCCGCACCATCCAGCGCGAGCTGACCAGGGACGGCCTGCTGATGCGCTACTCGCTGCCCGCGGCTGGCCCGTCCGGCGTTCAGTCGGTGGACGGCCTGCCCGGCGGCGAGGGCGCGTTTCTGGCCTGCAGCTTCTGGCTGGTCAACGCGCTCGACCTGATCGGGGACGAGAAGGAGGCCGTCGCCCTGTTCGAGCGCCTGCTCAGGCTGCGCAGCGACGTGGGGCTGCTCAGCGAGGAGTACGACCCGCGTTACGGCCGCCAGGTGGGCAACACGCCTCAGGCGTTCAGCCACGTGCCGCTCGTGCTCGCCGCGCTCAACCTGGAGAACCACGAGCGCGGAATGAGCCGGCGGGGAGGTTAGGCGCCGTAACCGATCCTGCGCAGCTGCTGGCCGGCCACGTTCTCGATCTCAGCGAGCTGTGCCGGGCTGAGCAGCCGCCGCCAGCTGTCGGTCTCCTTGCGCCGCGGTACCTCGATCCGGTGCACGTCGGCCTCGATGAACGCGGCAAGCGCCTTGCTCGCGGCATTCGGCTGGGCGACAAGCTGCTCGTAGCGGAAGGTGGTGAGCTGCTCGGCACTCATGCTGTTGCGCAGCCGCGCCATCTTGTGCACCGATCCGCGCCAGCGCATCGCGCACTTGCCGGCCGCGGTCAGCTTGGGCCAGGCCGCACGGTCGTCCTCGGTCTCCACGCCGAAGAACGGGTTGGGGAACTCGCTGTCCACGTTGGCCACGCCCCGCCGGAACCAGGCAAGCTCCTCGGGGTCGGACAGCATCGCGGCCACCACCGCCCGGCCGTCCCTGATGATCTGCACGAGCTTGGCGTCGGGGAACGCGTCGACTAGCGCCTCTGCGCAGTACATCAGCGCGGGCGTGGCGTCGCCGTACCTGGTGATCTCACGCTCGTCCACGCAGGTCCCCGCCGCGGACCGGCCCGTGGCGTCCTGGCAGTCGGGCTGGCAGGTCATGCAGGCGTGTGCGCTGACCTGCCAGGCCTGCGCGAACGCGTCCCGCAGCACCGTCGCCGCTGCCTCTCCCCTGCCCTCCTGAATGGACGGCGCCCTGGCGAACGCCACCACGACGCCGAGCACGCTGGGCTGGCCCACGGTGATGTGAAAGCCGGGCGTCTGCTTAAGCGCGCGCGTGAGCAGGTCCGCTCCCGAGTGCGGTGCACCGATGACGAACACCGGCTGGCGGACCTTCCGTCCGTTGACGATCAGGATGTACGGGCGTGGAGGCATGGCTGAGACCAAGTGTGGCACTGCGGCCACTCCGGGTCGGCCAGCACGGCCAGCCAGCCCGGCCGGCCAGCCCGGCCGGCCAGCACGATGGGGCCAGGTCTTTGCGTTCGGCGGAGATAACCGCTGCCGGTCTCGCGTCATGACTATTCCGGTTGACCAGGGCTGTTGGCCGTCCGGCCGTGATGGAGGGACCGCATGAGGCGTTACACCAGGCTCGTCGGGCTAGGCCCGATCTTCGCGGCAAGCGCGCTGCTTGCCGTCGGGCTGCCGATGGCCGGGGCGGCGCGGTCCGGGGCGGCGCGGTCCGGGGCTCAAGGGCGGGGGATGCCGAGGATCACGGTGCCGGGCAGTCACCCGGTCTGGGCGGCTCGCTCGCGCCAGGTCTCGGCCGCCGCGGCCGGGCCCGTCCGGCTCCAGGTGTACCTTGCGGGGCATGACGGGGCCGGGCTGACCGCGTTCGCGACCGCTGTCTCCACTCCCGGCAACCCGAGCTACCGCAAGTTCCTCACCCCGGCCCAGGTGCTGCGCAGGTTCGGGCCTAACCGGGCGCAGGTGCGCTCGGTCAGGGCCTGGCTCTCGTCCTCGGGACTGCGGATCACCTCGGTGCAGGCCACCGGCGCCGCCGGGGCCTACGTGGCGGCCGCCGGCTCGCTGGCCGCGGCGGGCCGCGCCTTCCACGTGAGCTTCCGCACCTACCGCGGCCCTGACGGCCGCAGCGACCGCGCCCCGGCCCGGGCGGCGACGATCCCGGCCCGGGTGGCCGGCGCGGTGCTCGCGGTCAGCGGCCTGGATAGCGCCAGGTACGTGTCGGAGCCGTCGCTGCTTCGCCTGGATGCCAAGCTGCCGCCGCCCGGGCCGAACGGCTGGCGCAAGGGCCCGTGCTCGCACTACTTCGGCCAGCGGGTGGCCTACGGCAAACCGCGCGCGGGCGGCCGACACTGGCCGTGGGCGATCTGCGGCTACCGGCCGAGCCAGATCCGCGGCGCCTATCACGTCACGGCCTCGGGGATGACCGGCGCCGGCCAGACGGTGGCCATCGTGGACGCCTACCGCTCGCCCACGCTGCTGGCCGATGCCAACAGGTACGCCAGGCTCACCGGCGATCCGCAGTTCCGGCCTGGCCAGTTCACGATCTACCAGACCGGTCGGTATACCCAGCTGCGCTCCTGCGGGGCACGGGGCTGGTACGGCGAGCAGACGCTGGACGTTGAGGCGCTGCACGGCATGGCGCCGGCGGCGAAGGTCAGGTTCGTGGCCGCAGGCAGCTGCGGGAACGCCGACCTGCTCGAGGCCGATGCGCTGGTGGTCAACCGGCACCTGGCCAGCATCGTCAGCGACTCGTGGAGCAACCCGGCCGACGAGTTCGGCCCGGCCGCGGCCGCGGCCGACCGGATATTCAAGCTCGGGGCCGCCGAGGGCATCGGCTTTTACTTCTCCACCGGCGACCACGGCTACAACGCACCTGACGAGACCCCGGCGAGCGCCAGGTCCAACCGGATCCAGGTGAGCTACCCGTCGTCATCGCCGTGGGTGACGGCCGTGGGCGGCACCAGCCTCGCGATCGGCAGGAACCAGCGCTACCTGTTCGAGACCTCGTGGGGCTCGATCATCGACCCGCTGCAGCGCGGTGGTCGGCACTGGGAGTTCCCGCCGCCCGGTGAGTATCCGAGGCTTTACAACGGATCGGGCGGCGGCGGCGTCAGCGTCGTCTACCGCCAGCCCGCCTACCAGGCAGGCGTGGTGCCCACCGGGCTGGCCACCCACCTGCCCGACGGCAAGGTGAGCCCGGGGCCGATGCGGGTGATCCCCGACGTGTCCGCCGTCGCCGACCCGGCGACCGGGCTGCTGGTCGGGCAGACCACGCTGCAGCCGAACGGCAGGTCCTACGCGTTCGCGCTGGCCGTGGTCGGCGGCACCAGCCTCGCCTGCCCGGTGTTCGCCGCAATCGAGGCCGACGCGCAGCAGGCGGTCGGCCACGTGCTCGGCTTCGCCAATCCGCTGATCTACGCCAGGTACGGCACGTCCGCGTTCCGGGACGTCACCGATCATCCGCGCGGCTCCGGGATGCTGCACGTGGTCGACAACGCGTTCATCCACCCATCGCTCGACCGCGGCGCGTTCGTGACGCTGCTCGACACGCTCGGCATCAACGGCGAGGGCGCCGCGGCGCTGCGCGCCGTCCCCGGCTACGACGACGTCACCGGCGTCGGCTCACCGAACCGCTACATTCAGTCGTTCGGCCCGTGAGGTGAGCGCTGGCCCAGCCCTGCCCGCCCAGTCCCGCGGGCCCGGCCCTTTTCGTCTCGCCGACCCGCGTGTCGGCCACAAGAGTGTCAGCGGGTGCCGTTAGGATACGAATATAAGTTCTAGAGAGATGGCGCCACCGGGAGATACGTAGATGGCGCGCCCGACGCGCTGATTTGCCGCAGGACTCCGCTTCCCGGCTCGGCTGGCCCTCCACTGATGATCGGCAGCTTGGCGGCCAAAGAGCCGTACCCGCGTGCGGGTCCACTGCGAGAGTCGAGGAGGCGGTGTCGGCCATGCCTGAGCCACAACCCGAACAGCCCCAACCCGAGCAGCCGCAACCCCCAGCAGCCGCAACCCCAGCGCGACGGCCGTCGTCCGCATTCTGCGGCCGATGCCGTCCAGATGGTGCTGGCCGGGCTCGGCTGGCTCGACGCCTCCGTGGTCCCGATCGTGACCGGCCGGGTCGACCTTGAGCTACCGGCGCGGCTTGCCCCCGGCCGGGCCCCGGGCTCCGCGGCGGACCAACCCGCGGGCGATCGCGGCGACCGCGACCGCGGCGCCCCCGACCAGGACGCGCAGGACGTGATCGCGACCGCTGTCGCGCTCCTCTCCGGCCCCGGCGGGCTCGCCTCCTGGTTGCGCACCAGCCGGCTCGTCGGAGCCGCCGCCTCGGTCAGCCTGCCCCTGGACGTCGGCGCCGCGACCGAGGTCGTCCCGCCGCAACTGCGCCGCGCTGTGATCGTCAGGGACAGGCACTGTGCCTTCCCGGGCTGTGACCGGCCCCCGGCCGCCTGCCAGGTGCACCATATCCGGCCGCGCAGCGAGGGCGGCGCCACCAAGCTCACCAACCTGCTCCTGCTGTGCACCTTCCACCACCTGATACTCGTGCACCGCTGGGGCTGGGCGATCAGGCTCCACGCGGACGGGACGACCACTGCGGTCAGCCCAGACGGCCGGACCGTGCACAGTCACAGCCCGCCGCCCGCGTTCGCCGCCTGAGGCGGCACGCCGGGGGATCCGATCCGGCCGCACGGCCTCGAAGCCCATCTTCAGCGTGGGCAGGCGCGCCACGGCCCCGGCTGCGAACATGCCGACCAGGCATGCATAGAACACCAGGCCGCCCCGCGTGATCAGCAGCCAGCCCAGTTGCAGCACCCATCGCAACGGGTAGGCGAGCAGCGCGATCGGAATGCCCACGAGCCCGAATCTTGCCTGCTGGCGAGCCGCTACGCCACTCACTGCGGGTGGTTTGGCTATTGCCGCGAGTAATCGGCGCCTCGCGGCCCGCATGAAGCGCCGGAAAGGCGGTAGCTAGGGCGCCATGCTCACTTACATCATCATCCTGCTCGTCATCGGCCTGATCGCGGGCGCCGTGGCGCGCCTCCTGGTTCCTGGCCGCGACCCGATCGGACTGCTCGGGACGATCCTGCTCGGCATCGTCGGCTCGTTCGTGGGTGGATTTATCTGGAACATCATCGAGTACCACAGGATCGCCCCCGACAAGTTCCACACCGCGGGGATCCTCGGCTCAATACTTGGCGCGATCGTCGTGCTGCTGCTGATGCGGATCAGCGGCCTGGAGCGCGGCCGCCGCCGCATCTGACAGGTATTACTTCGCCACGCGGCCGCCGACGGCGGCCGCGTGGCCGTGTCCGGCCTGCTCCTGACTCGCGAACTGGGTGTGGTACAGCTCGGTGTACAGGCCTCCGGCGGCGAGGAGTTCCTCGTGCGTGCCGCGCTCGGTCACCTGCCCGTCGTCGATGACGAGGATCTGGTCGGCCGAGATGATCGTGGACAGCCGGTGCGCGATCACCAGTGAGGTGCGTCCGGCGAGCGCGGTCTTGAGTGCCCGCTGCACCGCGGCCTCGGACTCGGAGTCCAGGTGCGCGGTCGCCTCGTCGAGCACGACCACCGACGGTGCCTTCAGCAGCAGCCTGGCCAGCGCGATCCGCTGCTTCTCGCCGCCCGACAGCCGGTAGCCGCGGTCGCCGACGACGGTGTCCAGGCCGTCGGGCAGGACAGAGACCAGCGACCAGATCTGAGCCGCCTTGCAGGCCTCGATCAGGTCGGCCTCGGTGGCGCCGGGCCTGGCGTAGGTCAGGTTGGCCCTGATCGTGTCGTGGAACATGTGCGCATCCTGCGTCACCACGCCGACGACGCCGTGCAGCGAGTCCTGGGTGACGCCCCTGATGTCCGTGCCGCCGATCCGCACGGTGCCGGAGAGCGGGTCATAGAGCCTGGCGACCAGGTGGGTGATCGTGGTCTTGCCGGCGCCTGACGGCCCCACCAGTGCGGTGAGCTGGCCGGCCGGGGCGGTGAAGCTGACGTCTTTCAGCACGTCGGCGTTGGCGTCGGTGCGCTCGGGCATCGGCAGGGCGATCGACTCGAGCGAGGCCAGCGAGACCTCCGCAGCCGTGGGGTACCTGAACCTGACGTTCTCGAAGCTGATCTCCGGCGCCTCCGGCCCGGTGCGCAGCGGCACGGCGTCGGGCGCGTCGTCGATCAGCGGCTTGAGATCGAGCACCTCGAACACCCGGTCGAAGCTGACCAGGGCGGTCATCACGTCGACCTGAACGTTGGAGAGCGAGGTGATCGGCCCGTACAGCCGGCTGATCAGCGCGGCCAGCGCGACCAGGGTGCCGATCTTGAAGAAGTCGTCGATCACGAGCGCACCGCCGAGGCCGTAGACGGCCGCGGTGGCCAGGCTGGCCAGCAGCGTCAGCGCGACGAACAATGACGACCCGTACAGTGCCGTCACCACGCCGATGTCGCGCACCCTGGAGGCACGGTAGCCGAACGTGTCGGCCTCCTCGCCAGGCCGGCCGAACAGCTTGACCAGCATCGCGCCCGCCACGTTGAACCGCTCGGTCATGGTCGTGCCCATCGCGGCGTCGAGCTGCATCGACTCCCTGGTCAGCCGCTGCAGCCTGCGGCCTACCAGCCGCGCCGGGAGTATGAACAACGGGATCAGCACGAGCGCCACGACCGTGATCTGCCAGGACAGCAGCAGCATGGCGATCAGCACAAGGGTCAGCGAGAGCACGTTGGCGACGACCGAGGACAGCGTGGACGTCAGTGCCTGCTGCGCGCCGATCACATCACTGTTGAGCCTGCTGACCAGCGACCCGGTCTGCGTTCTGGTAAAGAAGGCGATCGGCTGCCGTTGCACGTGGCGGAACACTTCGGTCCGCAGGTCGTAGATCAGCCCCTCGCCGATCCTGGCCGAATACCACCTCTGGCCGATGCTCAGCAGCGCGTCGAACAGCGCCAGGCCGGCGACCAGGGAGCCGATGGCGATCACGACGCCGAGGTTCTTGGGCAGAATGCCGTTATCGATCAGCCTGCGCAGCAGCAGCGGGACGGCGACGGTGACCACGGCGTCGAGCGAGACGATCAGCAGGAAGACGGCGAGCTGGCGGCGGTACGGCCGGGCGTAGGCGAAGATGCGGCGCACCGTGCCGGCCGTGAGCTGCTGCGTGGTGACCGACCGGTCGCGCGAGAACGACCGCATCGCATGCCAGCTGTTGTAACTCATGCCGAGGCAACCGCGCGGAGCCGGCTATCCTTCCCCGCTCCGCTCACGGCGAACCCAGCCGTGCTAGCTGGACTGCCGGCCACGGAGCAGTTCGGCCTGGGCCCGGCGCTCGGCGGCGGCCTGCTCGGCCAGCGTGTGGCCGGCTGCCTGCTGCAGCAGCGCCTTGGTGGCCCTGGCGGCCCTGGCGTCGGTGGCCAGCAGCGCGGCCACGAGGTCGGCGACGGCCGAGTCGAGATCACCGGCGGGCACGACGAGCTCGGCAAGCCGCAGCAGCAGCGCCTCGGTGGCCGTGATCGTGCGCGCGGTCAGGCACAGCTCGATCGCGCGCGGCAGGCCGACGATCTGCACGAGCGGATGCGTTCCGGTCAGGTCGGGAACCAGCCCGAGCGCGGGCTCCTTCATGCAGAGCCTGGCGTCATCGGCCAGGATCCGCAGGTCGCAGGAGAGCACGAGCTGGAACCCGGCCCCGATCGCGTGACCCTGCACCGCGGCGACGGACACGATCGACGGGTCACGCAGCCACAGGTACCCGGCCTGGTATCCGGCGACCCTGGCATCGAAGTCGTCGTCTTCTGGCCTCGCGATCGCGCCATCGCCGGGGACGCCCTCCCCGGACAGCAGGCGCAGGTCGATCCCGGCGCAGAAGGACGGGCCTTCGCCGCGGACCACGACGACGCGGACGTCGGATGGCATGCTGGCGCCGATGTCGGCGAGGCCGTGCCAGACGGCGGGAGTCATCGCATTGCGGCGCTCTGGCCGTGCGAGCGTGACGGTGGCCACCTGACCGTCGATCGCGAGCCTCAGTCCGCTGGCTGTCACTTCGGTCCGGCTGCTCGTCACGCCGACCCCCCTGGTATGGCTAGCTCCCCTTGCGCCCCCTGGTCGCGCCGCCCCGGCTGCGGAGCTTCACGCCAGACTCGGCCAGGATGCGGTGAATGAACCCGTACGACCTGCCGGTCGACGCGGCCAGAGCCCGAATGCTCTCCCCGGCGCTGTACCGCTCCTGCAGGTCAGACGCCAGCTTAGTGCGATCGGCACCGGTCACCCTAGTGCCCTTCTTGAGGGTCTCGGTCACGCCTTCCTCCCGGTGAACTCCAGACGGCCCTGCATACGTTTGCGACGCCATGTACCTCGGAGCTTAGCCGCATTCCGTATCCCGCCATGATCACGCAAGATGTCGTGATCGGCTACCCACACGGCCGCAAAAGATTGCGACATTTGCCGACCATCACGGCGCCTATCCATCAGTGCAGGCAAACGGCGCGCTTGGTGGCATCGGCTACGCCAGCGCGACCAGGTCGGCGAGGTCGGCGCTCCACAGGTCCTCCACCCCGTCGGGTAGCAGCAGCACCCGCTCAGGCCCGAGCGCCTCCACCGCTCCCTCGTCGTGAGTGACCAGCACGATCGCTCCGGCGTAACGGCGCAGCGCGGACAGGATCTCGGCGCGGCTGGCCGGATCGAGGTTGTTGGTCGGCTCGTCGAGCAGCAGCACGTTCGCGCCGGACACGACGAGCAGCGCCAGCGCCAGCCTGGTCTTCTCCCCGCCGGACAGCACGTAGGCCGGCTTGGCCACGTCGTCCCCGGTGAACAGGAACGACCCGAGTATCCTGCGCTGCTCGACCTCGGTCATGTCCGGCGCGGCCGTCTTCATGTTGTCGAGCACGGTCCGCCCGTTATCCAGAGTCTCGTGCTCCTGGGCGTAGTAGCCGAGCTTCAGGCCGTGCCCTGGCCGGACCTCGCCGGTGTCCGGCGGCTCGACTCCGGCGAGCAGCCTGAGCAGCGTGGTCTTGCCCGCGCCGTTCAGCCCGAGCACCACGATCCTGGCGCCCTTGTCGACGGCCATGTCCACGTCGGTGAAGACCTCAAGCGACCCGTAGGACTTGGACAGGCCCTCGGCGGCCAGCGGCACCTTCCCGCAGTGCGCGGGCTCGGGGAAGCGCAGCCGAGCTACCCGGTCGGGCGCGCGGTCCGCGCTGACCCCGGCGAGCAGTCGCTCCGCCCGCTTGGCCATGTTCTGCGCCGCCCTGGCCTTGGTCGCCTTGGCCCGCATCTTGTCGGCCTGGGACTGCAGCGCGGCGGCCTGCCGCTCGGCGTTGACCCGCTCGCGCCGCCTGCGCCTCGCGTCGGTCTCCCGCTGCTCCAGGTAGGCCTTCCAGCCGACGTTGTAGATGTCGATCACGGCCCGGTCCGCGTCGAGGTGGAAGACCTTGGTCACCAGTGCGGCGAGCAGGTCGGTGTCGTGGCTGATCACGATCAGCCCGCCGCGGAACCCGCGCAGGTGATCACGCAGCCAGGTCACCGAGTCGGCATCCAGGTGGTTGGTCGGCTCGTCGAGCAGCAGCGTGCTCGCGCCGCTGAACAGGATCCTGGCCAGCTCGACCCGGCGCCGCTGGCCGCCGGACAGCGTCCGCAGCGGCTGCCTGAGCACTCGGCCGGGCAGCCCGAGGCTCGATGCCATCGCGGCCGCCTCGGACTCGGCGGCGTAGCCGCCGAGCACGGTGAGCCGCTCCTCGAGCTGGCTGTACCTGCGGACGGCCGCATCCCGCCTGGCCGGGTTCGCCTCGGCCATGCCGAGCTCGGCCTGCCGCATCCCGGCAAGCACCTCGTCGAGGCCGCGGGCCTGGAGTATCCGGTCGGTGGCCAGGACCTCGAGGTCGCCGGTCCTGGTGTCCTGCGGCAGGTAGCCGACCGTCCCGCCGCACCGCACGGCACCCGCGGCGGGCTGCGCCTCCCCGGCCAGCACCTTGAGCAGCGTGGTCTTCCCGGCCCCGTTCCGGCCGACCAGCCCGATCTTGTCCCCCGCCGCTACCTGGAAGGTCACGCCATCGACCAACAAGCGCGCGCCGGCGCGCAGCTCGACATCACTGACTGAGATCATCGGGATTCGCTCACCTTCGAAAGTTCTCTAACAGAACATAACGGACATCGGCCGGCGGACGCCGCCCAGCGGCGCCGGGTGTCCCGTCATGAGGTGAGCGGATGCATGCGGTTATCCTACCTGGCCTCAGGTCACGGCGCGGCGGCGGGCCGCCCGGTTCAGCGCGCTGATCACCGCGCGCAGCGAGGCCCGGACGATCGACTCGCTGATCCCGACGCCCCAGTACACGCGATCACCGATCTCGATCTCCAGGTACGCGGCGGCCTCGGCATCGCGTCCGGCCGACAGCGCGTGCTCGGTGTAGTCGAGCACCCGCACCCCGACCCCGCCCAGCCCGAGGTTCGGCTCGGAGATCGCCTGGCAGAACGCGGCGATCGGCCCGTTGCCGACGCCGGACAGCGCGTGCTCCACGCCGAAGGCACGGATCCTTGTGCTGATCCGCTCGGTGCTCTCCTCGGTCGTCGCCGCGAAGCTGAGCAGCTCGAACTCACCGGGCGCCAGGTACTCGGCCTCGAACGCCTGCCACATCTGAGCCGCGTCGACCTCGCCGCCCTCGGTGTCGGTATGCCGCTGTATCACCTGGCTGAACTCGATCTGAAGCCGCCGAGGCAGGTCGAGGTGATGGTCGTGCTTCATGATGTAGGCCACGCCGCCCTTGCCGGACTGGGAGTTGACCCTGATCACGGCCTCATAGGACCGGCCCACGTCCTTGGGGTCGATCGGCAGGTACGGCATCTCCCACGGCAGCTCGCGCGCCGGGACGCCCGCCTGCTCGGCGATCGCCTCAAGCCGGTCGAAGCCCTTCTTGATCGCGTCCTGGTGCGAGCCCGAGAACGAGGTGTAGACCAGGTCCCCGGCGTAGGGGTGCCGCTCGTGCACGCTGATCCTGTTGCAGTACTCCGCGGTGCGCCTGATCTCGTCGATGTCACTGAAGTCGATCATCGGGTCGATCCCCTGGCTGTACAGGTTCAGGCCGAGCGTGACCAGGTCGACGTTGCCTGACCGCTCCCCGTTGCCGAACAGGCAGCCCTCCACCCGCTGCGCCCCGGCCAGCATCGCGAGCTCCGCGTCGGCCACCGCGGTGCCGCGGTCGTTGTGGGTATGCACGGAGAGCGCGATGTGCTCGCGCCTGCTCAGGTGCCTGCTCATCCACTCGATCTGGTCGGCATAGACGTTCGGGGTGGACCGCTCCACGGTGCAGGGCAGGTTGAGTACGATCTCCCGGCCGGCCGCGGGCTGCCAGACGTCCATCACGGCCTCGCAGATCTCGACGGCGAAGTCAAGCTCGGTGTCCATGAAGATCTCGGGCGAGTACTCGTAGCCGAAGTCGGTGCCGGGCAGGTACTGCTCGGCGAACTTGACCACCGCGCGGGTGCCCTCCACGGCCACGGCCTTGCACTCCTCGCGGCCGTCGCCGTCCCAGCCGAAGACCACGCTTCGGAACATCGGCGCTGCCGCGTTGTACAGGTGCACGGTGGCCTGGCGGGATCCGGCCAGCGAGGTGACTGTCCGCTCGATGAGCTCCTCACGAGCTTGGGTCAGAACGGAAATTCGCACGTCATCGGGTACGCACCCGGATTCGATCAGGCTGCGGACGAAGTCGAAGTCCGTCTGGCTCGCGGCGGGGAAGCCGACCTCGATCTCCTTGTAGCCCATCGTGACGAGCAGGTCGAACATGGCCTGCTTGCGCGCGGCGTTCATCGGGTCGATCAGGGCCTGGTTGCCGTCGCGCAGGTCGGTCGAGAGCCAGCGGGGCGCGACGGTGATGACGCGGGACGGCCACTGCCGGTCAGGCAGGTCGACCGGGCGGAACGGGCGGTAGCGGTGGCACGGCATGCCGGACGTGCGCTGGGCGAAGCTTGGCTGTGTCATGAGAGCTGC
The DNA here is from genome assembly GCA_035517035.1 of Streptosporangiaceae bacterium. GTDB lineage: Bacteria > Actinomycetota > Actinomycetes > Streptosporangiales > Streptosporangiaceae > Chersky-822. The sequence goes on along the minus strand of DATIZP010000119.1, from coordinate 11,120 downwards.
TCCTGGGGAGATTTCCGGAAGGGAATCGGGTCGGCGCAGCGCAATGCCCCCGCGACGAGGGGCCGACCTCTACCCGGCCTCGCCGCGGCTGCGAAGGAGCAGCTGGCGCATCATGACCGCACCACCATAGCAGGCCGTGGTGGATGATTGCTGTGTGACAGGGGCATAGCGGTGACAGGGCAGAGCGGTGACAGGGCAGAGCGGTGACCGGGCAGAGCGCGGATGGAGCAAGCATGAGTGACGAGCGGGGCACTGCGCAGATCGGCGTCACCGGGCTGGCCGTGATGGGCCGCAACCTCGCCAGGAACCTGGCCAGGCACGGATACCGGGTCGCGCTGCACAACCGCACGTACGAGCGTACCCGCAGCCTGGTCGCCGAGCACGGGCACGAGGGCGACTTCGTGCCGTCGGAGTCGATGGCGGACTTCGTCGCCTCGCTCCGCCGGCCACGGGCGATCATCATCATGGTCAAGGCCGGCGAGCCGACCGACACGGTGATCGCGGAGCTTGTCCCGCTGCTCGACGCGGGCGACATCGTGATCGACTGCGGCAACGCGCACTACACCGACACCCGGCGCCGCGAGCAGGACCTTCGGGCCCGCGGCCTGCACTTCGTCGGCTCGGGCGTATCAGGCGGCGAGGAGGGCGCGCTGAACGGGCCGAGCATCATGCCCGGCGGCTCGGCGGAGTCCTACCGGACGCTCGGCCCCATGTTCGAGTCGATCGCGGCTCAGGTGGACGGCACGCCGTGCTGCGTGCACGTCGGCCCGGACGGCGCCGGGCATTTCGTCAAGATGGTGCACAACGGCATCGAGTACGCCGACATGCAGCTGATCGCCGAGGCCTACGACCTGCTGCGAGCGGGCACCGGAGCGAGCCCGGCCGAGCTGGCCGAGACGTTCCGCACCTGGAACTCGGGTGACCTCGAGTCGTTCCTGATCGAGATCACCGCCGACGTGCTCGGGCACGTGGACGCCGCCACCGGTCGGCCGTTCGTGGACATCGTGCTCGACCAGGCCGAGCAGAAGGGCACCGGGCGCTGGACCGTGCAGAGCGCGCTCGACCTCGGCATCCCGATCACCGGGATCGCCGAGGCCACCTTCGCCAGGTCGCTGTCCGGACACGCCGAGCAGCGCGCCGCGGCCCGCAAGGTCTTCACCAGCGACCTGCGCCCGTGGGAGGCGGGCGACCGGGCCGCGTTCACCGAGGACGTGCGCAAGGCCCTGTACGCGTCGAAGGTGGTGGCCTACGCGCAGGGCTTCGACCACATCAAGGCGGGCAGCGAGGAGTACGGCTGGGATATCGACCGCGGCGCCATGGCCACCATCTGGCGCGGCGGCTGCATCATCAGGGCCAGGTTCCTCAACCGGATCAGGGAGGCCTACGACGAGGACCCCGACCTGGCCAGCCTGCTGGTGGCGCCATACTTCGCCGACGCCGTCTCCGCAGGCCTATCCAGCTGGCGCCGGGTGGTCTCGGACGCGGCGCTCGCGGGGGTGCCCGCCCCGGCGTTCTCGTCCTCGCTCGCCTACTTCGACGGGCTGCGCCGCGACCGGCTGCCCGCCGCGCTGATCCAGGGGCTGCGCGACAACTTCGGCGCGCACACCTATCACCGGGTAGACGCCAGCGGCCCCTTCCACACGATGTGGGCCGACGACCTCAGCGAGGTGCCCGGGTGAGCCTGCCGCATGCATGACCTGGCCGCCGCGGGGAAGGTCGGTTGCCGAACGCGGTGATACCCGAGCAGCCCGCGGAGGTTGACATGTCCCGCAGCAAGAAGACCGACGACGCGATGGCCAGGGCCCGCCAGGCGGCGGCCCAGATGAAGCCCGTCGCCGAGCAGCTCAAGCCGCTCGCGGAGAGCACCAGGCAGGCGGCAGGCCGCCAGCTGCACAAGACGCGCGCCTGGGCGGCGCCGCAGGTCGAGCGCACCGGCCAGGTACTGCAGGACAAGGTGGCCCCGAAGGTCTCCTCGATGCTCACGGCGGCCGCCGAGCGGATCGAGCCGGACAAGCCATCCCGGCGCCGGTGGGCCGTGCCGGTCGCTGCCGTCCTGACCGCGGCGGCCAGCGCGGTGGCCGCCTTCCGGCTGCGGAGCAAGCAGGCCGCGCCGAGTGGCTGGGCGACGGGCACTGACGCGATGAACTCCTCACCCAGCGGCAACGGGCACGCTCCCGCCGACGCGGACGAGCACGCACGCTAGTCGGGCTCGGCCGGCTCGGGCTCGCTCAGCGTGATCCTGATCGCCCGGAACAGCCGCGGAGTGTCGCGCAGCACCGTCAGCCGCGGGTCGGGCACGGTCAGGAACGCATCGACCGCGAGCTCGAAGTACCCGGCGAGCCGAGGATCGGCTCGAAGGCCGGCCACCGACCGCCGGTCGCCGCCGAGCACGACAGCGTCGAGCCGGTACGGCGCGAAGACCGCGGCCGCGGTGTCGGCGGCGGCGGCGAGCGCCTGGTGCGCCTGGTTCTCCCTGCGCCTGGCGAACCTGCGCTGCGACGTGCCGCCCGCCGCGCTGCGGCCGTGCACGAGCCTGCTGCCCACCTTGCTGGCGGCGAGCACAGGCTCGGTGCCGGTAAAGACCCCGGCCGCGTAGCCGCCCAGCCTGACCAGCAGCACTCCCACGGTGCGCTCGGCCGTCGCGTGCTCGGCCAGCAGCCCGGCCAGCGACCTCGGATCGCCGTCGTCGATCGCCCGCAGCGGCGGGAACGGCGCCAGGCAGCGAGCCTGCGCCCCGTCCGCGGCGGCGAAGAGTACCGCGTCGGCCGCCGCGTGCGCGGTCATCGCGCCGCCGTGCCGCTCGCCGAACGAGTCGATCCAGCCGACCAGCCGCTGCGGTGCCACCTCGATCTTGCGGGACGTGCCCGGCCGCTGCTGCGCCACAGGTCGAAAGGGTAGCGGCTGCCGGTCAGACCAGACGCGCCGCCGCCCGCCGGTCGAGCTCGTCAAGCGCGGCGTCCCAGGCCAGCGCGTCGGCATCGGCGGACGGGACATCGGGATGCGCCAGTCGGCCAGGCAGGAACGTCACCCCGGCCGCGCGCAGCAGGTCGACGTTGCGGCCGAACGCTGGGTGCGCGGCCTGGGCTTCGCTCGCGCTGGGCAGCGCCACGATCGGCAGCCGCAGCCCGATCGCCTCGGTGATCAGCCCGAGCGCCAGGTTGTCGCTGATGCCAAGCGCCCACTTGCTGATCGTGTTCGCCGTAGCGGGGGCCACGAGCATGGCGTCTGGCGGCGGTAGCACATCGGGCTCGGCGGGCATTTTGTACTGGCTGCGTACCGGATGCCCGGTCAGGTTGGCGAGCGCGGGCAGCTCGGCGGCGAGCCAGCGCGCGACCGTGGGCGTGCAGATCAGGCAGGTTTCCCAGCCGCGGGCCTGCGCCCTGGCGAGCAGCGCGTCTGCCCTGAGCGCTTGGGGTGCCGCACAGCAGATCACGTACAGCACCCCGGGACTCATGGGTGGTTACTTGCCCGATACCGCGCAAGCCAAGCGCCGCCACCCGGCATCACGGCGGCGACACCCGCGGCGGCTTGCCCGATCCGAACGCCCAGCCCTCGACCCATCCGGGCTTCGGGTGGTAGCTCGCGGCGCCGAGGCTGCTGTACTGCCACTTCCCGTGCGGCCTGGCGTGCCAGTAGGACCAGTATGCCGAGGCCGGCGCGCCGTTGCAGCGCCTGGGCAGGCGGTCGATGGTGCAGATGAAGCCGGGCATCCGCGCCACGAAGGTGTAGCTGAAGCCCGCCTGCGTGAGCGCGGCAAGCCCGGTGGCCGGCCTCTTCCCTGCGCAGCCCACCTTGACCGAGCCATGCAGCTTGGTGAAGTCCACCACGACGGTGACGCCCGCCTTGTCGGTGCAGGCGGCCGTCGCAGCGGCCCTGGCCGGCGCCCGTGCCGCGGCCGGGATGACCAGCGCGGCGGCGAGCAGCACCGGTCCGGCGAGCGTCTTCAGCCCGTGCATCACGAGCACACCAGCCTCGGGTCGTCGCTGACCGCGCCCCGCGACGTCAGGCTGGAAAGCCCGATGTCGGCGATGCCGAGTTCGCCCTGCGCGGTGGCCTCGACGTCCGTGGCGATGGCGAAGTGGCCCTTGTGGTAGTCGATGGCCCCGCGCTGCCCTGCCGGTGCCGAGCAGCCCACCTGCAGCCCGAGCAGGAACCTGCGGGCCAGCGCTGCCTGGCGCGTCCAGCCCGCGGCGGCGAACGCCTCGCCGGCCAGGCCAGTGCTGTCGGCGTTGGGCGCCGTGCCATCGCCCTCGCCGACGAAGCCCCCGTCCGCCGCCTGCGTGCGCGCCAGCCAGCGCAGCCCGCGCATGGCCGGGCCGCGCGACCCGGCCGCCAGCAGCGCCTGGACGTCCATCGCTGTGGCGTCGCTGTCGCTGACGCACGCCTTCTGGGCGAAGTCGAGCGGGAACCCGCCGTTCGCGCACTCGCTGTGCACCAGGAAAGTCACCGCCCTGGCCGGAGCTCCGCCGTTCCTGGTGAGCGCCAAAATGGCCAGGGACTGGCTGAACGCGTTGCTGAAGTCGCCGTATGTGGAGTGGTCGGAGTACCTGCCGGACGGGGTGTACAGCTTGCCCAGCCTGGCGATCAGGTTGACCCCGCCGAAGCTGGCCGGGTTGAGCCCGCGGATCTCGGCGGCTAGCGCGACCTTGGCGGTGGCGCCGGCGTAGGACGTGGTCCCCTTTCCGATGTAGTTGGCCAGGATGTGCCGCCTGCTCAGCCAGGCGGTGGCGCGGGTGCCGTACTCCTGCGCGCTGCCGGTGGCGGCGAACGCGAAGATGGCATCGATGGTCATGCCCTGGTTCGGGTAGCTGGTTCCGTCGAGCGTGGTGACGAAGTGGTTGCCGTCGGTCATCTGCCTGGCCAGCCACCCGGCGGCCGCGTCGGCTCTGGTGACGACTTGCGGTCTGACCGCGAGCGCGGGCTGGGCCGCGGCAGCGGCGGTGACGGCGAGTGCGAGCGCCGCAAGCGCGGCGGGGAATGACCGGAAACGCGAGCGGGTCATCGAGTGGGCCCTTTCCGGTCCGGCTATTCCGGACCGGGCTCGCCGTCGGCGAACCAGGCTCCGGCCTGCGGACCACGACAGGTGAAGGAGCGTTGCAGCGAGCAGGGCAGGTAATCGGACTCGCCGCGCACGCGCGGCACTACCGTTGCGGGTCAGCGCCGGGATCTCACCGGACTTCCCCCGCCATCTCGCCTGTTCAGTTATTCCGGCGCTCAGTGTGCCATGCCGGTGTGCCGGCAAGTAGTGTGCCGTGCCGGTGTGCCGGCACTTAGTGTAGGGTCCAGATGGCCTCCAGCGCATCAGGGGAAGCCGGTCGGAACCCGGCACTGACCCGCAGCCGTGGGCCCGCCGTGCGCGGGCGAGTCGGAGCACCTGGCTGGGAGCCCGTCCAGCGTCGTCGTGGTCTGCGGCGCGGAGCGTCAGGTTCACTCCGGAGAGCCGGAGGCTGGGGTTTCGCGCGGTGGCCCGTAACCCGGGGAGTGACATGCCGCCCGGCCTCGCCCGCGTCATTGTCTGCCTGGCGGCGTTCGTCGCCCTGGCCGCAGCGGCCGCGAGCGTACCGCTGCTCCCGGCGCGTGCCGAGGTCATGCGGGCCACCCCTGACCTGGCGTCGGCCACCGCCTATCTGGTCTCGTCCGCGAACCTGGTCGACGGCCATTACTACCAGTCCATCGCGCCCTATGCCGATTTCGGCCTGACCATCGACGGCGCGCTCGCGCTGGCCGCGACCGCGGATCAGGACGCTGCGCTCCGGCGCATCGTGGCGTTCCTCGACGCCGGCGGCAAGGACGCGGCAGGCAAGACGGTGAACGACTGGACCGGCATCGGCACCAGGTTCGCGGCCGGCGGCCCGATCGGCAAGGAGGCGCTGCTCGCCGAGGTCGTCGGCGCCAATCCGCGCCGGTTCGGCGGCCATGACCTGATCGCGGCGCTTGACGCCGCCGTGTGCCAGAGGCCGGGGGCCGGCGGCCGGGCACGCTGCCCAGGCACGGGCAGCTTCACCTACGCGTCCTCCGTCTTCGACCAGGCGCTCGGCGTGCTGGCCCTGCTGCGGGCCGGCCAGCCCGCCGTCGCGCCGGTCAGCTACCTCGAGGGCCTGCGCTACCCAGACGGCGCGTTCCCCAGCCTGGTACCGCGCGGCGGTGGTTCCGATGTGGACAGCACGGCGATGGCGGCGATGGCGCTCGTGCTGGCTCACGGCGCACGGGCCGCCGCCGATGTGGCCGCTGGCCTCGCGTGGATAGCCGGGCGGCAGGAGCACGACGGCGGGTTCCGCGGCGCCGGCGGCGACTCGGTCAACTCGGCCGCGCTCGCGATCCAGGCGCTGAGCCTGCGGGCGGCGAGGTACCGCGCCCAGATCACCGCGGCCCGCGCGTTCCTGGCCAGCGAACAGAACGGTGACGGCGGCTTCAACGCGGCGGTCGGCGGCCAGCGCGGGTCGAACCTGCGTGCCTCCGCTCAGGCCGTCAGCGGCGCTGTCGGCGTCCCGTACGGCACGCTGCGCGTCAGCCTGGACCGGGCCGTCCGCAAGCAGGCCGGGGCGCTGCCGGTGCGCGACTGCACGGCGAGGTCGGGCGTGCTCCTGGTGGTGGACTTCGGGCACTGGGGCGGCCCGCTGCTGCGCGCCTGCGGCGCGACGCCGACCAGCGGCTTCGCCCTGCTCAACGAGGGCGGCTGGCACACCACCGGCACCGATCACGACGGGCCGGGGTTCATTTGCCGGATCGGCTACGTCGGCTTCCGCCACGGTGCCCAGCTGCCGACCACGAGGCAGGACGCGTGCGTGCTGACGCCGCCGGCCGGCGCGTACTGGGCCTTGTGGCGGGCCGGGCCTGGCCAGGACAGCTGGACTTACAGCCAGACGGGCGCGCTGGCCTACCGTCCGGCTCCGGGCAGCATCGAGCTGTGGCTCTTCGGCGGCACCACTGTGGGGGGCTCGGCTGGCTCGGCGGTCCCGACGTTCAGCCCGGGCCAGCTGCGCAGCGGGACCGGCCTGCGGGCGCTGCTCGACGCGGAGCCCGTCCGGCGCGGCGCGCCAGCCTCCGGCGGGTCGTACGCGCCGACGCTGATCGCCGTCGCCCTGGTTGCCGTGATCGCGGCCGCCGGCGCCATCTCGGTCCGTCGCCGCGCCAGGCGCCCGTGATCGCGAGCCGGCTCCCCCGCGCGCTGCACCCGGTGGCCTGGTGGGCGTGGGCGATCGCGCTCGCGACCGCGGCCAGCCGCACGAGCAACCCGCTGCTGCTCGCGCTCATCTTCGCGGTGCTCGGCCTGGCCGTCACGACGCGGCGCGGCAGCGCGCCCTGGGCCAGGGGCTACCGCTTCTACCTGATGCTGGCGCTCACCGTGATCGCGGTTCGGGTGCTGTTCCGCGTGGTTTTCGAGAGCCCGGTGGCGCCGGGCGAGGTCATCTTGTTCTGGCTGCCGCAGCTGCCGATGCCGAGCTGGTACTCGGGCATCCAGATCGGCGGGGCGGTGTCGCTGCAGGCCGTGCTGTCCGCCAGCCTGGACGGAATGCGCCTGGCCTGCATGCTGTGCTGCGTCGGAGCGGCGAACACGCTCGCCAATCCCAAGCGGGCGCTTCGGGTGCTGCCCGGCGCGCTCTACGAGCTCGGCGTGGCCGTCACCGTGGCGCTCTCCGTGGCGCCGCAGCTGGTCGAGAGCGTCCAGCGGGTGCGCCGCGCCAGGCGGCTGCGCGGCGCGGCCGGCCGCGGCGTCCGCGCGCTGCGGGCGATCGCGATCCCGGTGCTGCACGACGCGCTCGACCGGTCGCTGCTGCTTGCCGCGAGCATGGACACGCGCGGCTACGGCCGCACCAGCGCGGCGACTCCGGCGAACCGCCGCCTGACCGCGGCGCTGCTTCTGGCCGGCCTCGCTGGGCTGTGCCTCGGCGGCTACGGGCTGCTCGGGGCCGGGCTGCCTGGCGGAGCCGGCGCGGCCGCGTTCGCGGCTGGCGCCGCGGCGTGCGTCGCCGGGCTGGCGCTCGGCAGCAGGCGGGTCTCCCGCAGCCGGTACCGTCCCGATCCGTGGGGCTGGCCAGAGTGGGTGGTGACCGGCTGCGGCGTGGCGGGCGCCGTCGTGTTCTGCCTGGGCACTGGCTACAACCCGGCGGCGCTCAACCCCGGTGTCTACCCGCTGCGCTGGCCCGCCCTGCCGCCGCTGCCTGTCGCCGCACTGGCCCTGTCCGTGCTCGCGGTGCTCGCCGCACCGCCGCCGACACCCGCGGCCACGCGGGCACTAGCGGCCGCCCCGGTGCCACGCGGCGGGCGACCCCAGCCGATCCCGAGCGCCGAGCCGTGATCAGCTTCGACCATGTCGGGGTGCGGTACGACGGCGCTCGGGAGCCCGTGCTGCGCGACATCGACCTGGAGATCGACGAGGGCGAGCTCTGCCTGGTCGTCGGCCGTACCGGCAGCGGCAAGTCGACGCTGCTCGCCGCGATCAACGGCCTGGTGCCGTACTTCACCGGCGGCACCCTGACCGGCCGGGTGATCACCGGCGGCCGTGACACCGCGGCGTTCCGGCCGCGCGAGCTTGCCGACGTCGTCGGCCTGGTCGGCCAGGACCCGGCCGCTGGGTTCGTGACCGACACCGTGGACGAGGAGCTTGCCTACACGATGGAGCAGCTCGCGGTCGACCCGCTCGCGATGCGGGCCAGGCTGGAGGAGACCCTGGACCTGCTCGGCATCGCCGGCCTGCGGGACCGGCCGCTGCGCGCGCTCTCCGGCGGACAGCAGCAGCGGGTCGCGATCGGCGCCGCGCTGACCGCGCACCCGCGGGTGCTCGTTCTCGACGAGCCGACCTCGGCGCTCGACCCGGTCTCCGCCGAGGACGTGCTCGCCGCCATCACCCGCTTGGTGCACGACCTGGGCGTCACCGTCGTCCTTGCCGAGCACCGGCTGGAACGCGTGCTGCCCTACGCCGATCGGCTGGTCTGGCTGGCCGGCGACGGCACCGCGGTCTCCGGGGCGCCGGCGCAGGTGCTGCGCTCGGCTGACGTCCGCCCGCCCGTGGTCGAGATCGGCAGGCTCGCCGGGTGGGACCCGCTGCCGCTCTCGGTGCGCGACGCCCGCCGCCTGGCCGCGCCGCTGCGCGCCAGGCTGCCCGCCGCGCCGCCGGTGCCCGGTCATGTCTCGCGCGCCGGAGCCGGTCCGGTGCTGACCGCGCGCGGCGTCGTGGTCAGGTACGGCCCGCTGATCGCGGTCGCGGGCGCAGACCTGGCGCTGCTGCCCGGCGAGATCACCGCGCTGATGGGCAGGAACGGCTCAGGGAAGTCCTCGCTGCTCTGGGCCCTGCAGGGGACCGGCGAGCGGGCCGGCGGCACGGTCAGCGCAGGCCCCTCCGGTCAGGACCCGGCCAGGCTGTCGCCGGCGCAGGCCAGGCGCCTGGTCGGCCTGGTCCCGCAGATCCCCACCGACCTGCTGTACCTGGACACCGTCGCCGCCGAGCTCGCCCAGGCCGACCGGGACGCCCGACACGAGGCCGCCAGGCCGGGCCAGCGGCGCACGGCCAGGGAGATCCTGGACGCGATCGCGCCTGACGTCCCGCCGGATGCGCACCCGAGGGACCTGTCGGCCGGCCAGCAGCTCAGCCTCGTGCTCGCGATCCAACTCGCCGCCGCGCCCGCGGTGATGCTGCTCGACGAGCCAACCCGCGGGCTCGACTATCACGCCAAGGCCGGCCTGGCGGGCGCGCTCGATCTGCTCGCCGACGCGGGGCACGCCATTGTGATCGCCACCCACGACGTGGAGTTCGCCGCGCGCAGCTGCGACCGGGTGGTGGTGCTGGCCGACGGCGAGATCGTCAGCGACGGGCCGTCGGCCACCGTGCTCACGGCCTCGCCCGCCTTCGCGCCGCAGGCCGCCAAGGTACTCGCCCCGCTCCCTTACCTCACGGCGGCTCAGGTCGCCGCCGCTCTCGAGCCTGCGCCGGCCTCGTGATGCGGCGGCTCGCGATCAAGGTCAGGCCACGGTCGGCCGTCGCGGTCGCGATGGCCTCGTTCCTCGGCCTGGTGGCGTTCGCGTGGCCGTTCGTCGTCACGCCCGGAGCGTTCTCGTCCGCGCAGACCGCGCCGCTGCTCTTCGGCGGGCTGCTCGCCCTCGTGCTCGCCGTGGTGTTCGCCGAGGTCGCGGACGGCGGGATCGACGCCAAGGCTCTGGCCATGCTCGGCGTGCTCTCCGCGGTCAACGCCGGGCTCCGGCCGCTCGGCGCGGGCACCGCCGGGATCGAGACGGTGTTCTTCATCCTGGTCCTGGCCGGGCGGGTGTACGGCGCCGGATTCGGGTTCGCGCTCGGCTGCACCTCGCTATTCGCCTCCGCCCTGCTGGTCGGAGGCGTCGGGCCGTGGCTGCCCTACCAGATGTTCGGCTGCGCCTGGGTGGGCATGCTGGCCGGCCTGCTGCCGCCGGCCCGCGGCAAGGCCGAGATCGCCATGCTGGCGCTCTACGGCGCGTTCGCCGGTTACCTGTTCGGGTTCCTGCTCAACCTGTCGTTCTGGCCGTTCTCGCTCGACCCGTCAAGCTCGATCGCCTACCGGCCGGGGCTCTCCTTCACCGAGCAGTGGCACCGCTACCTGCTGTTCGACGCCACGACCTCGCTCGGCTGGGACACCGGCAGGGCCGTGACGACCGCGCTCGCGGTGGTCATCGCCGGCCCGGCCGCTCTGGCCGCGCTGCGCCGGGCGGCCAGGCGAGCCAACTTCAGGCCCGCCGTCACGTTCGTCGCTCCGCCGGCGAGCGGCTCACACGTTGAAGCCGAGCGCGCGTAGCTGCTCGCGGCCGTCCTCGGTGATCTTCTCCGGGCCCCACGGCGGCAGCCACACCCAGTTGATGCGGAAATCGCTGACCAGCCCCTCGAGCGCCGCCTGGGTCTGGTCCTCGATCACGTCGGTGAGCGGGCAGGCGGCACTGGTCAGGGTCATGTCGATGGTGGCGACCCGGTCGGCGTCCATGGTGACGCCGTACACCAGGCCGAGGTCAACGACGTTGACCCCGAGCTCGGGGTCGACCACGTCGCGCAGTGCCTCCAGCACATCCTCGGGGTCGATGCTCCCCGCCGCGGCCTGCGGGGCTCCGGCCTGCGGAGCTTCGGTCTGTGTCACGTCAGCGGTGTCCTGGTCCAT
>DATIZP010000118.1:0-56021 GCA_035517035.1 Streptosporangiaceae bacterium | reverse complement strand
GCCGTAACCCGCCGCGAGAGGCTTGCCCCGCTGCCACACGTGACGTAGATCCTACATAAGAAGGTAATGGTGCAAATTTCATTGCACCTCGCCGCGCGGCCCAGCGCAACTACGCGATCTGCCACCTCATCCGCGCCCCGATTCGGCCCGGTCCACCTCGGGTCCGACTATCGGGGGCACTTTGCTGTCGCCATGGCGACAGCAAAGTGCCCAGCTTGTAGGGCAGTTGGGGGTCCGGGGCCGGGGCAGGCCGTCGGAGCGCGTCGCGGGCACCTCTCTGTCCGCCAGCCAGCACCAGCCATGCCACAGCCCGGCGGCCATGTCGGCCAGCGCTGTCGGCCGTGCCCGAGGCCGCCGTCGGCCACCGCGCCCTGTGCCGCCCGGAGATGATCTTGATGGATGTGGCGGATGTCCCAGAATACGCAGTGGATGTGGCATTCATTCCAGCGCCACTCCGATGATCACGTTCGGTTTTAGCTGGTATGCACCGATCCGGGGGCTGTGCTCGCCCGGGGCGGCCGCGGCCGCGCGGCGCGAGGACCAGCCGCGCGGCGCGAGGACCAGCCGCGCTGCTCCGGGTTGTCCGTGGCCGGTGATGCCGCGCGGCAGAGCCGTCGGTGCCAGCGGAGATCTAGGGACAGGCGCTAAGGCGGTCGGCCGCAGCGGCGGCAACCTCAGGTCACGTCAGCGGTCGCCAGCCACGTCGGTCACGTCAGCGGTCGCCAGCCACGTCGGTCACGTCAGCGTCGCCAGCCACGGCGGTCACGCCAGCGGTCGTCGGTCACGCCAGCATCATTAGACAACCACGCCCGCTGGTCGCAGGCGGGCGGATTCGGTGATCGAGTCACTCCTTTCACGCCAAACCTCAGCCCGCCGGGCGATCCGCCACGATGGCAGGGGATCGGCGTACCTGGCCCGGCCGGATAACCCGATTACACGTGGTAGTAAATGGCAGGCGAGTTACCGGAGAGTGCGATTACGTGAACGTGAGCGGCGGGTGCCATCGCACCTGTCGCCGGTACTGCCGAGCCAGCCAGGATCACTCCGGCTGTGCCAAGCACAAGGATTGCGGGGGTAATGAGAGCTCGGCCGATGCGCATAATTCCTCCATGACGTTCCCCGAGGTCAGGACCCAGGGGCCCACCTGGGCTGCCGACCTTACCGGCGCATCTTCGTACTGTCCCGTTGGTTCCCACTTTACGGCTTACTCACGCTTTTTCTGACCATTTTTTCAATAGAGAAACTCGCGAAGAAAATTGTCATTGCGCCTTGCTGGAAAGGGTTAGTGAAAGGTTCCGGAAAATCTCGGAGATGCCTGCGCTGCAATTACCTGCGCAATTGCAGCGCAAGCTGCGGAGGTTCGGCCTATGATCCGAGTCCGGGAATCCTCTGGGAGACTTACACCGAAAACATCGCTTGTGAACGGAATGTTCCGGCGGTAAACTCCGCTCCGTGCCCACCGTGACCACGGCCGGTGTGCTGATCGGCCGCGACAGCGAGCTGGCAGTGCTGGCCGGGCGAGTGAACGATGTGGCTGACGGGCGGGGCGGTGCGATCCTCATCGAGGGCGAGCCAGGCATCGGCAAGTCCGCACTGGTGCGAGCTGCGGTGGCCGGGGCACGGCAGGCCGGCTGCCAGGTGTTCTGGGGGGCTGGGGACGAACTCGGCCAGGCGCTGCCGCTGCTGCCGCTGTTCGAGGCTTTAGGCGTACGCGAGCCGTCGGATGACCCAAGGCGCAGCGCGATCCTGCGGCTGCTGCGCGGCGAGGCCACCGCCGACCGTGGCTGGGACGTTGCTGCCGCGCTGGCCGAGCAGCTGATCGCGCTCATCGCCGAGCAGTGCGCGGCCGGACCGGTCATCCTGGTGATCGACGACCTGCAGTGGGCGGACCAGGCCAGCGTCGGCCTGTGGTCCAGGCTGGCCAGGTCGGTGCGGCAGATGCCGCTTCTGCTGATCGGCACGATGCGGCCGGTGCCGCAGCGGGAGGACCTGCTCGCGCTGCGGCGGTCGGCGACCGACGCGGAGCGGCTGGTGCTGACCGGGCTCACCGAGGCGCAGGTCGCCGAGCTGGTGGCAGCCCTGGTCGGCGGACAGCCCGACGACAAGCTGCTTCGGCTCGCCGACGGCGCGGCGGGCAACCCGCTCTACGTTACCGAACTGGTAGCGGCCCTGGCCCGCGGCTCAGGCCTGACCGTCGACGGCGCCGGCGTCGCGACGCTGACCAGCGGCACCGCGCCGAGCTCGCTGTCGGCGGCGATCGCCGACCGGCTCGGTTTCGTCTCGAGCGACGCTCGCGATGTGCTGCGGGCGGCTGCCCTGCTCGGGGTGGATTTCGCCGTCACGGACCTGGCGATCGTGCTCGACCGGGGCGTGGCCGACCTGCTCCCTGCGGTTGACGAGGCCCGGGCCGCAGGCGTGCTGACCGAGTCTGGCAGTAGCCTCGGGTTCCGCCATCCGCTGATCAGGGCCGCTTTGTACGACAACATGCCGGTGCCAGTACGCGCCGCGTGGCACCGCGATGCCGGTCGCGCGCTTGCCGAGGCAGGCGCGCCGGCCGACCGGGTCGCCAGGCAGCTGCTCTGGTCGGCTAGCGGCTCAGGCGGCCCGGCGGAGCCGATGGCCGAGTGGATGCGAACGTGGCTGACACGCAGCGCCGAGCAGCTGATCGGCCGGGCGCCGCAGGTCGCCGCCGAGCTGCTCCGCCGGGCGGTCGCGAGTTCCCCGCTCGGGTCGCCGCAGCACGACTGGCTGCTCGGCCAGCTAGCCGACGCGCTCTACCGGGCCGGCGATGCGGCTGGCGCCGAGCAGCTGGCGAACAGCGCGCTCGACTACATCGCCGACCCCGATGTCCTTGTCGGGCTGCACTGGACGCTCGCCCAGTGCAGGATGAAGCTCGGCCAGTCCGCCGAGTCGCTGGCCCCGCTGAATCGGGCGCTCGCGGCTGAGGGGATATCTGACCGGCACCGGGCGCGGCTGCTTGTGCTCGCCGCCCGCATGCACAGCAACCTGGGCGAGGTGGAGACGGCCGGAAAGGTCGCTTCCCGCGCGCTCGCCGCCGCCACCGAGGCCGGCGACAGCTGGGCGATGGGCTGGGCGCTGCATGTCCTGACCATCGTGACCGCGGTGCAGGGCCAGATGACCGACGCGCTGCCGCTGTTCGAGCGGGCCCTCAGCGTCACCCAGGCCGACCCCGCGCTGACCGACCTGCGGCTGCTGCTGCAGATCAACAAGGCCGTGACGCTGAGCAACCTGGACAGGTACGAGGAGGCGCTGGCCACCGCCAGGCAGGCGCGGCATCTCGCCGAGCAGGCCGGCACGCTGGTCAGGCTGACGCAGGCACATAGCGCCCTCGGCGAGATGCTGTTCGACACCGGCCGGTGGGACGAGGCCATGGCGGAAGTTCAGGCACTGCACGAGGACCTCAAGGAGCCAGCGGCGAACTGCTGTGACCTCGGCGTCGCCGCCGTGATCTGCTTCCACCGCGGCGAGTTCGACCAGGCCCGCCGTCATCTGGCCACGGCTGCCCCGCACGCCGAGCGGATCGGCAACCGGATCGTCCCCGCGCTGGCGCTTGCCCGCAGCCTCGACCGGGAGCATGACGGTGCGCTGCCGGACGCACTTGCCGTGCTGACGGCCGGTTTCGCTGATAACTCCGAGGAGCTTGAGGAAATCGAGGACCTGCTGGCCGACGCGGTGCGGCTGGCCGTCGCGATCGGGGACATCGGCACCGCGCGTGCGCTCGCCGGGCACAGCACCGCGCTCGCGGCCGACTCGGAAATGTCCCGCAGGCGGGCGAACGCGCTGTACTGCCGCGGCCTGCTCGGCCACGACGCCGCCGCGCTGCTCGCGGCCGCCGACCGGTATCGCGAGGCATCCAGGCCGCTGCGCAGGGCCGGGGCCCTGGAGGCGGCGGCCGAGGAGTTCGTCAGGGCGGGCGACCGTGACCAGGCGCGGGCGGCGTTCACCACCGCTGGCGAGATCTACACATCGCTCGGCGCGGCCGCCGACGCGGCCAGGCTCAAGGCCACGTTCCGCGGGCACGGCATCCGGCGCGGCCCCCGGGCCAAGCACCGGCAGGCCCGCAGCGGCTGGGACAGCCTCACCCCGACCGAGGCGCGGATCGCCGCCCTGGTGGAAGACGGCATGTCCAACCCGGAGATCGCCACGAAGCTCTTCCTGTCCAGGCGCACGGTCGCCACTCACGTCTCGCACATTCTGAAGAAACTCGGCGTGCACTCCCGAACGGACATCGCGCGCGAGGCTGCGCTGCGCACCGCGGCGTCCAAGTGACCGCCGCGGACGGCGAGATCACCTGAGGTAGCCACGGTGGCCGTTCGAGGTGCGTTCTGCTAGGTCGTCGGGGTCGATCTGGAAGGCGAGCGTGAAGTACACGGCCTTGCCGGCCGGTGTTCGGTAGTGACCCCAGTCGGTCGACAGGCTGGCGACCAGCATCAGCCCGCGGCCCGTCTCAGCGTCGACTGGCGCGTCGATCGGCACCGGCGCGCTTCGCGAGCTGTCGTGGACGTAAACCCGCAGGTGGCCGCATGAGCAGGTGATGAAGAGCTTGATCGTCTCGCTCTTCTCATGCTTGATCGCATTGGTCACCAGCTCGCTGGTGAGCAGTTCAGCGACCTGCGCGTCGACGGGCACCTCCCAGGCGCGGATGGCCTCCCTGACCAGAGCGCGGGCCTGGGCGGCCGCGCTCGGGCCCGCGGCGAGCGGGATGCGGAGCGGACGCTGCACGGCCGGGCGGATCGGCGCGATCGTATCCATCTGACTTCCTTGCCGAGCCGGGGTAGGTGGTGCGGTCCGCAGTGCCGCGCCGCGCTGCGCGGCCGGACCGGTCGATCTTGTCGAGAGTTCCGGTGCCTGACTCAGCACCGCTTGCACTACAAATGCTGCTGAAAATTGCACGCGAAGACATCGGTCGGGTGACGGATATTTGAAGCACCTGGCGGCTCTCCCTACCGATCTGGCAAGCCACCAGCAGGTGGTGGCCATGTCAGCGAAGGTGCATCCGATGCCCGACGAACTCGCCAGCATGCCCATGGCTCTCCCGGCGGCGATCGACCGCAGGCTGACCAGGCCGCCGACCCCGGCGGAGGCGCTGCACGTCCTGCTCAGGTCGCAGCCGCATGCTCCCCGGCTGCTGTCGGAGGCGCGGCATCGGGCGGTCCTTGCCGGGAACTCGGCCGCCGCCGCCGACCGGGCTGCCCGCGTCGCGAGGGATACCGAGATCGGATACGAGCAGGTCAGGCGCGTTCATGATCCGAGGGGCGAGCTACGCGGCAGCTTCTGGGGCTCGGCGACCGCCGCCGGAGTCCTGCTGCTGGTTGCCGTGGCAGCCGCGCTCGTTCTGAGCTGGGGGCTGCCCTGGGCCGGGCGGCTGGTGTTCGCCGCCGCCACCGTCACGCTGGGCGCGGTCGTCGTGTGGGCGCACCGCCGCCAGCCCGCGCGGCGTGGTCTCGCCGCGGGCATGACGATCGCCGTCGGCATGCTGTGCGCAGGTCTGGTCGCGCTGCGCGTGCTCAGCGGCGGCCCGCCGGCACCACTGCGGCTGATCGAGGCGGTCGTGCTCGGCGTGGTTCTGGTCATGGCGATCGCGGGGGCTGTGCTCGTGGCGGACCGGTGCGAGTGCCTGACCTGCTGCCGCGCCCGGGTGCGCAGTGAGCGGGCAGGCGGGGCTCGCGACCAGCTGACCGCGCTCGCCTTCTCCGACCAGGCCGACGCTGTGGCGGCCGGAGGTGCCTGGGAGTCGCTGGTCGTCGAGGAGTGCAGGCTCATGCGCCCGGCCGGGCCGGACGGCGAGCAGTGGATCGCGGAGTGCATACAGATCGCCCGGCAGTCGGCGACCCCCGCGGAGAGCTAGCCGGGATCGGCCGCGGTGCTGAGGTCGCCGGTGCCGCGCAGCTCGGCGGCGCCGCGGGCTTCGGCGGTGCCGTGCAGTTCGAGCAGCCGCCCTGTGGCCTCGACGACCTCGGCCCAGGCCGGATCGCCCAGATGGTCGCCGAGCACGCCGAACACGACGTCGTCCGAGGCCGTGGCGTCGGACGCGGCCTGCGCAGCGCTCCGTGCGATCCGGTCGGCCACCAGGAACGCGAACGCCCGGTCGTGGAAGAACCGCCAGCCGGCCGGCGTCTTCGTCAGCAGGTGGGTGACCTGTACCGCGCTAGTGACGGCAGTCCGCTCGCGCTTATCGAGCCCGGCCGTCAGCGCGCGATCCGTGTCACCCTCGAGCAGTGCCGCATCGACCTCCGCGGTCGATCCCGGCGTCGCGATGTCGCGGATGCTGAATTCCCCGGCGGGATGGCCCGTCGAGATGGCGGCGCGGAAGGCCACCTCGGCCAGCGGCGCACGCTGGTCCCGGTCCGCGCCCAGCAGGACGTCCAGGCCCCGGTCGAAGAGGTCGGCCGCGCCGCGGTCGCTGGAGGAATGGCCGGCGACGACGCTGAGCGCCAGCAGCAGCGGGTTGGCGGCAAGGTCCCGGTCCAGGTCGGCGGAGGGCGGCGGGAGGCCGAACGCGGCAAGGAAGCGGTCGATCTGACGGTCGCCGAGCGGCCTGAGCTCCACGGCCGCGACAGACCCGGTCGGCCCGCCCCTCAGCCGGCGCAGCGATGCCACCGCCTGCTGGTGCGCGGGGCTGTCGGCCCGGCCGCAGAGAACGAGCTGGATCGGTAGGGTCGGCTGCCAGGTCGGCCCGCCCGCCGCCGCGCTGCCGGCGATCAGCGCGACGAGGTCGGACATCGCGCGCTGCCCGCCCTCGGAGTCTGCCGGTTCGGTCCGATCGGTCCCGTCGACCACGACGAGGGCGCGGTAGCCGCCCCTGGTCACGCCGCGCAGGGCCTTCGCGAGCGCGGCCGTGACGTCCAGCTTGTCGCTGAGGGCGGGAACCGCGTCCACAGCGCCCAGCACGAGGTGTTCCCAGCTGTCTGGCAGCTCCCTGACCGGCAGGTAGAACGGCAGGGTGATCGCCGTACTGCTCGCGTTCGGCTCCACGGCCCTCAGCGAGTCGAGTGCGACCCTGGCGGCCTCGGCGACTATCCGCTTGGCCGTGACGGTGCAGCCGGCGCCAGGGTCGGCGCTGATCGCGAAGGAGACGTCCGGGTAGGTCTCGGCCAGCAGGTGCGCGGCACACGGCTGAACGGCCGCCGTGCCCGGCGCGGCCGCCGCGTCGTCGGCCCGGTCCGCGGACGTCGGACCCCATGCCGCAGCCAGATCAGCTGCGCCTGCGCCGTCCGCCACGCAGCCCGCCGTCTCGTCTTCCGTGATCGGGCGGCACAAGACCTCGAGCATGGGCGGCTGCACGGCGGAGCCTTCTCGGTCCAGCCAGGCTTGCATCCACGGCTCCGGCGTCACCAGGCGACAGGCGGCCTCCAAGTAGCTGCGAAGGTCATGAAGCTGCCTTGTCACCGTGATCACGGCGTCCTCGGCGGACGTGACGCCTTCAAGCTCGACCGTGTCGCCCGGATCGAGCCAGGCGAGTCCCTTCGGGTGTACCACCAGGCGGATGCCGTGCCGGGCCGCGGCCCGGATCTTGGCCCTGGCGTCCTGCACCTCGCCCAGGGTCCCGTCGCGTGCGACCTGGCCGCTGAAGGCAACGTCGCGCTCGGCGAAGATGCCGGGGCTGGACAAGGATCGGAAGGCCACGTACGCGCCGAGGCCAGCCGACCGGCCCGAGACCCGGCGCTGCGCCAGCGGGTGCCCGTCCTCGGCAAGCAACAGGTTCCACGAGACGATCTCGCCCGGCCGCGCGAGCGACTTGGTACCGTCGCGCCGGCACGCCGCCGCCAGCGCGTCGGCGACCGATTCGAGAAAGTCGGCTTCAGGCACCACGAACGCGAGCCTGGCCAGGTCGGGAACGGCGAGCGCGGCGGGCGCGGCCAGCGTCGAGTGCTGCCGGCGGGCCTCGAATCGCCCGAGCTGCCCGTGGTGGCCAGAGACGAGCAGCACCTTGGCCGACGCCTTGGCGGGTGGCTCGGCCGGGCCGCTCGCCGGCGGGTCGTCGATCCTGCCGCGGGCGAGCCGCCCGGCCAGGTGCGCCGTACCCCATATCACCGGGTCCAGGTCTGGCACGCGCCGCTGCGCCTGGCGGGCGATCCGCGCGAGGATCCCGTCGGGAGTCGTTGCCGCGGGCGGGCGGGTACCGCGGGCCGGCGGCTCGGCCGGGACGCTCGGCGCGGGGTGGTTGTCGACTGCAAGCCAGCCGGCCACGAGCGCGATGGCGTCGGTGCCGTCGGCCGCGGGCCTCGCATGCCCGGCCCGGTCGAGCGCGGCCCGCCCGGCCGATATCAGCTCGCCCGACGAGGTGCGGGCCGAGCCGACGGTGCCGCCCGACCAGCGGTGCCGCTCGAGCTGGACCGCCAGTTCGAAGGCAAGGACCGTCGAGGCGGTCGCATCGCGCCAGTCGGCGGTGTGCGGCGCGGTCCTGGCCAAGTGAGCGGCTCGGCACGCGCTAGCCGCGCAGACCGCCGACGAGGCCAGGCAGATCCACGGGGTCAGCAGGGCCGGCTGGACGAGGAGGTGATGGTCGAAGAACTCGCCGACGCCGAGCACCTCAAGCCAGTCGCCGGGTGCGCCGTCGGCGCCGCGGGCCAGCGCGGCCAGCGGTGTCCACCACTGCCCGAGGTCGTGAGCCCACAGGTCCGGGTCGTACCGCAGGGTGCCCGTCATGTCGACGTGCCGTGCCGGTCCAGCGCGGCCCTGATGGTGGCGCGCTGGCGCTCGTGGGTGATCCGGTTGCTCATCGCCCGCCATGCGTGTAGAGCGTCGGCGTGCCGAACGCTGCGGGCGAGGACCGCCCCGGCCTCGTCGTCTTCCGGGTCGCCGAGCTCGCCCGCGATCTCGTCGGCCCCGTACACCTGGACGCTGGACTCATGCAGCCAGTCCTCGTCGGTGCCGTACAGGGCCCCGGTGAAGCCGAGCGGGCCAGGCGCCAGCGGCACGATCCAGCGCCGCGCGGAGCCGGCCCTGCCCCACGTGCGGAACAGCACGCCGTGCGTCCCGGCGGCGGCCGCCGCCACCTCGGGCGGATCCTCGCGCAGCAGCAGGGTCAGGTCGGAGCCGCCCATGCGGCTCAGGCAGGTGAACTGCACGCCGCCGGCCTCGGTCTGCCACCTGCTGGGCTCCGTGGCCGACTTTTCTGCCGTCTGGTCCGCGGCGGCAAGCACATAGGTCGTTGCGGGGACTGCCGCCCGCAGCGGAAGCACGACGGCTCCCGCCGGCTCGCCGCGGCCGCCCACCTCGCCGAAGTCACCAATCTGGATGAACACGCTCGCACCCGTAGCCCTCAAGCTCGCCCGGCCGGCCTCGTCCGTGACGACCGCGCGGTGCCCGTCGTGGTCGGTGACCCGCAGCGCGACGCCGGCCAGGGCCGTCCGGTCGGAATCCACCACGCGCACCGAGGCCGCCAGGTGATCGTCGCCCTCAGACAGCAAGCCGACGCTCAGGTGCGCTCCTGACGAGGTGGTCTCGGTCCGCACGTCGCCGGCGCCGACCGCGAACCTGGCCGTCCCGGCCAGGTTCCTGGCCGTCAGCGCCGTGTCGAGCGCGCGGGCCGCCTCGGGCGGGCTGCCACCCACGGTCGCGGCGAAGCGCTCGAGGAACCCTGGACTTCCGGGGTCGCTATCAAGGAAAATCGCGGCCTGCTGGAGCAGTGCCCGGGCATAGTTCTCATTCATCTCCATCCTCCCCTTGCGACTCTCCGCGCTCTCCTGGCGGCAATGCCTCCGCCTCCTGCTTGCATCGGAACAGCAACCGAAGCCCGCGCTCTCCGGCAATGGCGCAGAACTGGTCCATCTCGTCGCGCGACCAGCGCTCGGCGACATCCCACGCGTCCGCCGACGTCCGCAGTACGCAGGCGTAATCGGGACCCATCTCGCCGATGGCCTGCTCGAGGAACATCAGCTCTTCCCTGCTGACCGGCGTCTCCTCTGCGGGCTGGACCGGTGTTGCCGGTGCCGCCGGGTGCCTCGTGTCGAGCAGGTCTTGCCACGCGTCGGCGAGCGGCAGCAGCACCCATCCATGGCCGACTGGCTCATGCCGGTCCGTCGCCGCCTCGGTCTGGCAGTCGGGGCAGTATTCGGGCGACAGGAAGTACCGCCCGGTCGCGGCGCACAGCCACAGCGGGCCGAGCGCCTGGGTGGACCGGTAGCCGGCGCCGCCCTGCTCGGACGCGACGACCAGGCCGAGCTTGGGTCGCAGGACCCGCTTGCCGGCCCGCTCGACGAAGTCGCAGCGGTAGACCCGCCGCGGGTTCGCGCAGCAGCTGGCCCGTCCGACGGCGGCGTGACCGTCCGGCTGGACCGTCGTGACCGGGCGGGCGGGCTGCCCGCAGTTCTGGCAGTACTCGGGCAGGATGCGGTCGTACAGCAGCAGCGGGCCGCCGTAGCCGCGGTCCGTCGGCAGCCAGCACCTGGCGAGCACGCTGCCGGCAACGTCGTTGGGACGCAGCCGGGGTCGGCCGTCCGGCGCGCGGCTAGTACTCGAACCGCCCAGCCAGCGCCGGAGCCAGCCCCAGAGCGTCTCGGCATACCGCCCGCCCCCGCCGCCCGGCTTGGGCTGGCCGGGCAGCCAGTTCCTCAGGTCGTGATCCGCCTGTCGGCACGGTCCCCGCGGCACGAAGGCGACCACGCGCGGGTCGATGCCGGCCTTGCACCGGCAGCCCTGGTGGAGGTTGCCGGCCTGCCCGGCGACGAGCACCATCAGGTCGACCTCACGCTCCGGGGTCCGCGGCGGAGGCTTGAACTCGATCCCGAGCCAGTCTTCGATGGCGACAAGCCCGTCTCGCGCGGCACTCAGCGCCAGCTTGCAGAAGATGTGGAACGGGAACAGCCAGCGCTCCGGCGGGACGCCGGTCTCGTCGGCAGCGCCGCCCACCAGTGCGGCGGCAAGCGCCTCGGCGAGGATCCGGTCGGCCTGGTCCACGCCCCGCCAGGCGTGCCTGCGATCGTGATCGGCGGCGAGCATCACTCGGTGCAGCTGGGCGGTCCGCGCGGCAAGCCGGTCGAGCGCAGTCGGCCACTTGCCGGAGCGGAACGGCCGCATCAGATCGCGGGCTTCGCCGTTCAGCTCACCGGATAGCCTCCCCTGCGGCCGTTGTGTCGACAGCGCTGCGACGGCGACGATCCCGGTAATCCGGTGCCGCTCCCGCTCCTCCTCGCCTAGACCGGCGAGCTCCTGGGGCGTGCACCCTGCCACGGCTGCCGCCGCGATGTCCACGATGTGCCGTGCCAGCAGGTAGAGCGGCACCTTGTACGGGTGGACCAGCGGCTCGGCGGTGGGTTCGTGGCCAAGCCCGGGCTGGTGCTGGCGCTCGAACCTGTGCCGCAGGCGCGGCGCGGAGACGCCGGTCACGATGGCGAGCATGGACTGCCCGGCGCTCTCCTGGGTGCCCGGCTCGTACCGGTCATAGGCCAGTGCCCGGGCCACCGCTTCGATGACGTTCACCCAGTCCTTCACAGTCTCTCCTGATGTACCACGATCATCTGGACTGCCTGTTGTGTGCGGCTTGGTAGCGGAGTCGGTAGCGACTGCTGTCACGAGCCTTGGTAGGGATAAGGCCCGCCTGAGCCGGTCACCCCGGCGCGGCGGCAGGCGGTGGAAGCTGGTCGAGTGCCTGGCGAGCCGCCCGCGACCAGTCGGCCTCGGGCTCGCCGGTGAGCCACCGCCGGGCGGCCGCGGCCACAAGGCCGTCGAAGGCCAGCGTCCGGCGCACGGCGGTGGCCGCGGCCGCGGCCCGTACCTGGGCAGCGAGCCTGATGGCGTCCTCGCGCGGCCAGGCGAGCTCGACCGCGGTCACCCACCGCGTCGGCGGGTCGGCACGGAGCCAGTCGCTGAGCAGGGCGGTTAGCGCGGCAGGCATGATTTGCCCGTTCAGCAGCCTAGACAGCGCCCGCCCGTCCTTATCTCGGCCGAGCATTCGTCGCGCCGCTTGGACGAGCACGTCGTCGGGCAGCGGGCGAGACGACAGCACCGACAGAGCGCCGACGGCCACCGAGTCGTCAGGGTGGCCGAGCAGATCGGCGATTGTAGTGAGCACCCCATCGGGCAGCGGCCGGTCGGCCAGCAGGTCGAGCGCCGCTGCGACGACGAGCGGGTCGGGATGTCCGAGCAGTCTCGCGATCCTTGCCTCGAGCTCGGGTGGCAGCGGCTGACCCTTAAGCACGGCAAGTGAGCGGGAGACAATCGCGGGGTGCGGGTGGTCAAGTCCGCTGACGACACCGGAGAGCACATCGGCCCGAAGATCGGCCATCGCCAGCACCGAGGACGCGCCGCTCGCCACGGACGGCTGCTCATGTTCGAGCAGGCGGACTATTCGGCTAAGCAGGTCCTCGGGCAGCGGATGACCCCGCAGCAGGCTAAGCGTGTCGGCGACCACGAGCGGGTCGCGGTTCTCGAGCAGGAGAGCGATCTCGTCGAGCAGCGTCGCTGCCAGTTCCCGGTCGGCCAGCACGCGCAGCGCGTTGCCGAGCACCCGCGGATCGGCATGGCGCAGCAGTGCCACCACCTGCTCGACGACCGGGCCGCTGAGCTGCCTGCTCCCCAGGACGCCAAGCGCTCCCCAGACCGCCAGCGGGTCGCCGTCGGCCAGTAGGCGCACGAGACCTATACCAAGCGACGTGGTGAGTTCCTGGCCTCTGAGTATCGACACTGCCCGCGCGACCACCGGGCCGTCGTGGCACGTGAGCAGGGCGGCTATGCGGATAAGCAGCGGTTCGGGCAGTTCTCTGCTGCACAGGACGAGCGTGGCGCTGGCTGCGACGACCGGTGAGCGGTGGCTGAGCAGCCCGGCGACCTGGTCCAGCAGGTCATCGGGGATGTCCTGGCCGGACAGGGCGCGCCGGGCACCATCGACGATCGCGCGATCCTCCCGCCCCAGCAGCTCGGTCACTCTTCCGACCAGCTCGTCGGAGAGCTCTCTGCGCTCCAGCGCGGCGAGCGCGGCGGCCACGACGGTCGGATCCGCGTGCTTAAGCAGCCCGACAACGGCGGCGAGCACCTCGCCAGTGGCGTCGCGTACGAGCTGGGCCGACGGTTCGGCCACTGACCGGTCGCGTGGTAGCGGCGTGCCGAGCGCGAGCAAGGCGTCGGCGACGGCACCGGGGTCGGCCGACGCCAGGAGCTGAAGGTAGCGCTTGCGCACCTGTGCGTCGGCGAGCTGGCGGGCAAGCCCAGCGCATGCGGCCGTCCGCAGCTCCGGATGCTCAAGCGCCTCGACCAGTACCGCCGACCGCGGCCGGATCCTGGCCATGGCGATGGCCGCCTCGGTCCGCCTTTCGTCCAGCGCGG
The DNA here is from genome assembly GCA_035517035.1 of Streptosporangiaceae bacterium. Taxonomy (GTDB): domain Bacteria; phylum Actinomycetota; class Actinomycetes; order Streptosporangiales; family Streptosporangiaceae; genus Chersky-822. Next base: position 42,734 of record DATIZP010000118.1, on the reverse strand, counting down.
CCAGCACGATGGCGAGCTCGTCGTGCACGATCCCGGCGAGGTCCTCCGGCGGGTGCTCAACCGCGGCGATCGCCCCGGCGACGCGGGCGAGCAGGCTGAGGTCCGGCCGCTGCGAAGCCTGGACGTAGAGCCAGCGCAAATATCGGTCGGCAGAACGCACGCTCACGGTCCTGTCCTTGCTGCCGGGCGCGCAGGCGCCTAGCTGCCATTCCTGGCGCTCCCCCTACCTGGGCCAGCGAAGGAGAGGAGATGCGAAGTGTCTATTGACAGAGTGACCCAAACGAACCACTCGGGGCAACTACCTGGCATTCAGGCAGCGAAGGCGCCGGCGGCGCCGGCGTCGTCGGCTGATGATCCCGCCGTCTCGGCCATGATGAGCCTGATCGGCGAGTTGCTGACCGACTCCGAGCTCGCGCGCGAGCAGTTCCATGAGGCAAGACATGACCGCGCCAGGGCCGAGCACTTCGACGAGGCGGCCGCGAAGTCTGCCAAGGAAGGCCGGGAGGCGCAGGCGCGCGCCGTCGCCGAGCGGCACAAGGCCAGCCCGCACAAGCAGGTGAACCGCCGGCTCGGGACCGTGCTCGCGATCGTCCTGGCCGTGCTCGACGCGCTGCCCGCGTACTGGAGCGCCGAGGCGTTCGGGCTCAACCAGGTGTCCACGGTCTTCATCGCCGTGCTGCTGTGCGCTGCCCTGGGCGGTGCGATGTGGCTGCTCGACCTGTTCGTGGACAAGCGCCGACGCACGGCCGCCGCCGTGCTCGGGTGCGCCCTTGCTGCCGGGTTCGTCGGGATGTTCGCGTTGCGGCTTGACTACCTGATGGTGACCAATGGGTCGGACGTCTGGTCGGCCTCGATCCAGGCACTGGCCCTGACCGGCCTGTCCGCGTCGCTGGTCGCGGTCGGCTTCGTGCTGCTGTCCCACCGCGTTCCGAAGGCGGTGGCGAGCGCGGAGAGCGCGGCGCAGCAGAGCAGGCGCCGCCACGACCAGACGCTCGGGGACGACCTGCGCGCCAAGGCCGCCATGTCGCAGGCCGCGCTGGCCGACACGGTGATCGCCTGGGCGCTCGCTCACGAGTCGGCCGGCATCGGCCACCACCAGCTCATCCGCGCCACCAACGGCGCCCTCGCCGTCCTGCTCAGCCAGTGACGGCGAGCGGCCCGAACGCGCGGCCGGGTCGGCAACAGACAGAAAGTAGACAGTCAATCCCGAAGGTACTTAGCCGCATGAGAGTCATATACAATGCCGCAAACGCCGTACTCCGGCAGCCTGAACTGAGACGACTGATCGGCGCAAACGGTGGACAAGCTCGATGTTGCCGTGCTCGGCGGCGTTATCGTCGGCGTCATCATCTTGGCCGTTCAGGGTGCGGCCTACCTGGTCCGGCAATGGCGGCGCCGGTTCAGCGTCGGCGAGCTTGCTGCTCCTCCCTCTTACGTCTGGATCCGCAGGCTGGGCTACGGGCTCCTCAGACCGCAGATTGTGGGTCGGCTGAGGGATATCGCCAGGGCGCAGCGTGACTTCATCATGGCGCAGTACGAGAAAGACCCGATGTGGCACGTCGGCCAGGTACGGCTGGTGCCGGCTTCGCTGGATCAGCAGGTCAGCTCGATGAAGGTGACGCTTGCCGAAGCGCTGGCGTCTGCCGACGCCACTAAGGGAATATTTGTCAAGGGGGAGTCGGGATCGGGTCGCAGCAGCGTCGCGGCGCTGACCGCAGTGCAGTGGTCGGCGACGCCGCTGGCTCTTCGGATCGACCTTTCGGCCTACAACCCCAAGGAGCAGCTCCTCGATCAGGCGCTGAGCGAATGGCTTCGCCGCCGAGACCTGGAAAGAGGGCTGGCCCTGGGGAAAGTCGCGCTGATCATCGATGGTTTCGAGGCGCTCCAGAGCGACGAGGCAAGGTCCGCCTTCGACTCCAGTCTCTGGGTGATCCGGCGGCGGTATCCGGATGTCCATCTCGCCGTGCTGGCCAGGCCGGAGGATACGCCGACGCGGTCGCTGCTTGGCAGCACCGAGTACGCGGTGTCACCCCTTTCTCCTGAAGAGGTTCGCGAGGCGATCGCGGGCCTGGAGGCTGATGCAGAGGACTTGCTCGGCCAGATGGACGAGCAGACCATCGAGCTGTGCAGCTCGCCGCTGGTGCTGCGGATGGTGCTCAAGGCCTTCTCCGAGGACGGGGTGATCTCGGCGGATCACATCAGCCTGCACCGCGAGTTCGTCTACGCGCTGATCGGCGACCGGGACGAGACGAAGTACGTGCTGCCCAAGGTCTCGTACATAGCGAAGATGGAGGTCGTCGCCGAGCTGGCGTACGCATGCGCCAACCGGACGGCGACGTTCGACTATCCGCGGGCGCAGCAGGTCATCCGGCCGATGATGACCGAGATGGTCAGCCAGTATCTGCTGCCGTCCACGGTGGACGGGGTGGAGGTCCTGCGCCAGCTCGTTGGCGACGGCATCCTGCGGTTCGACGGCCGGGTGCTGCGGTTCGTCCACTACTCGGTCCAGGAGTTCCTGGCGGCGGTGGCGCTGCACCGTCGGCTGCACCGCGGTGAGGTGACCGCCGAGGACGTGGCTGACCTGTCGACGAAGCCGGAGTGGCGCAACAGCATCGTGTTCCTGTCCGGCCTGCAGGCCGATGCCACCGAGCTGGTCGAGCAGCTCAGGCTCAAGAACCGGGTGCTGGCGGCGGAGTGCATCCAGACGGCGTGGCATGTGGACCCGGTTTTCGTGGACATGTGCGTGGTCGAGGCACTGTACGAGTACAAGTTCGGCGAGATGTCCTTCAACTACGACCTGATCTCGGCGCTGCTGGCGATCGCCGACAAGTGCTCGCCCGACATCCCGCCGCGGATCGTGGACGAGATGCACTACTGGCGCGAGAAGTACCCGCCGCAGCCCTACACCGAGCTCGGCGGAATCGATGACCGCGCGCTGCTCGACCTGCTGGCCGGGGACGACGGGTCGCCGCAGGTCGTGAACGCGGTCTGGACCCTGGGCGTGCGCGGGCAGGCGGATGCGGTGCCGTATCTGGAGAGGTTCCTGGCGGACCGGGTGGATCAGCTGGACATGGTCTCGGCGCTGGCCCTGGGCAAGCTGCGTGCGCGGCGCGGCTCGCAGGTGCTGCTGAACACGGCGCTTGACCGGAGCGCGCCTGCCAGCCTACGCTCGGCGTGCTTCACCTCGATCGGCCTGATCCGCGCGACGAACTGCCTGCCGGCGATCGAAGACTTCATCCGCTCGGGCGAGGATCTCGACGGGTCGGTCAGGGAGGATGCCGCCTGGTCGCTGAACGGGCTCGCCGGTGACCTGCTTGCCCGCAGCGAGGACTTCCAGGCGATGCTCATCGAGCAGTTCTCGGTCGGCACCAAGTACGCGCGCGCGATGTTCGCCTACCTCATGGGGCGATTCGGGGTGATCGCCGGGCTGGATACGCTCCTTTCCTACGCCGAGGACCCGGCGGCCGACCCCTTCCTGCTCGAGGACGTCCTGTTCGCGATCGGCGAGCTCGGCGACGACCGGGCGATCCCCGCCGTCCGGACCCTGCTCGGGCACCAGGACAGCATCGTCCAGGCGCGGGCCATCCAGGCCGCGGGGAAGTTGCCGGGATTTCCCAGGGACGAGCTGAGGCCGTTCGCCACCAGCGAGGAGCCCAGCGAGATCGTCCGCGACAGCGCGCGGGGGCAGGTCGACGGGGATCCGTCCGCGCCTCCCGCGACGGCGACCGCGGCCGCCGTCCTGGCCGATGTGCGAAGGCGGCGGTAGGCGATGCCCTCCGCAGGGATCGGCCAGCCGCGCAGCGGGGGGATCGGCGTCCCGTCGGCGGTCATGGACCTGCTCGCGTGCCCGCGGTGCAGCGGCGCTCTCACCTTCTGGCCCGATGCGTGCATCTGCGAATGCGGCGGCTACTACCCGGTCGAGGGCGGGCTGATCTCCTTCGCAAGCAAGGACTTCTCCGATAAGTACGATTCCGTGGCCATGGCGACGCGCTATGTGCAGTACGCATTCGGCGCTCAGCTATCGCGTTCGGATCGGGGCATCCCGCCCGACGGGCGGTCGGAGGGCCTGTACCGGACGATCTCCGATATCTGCCGCGGCGAGCTTCTGGCGAGCGGCACCCCCGCGCCGATGGTCGTCGATATGGGCTGCGGCGTCGGGCGGACCGTCTACGACATCGCCTCGGTGCACGCGGGTGCCACCGTCATCGGCTTCGACCTCTCCGCGACCCTCGCCAGGTGCGCCCGCGATATCTGCGCAGGCCATTCCGTGCGGTGCGGTGCCAGCGAAGACGGCTGGCCGCAGACCGAGTTCAGGAAGCGACCGCTCGGTAACGTTTTCATCGCGCAGGCAAACGCTTGTTCTCCGCCGCTCAAACGGCCGGTCATCGCAAGCGTCGCCCAACAAGGACCGCCGACAGATGTGGCGAAGCCTGATACCCGCTCAACCAGATACCCAAACCTGGTTCTGGTGAGTATGCTTCTCGACAGGCTCCGCGCGCCCGAAGAAGTGCGCGCCGCCGTCGACTCTGCTACCGGAGTGCTCGCCGAAGGCGGCCTGCTGGTAGCGAGCTGCCCGTTCAACTGGACTACCGAGCGCACCTGGCGGTATTTCGGGCTGTCCCGAACATGGCTTGCCGATGCTCTCGAAAAGAGGAACCTGGCCGTGGAGATTTACTTTGATTATCTCCCCTACAGGGAGTGTCTTGACCCTTTCGGCACTACCCTGGAACTTCCGGTTCAGGTGTGCGCTGCGAGAAAGAAACCTGGCGTGTAGCCGGGCCTGCTCTTCTGATTGTGCTAAAATTAGCAGCGACGGGGGCTTGGATGGGAAATAGAAAGCAATGATGCCGCAAAGTACCACGTACCTCGCAGATATTGGGTATGAGTATACGGATAATGACTACAACCCGGATGCCGAGGACCCGGTTGATAGATGGCTGCAGACGAAGTACTCCACTAATTCGCTGACCACGGCCTGTGTAATTTGGGATATCTTTGGCGCGGTCCCTGACGTTATCGTTGACCCGTTCTGCGGTGCGGGCAGTGCGGGCCTGGCGGCCCGTCGGCTGGGCGCTTCCTTCTACGGTGTCGAACTCGATCCCATCCTGGCGGCCGTGACGCTGGCGAAGACGACGCTTTCAGCGGCTGATATCGCACGCGCTGAAGCCTTGCTGCCCGAGTGGATAACCGTTGATTGGCTGCTAAAGAATCCCATTCCGTCCAGGGTCCTCGCGCTTGCGTTGATCGGCGTTTCCGGCGTGCGGCCACAAGGTCGTCATCGGGAAGACCTGCTAGCGATGCTGAGGTCAGATCTGGGTCGGGAGCATCTCCCGGCCATATCATCGACCGTCCGGTGCGGCGACTCTCGTCGCGACGGCACCTGGGCAGAGGCGCCGCGCGGCGAAGGAACCGTCATCTTCACCTCGCCGCCGTTCGGGCCAGTGGCAGCCAAGCCCTGGGACAAGTCGGCGGGCGACCCTAAGATGCGCAGCCTGCGACGGCTGGTGGCCAAGCGGGTCTTCGGTGCCGGGGACCGCTATTCGCCGGAACTCGTGAGGACATCGAAGCGCTGGGCGACGGCCGCGATACTCCGGTCGGCCTTGGCCGCCTGCCAGCGTGCGTGCGGCGACTTTACGGCGATTATCGAGTTCCAGGACCAGTGTCAGTGGCAGTCCCAGGTGGAGAGGAGCAGCCTCGCCGGTACGGTGGGCGCGCTCGATCGGATGCCAGGCGTTGAGGTGCGCGGGATCATCGACACGGGCAACTTCACCGGGACCACCCTCTACCACATCGTCGCTAAAGCCAGGGCTGCGCAGGCGACGGTCGATGCATGACAGGAACCTGACGGCCATCGAGCGACGCGGGCTGCGGCAGTTCGTGAACCTGGCCGACGGGCACGCCCGCCAGCGGCTGTCGGAGCAGGCCAGCAGCGCGCTTCGGGACGTCTGCGACAGGCTGCTCGCGGCGGGAACCGTTGATGTGATCGACTCGGAGTTCGCCTTCCTCGACGCCCTCGGGGCCAGGTTGACGACCAAGTACCCCGATGGCCAGAGCCACGTGCTGTATTCCGCGTCGATCTCGGTCGACCTGGCCGCCAAGCTGCTGCTGCGCAGGCAGCAGACCGTCCACCTTATGGAGCCGGCCTTCGACAACCTCGCTGCCCTGGTCACCTTGAACGGCGTGCCGGTCAAGTCCATCCCCGAGCAGGCGATCTGCCCGGTCACCGACTTCGACTACCTCGATAAGCAGGGCATCACCAGCCTGTTCGTCATCTTGCCGAACAACCCCACGGGCGCCCGGCTGTCCGTCGAGGACATCGGCAGGCTCCTCGACTGGTGCGCCGGGCACGGCGTGCTGCTCATCATGGACATGTCCTTCCGCTTGCTGATCCCTGACTATGCCATCGACCTGCTCGCCGAGGCGGAGAGCAGGGGAGCGTCGGCCCTGATCATCGATGACACCGGCAAGGTGCTGTCGCTGCTCGACACCAAGATGAGCGTCGTCGCCTGCACCAAGGACCTCGCCCGCGAGGTCGAGAGCATCTGCGAGGAGATCCTGCTCAATACCTCTGCCTTCGAGATGGAGTTGCTGGCGAGGTTCCTCGATCCGCACGGCCCTTGCGCGGACGAACTGGTTCGCGTGCGCACCCTGGTCGCCGCCAACCGGCAGATCGTGCAGGACACCCTGCGGACCAGTGGGGTGGTGCCGGCGATGTCGCCCGATGAGGAAATGAGCGTCGAATGGGTCAGTTTCGGTCCTGATTGCGAGGAGATCCTCCGGGACTGCGCGAGCCGCGGCCTCCAGTTGCTGCCGGGACGGCTATTCTTCTGGCGCGCGGAATCGGCGCAGAACGGGCGCGAGTACGCCCGGATCGCGCTGATGCGCGACACAGAGCAGGTGGAGGCTGGCTGCGAGATCCTGAGAGCTGTGCTGGCGGGGCGTCGGCGAGTGGCCTGAGGGCTGAGGGCCCGCGAACCGGCGAGCCGCGGCGCCGCAGATCCAGTGCCTTGCGGCCAGCTGGATGTGGTTGAGAAGGCGGTCGGAGTGAAGACAGTCCTGGTGACCGGCACATCACTGGTGCCGAAGGAAGCGCGGGACTACATCGCAAGCCGAGGCTTCAAGGTTCGGTACATCCCGAAAGACACGTTCACCGATAGCGAGCTGACCGAGTCTCTTGCGGAGGTGAGCGGCTACCTGATCGGCGGGTACGAGGAGCCGTCGGCGGCCCACTTCGAGGCTGCCGCGCATCTTGAGGCCGTTGCCTGGGTGGGCACGGATTACAAGGCGTACGTCCCCGGATGGCAGCGCGCGATGGAACTTGGCATCGCGTTCCTGAACTCGCCGGGCACAAACGCGGTGTCGGTGACCGAGTTCACCGTGCTGATGATGCTCGCCATGTCCAGGCCGTTCGTGTCGCGGATAGCGATGCCCGGTCAGCCGCCGAGCGATCTGGGCGCTCCAGGCACCGACGTATACCAGCGCAGGCTGGGCATCATCGGCCTCGGCCGGATCGGAAGTCGGCTTGCCAGGATCGCGCGGTGCGGCCTGGAGATGGAGGTAGTGTACTGCGGTCCGCAACGACATGAGCCGCTCGAGCACGCGCTGGGCATCGAGTACCTGGCGAAAGATGATCTCCTGGCCACCTCCGACACGATCTCGCTGCACCGGCCGAGTCTCGCCGTCGGCGAGGCATATGAGCTGACGGAGCGGGACTTCGCACGCATGAAGAACGGAGCGCTCGTCGTCAACACCGCGCATCCCGCGCTGATCGATGCGGCCGGACTGGCCTGGGCGATCTCGACGAAGGGCATCAGGGCGGCGCAAGACGGCTTGGGCTCGGGCCCGGCCTGGGATCAGCTGCTGGCGTTCGGCCCGGACAGATTCCTTGCCGTGCCGTCGATGGCGTTCAACACCCAGGACGCCAATCTGCGAGCGAGCATGCGAACGGCAGAGGGAGTGTGTGCGGTACTTGCCGGGGGTACGTCGCCTTATGTGAACAATCCTGACTTCCGGGTGGTGCGCACAGCTAGGTGACAACAGCGGGCGGATCGCCTCAGACAATCGTGATCGCGGGCCGTGGCGTTGTCGGGCTGACGACCGCCTATTACCTCGCGTTGATGGGCCTGGATGTCGAGGTGTGGTCGGTGGCCAGGCGCAGGCCGTCGTCGCATGCGGCATGCGCCCTGTTCCTGCCGTACTTCGGCACCTCGACGGGCATCCGGATGGACGAATGGACCCGGCTGTCCTGGGATTGCTTCTCCAGAATCGGAGCGGTGGATGCCTCGGGCGTGCGGCCGATCCGGATGATCGAGATGTACCGGGAGCCGGTCCCGGTTCCAGACGTCTTGCAGCGTCTGACGCCGGTCCGCGCTTACCGGCGCTTCGACCTTCCCCGGGATTTCTCCTATGTCTGGGACTTCCGGACGTGGCTGATCGACATGCCGATCTACATGGCCTATCTCGAAAGGCGCTGCGCCCAAGCGGGCGTGCGGTTCATGGACAGAATGTGCTCGCCTGATGCGGTATCCGCCGATGACGCGGTCGCCGTGGTCAACTGCACTGGGTACTGGAGCATCTTCGAGTTCGGTTCGCGTGATATCGAGCCGGTGCGCGGCCAGGCCATCTTGCTGCCCAAGGCGCCGCTGGACTTCGCCCTGGGCGGCGACGAGTTCATGATCGCGCCACGTCAGGACGGGATACTGTTCGGCTCGCTCTGGCAGCGCGGCCGGACGAGCGGGGACGCCACGGTGATCGACACCCGCCGGCTACTCGACGAGTTGCAGATGTGGTCCCGGTCACCTGTGCTGCGCTCGCTGAAGCTGCGGATCGACTCGCCGGACGTGCAGGTAGCCCTGGCCGGCGTCAGGCCGTACAGCGAGCACGGCAGCTTCGTGCGGGTGGGCCGGTCGGCATGCGGAACGGTGCCGATCGTGCACAATACCGGGCATGGCGGCAGCGGGGTAGCCCTGTCCTGGGGAGTGGCCGCAGAGGTGCACGCGACGCTTGCCGATCTGCTGAGATTCGCCCGCCAGTGGTAACGGTGCGGCCAACGGTGTTAGCCGGCCGGGTCGATCACGATCACGACTCGCCGGTCAAGTGGCTGGCTGCCGTCCGCCGCGCTCGGCGCGGCCGGCAGCCCGGGTCCGTACCCGACGGCGAACAGCCTGGACGGCGCGACCCCATGACTGACCAGGAAGTCCCGGACCGCCATCGCGCGCAGCATCGACAGGCTGAGGTTGCGCGCATAGCTACCGAGCGGGTCGGCGAAGCCGAGCACGGTGGCCGGGGCGGTCACGTAAGTGGTGCGAAGCTGCTGGGCGAGGATCAGCAGGGCGGCGCGTGCCGCGGCGCTCAGCCGCGCACTGTCGAGCCCGAACCTGACGACCGTCGGCAGCGGCCCGGCTCTCCCTGACAGTGCCTGAGTAACGACCGGGCTCAGCTCGGCCGAAGCCCCAGGCACCAGGACGATCGCCCGGCTGGCGCCGGCCTGGAGCAGGTCGGCCTGCCACTCGGCTTGCTGCCGCTGGTCGCCGGGGAAGCCAGCGAGCACGACCGTAGTCCCGGAGAGGCTCTCGGCGCTCAGCGGAACCACCGAGCTAGGGCAGCCGCTCGGCCAGAACAAGACGATGACCCTGCGCGACCCCAGAGCCACTCCAGCCTGCTGGAGGCTGGAAAAATAGCCGACCGCACCGGCCAGGTCGGCCCGTACATCGCAGCTCGCTGCCGGGCGCGGTGCCAGTGCCAGGCGTGGCAGCGGGGAACTGACCGCAGCGGCCCACGCACGCAGGCGCGCGGCCAGAAGCCTCGCAAGCACCTGCCGGTCGGCGGAGAGCCGCCCGCGGTAGGCCTTCTCCTGGCTGACGTGCTGGTCGACCTGAAACTGGGTCGGATCCCCGCCGAGCTTCTTCGGCGGCTGCGGGGCGGGCATCGACGGCGCGGCCGGGGAGACCGACGGGTCGACGGTCTCGCCCGCATCGACAAGCACGACGTGCTCCCCTGATCGGGCCGACCGCTGCACCAGGGCGGTGACCTGCGGCCGGACGGCCCGAAGGTTGCCCCCGACGACGGCCAGAGCCGAGGGCCGACGCGCGGGCAGCCTGACCCGTGGGCCGTCGGCCAAGGTCCCGCAGGCGGCGAGCAAGACGACGAGCAGCGCGGCCGCGACCGCGATCTTCGCAGCGGTCCAGGTTCTCATTGAAGCGCCTCCAGGCACGCCAGAAGGGGCACGCTCACTAGGTAGGGGGACGACGAGGTAGCCTGGCTGGCCATGACGATCCCGGCGGCCGCGTGGGTGGTGGCGGGGCCGCCAGGCGGCGGCAAGTCGACCGTCGCCGCGATGCTGCTGGCCGCCCTGGATCCGGTGCCCGCGCTGCTCGACAAAGACACCATGTACGGCTCCTTCGTCGCGGCCATGCTGGCGGCGGTCCGTCGCCCGCCCGGCGAAAGGGAGGGCCCGTGGTACGACGAGCACGTCAAGGTGCACGAGTACCGCGGCATGACGGCGACGGCCATGCAGATCCGCTGCCTGGGCTGCCCGGTGCTGCTGTGCGCTCCGTTCACCGAGCAGATCCGTGACGACGACCGCTGGCAGTCGTGGGTGGCCGAGCTTGGCGGTGGCACCGTGCGCCTGGTCTGGGTGCGCTCGGACGCGGCCACGCTCAGGAAGCGGCTGACCGAACGAGGCTCGGCCCGCGACTCGGCGAAGCTCGCGGCGTTCGACGCGTTCACCGCCCGGATGCGCCCGGACTTTGAGCCCTCCGTGCCGCACTTGACCGTCGACAACCGGCTGACCTGCCAGACGCCGCTCGAGGTCCAGGTCGCCCGCCTGCTCAGCCGGTAGGTGTCCGACCGCCACTGTGGACCGTTGATGTCACGAATCACGACATCAACGAGGCACGATGTTGCGGCTACCCAGGTGGAGGGGGCTACGCGGGCCAGATCGGGGGGCGCGGGTTACGTGGGCCGGGCCAGGGGGCGCGGGCTACGCAGGCCAGGAGCGGGGCTATTCAGGCCAGGAGCGGGGCTATTCAGGCCAGGGGCGCGCGGTGAACTCGGTGAGCGCGCGGTAGTAGGGCGCGATGGTGGCGATGTCCGCGTACTCCTCCGGGCCGTGCTGGCCGTCGCCGCCCGCGCCGAAGATCACCGCGTCCATCCCGCGCTGGTAGTAGAACCGGCCGTCCGCGGCACCGTGCTTGCGCAGGAAACCGCCGCGGTAGCCCTGCCGCTCCGCGACCTCCATCAGCCTGCGGATCTCCGGGCGCTCGCGGTCGGCCTGGTGCGGCGGATCGACGTGGTCGACCACGGCCGTGACGCCAGGCTCGCAGAAGCTGGCCAGGTACTCGGCGACCCGCTCGGGCGACTGCCCGTTCAGGTGCTCGTCCTGCGGGGGGAACCGGATGTCCAGCCACGCCTCGGCGCTGTCCGGTATCTGGTTGCGCGCCGTGTTGGGGGTCTGGATCCGCGCCAGGTTGATGGTGGTCTGCCACTGCTCGTCCGCCGGGACCGGGTGCGCGGCGAGCAGCCTGGCGAGGCTGGCATTGAGCTTCACCAGCGCGTTGTCGCCGCGCCAGGGGTAGGCGGCGTGCGCGGCCCTGCCGGTCGCGCGCAAGATCGCGGTCACCATGCCCTTTGATTCGGCTACGATCCGCAGGCCGCTGTGCTCTCCGATCACCACGAAGTCGGCGCTCACGCCGCACTCGATCTGGTGCAGCGTGCCGTTCCGGCCGCCGACCTCCTCGTCGGTGACGAGCTGCAGCCCGAGCGGGTAAGCGACCTTCGCCGCGCGCTCGCGGAAGACCTGGGCCAGCACCAGGGCCGAGACCTTCATGTCCTGGGCGCCCCTGGCGTACAGGCGGTTCCCGTCCACGCGGGGACTGAACTGCCCCGCCGGGGCAGGCACCACGTCCAGATGCGCATTCAGGATTATTTTGAACGCAGGACGCACGGGGCCCTGGTAAACCAGGGCGCTCGGCTTGCCGGCTGACTCGAAGCGCTCGACCGTGAACCCCGAGCCGACAAAGCCGAGCACGAAGTCAAGCGCCCTGGCCAGCTCGCCGGGGTGATCGGCCGTCGACGGGATGGCGAGCAGTTCGCAGGCGCTGGCCAGGAACGCGTTGATGTCCATGGCTACACCGTGGTGGCGATGCCGCCGTCGACCGGTAGCACGGCCCCGGTCACGTAGGCGCCCGCGCGCGAGGACAGGAACACGGCCGCTCCGGCCATGTCGTCGGGCCGGCCGATCCGGCGCAGTGGCGCCGAGGCGGCGATCGCGTCGCCGAAGGACCTCAGCGTGGCGGCCATCATCTTGGACTCGAACGGGCCGGGGGCGATGGCGTTGACGGTGATGTGCCGCGGGCCAAGCTCCCTGGCAAGCACCCGCGTCAGGTGATGCAGGCCGGCCTTGCTGGCCGAGTAGGAGTAGGTGGGCAGTGAGGGCACGTGCAGGCCGTCGATGCTGCCGATGTTGATCACCCTGGCCGGGTCGTCCCGCGTGCCGGCCGCCTCGAGCAGCGGGAGGAATGCCCGGGTCAGCAGGAACGGTGACTTCAGGTTCAGGTCGAGCACCTTGTCCCAGGCGGACGCCGGGAACGCCTCAAGCGGCGCGCCCCAGGTGGCGCCCGCGTTGTTGACGAGCACGTGCAGCGCCTGGAGATGCTCGCCGACCTCGGCTGCCAGCCGCAGGCACTCGGACTCGGCGGACAGGTCCGCCTGGATTGCCGTGGCCTCGCCGAACCTGGCGAGTTCGGCCTCGGCCTGCGCGCAGCCATCGGCCTTGCGCGAGCTGACGTAGACCTTCGCGGCGCCGGCCTGCAGCAGGCCGCGGGCGATCATCAGTCCGATGCCGCGGGTGCCTCCGGTCACCACCGCCGTCTTGCCGCTCAGGTCGAACAGGTCCATACGCACACTGCCTTCGCTCGTCGGCGGCCGTTCCCGCCGGTGCGGCGGGCGCTGAGGCCGCGCCAGCCTGCTCGCGCAAGTATGACAACCACCCGCCGCCGCCGCCCGCGGCTGGCGAGGGACCAGGCAAGGGACCTTCGTCCCTGGCCGCCCGGCGTTCGCCGCAGGTTAACTGGTGAGCGTGTTTGTCCATACCGAAATGGGAGTTAATCTCCCTTTTGAGGTAGCTTGTGCGAAGCTCTCGGCTCTGGTCGGCGACGGTCGCCTGACCGGGGCGTCTGAGCACGCCTACGACTCGGGGGTGGCCGGGCTGGTGCGGGTCGGACCGTTCGGCGCGGCGCCCGGGATATCCAAGCTGGTCAGGGTCAGCTCGCTGGACCTGGCCAGGCACGAGGACCGCGCCGTGCTGACCCTCCGCTGGGAAGCTACCGGTGCTGGCGGCGGGCTGTTCCCCGCCCTGGACGCGGACACTACCTTGACACCTGCCGGAGACGGGAAGTCGCTGCTGGCACTCGACGGCGTCTACCGGCCGCCGCTTGCGGCGCTCGGGGCGAGCCTGGACCGGGTGATCCTGCACCGGGTGGCCACCTCGACCGTGCGGTCGCTGCTTTCCGAGATCGCCGCGGCGATCACCGCGCCGCCCGCGGAGAGCGCGGTCGGCCGGGACGCCGCGGCCGCCCAGGACTTCGCGGAGAACGCGGCCGCCCAGGACTCCGCGGAGAGCGCGGCCGCCCAGAACTCCGCCGACGACGAGGACGGCACATCGGCGCTTCAGGTGCAGGGCCAACCGGAGTGATGTTGCCGCCGTGCCCGGCGATGATCTAGGTTTCGCCCATGCACGCCGTCGACCGGGTCACCGAGCAGATGATCCGCTCGGTGCTCGCCTACGCGGAGAACAGGCTGCGCCTGGACCCCGTGCCGCTCGACTCGGGATCACGCGACCCCGCCGACCTGGACTTCGTGCTCGGCGACCTGCTCGGCGAGCACGGCCACGACCCTGACCAGGTGCTCGGCGCCTGCGCGTCGGCCGTGGCGCCCGCGGTGATCTCAGCGGACAGCCCGCGGTTTCTCGGCTTCATCCCGGCGGCGCCGACCAAGGCCGCGCTGCTGTTCGACATGCTGGTCTCCTGCGCCTCGATCCAGGGGATCTCCTGGCTGGAGGCCGCGGGCGCGATCCACGCGGAAAACCAGGTACTGCGCCTGATCGCCGATCGCGCCGGGCTGCCGCCCGGCGCCGGCGGGTGCTTCGTCTCCGGCGGGTCAGCCGCCAACCTGTCAGCCGTGGCCGTGGCACGCGAGCTGGCCAAGCGCCGGGCCGGGGCCGATCCGGTGCGCCGATGGCGCGCGCTCGTCGGCGCCGACGCGCACTCGTCCATCTCCAATACGCTGCGCCTGCTTGAGATGGACGCACTGGTCGTCAGCACGCCGAGCCACCGGCTGACCGGCGCCGACGCGGTCGCGGCGGTGGCGGCCGACCCTGATCCGGGGTCCATCGCCGCCGTGGTGGCCACGGCGGGCACCACGAACGCCGGCATCATCGACGACCTGGCAGGCCTGGCGCGGGTAGCGGCCGGCCTCGGGGCCTGGTTCCACGTGGACGGCGCGTACGGAGGCGCCGGACTGTTCGCCCCGACCGTCAGGGACCGCTACGCCGGCGTGGAGCTGGCCGACTCGTTTGTCGTCGACCCGCACAAGTGGCTGTTCGCGCCGTTCGACTGCGCGGCCCTGCTCTACCGCGACCCGCACGTGGCCCGCTCGGTGCACGCGCAGGAGGCTTCCTACCTGGAGGTGATCCACGACCGGCCAGGAGAGTGGAACCCGACCGACTACGCCTATCACCTGACCAGGCGAGCGAGGGGCCTGCCGCTGTGGTTCTCGCTGAGCGTGCACGGCACCCGCGCCTACAGCGACGCGATCGAGTCGGCGATCAGCCTGGCCAGGCAGGCGGCCGACGAGATCGCTCGTCGCGATTACCTGGAGCTGATCATGCGGCCCGATCTGTCCGTGGTCCTGTTCCGCAGGCGCGGCTGGGCGCATGATGACTACCAGCACCTGGCGCAGGACCTGCTCGAGCAGCAGGTGGCCTTCATGCCGCCGACGACCTGGGACGGCCAGCCCGCCGCCAGGTTCGCATTCCTGCACCCGCACACGCCGATGGACCTCGTCGTCGGCATTCTCGACAGGATGGCTTGAAGGCGAGGTACTCCGTTGACCGACGACCCCGCGGCGCCCGTCCGCGCAGCGCAGATGCACGAGGTCGGCCTGCGCTCACTCGGCAGGCCGAACGCCCTGGCCAGGCAGTTCGACTTCGCTGACGACAGCTACGAGTGGCGCCGGCTGTTCTCCGAGGTGTTCGGCACCTTCCTGCTCGTGCTGGTGGCGGCCGGCGGCCCGATGGTCAACGCGAGGTTCGGCGGGCATGCCATCTCGTCGTCGGCGCTGGTGGTCGCGCCAGGAATGATGGTGCTCGCGATCATCCTGTTCATGGGCGCGGTCTCTGGCGCCCATCTCAACCCGGTCGTCACCATGGCGTTCGTGCTGAGGTCGGATTTCCCGGTGCGGCGGGCGCCGATGTATATCGTCGCCCAGCTGACCGGCGCGGTGGCCGCCACCGGGCTGCTGCTCGCCATCGTCGGCAGGCAGGGCGCCGCCGGCCTGACCCTGCCGGGCCCCGGCATCTCCACGGCGGTGGCGATGGTCTGGGAGGCCGTGCTGACCGCGGGGCTGGTCAGCGTGATACTCGGCACGGCGTCGGGAGCACAGCAGATCGGGGCGATGGCCGCCATCGGGGTCGGCGGCTACATCGCGCTGGCCGGCCTGATCGGCGCGCCGGTGAGCGGGGCGTCGATGAACCCGGCCAGGTCGCTCGGCCCTGCGCTGGTGCTCGGCGACTGGACATCGTGGTGGGCGTACCTGCTCGGTCCGCTGATCGGGGCGCTGATCGCGGTGGGGTTCGCCCAGATCCTGCGCGGGAGGGGCGGGGGCACGTTCGGCAGGCGAGCCGCCGCGGGCACGCTCGGCACGGCCTGGGTGCCCGGCCCGCAGGATGGCGAGAAGGGCGGCAAGCAGGACCGTAGGCAGGGCAGTGAGCAGGGCGGTAAGCAGGGCGATCAGGCTGACGGTGGCAGCCGGTAGATTACTGGGATGACCCAGCCGCTGACCCTGATGGCCGTGCACGCCCACCCGGACGACGAAGCGTCGAGCACGGGCGGCGTCCTAGCCAAGTACTCCGACCAGGGCGTCAGGACGATCGTGGTGACCTGCACGAACGGCGAGTTCGGCGACGGGCCGGCCGGGACCAAGCCCGGCGAGGACGGCCACGATACCGGCGACGTGGCGCAGACCAGGCTCGCCGAGCTGCGCGAGGCCTGCAAGCACCTGGGCGTCACCGAGCTCGAGCTGCTCGGCTACCACGACTCGGGGATGCCGGACTGGGAGTACCAGCATCGGCCCGAGGCATTCTGCAACGTGCCGCTTGACGTGGTGGCCGGCCGGATCGGAGTCCTGATCGAGCAGTACCGGCCGCAGGTGGTGATCGGCTACGACCCGGATGGCGCCTACCAGCACCCCGACCACGTGCACGCGGCGCGCGCAGCGATCGCGGCGGTGGAGGCCACCGGCATCCCGGCGAAGCTCTACCAGTCGGCCATGCGGCGCGGCAGCTGGCGGGCCGTGTTCGACGCGCTCCGCGAGGCCGGCGAGGATGTGCCCGAGTGGGACATGACGGAAGAAGAGGAGCGGGCGGCCGCCGAGTCCGAGGCGCGGATCACGACCGAGGTGGACATCAGGCCGGTGCTCGACCGCAAGCGGGCCGCGCTGCTTGCGCACGCTAGCCAGATCGAGGACTCCTGGTTCAGCAAGATCCCGCCCCACGTCGTCGAGGCGGCGTTCGGCAGCGAGACCTTTGTCAGGGTGCGCGACGACACGGGGGCGCCGGTGCCGGAGACCGACCTCTTCGCCGGGCTCCGCTAGCGCGCTGCACACGCCGATCCTTACTAAGAGTCCCGGCGAGACCCGGTTCGCGGCTGGGCTCCGCTTGCGGTCAGACTCCGCTCGCCGTCGGCGTCTGGCTGAGAAAGCGGTCGTCGGGTACCTCGTCGCCGAGCACGCCCGGCCCGGATCCCCGCATACCACCCGAAACCGCACATGATCATCTGAGTGTCCGTGGAATGGATGCCACATCCACTGCGTATTCTGGGACATCCGCCACATCCATCAAGATCATCTCCGGGCGGTAGAGGGCGCGGCGGTCGGTCGGCGGCCTCGGGGACGGCCCGCGCCAGGCCGCAAGGAGAGCCATCAGAATCTGGCTCCGCGACCCAGTCCCACGATCTACGGGACAGGCCCCAGCGACAGGGCTCCGCGAGCGGGCTCCGCCGGCGGTCAGGCGCCGCTGGCGGTCAGGCGCGGTCAGGCAACGCTGGCGGTCAGGCTCCGTCGGCGGTCAGGCTCCGCCGGCGGTCAGGCAACGCCGGCGGTCAGACTCCGCTCGCCGTTGGCGTCTGGCTCAGGCCGCGTTCGTCGGGTACGTCGTCGCTCATCGCGGCCGTGTCGGCCCGGCCGCGCCTGCGCAGGTAGGTCAGCAGCGCGGTGATCCCGAGTACGCCCGCCGGCGGCAGCGTCACCAGCGCGGGGAGCTGGTAACGCCAGGAGAACTGGAAGGCATCCGAGATCGCGAGGACCGCGATCCCGGTGCCGAAGAAGAGCAGACAGCCGAGCGCGGCCTGGTGCCTGGCCTGCGGCGCGCGGCGGGCCAGGACCAGCACCGAGCCGGCCAGGCCGGCCAGGCCGAGCAGCGCAAGCAGCGGGCCGGGTGTGTAGCCGCCGCCCAGCTGGTAGGAACGCAGGAAGCTGGCGACAGGCTTGTCGACCTGCGCTCGTCCGCCGTAGGAGGGATCGAGCCGGTGCCTGGTGATCACCGGGCTGCCCGGCTGCAGCCGCAGACCGAACGTGATCGTGCCGTTCTTGCCGACCATCACCCAGCTGCTGTAGGACGGGTAGGACGTCTGGAACTGCCACCGCGAGATCGCGGTGCCGTCCTGCTCGGCGGTTCTGCCCGACCGGAACAGGTTGGCTCCGTCCGCTGCGATCGCGGCGATGACGCGGGCCGGCTGCTGCAGCATGACCTGCTGGTCAAAGCTGGCGATGACCGAGTACCTGTTCATGCCGGGCGGCGCGACGTAGCTCTTCAGCGGCGACGCGGTGTCGTGGTCCAGCCAGTCGATGCCGTTGGCGCGCTGCCTTGCCGTCGGGCAGAGCGGGCGCTCGTAGCTAGGGATGTGCAACGTGGCGCAGTCGGCGGCGGTGGCCATCCGGCCGTAGGAGGACAGGCTCGGCGTGGCGCTGTCCAGCCAGAAGTGCCCGCTGACCAGCAGCGAGCCCGCCATGTAAGCGCCGATCGGCGCGATGAAGGCGAGGAAGAAGACCGCCAGCCTGGAGACGGTGTCGCGCCACGGGCCACCGACGGCGACCAGGTAGGCCAGGCCGGGCAGGATCAGGATCTCGCCCACCTGCCGGACGGTGGCCGAGGTTCCGAGCACCACTCCGGCGGCCGTCACGGCCCGCATCCCCGGCATCGGCACGCGCCTGATCAGCAGCACCGCCAGGCCCGCCACGATCAGCGCCTCGAACCAGACGTCCGGCATGATGGTCTGCTCGATCTGCACCTGGTAGGCGTCGAGCAGCACGGGTGCCGTGGCGACGGCAGCCAGCCAGCGGGGCGAGGAGTACCCGAGCAGGATCACGTAGATGACCACGGCCATGGCCAGGCCGAGGAGGTGCTGCACGGCGGTCACGGTGCCGAGGTTGCCCACGGCCAGAATCAGCTTGAGCGGCCCCTTGTAGCCCACCGGGTCCGCGCCCGGGTAGGCGTTGTAGAGGTACTTCATTGTGTCGATGTAGAGCAAGGCGGGCCGGTAGGCGATCTGGGCGAGCACCCGCAGCGCGAGCCCGGCTGCCATCACGATCGTGAACAGCCAGTTCTCGCGCAGCACCCGCGGCCATCCGGCGATCAGGCTAGCGATCCTGGCCCGCGAGGCCGCGAGGCCGCCAGGCAGCTGCTTCACTGCGCCGGGGTTGCCATCTCCGGTGCTCGCTCGGACACGGTGTCACCAGGCTCGGCCGCGCGGCGGCGGCGAGCAAGGAGCAGGACACTGAGCCCGAAGGCGCCGGCTGGTGGGAGGGTGACCAGCGCGGGGAGCTGGTAGCGCCAGGTGAACTCGAACACGTCCGAGACCCCGAGCACGAGCAGGCCGGTGATGAAGAACGCCAGGCAGCCCAGGGCTAGCTCGCGGCGGACCGGGTTCAGCCGCCGCCTGGCGAAGGCGAGCACCGAGCCGATCAGTCCGACGATCACGCACAGCAGGTACAGCGGACCCGGGGTGTACCCGCCGTGCAGCTGGTAGGCGCGCAGGAAGTCGGCGATCGGCTTGTCGACCTGCGGCGGCCCGCCGTAGGACGGCTTGAGCTCGGAGACCGACGAGGACGCGAGCGTGCCGGTGTCCACCCAGATCCTGTCGTTCTTCACCGTCACCCAGGGCGTGTACCCCTGGGTCGGGAAGGTCTTCTGGAACTGCCAGCGCGCGATTGGCGTGTCACCGGGGCTGGTGTCCCTGGTCAGCGCGAACAGCTTCACCGAGTCGCGCGCGATGGCGCGGATCACGCGCAGCGGCTGCTGAGACTCGACGGCATGGTTGAAATTGACCACCAGATTGTCGTGGTTGTTGGCCAGACTGGGCGGCAGCACGTTGCCGTAGGTTCGCAGTGGCGAATAGACGCTGTGGTCAAGCCAGTCAGGGCCAGCGGCCTGCTGGCGCTTGTCCGGACACAGCGGGCGCTCGATCGCCGGCAGCTTCAGCGTGGCGCAGCCCGCGACGGCCGCCATCCGGCCGTAGGTGAGGCTGACCGAGGACCGCGAAATCCAGAAGTGTCCGGTCAGCTCGTAGGACGCGCTCAGGTAGAACAGCACAGCCAGGGCGAACGCCATGGTCACCGCGGTGGCCCGGCGCGCGATGGTGTTCCACCCGCCGCCCATCACGGCCACGATGATGAGCGCCGGGATGATCAGGACCTCGCCGACCTGCCTGAGCCCGACCGACCCGCCGAGCAGCGCGCCGCCGATCATGGCCATCGGGAGGGTCAGATTCTCCCGCCAGAGCAGCATGGCGAGGCCGCCCACGATGAAGGCCTCGAACCACACATCCGGCATGATCATGGCCTCGACGTTCAGCTGGTACGCGTCGAGTAGCACCGGTGCGATGGCCAGCGCGGCGAGCCAGCGGACCACCCCGCGGCGCACCATGACCAGGTAGATGGTGACCGCGATCGCGATCCCGAGCAGGTGCTGTACGAACTCGACCGTACCGAGATCGCCGACCGCGAGGATCATCTTGAGAGGGATCTTGTAGCCGACCGGGTCGGCGCCCGGCCAGGCGTCGTAGAGGTACTTCAGGCTGTCGATGTAGATGATCGCCGGGTGGTAGGCCATCTCGGTGAGGATCCGCAGCACCGCACCGCAGGTGATCAGGATCGAAGCCAGCCAGTTCCTGCGCAGCACCCTGGGGATGGAGCGCGCCAGCACGGTGAGCCTGCTGATCAGCCCAGGGGAGGAAGGTTGTCCGGCCGCCGGTTCGGCTGCTGGCTGAGGCATTGGCATTGACGGTCGTCCCGATCGTGACTGGCTGTGCTCGGCGGGCAAGGGCGCCCGTGCGTGCGGATGTCTGTGGTCGCGCATAACTGTACGTTGCGGATTGTCGGGGCGATCCCGCCTCGCCTGCGGTTCCCGCCGTTAGCGCCGACGGTGCCCCCAGGACAGGCTCCCAAACTTTGCTGCGGGAGCCATCGGAACTGCCCTGCTAGCCTACCTGATTGCGTGAGGCACGCGCCTGTAGCCTATCGGCTCGCCGCCCGCCCCACCGGCCGTGCGCTGAAGCGCGGATCAAATTGTCAGAGCCTTTACCTAGCGTGGCGCTCGTGCTTGACGAGGCGTCCGCGCGGCCGCGGGACCATTGCGCGGCGAGGACGTCCGCGGGCGTGGCGGCCGGGCCGGGAGGCGGGTCGGCGGGCGTGGCGGCGAGATCGGCGGGCTGGGCCGCGCTGCGCGCGGCGGTCATCGCGCAGCAGCCCGAGCTGAGCGCGCCGCACCCGGGCGCGCCAGGACTGTGCGTCGTGTGCCGCGGCCCGGTCGGTCGGCGCAGCCCGCGGTGTTTCCAGTGCGACCTGCACCGTGAGTGCGGCGACGGCTTACTGGCCGACGTGGTCGTGCCCGTCGCCTTCGCGGTCAAGGGCGGCTCGCACGCGCTGCAGCTGTGGCAGTACAAGTCGGCCAGGGCCGCGCCCGAGGCCGCCGAGCGCGCGGTGTTCCAGCTGCGGGCGCTGCTGCTCGTGTTCCTGCGGGAGCACGGCGGCTGCGTCTGGGTGGGCGGCGGCGTGCCGCCGCCCACCCACCTTGCGGTCGTGCCCACCGCGCGGGGCAGGCCGGGCGAGCACCCGCTGCGCGCCATGCTGGCGCCCTACCTGGGGAGCCCGTGGGCCCAGCTGCGGGCTCAGGCCGGCGGTCAGGGTTCGCGTGACCTGGACCCCGACAGGTTCGCGGCGGCACCGGTGCCCGGAGCGGCCGTGCTGCTGATCGACGACACCTGGACCACGGGCGCCAGCGTCCAGTCCGCGGCAATGGCGCTGCGCAGGGCAGGCGCGCGCTCGGTGGCGGCGGTCGTGCTCGGGCGGCACGTCGCGCCGGAGGCGGCCGCGACGGTGGATCTCGGCCCGGCGGCATCGCCCTTCCTGCCGGATGCCTGCGCGGTACACGGCGCCCATCCGGGCAGCGATGTCGCTCGCTGACCGTAGGCTGATCTAGTGACCACTGCCGAGCTTTCAGGTCGTGCCGACGGGCCTTCAGGTCGTGCCGAGCCTTCGGGTCGTGTTGGGCCTGCCGGTCGTGCCGAGCCTTCAGGCCGTGCCAGGACGTCAGCCCGTGCCGAGCCGTCGAGGACGGCGGTCGTCCGCCGGGCGCGGCGGATCAACAGGGAACTTGCCGCGATCTACCCCGACGCGCACTGCGAGCTCGACTTCGGTTCACCGCTCGAACTGCTGATCGCGACGATCCTGTCCGCCCAGTGCACCGACAAGCGGGTGAACCAGGTCACGCCCGTGCTCTTTGCCAGGTACCGGACCGCCGCCGATTACGCGGGCGCCAGCAGGGAGGACATCGAGAAGATCATCATGTCCACGGGCTTCTTCCGCGCCAAGACGACCAGCATCATCGGGCTCGGCCAGACACTGTGCGAGCGGTTCGGCGGCGAGGTGCCCGCCCGGCTCGCCGACCTGGTCACCCTGCCGGGCGTGGGCAGGAAGACGGCCAATGTCGTGCTCGGCAACGCCTTCGGCGTACCCGGCATCACCGTGGACACCCACTTCGGCCGGCTGGCCAGACGCTTTGGCTGGACCACGTCAGACGACCCGGTGAAGGTCGAGCAGGAGGTGGGGGCGCTGTTCCCGCGGTCGGAGTGGACGATCCTCTCGCACCGGCTGATCTGGCATGGCCGCCGGGTCTGCCACGCGCGCAGGCCAGCCTGCGGCGCGTGCGGGCTGGCCGCGCTCTGCCCGGCCTACGGCGAGGGCCCGACCGACCCGGTCGTCGCGGCCCGGCTGGTCAGGGCCGGTCCGTTCTCGTGACGCAGGCCAGGCAGGCAGGCCAGGCAGACACCGCTGGCCAGGTGCCGGGCTGGCTTGGCGAGCTCGCCAGCAGGGCCGAGCGGATGGACGTCCCCGACGGGCTGCGGCCGCCGCTCCGCGGCGGCCGCCGCTCGGCGATCCTGATCCTGTTCGGCGCCGGGGCCCGCGGTCCCGACGTCCTGATCGTGCAGCGGAGCGAGTCACTGCGTCGGCACGCCGGCCAGCCCGCGTTTCCCGGCGGGGTGATCGATCCAGGCGACGACGGTCCGGCCGCCGCGGCGTTGCGCGAGGCCGCCGAGGAGGCGGGCGTCGACCCGGCCGGCGTCCAGGTTGTTGCCGTGCTGCCCGACCTGTACATCCAGCGCACGGGCTACCAGGTCGCGCCGGTGCTCGCCTGGTGGCGCCGCCCTGGGCCGGTCGCCCCCGGCGATCCGGCCGAGGTCGCCGCCGTGGCCAGGGTGGCGATGGCCGACCTGGCCGATCCGGCGCGCCGGATGATGATCAGGTACCCGAACGGAGCGGGCGGGCCCGCCTTCCGCGCCGGATCCATGCTGATTTGGGGGTTCACTGCGTTCGTGCTCGACCGGCTGATCGCCATGGGCGGCTGGGAGCGCCCGTGGGACAGCACGAACGTGGTCGAGCTTCCCGAGGGCACCGCGCTGACCGGGGTGGACCAGCCCGGTCAGTGACGTGGCGGCCGCTGAGGCCGCCTGGCGATCCGACGCCGGATCGTTTGCCGCCGCGCCGTTCCCGGATACCGTTGGGGATTGTGCCTGGCGACTTGCTTGACCTGGTCCTGATCGCGCTCGCTGCGGCCTTCGCCGTGGCCGGGTACCGGCAGGGCTTCATCATCGGGGTGCTCAGCTTCATCGGGTTCACCGGCGGCGCCTTCGCCGGCATCTACCTCGCGCCCGGCATCGCCACAACGCTGACCAGGGAGCAGAACCTCCAGGCGGTGCTCGCGATCATCATCGTCTTCGTCGCCGCCGTGGTCGGGATGGCGATCACCTCGGCGATCGGGGTGGCGCTGCGCTCGCGGGTCAGGCGGCGTCCGTCGACGGTGCTCGACTCGATCGGCGGTGCCATCGTCAACGTGGTCGCGATCCTGGTGCTCGCCTGGATGATCGGCACCCTGGTCGCGTACGCGCCGCCGTTCCCTGCCATCGCCAGGCAGGTCAACGACTCCGTGGTGCTCCGGGGCGTGAACCGGCTGATCCCGCAGGGCGTTCAGCCGGAGTTCTCCGCCATCCGAAGGCTGCTGAGCACCGAACCCTACGTGCAGGTCTTCGGTGCGCTCGGCGCCGAGACCGCGCTCGATGTGCCGCGGCCCACCGCCGCGGTGCTGCACTCGGTCGGCCTGGACCGTGACAAGGACAGCGTGGTGAAGATCGAGGGCGTGGCGCCAAGCTGCTCGAGGACGATCGAGGGCAGCGGCTTCGTCATAGGGCCCGACCGGGTGATCACCAACGCCCACGTGGTGGCCGGAGTCACGCACGGCCCCGAGGTCTACAACCGGTTCGACTCCGAGTTCCCCGCTCGGGTCGTGCTGTTCGACCCGAGGCGGGACATCGCGATCCTCTACGTACCCGGCCTTGGCCTGCCCGCCTTGCACCTGACCGACTCGGCCGCCTTCGGCGCGAGCGCTGTCGTGGCCGGGTATCCGCTGGACAGCGCGTTCACCGCGGACCCGGCCCGGGTGGGACGCGCGGAGTCGGCCGTCGGGCCTGACATCTACAGCACGAGCAGGGTCACCCGCGAGATCTACCCGATCAGGGCGCTGGTCCGGCCAGGTAACTCCGGCGGGCCGCTGATCGCGCCGGGCGGCGCCATCTACGGCATGGTGTTCGCGGCGGCGGTATCGGTTCCCGACACCGGCTATGCGCTCACCAGCGGCGAGCTTCAGCCGGATATCGCGAAGGGCCGGCACCTCCTCGCCCAGGTGTCCACGCAGGCCTGCCAGTAGGGCTCAGGTCCGGTCACCGGGCCGCGGTGAGCCTGAGCCGCACGTCGCCGTCGGCCAGGGCCGTGAGGCCGCCGCTGGCGATCCGGTCGGCGAGCAGCAGCGCGCCAGCCCTGGCCGCCGCCAGGTCGAGGTTGGCGGGCAGCTCGCCAGGCTGGCCGCCGTGGCCCGGATACGAGCCCACCGCGGCTGCGCCGCGCCGTAGCAGAGTGACGGCGCCGCGGCTGTTGCCGCGCAGCGCATGGGTAAGCCCGACCGCCATCTGGGCCAGCCCGCGCCACACCTCGCGCTCGGCCGCCGGAGCGGACTTCCAGGCGGCCTCGAGCACCTCGTGGGCATGGAACGGCCGCCCGGCGTCGATCAGCCGCTGGGCGGTCAGCACCGCGTCGGCAGGCGCCAGCCGCAGGTCGTCCGGCGTTACCGGCTCGCCGGTTGCGTCCCGGCGCAGCGGCCTGCCCAGCCCGTCCCTCGGCCGTGCGTTCCTCGGCCGGCCCGCCGTGTCGCGGTCCCGGCTCCCGGTCGTCACCGCTCGGGCTCTGGGTCGGCCAGCCAGGACCTCAGCTCCATGTCGAACCGGTCGGGCATCTCCTCATGCGGGAAGTGGCCAGCGCCGTCGATCAGCCGCCACCGGTATGGGGCGTCGACATAGGCGCCCGACCCGCGCGCGGCACGTGGCCTGACACAAGTGTCCAGCGACCCGTGGATCTGCAGGGTGGGCGCCTGCACCTGAGACCGCATCGCGCGCGCGTACCGCAACCCGTCCGGCCGCAGCCTGGACCGCAGCAGCCACCGGTGGTACTCAAGCGAGGAGTGCGCGACCGACGGCACGCTCATGGCGGCGCGGTAGGTGCGCTCGGTCGCCGGGTCGGGCCAGCCAGGTCCCGACCAGGTGCTCAGCAAGGTGCCGACCCGCTCGGCCTGGTTGCGCAGCAGCTGCCGCTCGGGCAGCATCGGCAGCTGGAAGCCGAACGCGTATCGGCTGCTCTTGCCCTGGCCGAACGGGTCGGACAGCACCGCGGCCCGCAGCCTGAGCGGGTGGAGTGCCGAGACGATCGCCAGGCGGCGGATGACCTTGGGGAAGTATGCCGCCATGGTCCAGGCGATCATCCCGCCCCAGTCGTGGCCCACGACCACCGCGTTGGCCTCGCCGAGCGACCTGACCAGCCCGGCCGCGTCCGAGGCGGCCGTCACCAGGTCGTAACCTCTGGGGGGCTTGTCGCTGCCGCCATATCCGCGTAGGTCCACCGCCACGGCGCGGAACCCGGCCGCGGAGAGCGTGCCGAGCTGGCGCCGCCAGGTCCACCAGAACTCGGGGAAGCCGTGCAGGAGCAGCACCAGCGGCCCGTCTCCGCTCTCCGCGATATGAAAGCGCGTGCCGTTCGCGCTGACCGAGCGATGGGACCACGGGCCGTCGAGGTAGATGGTCGCCTCGCCGCCGGCTGCCATCGGCTACCTGGCCGCCGCTGACCCGCCGGGAGACTCGCCGTCCTCCCTGCGGATCATCGCGATATCGTCCGAGACCGTCGAGCGCGTCCGGCGCAGGCCGGACAGCCCGCGGAACCTGGTGACCGCGATCAGCACGGCCAGCGCGGCGAGCAGCACGCAGGTCCCGGCGACGATCAGAAAGGCGGCCCAGGTCCAGATTCCGGCGGCCACGAGGCCGTACGCGAACGCGAAGCAGAGCAGCATGAGCACAAGGCAGCCGACGAACGCGGCCATGCCGAGCAGGACCGCGCCGATGCCGAGCCGGCGCGCGTCGTTCTTGAGCTCCAGCTTCGCCAGGTCGACCTCGTATCTGACCAGCTGCGAGATGTCACTCACTGCGGTCGCGACGAGGTCACCGAGTGATTCCTGGGCAGTATCCGTCCTGGCGCGGACTGCGGGTTCGGCCATACTCCCTCCCTTCCTCGCGCTTGGTAACAGTGTCCCGCATGGCGACGGGTGGCATTCGCCCGGCTTCCCATTAGCGGGGTCGGAATTTCGCGGGCGGCGAGGCGCGGTCAGAGCGGCGCACAAAAAGCGGGCGGCGCCCGCACAGGGCGCCGCCCGAGCCACGTCAGATCCGGGTTACCAGGCGTGCACCTCTCTACTGCCGGACAAGGCACCCCGTCGCAGTGGCCTGCGACGCTCGGACTTCCTAGGTGCTCCTGTCTCGGCCGCCTCCCGCGGCTGGTCGCGCGTGGGTACCCGGTTGCCGTGTCAGGACCAGTGGTCCGTGACTCCTTTCTACGACGGATCGGCGGCCTTGGGAAGAGGCTGCCGATACCAATTCGTGATCTTGATCAGTGCCGGTGTTTACATGCCGCCGGACTGCGCCTGGCCCGGCGAGGCCGCGAACGCCAGTACCGGCCATCCGCGCGACAGCGCCACCCGGCGCAGCTGGCGGTCGGGATTGACCGCGTGCGGGTACCCGACGACCTCCAGCATGGGCAGGTCGGTGTGCGAGTCGCTGTAGGCGAAGCAGTCGGTGAGCTCGTAGCCGCGCTCGGCGGCGAGCTGGCGCATCCGCCGCGCCTTGGCCTCGCCGAACGCGTAGAACTCGCACTCCCCGGTGTACCGGCCGTCCGCGTGCCGCATCCGGGTGGCGATGACTCCGGCCGCCCCCAGCATCGCACCGATCGGACCGACCATCTCCTGCCCCGCGGTGGAGACGATGAACACATCCCGCCCGGCTTCCCGGTGGGAGTCGAGCAGCCTGCGCGCCTCCGCGTAGATGATCGGCGCGATCGTCTCGGCCAGGTGCGCGGCGACGATCTCGGTGACCCGCTCCACCGGCCAGCCGCGGCACGCACGGGCGACCTGTTCCTTGATCTTCTCCATCTGCCGCGGGTCGGCTCCGCGCACCCGGTACACGAGCTGTGCGATGCCGCCCCTGACCGCCTGGGTGCGATTCAGCAGGCCGTGCCGGTAAAACGACGGAACGAAAGCCAGCGTGCTTGACCGAGAGATTATGGTCTTATCCAGGTCAAAGAAGGCAGCTGCGGCCCTTGGCGGGCGGCCGGCCAGAGTGTTCATGGCCCGGGAGCATAAAGGTTCATCGTGAAATCCAATCTAGTTCGGCCTGACTCTCTGGTAACTTTGACCCGCTGCGCGTAGGATTTCCTGAGTTACGGAACCGCTCTGTCCCCCCGGAGCCGGGCCGTATACGGGTGACCCCCGCTCTCCCCCCCGGCGGGGGTCACCCCCTTTTCTGTCCAGGCGCCTGTGTCCGGTGCCCGCGGTCGCCCGTCTTTACCCCTGCGGGGCGTCGGCGAGCAGGCAGCCGAGCAGATCGAGCGAGCCCGCCTTGGACAATGGCTCGTTGCCGTTGCCGCACTTAGGCGACTGGATGCAGGAGGGGCAGCCGGAGGCGCACTCGCATCCGCCGATCGCCTGAGCGGTGGCCCGGAGCCACGGGGCCGCCGCCGCGAATCCGCGCTCGGCGAAGCCGGCACCGCCGTCGTGACCGTCGTAGACGAAGATCGTCAGCCTGCCGGTCTGCGGGTGCGATGCCGTGGACACGCCGCCGACGTCCCATCGATCGCACGCGGCAACCAGCGGCAGCAGGCCGATCGCCGCGTGCTCGACCGCGTGCGCGGCCCCGCCGAGATCCGTGCCTGCCCTTGCCAGCCTGCTCTGCGCGCGCGGCGAGATGGTCCACCACACGGCCCTGGTGGCCAGCGTCCTTGACGGCAGGTCGAGGGGCTGCGAGCCCAGCGGCTCGCCGGTGTCCGGCCTGCGCTTGACGAACGAGGTGACCTGCCTGGTCACCAGGACGTCGCCGAAGTGCACCGCGGCAGGTCCCCAGGTGACCCGGCGGTGCTCGGCGCCGACCGAGATGTCGGTCAACTCGCGTGCCGATGTGACGTAGCCAGGATCGCTGGCATGCGCCAGTGCCACCCCGTCGGCCAGGTCCAGGCTGGTCACGAGGTAGAGCTCGCCCTGATGCGGGTAGACAGCCCCGGCGTGCACCATCAGGTGCGCCGACGGCTCGTCCATCGTCCCGATCAGCCGGCCCGTGGACTCCTCCACGATCCTGACCGCCCGGCCGCCCGAGCCGCGCAGGCCGGTCGGCGGGATGCGCCGGCCGGTGAGGTGCCAGCTGCCGCCGCGGTCGCGCAGCGTCCCGGCCTGCACCAGGCCTGCGATCACCGGCTCGGCGGCGGGCCCGAACACGCCGAGGTCGGTTCTGGTCAGCGGCAGCTCGGCAGCGGCCGCGCACAGGTGCGGCGCGAGTATGTAGGGGTTCCCCGGGTCGAGCACGGTGGCCTCGACCGGCTGGTGCAGCAGCGCCTGCGGATGGTGCACCAGGTAGGTGTCGAGCGGATCGCCCCGGGCGACGAGGACGGCCACGGCCTCCCTGCCCTGTCGGCCGGCCCGCCCTGCCTCCTGCCAGAGCGCTGCCCTGGTGCCGGGCCAGCCGGCGATCAGCACGGCGTCCAGGCCGGTGATGTTGACCCCGAGTTCGAGCGCGGGCGTAGCCGCCAGCGCCGTGATCGCGCCGCTGCGCAGGGCGTCCTCCAGCTGCCTGCGCTCGGCCGGAAGGTAGCCGGACCGGTACGCCGCGATCTGGCCCGCCAGGTGACCGTGCCCGGTGTCGGCGAGCCGGCTTCGCGCGGCCGCGGCGGCGGCCTCGGCGCCGCGTCGTGACCTGATGAACGCGATCGTCGGGATGCCCTCCCTGACCAGGTCGGCGAGCAGGTCGGCGGTCTCGGCCACGGCGCTGCGCCGCAGCGGCGCGCCGGCCTCGCCGCGCAGACCGGTCAGCGGCGGCTCCCACATCGCGAACGTCATTGCCGCCCGCGGCGCCGCGTCGGCGGTCACCGCGACGGCGGGAAGGCCGGTCAGCAGCTCGGCGGCACGTTCCGGCTCGCTGATCGTTGCCGACGCGAGAATGAAGGTCAGCTCGGGCGCGCCGGGCTCGCGGTACCGCTCGGCGACCCGGCGGAGCCTTCGCAGCACCTGCGCCACGTGCGACCCGAACACGCCGCGATAACCGTGGCACTCGTCGACGACGACGTAGCGCAACCGGCGCAGGAACCCGCTCCAGCGCCGGTGCGCGGGCAGCAGCCCGAGGTGGAGCATGTCCGGGGTGGTCAGCAGGTAGGTCGCGTGCTTCCTGGCCCAGGCCCGCTGGTCGGCCGGCGTATCGGAGTCGATCACCGCCGGGCGCAGCCCGTGTCCCGTGGCCTTGCCCGGCCAGCCGGCCAGCGCGTGCAGCGTGCTCAGCTGGTCGGCGGCGAGCGCCCTGGTCGGCGCCAGGTACAGCACGGTGCCGCCCTCGGCGACGGCGGTCAGGGCCGGCAGCAGGTAGCCGACGGACTTGCCGGACGCCGTGCCGGTGGCCATGATCACGCTGCGGCCCGCCCTGGCATGGTCGGCCGCTGCGGCCTGATGTGCCCACGGCAGGCTGACCCCGGCCCGGCCCAGTGCCGCGGTCAGGTCGGCGGGCACCCAGCCGGGCCACGGCACGGCGGTGCCCGGCCTGGCCGGCATCCGCTCGACGTGGGTGACCCGGCCAGGCGGCGCGTCGGCCAGCAGGATCTCAAGCGGCCCGCGGGCGCTGCCCGGGCCAGCCGGAATCGCCGCGTCATCGGTCGCCAGCGGTCGCGGATCAGCCATGGTGTAAGAAAGTTTGTCATCGCCGGGCCGGGTGCCTCGACCCGTGATCTGGTATAGACATGAGTCTGGGCATGGTTGAATGCGCGACGGGAAGATCCCGCCCGGCGCGGCGCAGCGGATGTGCTCGCCAGGACGCAGGGATAATGGACGCATGGCGCTGGAGGAATCTGTGGATCTGAAGCTAGATCACCACAACAAGGACGGCATCGAGATCGTCGACGTTGAGGGCGAGATCGACGTCTACACCGCGCCGCGCCTGCGTGAGCTGCTCATCGACCTGGTGAACAACGGCAACCACCAGCTCGTGGTGAACATGGAGAAGGTGGAGTTCCTGGACTCCACCGGCCTCGGCGTGCTGGTGGGCGGCCTGAAGCGGGTTCGTGCTCATGACGGATCGCTTGACCTGGTGTGCACGCAGGAGCGGATACTGAAGATCTTCCGCATCACCGGGCTGACCAAGGTCTTCGGCATCCACGACACCGTGGACGACGCGATCTCCAGCCGCAAGGCAGAGAGATAGCAGCCGGGCCGGCGCGGGGCGCGCGAGATGGCGACGGTTGAGGTCACCTTCACGCCGCTGCCTGCGCATGTGCGGACGGCCAGACTCGTCGCCACGGCCGTGGCCAGGCGCAGCGGGGTGCCGGAGACGCTGCTTGACGAGGTGCGCCTGGCGGTCGGCGAGGCCTGCTCGCGCGCGGTCGAGGCACACGCGGCGGCCTGCCCGCGCGAGCCGGTCAGGGTTGCCCTGTCCGACTCGGCCGGCCGTTTCGAGATCGAAGTGGTCAATGCCTGCTCCGCGCCGAACCTGACGCACGGCGCGCCGGCGGGCGAGGCGGCGATCGTCCCGCCGGGATTCTCGCTGGCGGTGATCGCCGGACTGGCCGATGACGTGCAGATCAGCGAGACTCCGGCCGGCACGAGCGTGAAGATGAGCTGGCCGCTCTCCGACTCGCTCGCGGCCGGGTCGCCAGCCTGAGAACGCCAGCGAGGACTCTCGGGCCGGTTACTTTCTGATTACGAAATGGTCGCGGCGTCGTGACATCGATACCCTACCTACGTCAACGGGAGCCGGATGCGTAGACTCCCCGGCACTGCCCTGGGCAACGTACTACCTGACGTGATAGGTGCAGTAGATCTGATATTTCCTGATAACCGATAGTCGATGACCGCTGGAGTACCTGGCTGAGCGCGGCGCCGCGCTAGGCTTGCTTTCCCCTGTCGAGGAGGCTAGATGACAAGGCCCGGTTCCGCTCTCGCTCACGGAGCGGCCGCCGTGACTGCCACCGTAGCCGGATCGAACCTGATCTGGGTAGTGATCGTGGCCGTGGTGGCCCTGCTCGCGCTGGCGGTGGCCGGCTTGCTGGTCAGGGAGGTCCTGGCGGCGAGTCAGGGCACGGCGAAGATGCAGGAGATCGCCAAGGCGGTTCAGGAGGGCGCGGCCGCTTACCTGCGGCGCCAGTTCAGGACGCTGGGCGTGTTCGTGGTCCTGATCTTCTTTGTGCTGATGCTGCTCCCGGCCGACACGCTGTCGATCAGGATCGGCCGGTCGGCGTTCTTCCTGGTCGGTGCCCTGTTCTCGGCCACGGTGGGTTTCACTGGGATGTCCCTGGCGGTGCGCGGGAACGTGCGGGTGGCCGCGGCGGCGCGGGAGACCGGCGAACGGCACGCGATGCGGATCGCGTTCCGCACGGGCGGCGTGGCCGGCATGTTCACGGTGGGTCTCGCCCTGCTCGGCGCCGCGGTGGTAGTGATCATCTACAAGTCGAACGCGTCCAGCGTCCTTGAGGGCTTCGGCTTCGGCGCCGCCCTGCTCGCGATGTTCATGCGGGTCGGCGGCGGCATCTTCACCAAGGCCGCCGACGTGGGCGCCGACCTGGTCGGCAAGGTCGAGAAGAACATCCCTGAGGACGACCCGCGCAACGCCGCGACCATCGCCGACAACGTGGGTGACAACGTCGGCGACTGCGCGGGCATGGCCGCCGACCTGTTCGAGTCCTACTCGGTCATGCTGGTCGCCTCGCTCATTCTCGGCCAGGCGGCGTTCGGGTCGGACGGCCTGGTCTTCCCGCTGATCGTGCCGATGGTCGGCGTCCTCACCGCGATGGCGGGGATCTTCTTCGTCGCGCCGCGCAAGAACGACCGCAGCGGCATGACCGCGATCAACCGCGGCTTCTTCCTGTCGGCGATCTTCTCCCTGGTCCTGGTCGTGGTCGCGGCGTTCGTCTACCTGCCGTCCTCGTTCAGCAAGCTTCGGGTCGTCGGCGTGACCGACCCGACGATCCTCGGCGACCACCGGATCAGCCCGCAGGTCTTCGCGATCTCCGCGGTGCTGATCGGACTCGTGCTGGCCAGCGCGATCCAGTTGCTGACCGGCTACTTCACCGAGACCAACCGGCGCCCGGTCAGGGAGATCACCGACTCCTCCCGCACCGGGCCGGCGACGGTGATCCTCTCCGGGATCTCGGTGGGCCTGGAGTCGGCGGTCTACTCGGCGCTGCTGATCGGCGCCGCGGTGTACGGGGCGTTCCTGCTCGGCACCGGCAGCCCCACGCTCGCCCTGTTCGGCGTGGCCCTGGCCGGCACCGGCCTGCTGACGACGGTGGGTGTCATCGTCTCCATGGACACGTTCGGCCCGGTCTCAGACAACGCCCAGGGCATCGCGGAGATGAGCGGTGACGTGGAAGGCGCGGCGGCCAGGGTCCTGACCAGGCTCGACGCGGTCGGCAACACCACCAAGGCGATCACCAAGGGGATCGCGATCGCCACCGCGGTGCTGGCGGCGACCGCGCTGTTCGGCGCGTTCCGCACCACGGTCACGCACGCGCTCGGGAGCGCCGGAAGCACGTTCAGCCTGTCGATCGACAAGCCGAACGCCCTGGTCGGCCTGATCGTGGGCGCATCGGTGGTGTTCTACTTCTCCGGGCTCGCGATCATGGCAGTGGGCCGGGCGGCAGGCCGGGTGGTGTTCGAGGTGCGCGAGCAGTTCAGGATGCACCCGGGGATCATGGACTTCACCGAGAAGCCCGAGTACGGGCGCGTCGTCGACATCTGCACCAGAGACTCGCTGCGCGAGCTGGCCACGCCGGGCTTGCTGGCCGTGCTGACCCCGATCGTGATCGGGTTCGGCTTCGGCTACATTCCGCTCGGCGCGTTCCTGGCCGGAGCGATCGCGGCGGGCGTGCTGATGGCGGTCTTCCTGGCGAACTCCGGCGGTGCCTGGGACAACGCCAAGAAGCTGGTGGAGGACGGCGTCTACGGCGGCAAGGGCTCGGAGGCGCATGCGGCGACCGTGATCGGCGACACCGTGGGCGACCCGTTCAAGGACACCGCGGGGCCCGCGATCAACCCGCTGATCAAGGTCATGAACCTGGTTTCGCTGCTGATCGCCACCAGCGTGGTCAAGTACGCGAGCAACACCGGCCTGCGGGTCGGCGTCGCGCTCGGCGCCCTGGCCATCGTGGTGGGCTCGATCCTCATCGCCAAGCGGCGGCAGACCGGGATCGCGCCGTCGGACTCCGAGGGCACCAGCGGCCCTGAGGCTCCGGCCGACGACGAGCAGCCGGCCAGGGCGGCCACGGCCTGACCACGGTGCCTGCGACGGCATGACCGCCGTGGCGGCGTGGCGGCCTTTGCTCAGCGGGGCCGCTGCCCGACGATGGAGTCATGACACCGCAACGGCAGCTCATCGTCATGCGGCATGCCAAGGCCGGCGAGCTGCCCGGCGGTCCCGACGCCGAGCGCGCGCTGCGCCCGCGCGGGCACCGGAACGCCGTGGCGGCCGGGCAGTGGCTGGCCAGCCGCGGCGTGCTGCCCGACCTGGTGCTCTGCTCGTCCGCCCGCCGGGCCAGGCAGACCTGGCAGCACGTCAGCGGTGAGCTGGCCGGCCAGCCGAAGGTGGCCACCGACCCGCGGCTCTACCAGGCCGACGCCGGCGACCTGCTCGACATCTTCAGCGAGACGCCGCCCGACGTGCGGAGCCTGATGTACGTCGGTCACAACCCTGCCGCCGCCGACCTGGTCGAGATGCTGACCGGCTCGCCGGTCGAGTTCCCCACTGCTGCCGTGGCGATACTCGTGCTGGCCGTTTCGTGGACTGATCTGGCCGGCCTGCCCGGCGCCGCTGCCGGCCTGCCCGGCACGCCGGCCGAGCTGACCGCCTTCTGGTTCCCGCAGGCCGATGTCGGCTGAGGTGCTGCGGCTGCGCGGCGTCGGCGTCTGCCGCGACGGCTCGATGCTGCTGCGCGACATCAGCTGGACGGTCCGCGACGACGAGGCCTGGGTCATCGTCGGCCCGAACGGGGCGGGGAAGACGACCCTGCTCCAGGTGGCGGCCGGCCTGGTGCTGCCCACCGAGGGCACGGCCGAGGTGCTCGGCGAGCCGCTTGAGGAGGCCGACCTCACCGAGCTGCGCAGCCGGGTCGGGATCACGAGCGCCGCGGTCGCCGAGCTTGTGGCACGCGGCGAGAAGGTCATCGACCTGGTGATGACCGCAGGCTACGGGCTGCTGGGCCGCGGCAGCGAGGAGTACGACTCCTTCGACGTGGTCCGCGCCGTCGAGCTGCTCGACGCGGTGGGCTGCGCGCACCTGATCAGGCGCCGGTTCGGCACGCTGTCCGAGGGCGAGCGCAAGCGGGTGCAGATCGCCAGGTCGCTGATGGCCGACCCCGAGGTGCTGCTGCTCGACGAGCCGGCCGCCGGGCTCGACCTCGGCGGCAGGGAGGACGTGCTCGGCCGGATCGCCGCGCTGGCACGCGACCCGCGGTCCCCGGTACTGGTCCTGGTCACCCACCACGTGGAGGAGGTGCCCGAGGGGTTCACCCACGCCATGCTGATGCGCCGCGGCGCCGTCCTTGCCGCGGGTCGGGTCGAGGACGTGCTCACCCCCGACGCGCTCTCCCGCTGCTTCGGCATGCCGCTGATCGTGGAACGGATCGGCGCCCGCTGGACGGCGCGGGCCATGCCGCTGCGCCGCTGACCGGCGCCGCGCCCTAGTATCGCCTCATGCGCCGGGGATCGCGTGGGTAGCGAGGAGATCCTGGCGATCCTGGCCGCCGCGGTCGGGGCAGGCGCGATCAACGCCGTGGTGGGATCAGGCTCGCTGATCACCTTCCCGACGCTGCTGGCGTTCGGCTTCCCTCCGGTGATCGCCAACGTCTCGAACAACATCGGCCTGGTGCCGGGCAACGTCAGCGGGGCCTACGGCTACCACCGCGAGCTGTCCGGCCAGCGGCCCAGGCTGATGCGGCTCGGCATGGCGTCCTGCGCCGGCGGGCTGGCCGGGGCCATCGCCCTGCTCGCGCTCCCCGGCAGCGTCTTCGAGCTCGTGGTGCCCGCCCTGATCATCATCGCGTGCGTCCTCGTCGTGCTGCAGCCGCGGCTGTCGGCCTGGGTGGCCTCGCGGAGCGGCGAGCGCACCGGGCACGGCGGGCCGCTCCTGGTAGCTGGCGTGTTCCTGGCCGGGGTGTACGGCGGCTACTTCGGCGCCGCTCAGGGGGTCCTGGTGATCGGGCTGCTCGGAGTGTTCCTGACCGAGAGCCTGCAGCGGATCAACGGCGGGAAGAACGTGCTGGTCGCGATCGTGAACGGCACCGCGGCAGCCGTCTTCATCGTCTTCGCCCACGTGGCCTGGCTTGCGGTCGGGCTCGTTGCGGCGGGCTCGACGGCCGGCGGGCTGCTCGGCGCCCGGTTCGGCCGGCACCTGCCACCTGCGGCCCTGCGCGTGCTCATCGTGGTGATCGGCGTGATCGCGGCGGTCAAGCTGATCTTCTTCCGCTGACGCCAGCGCGGCGGAGAGCCCCGCGGTCAGGCCGGCGCGGGCGCGAGTATCCCTGCCGCCACGGCCGTGGCGACCAGGTTCCTGGCGAACGCGCCGAGCGGGGCCGATCCGTCCTCGATCAGGCCGACCTTGGCGAGCACCTGGTCGACGGTGATGTGGTGGCGCGTCCAGGTACCGCCGCCGACGGCCATGTTCTCCAGCATCGGCTGGAGCCGGTCGAGCGCTCGCGCGAACTTCGCGTCGGCGGTCCGCCGCTCGGTGAACTCGTCCCACAGCCCGCGCAGGCGGTCGCGCTGGTCGTCGGGCAGCAGGGCGAAGATGCGGTCAGCGGCCGCCCGCTCCGCGGCGTCCTGCCTGGCCTGCTGCTCCGCGTCGGCGTAGGCGAACAGGTCCCCGGCGTCGATCTCGACCAGGTCGTGCAGCAGAACCATGGTCATGACCCGGAACGGGTCGGCACCGGGGGGCGCGTGGTCGCCGAGCACCGCCGCCATCATGGCCAGGTGCCATGAGTGCTCGGCCGAGTTCTCCTGGCGGCCGAGCCCGGCGAGCACGGTCTGCCTGAGTACCCCCTTGAGCTTGCCGATCTCGGTGACGAACCGCATCTGCTGCTCAAGCCGCTCCATGGGCCCGCTTACTGCGGGCCGAAGCCGAGCAGATGCAGCGCGAGGATCAGCGCAGCGAACCCGATCAGGATCGCGATGGTCCTGATCGCGGAGATCCGGCGCTGCTGCCGCGCGCTTCTGGACTGCGGTCGCCGGTCAGCCGCCCGGTTCTGGCCCGCTCTCGCCGCGTCTGGCTGGGGCGGCTGGCCAGCCGGCCGGCGGAGCTTGCGTGCCTTCCTCCCGTTGCGCCAGCCAGCGGATCCCTGGCGACTCGGCGGCGGAGCGCCGCGTTTGGCCTGCTTGGCGCGCTCGGCGGCGGAGGGCTCGGTGAACTTGGCGGCCTCCGCAACGCCCGATGTGAGCTCGCGCAACAGACGGTCGAAGTCGTCCGGATCGGGTGCGACCGGGTCCTGCTCTGCTGCCATGTACGTCAGTATGCCTCTACCTGGACCATGTTGCCGCCGGTAGCCGGCCTCCTGGCGAGCCGGGCGCCGGCGGGTCAGCCCCACGGGTCGCCAGCGGGTCAGCCCGCCGACCGCTGCGCGGCGATCAGGTCGCGGTACCACGAGAACGAGGACTTCGGTATCCGCCGCTGGCTGTCGTAGTCGGTGTAGACGAGGCCGAACCGTTGGTGGTAGCCCTCTGACCACTCGAAGTTGTCCGTGAACGTCCACACGAAGTAACCGCGCACGTCCACCCCGGCCAGCACTGCCGCGTGCACCGCCCTGATATGCCCGCTCAGGTAGTCGATCCGGCCCGGGTCGGCGACCGTGCCATCCGCAGGCTCGTCCTGCTCGGAGCAGCCGTTCTCGGTGATGTAGACCGGCGGCAGTGCCGTGCCGTACCACTCGCTCAGCGAGGTCAGCAGCTCGGTCAGCCCGGCCGGGATCACCGGCCAGCCGAATGCGGTCAGCGGGTAGCCGGGAATGGGTTCCATCTGGAACGGCAGCGGCGAGCCGGGCAGCGCCGACAGCCTGGTCGGCATGTAGTAGTTGACGCCGAGCCCGTCGACCGGCGCCGAGATCACGTCGAGGTCGCGGTCGGCGACGCAGTCAAGGCCGTCAGGCCCGACGCCGAACGCCGCGAGGTCGGGGTACCTGCCGAGCAGAACAGGGTCGGTGAACAGGCGGTTATGCAGCACGTCGTAGGCATCGGTCGCGGCCAGGTCGGCCGCTGCGTCGCTGGCCGGCCAGGCCGGGGAGTAGTTGTTGGTCAGCAGCACCCGGTCGGCGCCCGCCGCCCGCAGCGCGGCGACCGCCAGGCCGTGCCCGAGCAGCTGGTGGTGCGCCGTCGGCAGAGCGCCGAGCATCAGCGCCTTGCCGGGCGCGTGCATCCCGAGCGCGTAGCCGAACGCGGTGACGATGAACGGCTCGTTGAGCGTGATCCACATGTCGATCCGGTCGGCCAGCCGCCCGGCGGCGAGCGCGGCGTAGTCGGCGAACCGGTACGCGGTGTCCCTGGCCAGCCAGCCGCCGTCGTCCTCGAGCGGCTGCGGCAGGTCCCAGTGGAACAGGGTCGGCACGGGCCGGATGCCGACCGCGAGCAGCGCATCGGTCAGCCGGTTATAGAAGTCGAGGCCGGCCCGGTTGGCCTGGCCCTTGCCATCCGGCTGTACCCGCGGCCATGCGATGGAGAACCGGTAAGCGGTGATGCCCAGGTCGGCCATCAGCGCGACGTCGGACCTCCACCGGTGGTAGTGGTCGGTGGCGACATCCCCGGTGTGGCCGTCCCTGATCACGCCCGGGGTGCGGCAGAAGGTGTCCCAGACCGAGACCCCGCGGCCGTCCTCGGCGACGGCACCCTCGATCTGGTAGGCCGCCGTGGCCACGCCCCACAGGAATTCGGCCCCGAACGCGGGCATCGGCGAGTCGGTCACCCGCCGATGGTAACTGCCGCCGCTGCCGGCGCCGTGACCGCCGTTACCGCTGCGTCGCCTGGTCGCCCGGATACGCGGCCCGGTCCAGGATCATCGAGTCGCCGCGGAACAGCGGCGTGTCCCTGACCTGCCGCTCGATCGTGGCCGCGGACATCGTGTAGCCGATGAACAGCAGCAGCGACACGGCCTCCATCACGATCCACAGCCAGTGCGAGGCCAGCTGCGTGCTCCAGTCGTTCAGCCCGTGCAGCACGGCGGGCAGCGTGATGCCGAACAGGATGAGCGGGATCCTGCGGCGCCGGTAGTTCACGCCCATGCCGATGAAGAAGGCGGCGATGCCCGCCCAGACGGCGTGCTGGAACCCGTCGACGAACACCCGCTGCGCGAACGTGAGGATCAGCGGAACGGCAAGCCCGGCGCGGTGATTGCCCTGCATCAGGTAGCTCGATGTGTAGAGGACCGACTCCCTGACCCCGAACGCGAGGCCGGCGATGGTGCCGAGGAACATCCAGATCCTGACGTCCAGCGTGATCTTCCAGACCCAGCGCAGGAGCAGCGCGGCGATCAGGATCGGCAGCGCCTTGGTGACCTCCTCGGCGAAGCCCACGCCGTAAATCCAGGGCAGCAGGTTGTGCAGGCTGGCGGTCCGGTCGAGCGCGTCCTCCCAGGGCAGCGTCAGCACCGGAAGCAGGACCATCACCGCCGCGACGATCGCGACGGCCAGCCAGCCGACCAGCTTGGTGATCGGACCCGGCCTGATCAGCAGCCAGAAGGCCACCGCCCATAGTGGTGCGATCGCGAGGCTGTACGCCCAGCCTGGCGCGCTCAGGTCGGTCGAGGTGGAGAACAGCACCACGAACAGCGAAGGCAGCAACCCGTACGCGATGACGAGCAGCCGGGAGCCCTGCTTCCAGCCGGGATCCTTCAGCCAGCTGCGGACCGGCACCAGGATGTGCACCGCGGTCGCGAAGTCGCCGCCCGGGGAGTCCAGCTTGGCGTGGTGCGACGCCAGGTGCTGGTACGCGGGACTCGAGTGGCTGCCCGAGATGTCGCCGCGCCACAGCCTCTCGCGGTGGATCGCGCTGGCATGCCGCACTCGCCCTGGCGGCGGTTCGGCGTGCTCCTGGCTGAGCGGCGCGAGATGGGCGGCCTGGCCGGCGTAGTCGGGTTGGAGCCCGAGTCCCGAGAAGTCACCCCAGTCCTCATGGCCAGCACCAGGTGCGGGCGACCCAGGTGCGGGCGACACCGCCGTGCCGGTCATGGCGGCGCCGGCCGCTGCGGCAACGTCGGCCACGGCGCCGCTCGGGGTGCTCGCGACCGCGGTCACGCCGGTGCTGCCCGCAGGCTGGCCGGGCTTGTCGGCGACAAGCTCGACCCGCAGCTCGGGGCCGATCGGCGACGCCAGGTGCACGTCGAGTGCCTGCTGAACGGCGACCGAGGAGACAGGGAGCCCGCCGACGAAGGTGCGGCCCTTGCCGAGGTCGTCCAGTACCCAGCCGTCCTGCCCCCAGCGGACGACGGCGTGATCGCGGGAGACGATGGGATCGGGCACCACCACGGCGTTGTCCGGGCTGCGTCCGATCCTGACGCTCTGGCCGGGCTCGAAGGTGAACATCCGGCCAGCGGCAGTGACTCTCAGCTGGTGCACTGGCTCGCCTCCCTGTGCCGCCCGCCACTGGTCATTCTGCCTGCGAGGGCGCCGCGGGCACAGATTACCGACCGGCGGCCGGTGATCGGTCACTTTCCGTGCGCGTCGATTACGCGCGGCGGCGGCCCGGCGCGCCCGGCAACGACTCCGCGGTCACGACCCGGCGGTCAGGACCCGGCGGTCACGACTCCGCGGTCACGACTCCGCGGCGGCCGAGGCGATGGCCTCGTCCACTTCGGCCTGCCTGGCGGCGAGCTCGGCCGCGTACTTCTCTTCGTCGATCCGCTCGGCCAGGTCCTCGTCGGCCTTGATCAGCACCTCGAGGTCGCTGTCCGCGGCTGCGAGCACGCCGAGGTCGGCGAACGCGTGCCTGACCTTCGGGCCCCATAGCCCGATGTCGCGCACGCACGGCACGATCCTGGAGAACAGCAGCGACCTGAACCCCTGCTGCACCGCCGACTTGTCGGTGAAGTCCAGGCACTCGTCCACGTCGAAGTCGAGCCTCTCGTAGACCTCTTGGGCGCGGAACCTGCTGTTCATCAGGTAACAGCCCTCGATGAGGAAGTCCTCACGCTCGGCCCGCTCGGCCTGCGTGAGCTCGGCGTAGTAGTCGCGCAGCGCCAGCCTGCCGAACGCGACGTGCCTCGCCTCGTCCTGCATCACATAGGCGAGCAGCTGGGTGACCAGCGGGTTGTTGGAGATGTCGCGGTGCACGCCGAACGCGGCCAGCGCCAGCCCCTCGATCAGTACCTGCATGCCGAGGTAGGGGTAGTCCCAGCGGCCGTCGGACAGCGCGTCGGCCAGCAGCCTGGCGAGGTCGTCGTTGATGGGGTAGTACGGACCGATCTTGTCCCTGATGAAGCGCTGGAAGAGCTCGACGTGCCTGGCCTCGTCCATCACCTGGGTGGCCGCGTAGAACTTCGAGTCCATGTCGGGCACCGACTCCACGATCCGGGCCGCCACGGTCAGCGCGCCCTGCTCGCCATGCAGGAACTGGCTGAACAGCCAGGACGACAGGTGCAGGCTGAGCTCGTCGCGCTCCTGCTGGTTCAGCTTCTCCCACTGGCGCGAGCCGTAGATGGGGCTGAGCTCCTCGGTCTGCTCCATCACGTTGGTCGGGTTGACCGGGATCTCCCAGTCAATTCGCTTGGTCGCGTCCCATTGCTTGTCCTTGCCGCGCTGGTACAGGTCGAGCAGGCGCTGGCGGCCGTTGTCGTACTCCCAGCTGAACCTGGAGGCGCCGGCAGTCGGCACGTCCCAGGTTCCTGTCGATATCTCGGTGACGTAGTGGTCGTACGTGCTCATGGGACGCCCCTCGCGCGAGATAGGTAGTCCAATATTACCCGCCGGTACACATATCGGCCAGGAGCGGGTGGGGCGTTCGGGCCTACTGGTGCATCGGCTGCTCATGGTCGGCGTGCCCGGCGGGCTCGAGCTGGAACGTGGAGTGGTCCACGTCGAAATGGCCGCGCAGGCACTCTTGCAGCGCGTCGAGCATCATCGCGCTGCGGCCGTCGGTCAGCACCTCGCGCTCGACCACCACGTGCACCGAGAGCACGGGCAGGCCCGAGGTGATCGTCCATGCGTGCAGGTCGTGCACGTCGCGCACCCCGGGCAGCCCGGTCAGGTGCGCCCTGACCTCGCTCAGGTCGATCCCGCGTGGGCTGGCCTCGAGCAGCACGGTGACGGCGTCGGCGAGCAGCCGCCAGGTCCGCGGCAAGATCAGCGCACCCACCGCCAGCGCCGCGATCGGGTCGGCCCGAGTGAATCCGGTCCCCGCGATCACCAGGCCGGTCACGATCACGGCGGCCGCGCCGAGCGCGTCCGAGGCGACCTCGAGGAACGCGCCCCTGATGTTCAGGCTCTCCGACTGCCCGCGGCGCAGCACGAGCAGGCTGGCCACGTTGGCGGCCAGCGCGACCACGCCGAAGACAATCAGCAGCGGCGGGCGTACCGTCGGCGGCGAGATGAGCCTGCCGACCGACTCGACGACGATAAACACCGACATCCCGAACAGAATCACCGCGTTCACCACGGCAGCCAGGATCTCGGCCCGCGCGTAACCGAAGGTCCGCTGCGCCGTGGCCGGCCGCATCGCGAACACCACGGCGAGCAGCGAGAGGCCGACGCCCGCGGCGTCGGCCGCCATGTGGGCCGCGTCGGCGAGCAGCACGAGCGCGCCGGTAACCCAGGCCCCGATCGCCTCGGCGACCGCGACCGTGAGCGTGATCAGCATGACGAGCACCAGGGACTTGCGGTGCTCGCCGGTCAGCGTGAGGCGGGATCCGTGCGCGTGCCCGTGTCCGCCGCCCGGCCCGTGCCCGCGCTTGCCACCGTTCCCGCCACCAGGCCCGTGCCCGTGCTCGCCGCGGTCACCGGCCGGCTTGCCACCGCAGCCAGGCCCGCCAGAACGGTCGCGCGGAGGCTCGGTCATGGCGCCGGCGAGTCACCATGCCCGGGCGCCAGCAGCTCGTAGGCGGGGTTGATCATCACGATCGCCCTGCCGCGGGTGCCGACCTGGCCGGTCAGTCGCACCTTCGCGCCAGGGCCTAGCCCGGGGATGTGCGAGCGGCCGTAGAACATCGCGGTCAGCTGGCCGGTGGAGTCCACGATCTCGCAGGCCAGGACCGTGTTCCGTTCGACCGGCCTGATCTCGACCGAGTGCACCCGGCCCTCCACCCTGGCCCGCCCGCGCCTGGGCA
>DATIZP010000117.1:0-37219 GCA_035517035.1 Streptosporangiaceae bacterium | reverse complement strand
AACGATCTTGGCCACGGCAGTTTCCTCTGCTACTCGCCGCTCGCGGGTCCGGCGGCCGGCCGCGGCGGGCCGTCGTCCGCGCCGCACCCGGCTTCAGGCGAACATACCCGCCGTCAGCGGCCATTTTGACAGCTAACGTCCCGATCGGCACGCACCGGGCCACGGCAGCCCCGTCAGATGCCGCGCTCGCGCAGCCACTGCCGATTGGCGACCTGACGAACACGTGCGACCCCGCCTGCGCCGCCGCCACCGCGACCTGCGCGTGGCTGCCCGAGGTGAGCACCATGACCTCATCGGGCCGCTCGGCGACCAGAGCCTGCCATGACGTGTGGACGACCGGGACCCCGTACCGGTCGGCGCACGCCCGTGCCACCGGCTCCGACACGTCGCACAGCGCGGCGATCTCGTACGTCTCGCTCAGCTCGCGCAGGTAGTGCAGGTGCATGACCTGCGCGATCATGCCGCAGCCGACAACGCCAACGCTGAGACGATCCGCCGCGTGCCGCCCCTTCGCCGTGTCGTCAGCCACAAGACAACGATTGCGCAACCGATTCCGATTGCGCTGTATGCTCGCATGCCGGCCGACCCGGCGTCAATGCCCCCGTTGCCCGGCTGGTCGCTCAGGAGCTGCTGGAGCGGCCGGTCAGCAGCCCGGCGAGCGCTTCCTTGATCGGCGGCCTAGAGCCGAAGACGAGCAGGAACAGGGCCTCCCTGGCGAGCCGCTGCGCGTCAGCGCCGGCCAGGATCGCGGTGCTGCCCTGGGTGACCACCAGCGCGGCCGCCGCCCTGATCGCGAGCTCGCACGCGGCGGCCCTGGCGGCCGGCATGGTCTGCGCGGTCCCGGCGTCCAGCGCGGCGCGGGCGGCCGCGAGCTCGCCGTCGAGCGGGCCAGGCCCGATCAGCTGGCAGCACCGGCCGGCCACGCCGAGCGCGAGCGAGCCGTTCATCCGCAGGCCCGCCGCGTCCCGCTCAGCCCACCGCTCGAAGGGCAGCGTGCCGGTGATCCGGCCGGCCGGGACGTGCAGCCGGTCGAACCTGGCCTGCACGGTGCTCGACGCCATCACGGCGACCATGTCGAGCGGCTCGACCGTCAGCCCTGATCCGGTGCTGGCGTCAAGCAGCGCCCAGACG
Organism: Streptosporangiaceae bacterium; assembly: GCA_035517035.1. GTDB lineage: Bacteria > Actinomycetota > Actinomycetes > Streptosporangiales > Streptosporangiaceae > Chersky-822. Next base: position 36,088 of record DATIZP010000117.1, on the reverse strand, counting down.
ATGGTGCCGTCCTCGGTCCTGGCCGCGGTATGCAGAGTGTCGATGTAGCCCCACCCGGTAACCCACGGCGATACCCCGTCGAACGCGTAGCCGCCGGGCGCGGGGGCGGCCCGCAGCCGGGGCGGCCCTGGCAGGGTGCCGCCGAGCGCCACCCCGGCCCGCCGCGCGCCCAGGCACAGCGGCCGCAGCCACTCCCGCCGTAGCCTGGCGTCCCCGGACGCGGCCACCGCGCGCACCGCGCCGTGGTGCTGCAGCCACACGAACGTCGTGGACAGACAGGCTCCGGCCAGCACCTCCACCGCCGCGCACGCCTCGGCGAAGTCGACGTCGAGCCCGCCGGAGTCGGCCGGGCCTGCCATGCCGTACAGGCCCTCGGCGGCGAGCAGGTCCAGGTGCGCCTTCGGCACCCGCCCGCTCGACTCCACCTGCATCGCGGCGGGCAGCAGCACCTCGGCGGCGATCCGGCCGGCCCGCCGCGCGAACGCACCGGACCCGGCCGGACCGGCAGGGGGCTGGTCACTCATGCCTCGATCAAATCACCAGCCCCGGTCGCCGATCAGCTGACCCTGGTGCCGTCCTGGGTCATCAGCTGCTCCACCGGGTAGACGGCCGGCCTGGCGTCCAGGCCGGCCCGCTGCACCGCGGGGCCGAGCGTCGCGCCGAAGGCGGCGAAGGACTGCTCGTCGGCCCAGATGTCGATGGCAGTGAACCCGTTCCCGGTGCGGTAGCAGGCGTGGTACAGCCTGGCCGGCTGGTTCACGATGTCGTCTCCGGCCTCGAAGACCGCGTGGTACTTGCTGACCGGCTCGCCGGGGAACTCGAATACCGCCGAGATGGCCATGGGAACCTCCTATGGGATGCGTCCTTGCTGATGCCTCCAGGGTTCCGGCCAGGCGCGGCGGGCACATGGGTAGCGACTACCCATCGTGGAAAGGCGGGCTCAGCGCTCAGCCGCCCGCCGGTCAGCGCAGGCCGGCGGCCAGCCTGGCCAGCGCGGCGCGATCGTCGGCCGCCCGCTCGCCAGGAGCGGCTCGCCCGGCCCTGACCAGCCGGGTGCCCGCCAGGCTGGCACGATCCCGGCCAGCACCGGCAGGTACGGCGCGAGGCCGGGATCCTCCGGCGGCGGCTGGTCGCGGGCGAGCGCGCCGATCACCTCCGCCACCGGGCCGAGCAGGCCGCCGAGGCCGCCGGGCGCGGCCCGGCCGGTGACCACGCGAAGGCCGGCCCGCTGCGCCGCCAGGCCGGCCTGCTCGGCCATCCGGCTCTTGCCGATGCCCGCCTCACCGAGCAGGACCAGCGAACCGCCGTCGCCGCGCGCGGACAGCACGCGGACCGCCCCGTCGATCAGGGCGGCGGGCTCGGAACGGCCGACCAGGACAGGGCAGCGCATACGCACGATTGTGGCCGGCCGCGGCGCAGGATCCGCTCAGCGCGGCGGGCGGCCCGGCCCAGGCGGGCGACGACCGGGACCGGCGAGCTCGTTATGCCAGCTCATCACTGTCCGGCAGGCCGGGCGGCCCGCCGGGGCTCGGCGACATCGTCGGCCCGCAGCAGCGACCGCAGCGCGGGCGGCCGCTCGGCAAGGAACGCCAGCGTGAGGCAGGCCGGGCAGGCCGCCTCGGCCATCGCCTCTCCGCCGGCGCGGCGGCCGCGGCGCACCAGCCAGAACGCGACGGCCGCGCCGACTAGCACCGCCGCCACGATCAGCGCGGGAGCTGTCGCGGTGCGCAGCACACGCGTGGCCGCCGTGCCGAGGAAGTAGCCGAGGAACAGGTGCAGCTGCAGGAAGACGCTGCTGCCGCCGATCAGCGCGGGCAGCGCTCCGCGCACCGAGAGCCCGGATCCACCCGCCGCCACGACGGTCAGCGTGCGCAGGCCGGGCGTCGCCCGGCCGACCGCCAGCGCCGCCCGCCCGCGCCGCTCGATCAGGCTCGTGGCCCGGCCGATCCTGGCGGCGGTCAGCCCGACCCGCGGCCCGAGCCGCGCGACCAGGGCGTGCCCGGGACCGCGAGCCGCCAGGAACAGGGCGGTCGTCCCGATCACCGACACCGCCTCGAAGGCCAGCACAGCGGCCCAGAGCGGAAGGTCGCCCGCCGCGACCCTGGCACCGACCGCCAGCATGACCAGGTCCGACGGAATGGGGATCGGAATGCCCGCCTCCATCGGCACCATCAGCGCCAGCCCGGCCACGGCGCCGATTCCGGCAGGAAGGCCGGAACTTACTGTCTTCACGGCCATGGCGGTATTTCCCCCCACCAGGAATGTAAGTGCGTTCATCGTGATGGAACGGCGCAGTCGCGTCAACTTCGTGATCCCGGAAGGTCGGCGTACGGGGATACGCCAGACTTTCCGTCGGGAGAAGTCCTTGATCTTGAGCGGAGGGACGTGCCGTGCCGGAGGGGACCGCGCTGCTCGTGATGGACGTGCAGGAAGGCATCGTCGGCCGGTTCGCCGACGGACCGCAGTACCTGGACCGGCTGGCCGATGCCATCGCGGCGGCCCGCGCGGCGTCGGTGCCCGTGGTCTACGTGGTCGTGGGGTTCCGCGCGGGGCATCCGGAGATCAGCGCGCGCAACAAGACCTTCGGCGCGATCGCCGCATCGGGCGCCTATGCCGAGGGCGACCCGGCCGCGCGGATCCATGCGGCGGTCGCTCCCCAGCCCGGCGACCCGGTGGTGACCAAGCGCCGGGTCTCCGCCTTCGCCGGCAGCGACCTGGACGTCCTGCTGCGCGGTCTCGGCGTGACCACGCTCGTGCTGGCCGGAATCGCGACCAGCGGCGTGGTGCTGTCCACGGTGCGGCAGGCGGCCGACCTGGACTTCGGGCTTGTCGTGCTCTCCGACGGCTGCCTGGACGCCGATCCGCAGGTACACGCGGTGCTGACCGAGAAGGTCTTCGCCAGGCAGGCAGACGTCCGCACGGTCGCGCAGTGGACTACCGAGGTGGCGGACGAGCGCGACTGAGTCCCTAGTCTTGGCACATGGCACAGCACGCCGAGGCGGCCACCGAGAGCGCGAGTCCCAGGCTGACCGACCTGCTCGCGCTGGAGCGGATCGAGGCCGACCTGTTCCGCACCGGCGTCGTCTACAACGACCCGTACGGCCTGTACGGCGGGCAGGTGGCCGCGCAGGCACTGCACGCTGCCGCGCAAACGGTGCCGGACGGCAGGCACCCGCACTCGCTGCACGGGTACTTCCTCAGCCGAGGCGACCCGGCCCGCCGGGTGCTGCTCAGCGTGAACCGGGACCGGGACGGGCGGTCCTACTCCAACCGCCGGGTCATCGCGATCCAGAACGGCATCGTCATCTTCAACATGGCCGCCTCGTTCCACGTCACGCAGGACGGCCCCGACTACCAGGCGCACCAGATGCCGCAGGTGGCGCGGCCCGATGATGCGAGGGACATCTCGGGGCGCACCCGGATGCTCGGCGTCGAGGTGCGGGTGCCCAAGCAGGCCAACCCCGGCCAGGAGTGGCCGTCCAGGGTCTGGATGCGCTCCCGCGAGCCGCTCGGCGAAGAGACCATGCACGCCTGCGCGTTGACCTACGTGTCCGACATGTTCACCGGGCTGGCCAGCGTCCCGGGCATCGAGCAGGTCGGGCCGGTGACCAGCATCGACCATGCCGTGTGGTTCTTCCGGCGGATCGCGCTCGACGACTGGGTGCTGATGGACCTGCAGCCCGAGTCCACGGCCGGCGGGCGCGGCATGTACACGGGCCGGATCTTCGCCGGAGACGGCACGCTGGCAGCCGGGATCGCGCAGGAGTCGCTGTTCCGGCCGGGCAGCAGGCGGCCTGGCCCGCTGTCAGCCTGACCGGACGAAGCTCGACGTCCCGCCTCAGGAGGCGGTGCTCGCTATCCCGCCCCAGGCGCGGTGCTCACCACTTCTCGTCAGGGCAGAGCGGCTGGAGCGGGCGGTGCTCGCCGCGCGCCGACAGCTTGCGCACCTGGCCGAGCATGGTCACCTGCGCGAGCTTGCCGATACGCGGCCGTCGGCGCACCCGCAGCCCTGACTGGCCGTCGGGCGGGTCACCGTCCGGCTCCATCCTCAGCGAGGAACCCACGTCATTCGTCCTTGCGTCGCACGCATTCTTGTCCCCCCGGAGCCGAAGCGATTCACAGCAAATCTTGAATTTAAGCCACTATCATTGAAATAACCTTGCAGAGCGTTGGATGGCCAGATGACGGCCGGTCCACCAAGTCTTCCCGGCGGTTGTGCGTGTCCCTGCTGACCATTGACGTGCTTGGCCCTGTCGCGCTCGCGAGGGACGGGGCACCAGTCAGGCTCTACCGTCAGGAGGCTGCCGCCCTTGCCGTCCTGGTCGCGGCCAGGGGGCGCCCGGTCAGCCGCGAGACGCTGATCTCCGCAATCTGGCCGGACGGGCCGGAATCCGGACAGGACGGCCTCGCCACGATCATGTCACGGCTGCGGGCGAAGCTGGCGGCGGACGGCCTGAGGATCCCTTCGGCGAAGGGGTCAGGCGGCTACCGGCTGGCCGGTCTGCATGACGACAGCCTGGAAAGCCGGGTTGACGCATTCCGATTCGAGCGCGCAAGGCGCGAAGGATTGGAACTGGCAGCTGGCGGCAATGCCGCGCGGGCGCTCGAGCGGTTCCGCGCGGCGGCCGGCGAATGGCGCGGCACGGCGCTCGACATCGGCGGGAAGTCATGGCGATATCCGCGCCTGTGCGCCTCATTCGTGGCCGATCTCAACAGCCAGCGCATCGACTTGGTGACCAAGGTCGCGCAGATCGCGCTTCGGCTCGGCCGCTACCAGGAGGCCGGCTTCCTGCGCGGGCACCCAGTCTGTGCCGGGCACGAGGCCGCCGACGTGCTCTGGCTGCTCGACGTCCTCGAGGCGCTGCGCGGCGAGGGCGCCGCCGCGGCCGAGCGAGTGATCGAGTCCAGGCCGCCGGGCGCCGGCTATGCACAGGTCGTGGACCGGGCGCTCGACCTGGTCACGCTCGCGCGATCGGGCGTGGACGTGCACCGGCCGCTTGATGCCCCGCCCGAGCCGGCGGCCGGCGGCGAGCCGTTCCCGGGCGGCCGCGCCGCGGAGCTCGCCGCGCTCGACGCGTTCGGCGGCCGGGTGGCCGGCGGCCAGCCCGCGGTCCTCGCCGTCCGCGGCCCGGCCGGGGCCGGCAAGACCTGGCTGGCCGAGGAGTTCGCGCGCTCGGCGGCGGCGGCCGGCCTCAAGATGGCGGTCACCAGCTGCCAGAGCCACGGCGAGCTGCACCCGTGGCGCGCCCTGGCCGGAACCCTGTGGGCCAGCGCGCTGCGGGACCTGTCCGACGCGACCGAGCCGCTCAGCAAGGCGCAGCAGGCGGCGCTGACCGACTTCGTGAGCGGGCGGCCCGACCGGCCGTCCGCGGCCATCGCGCGGCAGCGGGACCTGACCGACCTGACGTCCGCCCTGTGCGCGCTGCTGCGCGCAGGCGCCAGCGACCGCGGCCTGGTGGTGGTCTTCGACGACGCCGACCTGCTCAGCCCGCGCGGACTCGAACTGCTCGGTCAGGTCAGGACCGGGCTGGCGGGCGCCCCGGTCGGCTGGCTGCTGATCGGCAGGCCCGACGGCAACTGGACCGACATCGCCGAGCTCACCCGCGGCGAGGTGCTGCCGCCGCTGACGCTCAGCCCGCCCGTGCCCGGCGACGGCGGTGCGCCAGGGCCGGAGCAGGCCGGGACACAGCAGGCCGGGACGCAGCAGGCCGCCAGGCGCTGGCTGGCAGCCGCCGCGATCACGAGCGCGGGCCTGGAGATCGACGCCTCGCTGGTCGCCGAGATGCTGGACCTGACCGGCCCGCAAGCCGACCGGCTGCGAGCGGCGGCGACCACGCTCGGCCCGCTTGATGCGGGGGAGGGCCTGCGGTTCACCGCGCCAGCGCAGCGCGAGCGGCTGGCCGAAGACCTGCTGGCCGAGCCGGCCCTGGCCAGATGGCTGCACAGGCGCGCGTTCGACGTGCTCAGCGCCAGGGCGCGGGCGGCTTCCTGGGCGGATCCGGAGCTACCGGGCCGGATCGCCGGCCACGCCAGGCAGGCCGGCCGGGCGCTCAGCGAGCACGACTTCGCCAGGGCCTGCCTGGACGCGGCGCGGGCAGAGCGAGCGGCGGGTCGGATCGACGCGGCGACCGGCTGGGCGAAGACCGGCCTGCGGCGCCGGTGCGACCTGCAGACCAGGTTCGACCTGCTGCTCGCGCTCGGCGACGCGCAGAACGAGAGCGGCGACATGTCGGGGGCGGGGAACCAGTACCTGGAGGCCTACGAGCAGGCCGCCGGACGCCCGCGCTGGCAGGCAGCCGCAGTGATCCACCTCGCCCGCCGGTGGTCCGACCCCGGCCAGGCCGACGACGACCTGCTGCACCTGCTCAGGTCCAGCCTGACGGCGCTGGCCGATGCCGACGACGCCGAGGGGCGTCACGAGCGGCTCCAGATCATGGCGCACCTCGCGCACAAGTCCACGATGGCGGTCCCCGAACACGGCGGTGCCGCGGGCGCGCTGGCCGGTCCCGGGCCGGCCGACGTCGCGGGCGCGCGGGCCGGTCCCGGCCCGGCCGGTCCCGATCTGGCCAGATCCGCGCTGGGCGGCCTGACGCCGGACACGCCACCCGGAGTCGCCTGCGAGGTGCTGAACGAGTGCCGGTGGGGCCTGTACGACCACGCCGCGCCCGCCGAGGCGCTGGCCATCTCCGAGCGGCTCCGCGAGGCCAGCCTGCGGACCAGGTCCGCCTACTACCGCAGCGAGGCACTCATCGCGCTGGCCATCGACCAGCTGCGGGTGGGGCCGGTGACCAGGGCCGAGGACACGATCGCCAAGCACCGCCGGTACGTGGCACAGCACCCCCGGCCGCTCGGCACCTGGCTGCAGGGCACCTTCGACACGCTGATCGACCTGTGGCATGGCCGGTTCGACGCGGCGGAGCAGCGGATCTTCGGCGAGTCGCTGGTCGCCGTGCAGCAAGCGCAGGACTCCAGGGTGCTGCCCGCCGACACGCTGCAGCAGACCTGGCAGGGTCAGGCCTACTGGCTGCTGCGCGAGCGCGGGCGGATGCGGGAGGTCGTGGACTCCGCGATGGCGGCGGGCATAGAGGACCACGGCTACTTCCCGATCTGGCGAGCCGCGTGGATCCTGGCCTGCGCCGACACAGGCCGGTTCGCCGAGGCGTCGGACCGGTTCAGCTCGCTGCTCGCCGACACCGGGGATCTGGCCACGCTGCCGCCGCAGGGCTGGGCGGTACCGATGCTGGCGCTGCTTGCCGAGTCCTGCGCGGTGCTGGCCGCCGCGGGCGCCGGGGACGCGATGCCGCGGTTCCTCGTGCCGCGGCTTGAGTCGCTGCTGGCCGGCCACGCCGACGAGATCGCGCTGGCCGGATGGCCGACGGTCCTGATCGGCCCGGTGTCACGGTCGCGCGGCCTGCTGGCACTTGCGGCCGGTGACCACGGCGCCGCGGCCGCCTTCTTCGACCGGGCGCTCCCGGTGATCGGCGACGCCAGGCCGCAGGTGACCCGGCTGCGCCTGGACAAGGCCAGGGCACTGCTCGGCGGCCGCCAGTCTGACCGGCCGGCGGCGACCTCACTGGCCTCGCAAGTACGTGCCGCCGCCGCTCAGCTGGGCATGGCCGACCTCGCCGGCCAGGCCGACGCGCTGCTCGCCCAGCTGGCGAGCTGACCGGGCAGTCGCCGGTTCTGGCAACGCATATGCCACAAGGACGTTACGGAGGGTTTCCCCCACTTGCGGGAGGCGGGTGCCTGGACCGAGGATGAAGCGACCGCAGCGAAGCGCAGCCGCGCCCGCCGACGGTCATGGCCAGCAGGGCGAGCAGTAAGAGGGTGCTGTTACACCATGTCTATCGCCATCACCGACGAACACCGCGAGCTCGCCAGGACGGTCGCTGACTTCCTGGTCGCGCGGGGTGCCCTCGGCGCGAGCCGCGCCCTGCTCACCGCCGAGTCCGACGGGCTCCCCGGCTACTGGCGCGAGCTTGGCGAGCTCGGCTGGCTGGGCCTGCATATCCCCGAGGACCACGGCGGGTCGGGTTTCGGCCTGCCCGAGCTCGTCGTGGTGGCCGAGGAGATGGGCCGGGCCGTCGCGCCGGGACCGTACCTGCCGACCGTGGCGGCGAGCGCCGTGATCGCGGCCGTCGGCTCGGACGAGATCCGCGCCAAGCTGCTGCCCGGCCTCGCCGACGGCTCCCTGGTCGGCGCGGTGGCGCTCGGCGGCGATGTGCGCGTGTCCGACGGCTCGGCGACCGGCTCGGCAGGGGTCGTGATCGCCGGCCACCTCGCGGACGTGCTCATGGTCGGCACCGGGTCAGATGCCGCGATCGTGGATTGCCGCGAGGGCGGCGTGACCGCCGAGGTGCCGGCCAACATCGACCCGGCGCGCCGCGCCGCCCGGGTCACCCTGGACGGCGCGCGGGCCGAGGTGGTGCCGGGGGGCCGGCGGGCGCTGACCGACCTGGCGCGCGTCCTGCTGGCGGCCGAGGCGACCGGCGTGGCCCGCGAGTGCACGATCATGGCGAGCGAGTACGCGAAGGGGCGCGAGCAGTTCGGCCGCCCGATCGCCATGTTCCAGGCCGTCAAGCACCACTGCGCCAACATGCTCGTGGCCGCCGAGCTGGCGACAGCGGCGGTGTGGGACGCCGCCCGCGCCGAGGCCAGCGGCGGTGACCAGCTGACCTATACCGCGGCGATGGCCGCCGTGCTGGCCGTCGCGGCCGCCGACCTGAACGCGAACCTGAATACCCAGGTGCACGGCGGGATCGGGTTCACCTGGGAGCACGACGCGCACCTGTACCTGCGGCGCGCCACCGCGATCAAGGCGATCGTGGACGCCGAGGCCGCCGCGCTGGCGGTGACCGACTCGGTGCGCCACGGGGTCAGGCGCGAGAAGGCGATCGACCTGCCGCCCGAGGCCGAGCCCATCCGCGCGGCGGTGCGCGAGTTCATCGACGGCATCCGCGGCCTCGACGACGCCGGCAGGCGTACCGCGATGATCGAGGCAGGCTACGTGATGCCGAACTGGCCGAAGCCATGGGGCAGGGACGCCGGCGCGATCGAGCAGCTCGTGATCGAGCAGGAGTTCGGCGCGGCCGGGATCAGGCGCCCGTCCTATGGCATCACCAGCTGGGTGATCCTGACCCTGATCCAGTACGGCACCGACGAGCAGGTGAAGCGGTGGGTCATCCCGGCGCTGAACCAGGACGTGATCTGGTGCCAGCTGTTCAGCGAGCCTGGCGCCGGCTCGGACGCGGCTGGGATCAGGACGCGGGCCACCCGAACCGACGGCGGCTGGCTGATCAACGGCCAGAAGGTGTGGACGAGCGGCGCGCACTACAGCAGGTTCGGGCTCGCGACCGTGCGCACCGATCCCGATGCCGCCAAGCACAACGGCATCACCACGATGGTCATCGACCTCAAGGCCGGCGGCGTCACGGTGCGGCCGCTGAAGATGCCGACCGGCCACTCGGACTTCAACGAGGTCTTTTTCGACAACGTCTTCGTGCCCGACGCCGACGTGGTCGGCGATGTCAACCGCGGCTGGACGGTGGCCAGGGCGACCCTGGGCAACGAGAGCGTGAGCATCGGCGGCGGGCAGGGCGGGATGGCGATGCCGCCCGAATCGTTCATCGCCCCGCTCGACGCCCATCCGGAGCGGCTGGCCGGCGGCGGCGGCCGGGTCGGCAGGCACATCGCGCGGACGCAGGCCATGGCCGTGCTGAACCTGCGCAGCGCGCACCGGGCCGTGGCCGGCGGCGGGCCGGGACCCGAGGGCAACGTCACCAAGCTGCTGCTGTCCGAGGTCGGCCATGAGGCGGCGGCGATCATGGCCGAGCTCGCCGGGCCCGACCTCGCGTTCATGGAGGGCCCCGGCGCGGTCGGTGCGACGCTCTCGCTGATGCACCGAGCCATGTCGATCGCCGGCGGCACCTCGGAGATCAAGCGCAACCAGATCGGCGAGCGCATACTCGGTCTGCCGCGCGACCCGCTGATCAAGTAGCGGCCGCGCCGCAGGCGTCACTCCGCCGTCGCCGGGAGCCGCTCGAACCGCGGCGGCCGGCGCTGCACGAAGGACTGGACTCCCTCGCGGAAGTCGGGGCGGCCGAAACTGTCCAGCATCAGCGCCCTGGCCTCCCGCTCGGCCGCGAGCAGTCCGGCGTGCAGCTGCTGGTACACCTGCCGCTTCATGATCGCCATCGAGAGGGGCGAGGAGGTGGCGGCGAGGTCGCACACGTAGCGCTGCGCGTGCGCGAGCACCTCGCCGGCCGGCAGCGCCGCGTTCACCAGGCCGAGCGCAGCCGCCTCGGTGCCGGTGATCTTGCGCGAGGAGAACAGCAGGTCAAGCGCCACCGCGGTGCCCACCAGCCGGGGCAGCATCCAGCTTGTCCCCCACTCGGCGACCAGCCCGCGCTGGGCGAACGCGGTCGTCACGATGGCGTCCTGCGCCATGAACCTGATGTCGCACGCCAGCACGATCGGCACGGCCATCCCGGCGACCGGGCCGTTGATGGCCGCGACCACGGGCTTGGGCACGGACATGAGGTAGGTATAGGTGCCCAGGTGCAGGTCGTCGCCGAAGGACGGGTCGCCCGGATCGGACCTCAGCTCGTCGGCCAGCGCCTCGGGGGTGTACTCGCCGGCGCTAAGCGCCGAAAGGCGGTTCATGTCGGCGCCCGAGCAGAACCCGCGCCCGGCTCCGGTCAGGACGATACCGACCACGGCCGGGTCCCGCTCGGCCGCGGCGACGGCGTGCCTGACCTCGAAGCCCATCCGGTCGGTCCACGCGTTGAGCACGGCAGGGCGGTTCAGCGTGATGGTGGCGACCGGGTCATCGACCTGGTAGCTGATCTCCTGGTAGTCGGCCACGGTGGTTCCTTCCTGCCCTCGCTGGCCCACCCGTTTACTCGGCGTGATGATCGACCCCCTGATCTCAGACCGGCCAGGTCTCCCGCCGGTAGCCCATGTCCCAGAACAGCCACTCGTACCGGCTGGTCGCGCGGAAGTGCCTGTGCACGGCGGCACGCTCGGCCGGCGCGAGTCCCGGCCCGAGCGCGTCGGTCACCGCGATCACGTCGCGCACCTCGGCATCGAACTCCTCGCCGCCGTAGGTGTCGATCCACCGCTGGTACCTGGGGTTCGGCGACCCGCGCCCGAGCAGGTGCTTGCCGACCTCGCCGTAGATCCAGTAGCACGGCAGCACCGTGCCCACGCCCTCGGCGTACGAGCCGCCGCGGACGGCAGCCAGCAGGTAGCTGTTGTAGGCGAGCGTGGTCGGCGCCTCTTCGGCAGCGTCCAACGCGGCCGGGTCGATGCCGAGTTCGCCGAGCAGCGTGTCGTGCAGGCTCATCTCGACCGCGACGATCCCCGCCGCATGCCGCGCGAACATCTCGGTCTGCTCGGTGTCCGGCGCCTTGCTCGCCACGACGGCCAGGGCCTGCGCATACCGGCGCAGGTACAGCGCATCCTGAACGACATAGAAGGTGAACGACTCCTGCGGCAGGCTCCCGTCGGTCAGGCCAGCCAGGAACGGGTGGGCCAGGATGGCGTCGTAGATGCCGGTGATGCCATCCCAGAGCTCGCTGCTGAAGCTGTCACTCATCTGCCTGCCCCTCCCGTCGGCCCCGCGCACTGGCCGTCACCCTACCGGGGCATACCAGACCTCAGCGTGCCGGTGTCCGCCCCCGCTCGCGGCGGTACCTGCGGGCACTGCGCCTGGCCGCCAGCCGCATCATGGCCGGCGGCGGCTCGAGGCCGAGTGCGGCCAGCATGCCGGGAACGTCCTCCTGATGCCACACCTCGGCGAACTTGCCATCGCGGACCAGAAAGATCTCCTGGCCTGTCATCGTCACCGGCCGACCGGTAGGCGGCAGGCCGAAGAGCTCGAAGCGGCCGGTGTTCGTCGCCGTCATCGTCCAGCGCCCGGCCACGTACTCACCGTCCGAGACCACCACGTCGGCCTGGAAGCGGGCATCGGGAAAGGCGGCCCTGATCATCTTGGCCATCCAGACCTCGCCGGCCCGGCCGGCGGGCTGGCCCGGCATCGGGTTGTGGTCGATGAGATCCTCGGCGATCAGTTCGTCGGCGACGGAGTAGTCGCCCTGGCCCCATTCTTCGGACAGCCACCGCAGGTACATCGCCTTGAGCTTGTCGGGATCCATCTCTCCCCACCGGCTGACACGCCGCCCGCGGTACGGGGAGGCTCGTAGCCCGCAGCTTATACTCACAATGTGAGTATCTCAAGGGAGACGGCCTCAGACCCTGAGCCGCCGAGAGGCCCGGGCAGGGCCAGGGAGCTCACCTCCACCTCCTACGCCGTGCTCGGGATGCTGGCCGGCGGGCCGCGGACGACCTACCAGCTGGTCAAGCAGACCGCGCGCGGCCTGCGGTTGGTGTGGCCCCGCGCCGAAGGACGGATCTACGACGAGCCCAAGCTGCTGGTCGCGCATGGCCTGGCCGCCGCCAGGAGGGAGCACACCGGACGCAGGCCGCGCACCGTCTACTCGATCACCCCCGTCGGCGAGCGCGCGTTCTGGCGCTGGCTCGCCGAGCCGGCTGGCGGGCCGGTCCTGGAGTACGAGACCCTGCTGAAGGTCTCCTTCGCCAGCCGGGGCACCAAGGACGGGCTGCTCGGCCACCTGCACGCGGTCGCCGACCAGGCCGCCGTCAACCTGGCAACCGGGCAGGCCAGGGCCGACGAGTACGCGAACGCGCGGGTGCCACTGCCGGACAACCTCGCCGTGAACGCGCTGATGTGGGACTTCCTGTGGCGGTTCTATTCGGCTGTGGCTGACTGGGCGCAGTGGGCGGCCGACGAGGTCAGCAGCTGGCCGGACGACCTGCGCCCGACCGCGCAGACCCAGGACTGGGCCATCGCGCTCTTCCGCACTGTCCTGGATCCCCCGGCCGACCCGGGCTAGCGCCTGGCGCTAGTGCCAGGCGGGATCGCCGTGCCGACCGGTGAGCAGGTCCTGCAGGCGGTTCTTCGCCCTGATCACAGGCCGACGCCAGCGTTCCTCGCGGCGGGTCGCCGCGGCGAGCTTGCCCGGCCGCTCGCGGTACCGCCAGCGTGCCCACGGCGAGCCGGGCCTGGCGAGCCGGATCGCGCCGGCCACCAGCGCGACCGGCAGCACGAGGCCGAGCAGCGCGGTCCACGCCTTGCCCTTCAGCAGCGTGACACCAGCCAGCGCGAACAGCACGACGAGCACCCCGACCAGCGTCGCGACCGCCCCGGAACTGCCCGGCATGTGGTGGTAGTCGGCGACGTCGCGCACGCCGACCGGGTTCGCGCCCATCAGCAGCAGCGCGGTCACGCCGGCAGCCACGAACACGGCGTCCACCGACAGGCGGCCCTCGTTCGACCAGTACACGTCGCGCAGGTGCAGGATGAGCGCGAACTCGTCGAGCACCAGCGCCGTGCCGAGCCCGAACACCACGGCCGCCCCGGACCGCCAGGCCAGCGACGCCGACGGAGCGGCCAACCCGGCGATGCCGCCGATCGTCATCAGCACCACGCCGAACACCATGTGGTGCACGTGCAGCGAGCCGGCCACCAGGTCGCGCGGCCACCAGCGCACCCCGGCCCTGATCATCCGCACCGACGCGCGGATACACAGGAAACCCGCCACCAGCGCGACGAAGAAGCAGAACAGCGGCAGCCTGCCGGTCTGCACGATCTGCGCGGAGAACCACATGGACACCGAAAGCCCCAACCCGACACGGGCCGCCCACGAACCATGACCGGATACCGGCGGCACCCCAAGTCTGGCCGGCCGCCGCCGTCGCCACCACCGGACACAGCGATCGCCATGCGGGCCGTCCGCGGCGCTGACGGCCGACCTGCTTCGGCCTCGGGCATATCGTGCACGGCGCCAACGAAGTCCAGGTCCGCGAGCGCGCCGACCTTGACCCCGGCCAGCTGATCGACCGGTGGACCCGCGCCGTCCCCCGCGCCCTGGCCGCCGGCGCAGGTTCCCGGCGTTCCTCCGCCCGGTCCGCATCGGCTTCGAGGCACCGCTCGGCAGGCGGTCGCTGTCCTACCTGATGGACATCGTCTACACCCGCGATGTCTGGATGCACCGCATCGACATCGCCCGCGCCACCGGCCGCCAGCCCGTCCTTACCGCCGGGCACGACGGCCGGATCATCGCCGACATGGTCGCCGACTGGGCAGGCACCCACGACGCGCCGTTCTCGCTTCATTTCACCGGGCCCGCCGGCGCCACCTACACGCGCGGCGGCAACGGCCCGCACCTGGACATCGCCGCCACCGACTGGGCCTGGACCGTCTCCGGTCGCGCACCCGGCACCGGGCTCCTCGCCCACCCCCTCCCCCTCTGATCAGCAGGCACGCCACCGGCACGCCGAACCAGCTGCCCGGCCACCGAACGGGCGGCTGCGTCCACCCCTGGCGTGCTACTGAACCAGGCAACTTGAGCGGGTCGCCGGCGCCCCGGTCAGGTTCGGCGCGAGCTGAATCGGCGGTGCCGCCGGGAATGCCTGAGCAAGGGCATTAGCGATCAGGCGGGATCGCATCGCGTATCCCTGCGCCGTGTAATGGATGCCGTCCGAGATGAACCAGCTCCTGCGGGCGGCGGCGGCCCAGTCATAGACCCGCATATTCGGGTAGCGCGGGCAGGCCCTGAGCAGGGCTCGATTCCATAGCTGCATCCTGGCCTCGGCCCACGGGCCACTGGCGAGCAGCGTCTTGACGTTCACCCACATCACCGGCTGTGGGCCGATCAGCGACATCATCCGCGTGATCCTGGCCGCCAGGCCCACGGTGGAGCCGACAGCGACGTCCGCGGTGTCGTTCGTGCCCAGCGCGATGACCCAGCAGCCCTGGTATCCCTGCCGTATCAGCTGCTGGGCAACGGTGTAGCCATTGGGGAACCCATGCCAGGTCTCGATGATGGACCGCGCCCCCGAGACTTCCGGGATGAACCGGGTGACGCCAACCCGGCGATACTGCGCGGCGATCCGCAACGCGGCGTCGGGCTGGAAGGCCGCAAGGACCAGGCCGTCCGAGGTGGAGTCTCCGATGTGCACGACCGAGCGGCACGATGTCACCGGCGGACCGGGCGGGGACGCGGAGGCACCGCCACCTGGGTCATGTCCGCCGGGAGTCCCGTCGGCAACGGCGCCGCCGCTGACCGGAGCGTCCTTGCTGGCGCTGGCGGCATGGGACTGGCTGGCAGCCGGGCCAGGGCCCGCCGACGCGCATCCGGCCAGCGCCGGCCCTGCCGTGGCTGCCATGGCCGCCACGGCTGCCATGGCCGCCACGGCCGATGACAACCCGCGGCTGCGCATGGCCAACACGATGACAGCGTAAGGCTCCATGCGCCCGCGAGTAGCTGAAGCCGCAGTCAGAGGCGGCGGACTGGGCCTAACATGCGGGGGCATGAGAGTGCTTGCCGTTTTTGCGGCCACCGTGGTGCTGCTTGCTGGATGCGCGTCCGGAGCGGGCAGCGGGCAGCGCTCGGACCGCAGATCCGCGGGCAGCGTCACGCCGAGGCTGACCGACCCGGTCCTGTCGGCCGTGGTGGCAGTATCCCCCCGCCTGGCATGGGCGGTCGGCAGTGTCCGCTCGGGCGTGCTGATCGTGCGGTGGACCGGAACGGCGTGGCAGGAGGCTCGGGTGCCTCGCACCGGAGCGGGCAGCACGCTGACCAGCGTCACCGCCGTATCAGACCGCGATGCGTGGGCATCGGGTACCGATGGCGGCGGGAAGCCCCTGATCCTGCACTGGAATGGCACCGCCTGGACCCGAACCACCGGCCCGGGGCTCTCGGCAGGGAAACGCCTGTTCTCCATCGCCGCCGTCGCCCCGAATGTGGCCTGGGCAGTAGGCGGCTTCCCCGGCGGCTACTGCGGCTACCAGTCGGCCTTCATAGCCGGGTGGAAAGAGTCCGCCTGGACGCGGCAGGCCAGCTCGGACGCCGGGCCGCTCTCCGCGGTCACCGCCGGGCCGGCCGGCCAGACCTGGGCGGTCGGCGGCTGCCTGGGCACTGTCATCTACCGCCGCGAGAGGTCCGGCTGGAAGCGCGTACCCAGCCCCAGCCCTGCCGACGTCGGAGACGACGCCGTGAGCTTCCTCGACGGGGTCATCGCCACCTCCGCCCGCAATGCCTGGGCAGTCGGCGCCATCGCCGGCACCAGCAACCGCCCGCTGATCCTGCACTGGGACGGCACCCGCTGGATCCAGGTACCCAGCCCGTTCGCCCGCGGCCAGCTCCATGCCGTCGCCGCCACCTCAGCCACCAGCGCCTGGGCCGCCGGGCTCACCTTCGCCCGCACCAGGACCTCCAGCCTGCTACTGCGCTGGAACGGCACCCGGTGGACCCGCGTACCCTGCCCGGGAAAAGGGCTCACCGGCCTGACCGCCATCACAGCCGATAGCGCATGGGCAGTCGGCACCGCCGGCACCGGACCGCTGATCCTGCACTGGAACGGCATCCGATGGAAGCAGCAGCCGCTCTGACCGGCGGGGGGCTCACGCAGTACGGCAGGCTGCCGCTGGACGAGCAGCTCGCGTGCCTGCCGCCGATCCTGATGCGCAACCCGACGCTGGCCGAGGTCGTGCGCCGGGCCGCGGGGGCCGGGCTGCCCGGCTGGTACCTGGTGGCCGGCGGCATCTGCCAGACCGTGTGGAACGTCGTCACCGGCGAGCCGCCGGAGGCCGGGATACTCGATTACGACCTCGCCTACTTCGACGGCTCCGACATGTCCTGGCAGGCCGAGGACGACGTGATCAGGTCGGGACGTGACCTCTTCGGCGACCTCGCGGCCCCGGTCCAGATCCGCAATCAGGCTCGGGTGCACCTGTGGTACGGCCGGAAGTTCGGTGTCCGCTGCCCGGCACACGAGTCCACCGAGGGGGCGATCGACACGTTCGAGGCGACCACCGCCTGCATCGGCGTGCGCGCCGAGCCGGGCGGGCGCTGGCGGGTGTACGCGCCGCACGGGCTCTCTGACGTGTTCAACCTGGTGGTCCGCCCCAACCCGGTGCTCGCCCCGCGCCAGGTCTATGAGGCCAAGGTCGCCAGGTGGCGCGGCCAGTGGCCGTCGCTCACGGCGCTGCCCTGGCCAGATCAAGGCAGCCCGGCGCCGCCCACCCGCAGCGAGGCGACCAGGTAGCCGACGCCGAGCGGCGCGCCGCAGTACCTGATCTGCGCGCGCACCTGCCGCCCGGCCAGCGCGCCCGCCATGGCCTGGAGCGCGGGGACGCCATGGGCCATCAGCTCGGCGGCCAGCGCGCGGTCCACCGCAAGCAGCGCGTCCAGGCGGCCGGACCTGACCGCGCGCTCGGTCGCGGCGTCGAATGCCTCGGCGCGCGGGTCGAGGTAGCCAGGTGCGCGCAGGGTGCGCCGGGCGCTGCCGTCCGCCATCACCAGCAGGGCCAGCCGCCCCGGGGCGGCCGCGAGCGCGGCGCCGACCCCGGCGCAGGCTGCGGCCGGCTCGTCGCTGCCGACCGACTGGAGCACCCGCGTGCCACGGTAGCCCGCCGCGGTGAGCAGCCACGCGCCCACGCCGAGCGCCGCGGGCAGGTTTGGCTCGCCGACCGCCGGCCGGGGGCGGCGGCCGGCCGTGAAGGCAGCCAGGTTCAGGCCCGAGCCGGGATCCCAGCGCCTGGCCTGGCCGCCCGTTCCGAGCACGGCCACCGCATCAGGCTCGGCGGCCGTGAGCTCGCCGGCCGCGGCCAGGCAGGCCTCCCGCACGTCGGGCAGCGCGGCCTCGGCGCCGGTCAGCTCGGGCACGAGCAGCGGTGGCGCCGGGCAGAGCGCGGCGACGGCGATCACCGGCTAGGCCAGCGCGCGGACCGCGAGGGCGGGCGGGCGGTCGCCCCGGATGGCGCCGACCATGTCGAGCACCTGTCGGGTGGCGGCGACGGCGTGCGCGCGGAAGATCCGCGCGCCCTGCCAGGCGCAGATCGCGGTGACCGCGAGCGTGCCGGTCAGCCGCTCGGTCACCGGCAGGCCGAGCGTCTCGCCTACGAAGTCCTTGTTGGACAGCGAGACCAGCACCGGCCAGCCGGTCGCGGTCATCTCGTCCAGCCTGCGGGTGATCTCCAGCGAGTGCCAGGTGTTCTTGCCGAAGTCGTGCGCCGCGTCGATGACGATCCTGGCCGGGTCCACGCCGTCGGCGACCGCCCGCTCGGCCAGGCGCTGCGTCCCGGCCAGCACGTCCGCCATCACGTCCGGGTAGCTGACCCGGTGCGGCCTGGTCCTCGGCGCCTGGCCGCCCGCGTGCGAGCAGACCAGCCCGGCGCCGAACTCGGCGGCCACCGGGCCGAGCCCGGGATCCCAGCCGCCCCAGCTGTCGTTGATCAGGTCGGCTCCGGCGGCGCATGTCTCGCGGGCGACCTCGTGACGCCACGTGTCGGAGCTGATGATCACCTCGGGGTAGGCGGCACGGACAGCGGCGATGAATCCAGCCGTGCGCCGGATCTCCTCGGCCACGTCCACGTCCTGGCCCGGCGCGGCCGGAACCCCGCCCACGTCGACGATGTCGGCGCCCTCGGCGATCACCTGGTGGACCCGGTCCATGGCGGCCTGCTCGTCCCAGGTGTCGCCGGGGCGGAAGAACGAGTCGGGCGTCCGGTTCACGATCGCCATGACCAGCAGGTCGCGCGGGCCGAAGCTGCGCAGCCCGAGCCTGAGCTCGGCCTGCCTGCCGCCGCCAGTCACGTGCGGCCGCCCCGGACCGCGCTCACGATTCGCTGCGGCCGCCGAGCCCGCCGATGACCAGGCCGAGCCCGATCCCGAGCATCCAGACGTCCTTGCTGACGCCGATGCCCGCCCGGCTCGGCCAGATGCTGCCCGGCTTGCGCAGGTCGGGCGTGCGGGCGTACATCGCCACGAGCGCTCCGGAGAAGCCGGTCAGCGCGGCCCCGGCCAGCGCGTTCGGCACCACCGGCGCCAGCAGCGCGGACCCGACCGCGATCTCGCCGACCGCGAGCATCCGCATGAAGCGCTCGGGCGGGATGTCCTTCAGGAACGGGAACGCCTTCGCCGCCATGCCGTGTACGGCCCTGGCCCTTGCCTCGTCGCCGTTCCACTTCTCCAGGCCGGAGTGCAGGATGTAGCCGCCGGTGGTCAGCCGGCCCGGCAGGTCACGCGCCTTCACATCGGTCCTCCTTCGTCTTACCTGCGTGGTCGTGCGTGCCGCCCGGTCAGAAGCCGGGGAAGAGCTTGCGCAGCGGGTCGAGGTCAAACTGCGCGGGCTGCACGGCCGGGGTGTGGGCCGGGTCGAGCCTGCCGTAGACCAGCCGGACGAACGCCTCGGCGGGCAGCGTCAGATCGGCCCGGCCGTCGCCCGACTCGGTCAGCTCGACCTTGTCGGCCACCCGGACCGCGAACTGCCGGGCCGGCCCGGAGGTGTCGACCCGCACGGAGAGCGCCCCGCCGTCGGCCTTGCCGGCCCGGGCCGCGAGCTGGTCGAGCGTGTCGATCAGCAGGTCAACGGCGTCAGCAGCCACGGTCGCCGCCGGGTCGAGCGCGACCGCGATGTCCCAGGTGTGCACGGAGAGCTCGCCCAGCCGCATCCGCGCCAGCATCGCGGCATCGACGTCCATCCCGAACATGGCCAGCCGCAGCTCGGCAAGCTGCTCGGCGTCCATCGCCGCAAGCCGTGCGACCAAGGCCCCGTCGGACTTGATCGCGTCGGCCGCCTTGTCCTGCGGTGCCTTGGCGTTCCACGACTCCCAGATCGGGCCAAACGCCTCTCGCCCCGGTGGCTCGGTGCCGTCCAGGCCGGCGTCCAGGAACAGGCCGAAGATCTCCGCGCCCGAGCCGAGATGGGACAGCACCTGGGCGATCGACCACTCCGACGCGTAGGACGGGCCGCTGAGCTGATCGGCGCCGAGCGGCCTGACGATGGCCGCCAGCCGGTCGTGGCCGTGCCGCAGCGCCTCGATCCACGGTGCCGGGCTTGATTCCATGTCGCTTCTCCGTTTTCTGGCTCGGGGCCTTTCTGGCGCAGGCCTTGGCGCGGCTTGGGCGGGAACGGACCGTGCCCGGGAATCCGGCCGCAGACCTATGTGGAGGGTAACCTCCGAAAGAGCCTAGCAGCATTCCGGAGGGCGGGCTCCGAATCACTTACCATGAGCAGATGGCGGCACCGCGGCAGGAAACCGGCACCGAGGCGCCCGCCTGCGCGGTGCACGCCGAGCGCCGCCTGCGGGCCGACGCCGAGCGTAACCGGGCGGCGATCCTCGCTGCCGCCCGGGAGGTCTTCGCCGAGCAGGGCCTCGAGGCGCCGCTCGAGGAGATCGCGGTCCGGGCCGGCGTGGGCATCGCCACGCTGTACCGGCGCTTCCCTGCCCGCGAGCACCTCGTCGCCGCGGCCCTGATCGACAAGGTCACAGCGTACGCGCAGGCGGCCGAGCGGGCGCTGGCCGACCCCGATCCGTGGGCCGGGTTCGCCGGGTACGTGCACCGGATCTGCGAGCTCCAGGCCGACGACCGCGGCCTGGCCGACCTGCTCTCGATGGCGCTGCCCGCCGACGAGCAGGTCGAGCAGATCAGGGCCAGGGCCCACGGCACGGCGGACAAACTGGTCGAGCGGGCCAAGGCGGCGGGCGCGCTGCGCGCGGACTTCGCCACCGAGGACCTGCTGATCCTGCTCATCGCCAACGCCGCCGTTGCCCACGTCACCCGCACGGACGCGCCGCAGGCCTGGCGCCGGTTCGTCGCCCTGGCGCTTGACGCGTTCCGCCGGCCGCCAGCCAGGCCCGAGCCCGCGCTGCCGCTGCCCGCTCCGGCGTCGACCGAGCAGATGTCCCTGGCCATGCTCAGGCTCGCCAGGGAGCGCGGCTGCGGCTCTGACACCTGACGGCCTGCGAGCCGCTGGCCGGCTGGCCGGGGTCAGCCGACCTCGTTGAGCTTCCCGGTGGCGACGTCGAAGACGAATCCCCTGACCGACTCCTTGTGCGGGATGAACGGGCTCGCCTCGATCCGCCCGATTGATCCCGGTGTCGTCCTGGATGGACCGGCGAGTCGTCAGCCGGCTTCGACCGCGTAGATGTCAGGACCGCCGGCCCGCGTGACCGTCATGCTGATCCGCTTCAGGTCGGCCAGGTGCCGCAGGTGGGCACCGGCCTCGGCTACGGCGGCGCGGCGCATGAACCCGGTGACCGACGACCAGCCGCGTGACCAGGTGAGTTCCCTGGTGACCTGCCAGGTGGTGGACGGGCCGCACCGACCGAGGATGGCGATCACCTCGTCGCAGCGGCGTTCGTGATGCGCGAGCAGCATCCTGACCCGGTCGGCCAGCCCGTCGAACCGGTACTCGTGGGCCGGCAGCACCTCGGCGCTGTCGTAGGCCGCCACCGACTCGAGCGACCGCAGGTAGGCGGCCAGCGGCGGGTCGGCGGCACGAGGCTGCAGCCCGATGTTCGGGCTGATCCTCGGCAGCACGTGGTCGCCGGTGAGCAGGACGTCCTGCGCCTCCTCGTGCAGGCACAGGTGCCCGGGGGTGTGCCCTGGCGTGTGCACGGCCCGCACCCGCCGCCCAGGCAGCGGCACCAGGTCGCCGTGCGCGAGCAGCAGGTCGGGATCGGCCATCGCGGCGAACGGGTGGTCGGCCTCGACCCGCATCGTGATCTCCGCGGCCACGTCGTCGGGAACCCCGCACTGGCGCAGCCAGCGCGCGTCCTCGTCGCTGGTCCGGTCGCCCTGCCAGCGCAGCGCCGCCAGCGTGTCGCGCTCCACCGGGTGCATCGCGACCCAGGCGCCCGAGGCGTCCCGCAGCCGCGCGGAGAGCCCGTGGTGGTCCGGGTGGATGTGCGTGACGACCACGCCGGTCGTGTCGGCGGGCGATGCTCCGATCGCCGCGAGCCCGTCCACCAGCGCCCGCCAGGTGGCCTCGGTGTCCCAGCCGGGATCCACCACGATCAGCCTGCTTCCCGCGGTCAGCAGGTAGGTGAGCGTATAGCGGAGCGGGCTGTCCGGGATCGGCACCGGCACCGACCACAGGTCCGGCCGCACCTTCTCCACCGGCGGGAACGTCCTGGCCAGCCACGCGTCGCGCTGCGCTACCCCCGTCACCCGCACCGGGACAGGATACCGGCCGGCCGAACGGACACTCGGAGCGAGGGATCAGCTTTGCGACAACTGGAACGTCCCGCCAAGGACGACACCGCGCACCTCGAGCAGCGGGCCCTGACCGCGGTCCTCATTGCTCTCGATTGCCCGCTTGCTGCCGAGGACCAGCACCTGCTCGCGCAGCCGCCAGCCCGGCGGGACGATCACCGTCACGGTGCCGGCCAGGCCGCGCACCGTCAGGGTGACCTGGTCCTGAGTCGGCACGGCGTGCCGCAGGTCGATGTCGAGCCGCCCGAACAGCGCGATCGCGCTGCAGAACCGCCCGATGCCGAACCGCCCGGCCCGCTGCGCCCGCCCGCCGACCACGATGCACCGGTGGGCGTCGACCGCCCGGTACAAGGCGCCGCGCTGGGCGGGCCTCGCGGGCAGGTCCGCTGTCACCGCCGCTACCTGGTCGGCCGTGACCGCCGCGAACATCGCGTCCAGCCTGGCGTTGTGCTCGGCCATCGTCAGCCTGCCCGTCGCCACCGCGTCGGCGAGCGCCTCCGCGGCCGCGTCCCGGTCGGCGTCGGACGCCCGGATCGCCTCGGTCATGGGTTCCTCCCCGACAGCAGCGCCGTCAGCCGGCTGGACCACTGCCCGTCGTGCGCGACCTGTCCGGCCAGCAGGTCGGCCAGCGCGCCCGCCTGCCCCGCGGCCCGCGCGGGCGCGCCGAGACCACTGCCGGGCGGCGGCTGGGTGAAGCCGGAATCCACCAGCGCCCGGTTCACCGCGGCCAGCCCGTCTGGCCCGGCAGCGCGGAACACCAGGGTCGGGGGCTCGGGCAGGTTCAGGATCTCGAACACCACCAGGTCGCCGGCGGCGGCCAGCACGAACGCGAGCACGGTGGGGCTGTCCCCTGACGTGGTGAGGGCCGCGAGGTCCTCGGTGGCAGGGGTCAGCCGGCCGCGGGTCATGTCAGGGCGCTGCGTCATCTGGTGCTGCTGCGGTCCGTTGATCCCGGCGCCGAGCGCCCGGTAGGCCCAGTACGAGCCGAAGTCGCCGTAGCCCTCGCCGAACCCGAAGGGCCCGCCGCTGGCGATGGTGCCGAGCCCGCCAGGACCGAAACCCCCGCCCCCGAGCCCGCCGCCCGGGCCGAGGCCTGACATCAGCCCTGCGGCGAGCATCCCGCCGAAACCCTTCTGGAAGGAGCCGCCCTGGCTCTCGTGCTGCCCGATGTGCGGGGTGACCGAGTGGTCCTGCCACGGCGTGACACCCTCGGCGTCCTTGTGCACCGAGCCGACCTGCCGGAAGCCGATCCAGATCGCGGCCAGGCGACTGAGCTCGGTCACGCAGCCGTGCCGGTCCGGCAGGGCGGACAGCGCTATCAGCGTGTCGGCGAGCTCGGGGTGGATGCCGTTCAGCGCGGCGGCGGGCACCGCGACGCCGTCCCGCAGCAGGCCTGCCGCCGGCCGCAGCTGCATGGGGTCGAGCCCGGGCAGCAGCGCGCAGAGGAATGCCGAGGTCCTGCAGCGCGCGGCCGACAGACGGTCCGACAGCGCGCTGGAGAACTCCCCGGTCCGGTTGCCAAGCCTGGAGAGCTCGATCGCCTCCCGCGCGGTGACGGTGATCGTCACGATGTAGTTCGCTGTGGTCACCTCGCGCACGAAGGAGAAGCTGACCCGCTCGGCGCCCGATGTGCCGACGATGAGCAGCGCGTCGTCGTAGACCCGCACCTCGACCGGCGCTCCGCCGCTGACGGCGCTGAACGTGTCGGCCTTGCCGACCACCGCGGCGCTGCTCGCGGCCGTGTCGCCGAGGCCGTCCCTCAGCTCGGCGAGCAGCTGGGTGCGCATCGTTCCCATGCGCGACAGCTCGACCACGGTCCCCTGCGTCAGCGCGATCCTGATCGTGAACTGCTCGCCGGGCCCGGCCGAGGCGATCTGGCCGAACGGGACCCGCAGCACGTCGCCAGCCTTCGGGGTGAGCACGAACGCGCCGCCGCCGACCACCACGTCGCCGCTGCCCTCCTCGCTCGCCTGTCCGGCCGGGGTGAGCAGTCGGTAATAGGCGGTGGTCACCGGGTCGTCACCTGGTCGGTCACCGGCTCAGCCCGCCGGCGTCCCGCACTCGCCGCAGAACTTCGCGCCGGTCAGCGCGGAACCGCAGTTGCCGCAGAACTTCTTCTGCTCGGCCGCCGCGAGCGCGCCGCCGCAGTTCTGGCAGAACTTGCCGCCGCCGCTCGGCTGGCCGCAGGTCGGGCACATGCCGGTGCCCTGGTCGCGGTAGTTGATGTCCTTGGTCCAGTCCTGCTGCTGGATCTTCTCGTTCAGCTGCTGCACCTGGGCGGAGGCCTGCATTCCGGCGATCTCCTGGTCCAGCTTGGGCGCGCAGGTCACGCACAGGCCGCGCGCGTTGTTCCAGCACACCTGGCCGCAGACCCACTGGCCGCAGCGGTTGCACTGCTTGAAGTACGGCTTCATCTCGTCGACGGCCTTGGCCAGCGCCTTGTCGCGAGCCGGGGACCGGACGCCGTCGGTCATGTACTGCGAGTCCCAGCCGATCTGCGACGCGCGGTCGCCGAGCGTCCCGCCGAGCAGGTCGCCTCCCATCCGCAGCATCTGGCCGCCGAAACCGGTGAGCGAGCGCTGGAAGGACGACGAGTAGCCGTTACCGCAGCGACGGCAGAAGAACTCGAACTGGAAGCCTTCGCGGTTGCTGTTGTCCTGGTAGTTATCGGTAAAGAAGACCATTCCGGCCATGTGATTTCCCTTTACTCCGCATCCGACGCTTCCGGCGGGCAGCGCGACCATGCCCTCGACTATGCCCTCGACCGTGCCCGGCTCCGCTCGCGCCCGCCGCCTTGGGCGGCGTCAGGCAGGCTGCGAGGACGGCAAGGACACGGCCATTCCGGTCCCGGCAGAGGCACGTTATCAGGGCAGATCGCGGCTCACCATAGCTATCGGCGCGGACCGGAGCTATCGGCGCGGACCGGAGCGATCGGCGCTCGTCAGGCCCTGGGCGGCACGGTGATCCTCGTCAGGTCCTCGGCAGCGATCACCGTGCCGCCGAAGACCTCCGCCGCCTGGCCGGCCAGCAGCTCCCCGTCGCCGCCGTCGTAGCGCTGCGAGAAGTGGGTCAGCACCAGCAGCCTGGTGCCGGCCTCGGCCGCTATCCTGCCTGCCTGGCCGGCGGTCAGGTGCCCGTACTCCTTCGCGAGCCCGGCCTCGGCGTCGGCGAACGTGGACTCGCAGACCACCATGTCCGTCCCCTGCGCCAGGTCAAACGCGGCGTCGCAGAGTCTGGTGTCCATGATGAAGGCGACTCGCTGGCCGGGCCGGTGCTCGCTCACCTCGGCCAGCGTGACCGTCCGGCCGCCCGCCTGGATCGTGCCCTCGCGCTGCAGCACGCTCACGTCGGCGCCTTCGACACCCGCCGCGGCCAGCCGGTCAGGCAGCATCCGCCGCCCGTCCGGCTCCACCAGCCGGTAGCCGATGGCCGGAACGGCGTGCGACAGCCGGCGCGCCTCAAGCCGGAACGACGGCTCGTCGGCGACCGTGCCCTCCCAGGCCACCGAGTGCTCGCGCAGGTCAACCACGTCGTGGTACAGGGCCGCATGCCGCAGCCCAGCGAACACCTCGCGCCCCTCGGCCGGGTAGCAGGCGTGCACCGGGTGCGGCACCCGGTCGAGCGACATCCGCTGCAGCACGCCGGGTAGGCCAAGGCAGTGGTCGCCGTGGAAGTGGGTGATGCAGATCCGGTTGATCTGGCTCGAGGTGACCCCGGCGAACAGCATCTGCCGCTGCGTGCCCTCGCCGGGGTCGAACAGGATGCCCGTCCCGTCCCAGCGCAGCAGGTAGCCGTTGTGGTTGCGGCGCCTGGTCGGGGCCTGGCTCGCCGTGCCGAGTACCACCAGCTCGCGACCTGACACGGGTGCAACCTTATGCCCTGCGCGATCTAGGGAATCCTGCTCTCAGGGAGCTCGGTAGGGAGCACCAGCGCAAGCCCGGCCGTGGTCGCCTCGGCCAGGCTCTCCTGGAAGACCCGCGCGGCCTGGGCGGCCTGCTCGGTGAGCCCGGCGATCTCCTCGATGGCTCGGGGGTCCGCGGCGGTCCTGGCGACCAGGTCCAGGTACCTGTCGTTCAGCCCGGAGACCCGCTTCGCGGTCTCCCAGTCCGTCCGCGCCACGTCGGCGAGCCTGACCTGCGTGGCGTACCGTTCGAGGGCGCTGACCCTGGACTCGGTGGCGTCCTGAGCGAGCGCCAGCGCGCGCTTCTGCGAGTCGAGCACCGCCGCGGTCATCGGGCCGACCGGCGTGCTGCCCGCGTGCTCGGCGCGCAGCCCGGTGATGTCGCGCAGCAGCGAGGCGATCTCCCACTCGTGCGCCCGCAGCGTGGCCTCGCCCGCCGCCTTGTCGAGGAAGTCGAGCTGGTAGACCTCGGAGGCGAGCACGTCGCTGATGGCCTTCCTGGCCCGGTCGAGAAGGCCGCGGCAGGCCTGATCAAGCTCGGACGGCGCGATGATCCGCGCCTTGTCGATCGCCGCCGGGGCGCCCTGCCCGGCCTGCGCCCGCCGGCTGCGCACACCGTCGGCGATGCCGGCCGCCGCGATGCCCGCCACGGCGCAGCCGATGCTGCCGACGATCCACCACGCCATCCCGCCGGAGACGATCTCCACGATGACCGAGATCACGAGGCTGAGCGCCCCGACCGCCATCAGCGCGCATCCTGCGCCGCCGCCGACGTCTGCGGCTCCGCCGCCTCGCTTGGCGGCCTGGTCCTGGCGCTGCCGCACCT
Organism: Streptosporangiaceae bacterium; assembly: GCA_035517035.1. GTDB lineage: Bacteria > Actinomycetota > Actinomycetes > Streptosporangiales > Streptosporangiaceae > Chersky-822. Next base: position 9,276 of record DATIZP010000117.1, on the reverse strand, counting down.
CGGCGACCAGCGAAGGGTCCACCACGGCGAACCGGCTCAGCCGCGCCAGCCGCTTGACCGGGTCCTCGCCGGGCAGGTCGCGGCGCTGCTCGAAGCCGAGTCCGTAGGACCATTCGCCGTACCGCGGGCGCGGCTGCGCCCCCCGCCAGACGGGGTCGCCGGGCGCGTTGCTTCGCTGCCCGTTGCTTCCCTGCCCGCCGCTTCCCTGCCCGCTGTCTGCGGAGCCGCCGCCCACCTCGCAAGTCTCGCATTCCCGCTGCCGAAAGGTCACCGGGGCGTAGGGCATAGTGCACCAATGGACATCTTCGGTGACCTCGCGGCCGAGGAAGACCGCCTGGAGGGCATCCTGGCCGGCCTCGATGCCGCGCAATGGGCAGCGCCGTCGGGTGCGGCGGGCTGGAGCGTCTGCGACGTGGTGCTGCACCTCGCGCAGAGCGAGGAGTCGGTCCTGGCCACCGCCCGGGGCGCCGGGATCGGCCAGCGCCCGCCGCCGGGGACGAGTGTCGACGCCGTGATGGATCAGCTCGTCAGATCACAACGGGCCGCTCCCGCCGATGTGTTCGGAAGGTGGCAGCTGGCGAGGACGGCCGCGCTTGAGGCGCTCCTTGCGGCCGATCCCGGTCAGCCGCTCGCCTGGGTGGACGCGCCGCTGAAGCCGGCCACCCTGGCCACCACCCGGCTGGCCGAGCACTGGGCCCACGGGCTGGACATCACCGGGCCGTTCGGGATCGAGTTCCCCGACACCGGCCGGCTCCGCCACATCGCCTGGCTGGCGTACCGCTCGCTCGGCTATGCGTTCCGGCTGGCGGGCCAGGAACCGCACCAGGTGCGCGGCGACCTGACCGCCCCCGGCGGAGCGGGCAGGTGGCAGTTCGGGCCGGCCGACGCGGAGTCCGTGATCAGCGGACCGGCCGGCGCGTTCTGCCGGGTCGCCGCCCGGCGGCTGGCACCCGAGCGGTCCGGGCTCACCGCATCAGGCCCGCATGCGGACGCTGCGCTGCACCTGCTGCGCACCTACGCGGCCTGAACCCTCGTCGGGTCGCCACACCGGTGCCACGCGGCGAGCATGCAGCCACGAAGGGAACGCGATGACGGAATGGGAGCACCCGGCTGCCTGGTACGACCTCATGAACCCATGGGGGCGGGACGACGAGTTCTACCTCAGGCTGGTGATGTCGGCGGACCGGGTGCTCGACGTGGGATGCGGCACCGGCCGGCTGCTGCACCGGGCCCGCGCCGCTGGGCACTCCGGCCGGCTCTGCGGGCTCGACCCTGACCCGATGATGCTCGGCCAGGCGCGGGTCAGGTCCGACATCGAGTGGGTGCTGGCCGACGCCGCGTCGGCGGCGAGCGGCCGCGAGCGCGGGTTCGACCTCGCCGTGATGACCGGCCATGCCTTCCAGGCGCTGATCAGCGACGAGGAGGTGCGTTCAGGCCTGAAGGGCATTTCCGGCGCGCTGGCCGAGGCCGGGCGATTCGCGTTCCACACCCGCCATCCGCAGGCCCGTGCCTGGGACGGGTGGAATACCTCGGTGCAGGTGGCAGGGCCAGGCGGTGCCGTCGCCCGAGTCAGCTACCGGGTACACGAGGTGGCAGGCGACGTCGTACGGCTCTCGGAGACCTACGAGGGGCCATGGTGGGACCGGCCGCTGGCCGAGCACGGCGCGCTGCGCTTCCTCGGCCCGAGCCGACTCGCCGAGTTCCTGCGCGAGGCCGGCCTGACAGTCGAGCGGCAATTCGGCGGCTGGGACGAAGGTCCGCTCACCGACGCCAGCGATGAGATCATCACGATTGCCCGACGCGCCGAGCCCGGAGGAACCGGATGAGCAGCCTGCACCACGACATCACCGAACCAGGGCGCCCCGAGGTCGCCGAGGTCTCGCCGGGCGTCTACGCGTACATCCAGCCGGACGGCACCTGGTGGATCAACAACACCGGCTTCCTGGTCGGACCGCAGGGCGTGATCAGCATCGACACGTGTTCCACCGAGCGGCGCACCCGCGCCTACGCCCGCGCCATCGCCGGGGTGAGCGCGACGCCGGTGCGGGCGGTGGTCAACACCCACCATCACGGTGATCACACCTTCGGGAACTGCCTGTTCCCCGCCGCCGCGATCATCGGCCACGAGCAGGCGCGCGCCGAGGCGATCGCGTTCGGGCCGCCGCGCGAGCTGCCGTTCTGGGACGGGCCGCAGTGGGGCGACCTGAGGCTTGATCCGCCGTTCATCACCTTCTCCGACCGGCTCGCGCTGCACGCGGGCGACCTGCGGGCCGAGGTCAGGCACGTGGGCGTCGCCGCCCACACCACGAACGACTCGATCGTGTGGATCCCGGAGCGCTCCGTGCTGTTCTGCGGCGACCTGGTGTTCAACGGCGGCACCCCGTTCGTGCTGATGGGCTCGGTCGCCGGGACGATCACCGTGCTCGAGCAGGTGATCACGCCGCTCGGCGCGCGGACCGTCGTGCCCGGACACGGACCGGTGTTCGACGGCACCGGCCCGATCGAGTCGACCGTGGCGTACTTGCGGTTCGTGCAGGAGACAGCGGCGACCGGGCGGGCGGCCGGCCTGACCCCGCTCGACGCGGCCCGGCAGGCTGACCTCGGCGACTTCGCCGCCTGGCCGGATGCCGAGCGGATCGCCGGGAACCTGCACCGCGCGTACGCCGAGCTCGACGGCGTGCCGCCGGGCGGGCCGATCGATATCGTTGCCGCGCTCGCCGACATGGTCGCCTGGAACGGCGGCCGCCCGCTGACCTGCCTCGCGTGAGCCATCTGCCGCCAGGCGCTCGGCTCCCCCGCAGCCTTGCCTACCTGAGCACCACGCGCTCGCCGCCGAAGTCCGCCACGACCTCCAGCCGACCGCCGAGTGCCTCCACGTAGCCGGCGAGTTCCCTGATCTCAAGCCCGCCGGGCACGGCGGTCTCGATGGTCGCGACCCGGTCCCCCTGCACGCCCATCCGCTGCGCGACCTGCGCCTGGGTGAGCCCGAGGCGGGTCCGCTGGTCGATGAGCAGGCGGGCACGGCTGCGCGCGATCATCGCCGCCGCGCCGGTCCTGATCTCGGCCGCCTCGTCCGGGAAGAACTCGCCGACGAACGACTCCTCGTCGTCGAAGCTGACGGCGGCGGCGTCGGGGTCCTTGCCGGCCCGCACCCGGCGCAGCACCGAGGCCGAGACCTTCGCGGCCTCGGTGCGGTTGTCGAGCACGGCATCCCGGCCGTGCACCACCGCGATGAGCAGTGCGGTTCCCGGCGGTTCGACGGCGAACAGCACCCTGATGTCGGCCGCATCGGCGCCGGCCAGCGTTCCCGGGCGCAGCTCGAGCAGGCCGTCGGCACGCGACTCACGGGATAGCTCCTGTTGAATCTCATCGGCGATATCCCTGAGCTGGTCAGTTCCCCGCTCGGCGGTGCCCGCGCTGCCCATCGCGGACATGGCCTCACCGGCGGAACGCATCGCTACCGCGGCCACGAAACGCGCCTTCAACACTTCCTTCCTGGCCCCGTACGCGTTTATCTCGGACTGCATCCGCTGCATCGAGCCGTTCAGCTGCTCCTCGGCCTGGCGGACGCCGGGCAGGATCCGCCGCAGCTCGGCCGCCTTCGCGGCCTCCTTACGGGATTCGAGCTCGCCGATCTCAAGCTCGATGTCATCGGCGAGCATCGCCGCGTCGGCGAGCGCGCGGCGTACCTCGGTCAGCCGCTCCAGCCGGTCCTCGTAGACCCGGTCGAGCGCCTCGCCGAGATCGGCGGGCAGGGAGAGGTCGGCGAGCGGGACCACCAGCGGCGGGCCGACGCTCGCGCCCTCGCCGATCAGCGCGGCCAGCGCCTGGCCAAGCGCGACCGCGGCCCGAGGGTCGGTGCGGCGCAGCTCGGCGAGCCAGTCGCTGATCTCGACGGACATCGCGAGACGGTAGCCCACGGCACCCCCTGTGGTGCGCAGTCCAGTGATGGCCAGCCGGTCCGGTCAAAGCCTGTTCCGGCACTTCTTAAGTACTATCGCATTATCGCGCATCTATCCGCTGCCAAGTTCCAGCTTCCGCCGGGCTTAGGGTGCCGTGCTCGGGCACGGGCCAGATGCTCTTCGTTCCCACGCCGGGCAGTAGGTCGGCGCACAGGGCCCTGGTGCGGGTCGCGTTCAATAGCAAGGGGGTCTAGCAGGCGGGCAGCGACCACACGGTTGTCTAGCCCTGTATCAGCTGTTCCCGCATCAGCTCGACGAGCTTCTCGAGTCCGCGCATCGGCCGCACCATCACGGTGAACCCGGTCAGCCTGCCCTCGCCGTTCCAGCGCAGCATGTCGACGCCCTGCACGTAAGTCCCGTCGAGGTCGGCCTCGAATTCGAGCACCGCACTGCCGTCGTCGTGCCACTCGCCGACGTAGCGCAGGGTCGGCCCGAGCACCGCCAGCGCGGCTGTCAGGTACCCCGTCGTCAGGACCTTGCCCTCCTGCGGCCTGAACACGGCAGGCGACCGGAACACCACGTCGTCGGCCAGCAGGCCGTCAAGTAGCGCGGGGTCACGTGCCTCGACCACGGCGTGCCAGGCGCGCAGCGCTGGGGGCTGGTCTGCCATCGAAGTACTCCGTCCTCGGGTTCTGCGACTCCCGGGTTCTGCGACTCCCGGGTTCTGCGACTGTCAGGGAGCGCTGGTTCGCGTCGCGGTGACCGCCACGGTGGTGTAGGGCATGGTGAAGCTGCCGCCGATCGCATCGATCGCGGCACCGACGCTCTCCAGCACCTCCGCCAGCTTGTCGGGGGGAAGCTGCGTGAGGCCGCCGAGGGTGGGCAGCTGGTCCAGCCACTGGTCCCTGGTGTAGGTGCACTGCCAGAGGAACTCCCACTGCTCCGGTTCGCCGAAGGCGCCCGCCGCTCGGATCCCTTCGGCGATCTTGGCGAAGAGGGGCTGGTAGGCGTCCAGAGTCGACGTGATCAGCTGGCTGGTGAAGCGGATCGGCGAGTCCGGCGCGACCCGCCGGTATGCCACGGCGAGGGCTTCCGTCACTGTCGGCGGCGCCTGGAACACGTGATGGAAGGGCGCGAGCCGACCGCCGGGCCGTAGTACATGCGCTGCCTTGGCCGCACCGGTCATCGGGTCAACCCAATGCCAGGCCGTGCCGGCGATGACCGCGTCGTACTGGCGACCGGCCGGGTCCCATGCTTCGAAGGTCGCCACCTCGACGTCGATCCCGCGGCGCCTGGCGAGCTCGGCCATCCGGGCATCGGGCTCGACGCCGGTGACCTTGCAGCCAGCCGCCTGGAACTGCCTGGCTTCGACGCCGGTGCCGCAGCCGACGTCAAGGACGTCGGGGCCGGGGCTAGCGGCGACGATCCGTTCCACCAGGGCGGCGGGATAAGGCGGCCGGGTGCGGTCGTAGCGTTCGGGGTCCGCGCCGAACGACTCGGCTACGTTCCGGAGGCGATGCGGTTCGGCGGACATGCGGCTACCCTACTCCGATGCTCGACGACTGCCACATTCTGTGTCAGACTTCATGGCATGGCGACGGTGGAAGAGCTGATAAGCAACGCGGCAGATGCCCGGCGCGTGGCCCAGAGCGCGGTCGCGCTTGCTGTGCGGGAGGCCAGGGCCGACGGCTGGTCCTGGGACAGAATCTCGACCGCCCTGGGCGGGACGCCGAATGGGGAGACCCTGCGGCGCAACTTCGGCGGCCAGGAGGAACCCGCGTCGTGACCGCCGGAATTACACGACGTGCGGATCGGGCCGGACGATGTAGCACCGCCCCGCTGGCGTGGTCCACCGGAACACGCCAGGCGTCGGCTCGGCCAGCGTCCAGCCCGGATGCTGTTTGAGCTGGTGATGGGTCCGGCACTGGCTGCCTAGGTTGCAGGAGCAGGTCAGGCCGCCCCGCCAGAACGGGGTCACGTGGTCAAGGTCGCACTGCTCGGCCGGCCGTCGGCATGGCCCGAACCGGCACGACCCGTCGCGCGCCGTCACCAGCTCGACGAGCCTGCGCGGCGGTCGGTAAGCCGCGGACGCCTGCGTGTGCGCACAGCCGCCAGACCGGTCGTCCGCCCGTCGCCGCGCGTCGGCGTGCTCCGCGGCACGGCGGGCAGCCCGCAGGGCGCCGGCCAGCACGATCGAGAGCGGCGACTCCGCAGTCGGCGCCGCAGGTGCATCGCGCGCGGCGGCCGACTGGTCAACTGCGTCGACGGGGACGATCACCGTCACCCGACGGACGAGCCCGACCGAGTCGTCCGGGTCCTGGACAGTAGGCCCCCGCGGGCGCGGGACATGCATCACGGCGATCGCCTCGCCGGCCGAGGTGGCGACGACGACCCGCCATCGGGTCCCTGGATGCTGCGCGGCAAGTTCGGCGAGCTGCCGGGCCTGGGCGGGCGTAATCACGCCCAGGCGGCTTAGCTGGCCGGGACCGACGCCAGTTCCCGCGAGAGTCGCGAACGGCACGATCAGGTTGAGCAGCCCTCGACCGCCGGCCGGCTGCACTCGGCCCAACCCCGCCGGACCCTTCGGCAGGAACGGAAGCACCCCGGGCCACTGGCCACCGCCTTCCGTTCCGGGGTCGGGCAACGACACGTCTTGCGGGACATCCGCGGGCGGGACGTCAGGGGGCGGGACATCCGCGGCCGGGACATCCGCGGGCGGGACATCAGGGGGCGGAACATCTGGCGGCGCACCATCGGCGGGCGGAAAGTACGGCAGGGTGCCGAGCAGCAGGCCGATGAACACCTGAGCGCGCACGAGATCGATTCCACCCGCCGTGCCCGCAGCCTTCAGCGCCTTCGCCATTGCCGTGACCCTGGCCATCGCCGCGGCGGCCTGGACCCCAGGCAGTGAGTACCCGGCCAGCGTGGCCGTCCCCTCGTCCTCCGGGTACAGGACAACCTTTGCGTTCCGCTCGGCATGCTCGCGACGCCGCTCGGCGCCATCGGGATCGGCCTTGATCACCGCGCGCCGCAGCGCGGCGTGCAGCTGCCCGAGCGTCAGCCAGCCTGCCCGGCCGAGAACCGCGGCCTCCACCTGGCGAGCAGCGGCATCGCTCAGCGGAGTGGTCATCCGAACGATCATCCGGGCCCTGGCCAGGTCGATCCTTCCGGCGGCCAGCGCCGCTCCTGTCGCAGGCAGCCGCCAGGTCAGCACGAGGCCAAGGTCGATCCAGCTCGACGCACCATCGTGGGACATCGCCAGCGCGAGCGCCACCTGGCCGGCCGCGTCGGACGTGATCCGGTCGGGGCGCCCCAGGGTGTCCACGCCTGCCCGCCGGTCCGCCCGCGCCGAACGGGAGGCGATCTGCGCGACCGCGGCTAGCTCCCCGGCCGCCGCCCACGACGCCAGCCGCCGGAACGACGCGGCCACGCCAGCGAGCGCGCCATCCTCAAGGTCAGCCGCCCGCGACTGGGCTAACCAGCCGGCGAGGCCCGGCCCGGTCGGCAGTGACTCGGCGACCCGGCCGGCCGCCACCTCAAGCGGCACGTCGCGCACCCGGCCCGCGGCGACAGCCTCTCGGTACGCTTCCTCATCCGCCTCGGGATCGGCCTCGGGATCGCCCTCGGCATCAGCCCCAGGATCGGCCCCAGGATCGGCGCCGACGACAGCCGGGCCGACGAGGCCACTCCCGGTGGGCCCCTCGCCCGGCGGCGAGCCGACCGCCTCGCGCAGCCAGGGTGCCGGACCGGACACGGCGTCGATCAGCGCGGCAAGATCGAGCTCCCACGACCACGACAGGCCGGCGGCCTGGCGATCGGCAGGCCCCGCCGCCGAGCCCGCGAACCCCGAGCCCGCCGACCCAGCGCCCGCCGACCCAGCGCCCGCCGACCCAGCGCCCGCCGACCCAGCGCCCGCGCCAGCGTCCCCCAACTCGCCCGCCGCACCCGCCATGGTCACCTCCCTCGCCGACCGCCTTCGACCATGCTAGCGACAGCCACTGACAGTCTTTCAAATCATCAAAATCTTGTTCGATTCATAACGCAATTCCCTCCGGCACCTCCCGTCACCAGCCCGCTCACGCGATCCGGCCGCGCCAGAGCGCCCCGAGCGCGCGGTGCCGTTCCGGCCTGGACAGGCCGCGCAGGTCGGCGATGCCGTCCTCGGTCACGACGACGTCGACATCCTGAGAGGGTGTGGAGGCCGGCCGGGAAAGCCTCCTGACCAGCGTGGGCCGGCCGTTATGCTCGCTGGTCACGGCGACGATGCTGAGGCCGCCGACGGACCTCGCAGCGGCGGCCGCGTAGTCCGGGTGGCCGCCGAGGCCGCCGACCAGCGAGGTGGCCGTACCCTCGACGTTCACCTGGCCGTCGATGTCCACCTCGACGGCGGTGTTGACCGCGAAGAACGCACCCGCCATCAGCCTGCCGATGTTGTGAGTGAACTCGACCGGGTGCAGCAACGCCCTCCCGTCCGCCCACTCATACAGCCGCGGCCCGCCCGCCAGGTAGGCGGCCACCGGATCGCCGGCCAGCAGGCCGCGTTCGTCGAGGTCTACGACGGCTTCGGGGAGCAAGCCCGAGTCGATCAGGACCGGGACGTGCAGCGCGCGCAGCAGCGCGGTCGCGATCGGGCTCGGCCCCACCTGGACACGGGCACCGGCTGGGATCAGCGGGGCGATCAGGGCCGCGATGGCCTCGTGCCGGGGACCGGGTGACTGCTCGGCCATGACGGCCGGAGGATGCTCGGCGTGACCGACCACGACGAGGCGTTCTGGCGGCACAGGATCACCGGCATCGGCGCGGGGAGCGTGCCCGGACACCACGGACGCAACCGTCGCTCCGGCCGCGATGGCCGCCCGCTGCCAGGAGACCTCGCTACCGAACGCGAACCCGCCGGGCACCGGCACCATCGTCGCGACCAGCAGGTCCGGTCGCCAGGGCCCGTGCAGCAGCGCAGGCACTCCGGACAGGCTGACCGGGGCGAACCGCACGAGTCCGGACTCGGTCCCGGCGCGCAGCCCCCAGCCGGGCATGAACGTCCGCACGTCGCCGAACGCGCCCAGGTCGAGCGCCGGATCCAGGTGCGGCATCCAGCCGAGTATCAGCCGGACATCACCGTGTTCCGCGGCGGCCTTGCTGAGCTGTCCAGCCAGGCTCAGCGGCGCGCCGAAGCCGTCGCCGAACGCCACGGTCATGCCGGGTCGGAGCAGCCCGCTCAGCGCCATCTCCGCTGGTGTCATCGAGTCGGCTATCCCCTCACTGCGCCCGCGAGAAGTCATGACCGGAAGTCATGACCGCCCCACGATGGAGCAGTCCAGCGCCTGCAGGCAACTCCAGGCCAGCACTTGTCTCGGCGGGGCTCTCAGATGGCAAT
>DATIZP010000116.1:0-33989 GCA_035517035.1 Streptosporangiaceae bacterium | reverse complement strand
GAGCCAGGCCAGGATCAGGGCTTCCTCGTGCCAGGCGTCGTACCTGCCGCTGCGGCCGCCGTGCCCGGCGATCATCTCGGTCTTGAGCAGGAACGGGCCGCCGTCGGCGACTGCCTGGAGCCTGGCGATCCACTTGGCCGGCTCGGTGTACAGGACCCGGGTGTCGTTGAGGCTGGTGATCGCGAGTATCGGCGGGTACGGCCGGCCGGCCGTCACGTTCTCGTACGGCGAGTACGACTTCATGTACGCGTACACCGCCGCGTCATGCAGCGGGTCGCCCCACTCCTCCCACTCGGTGACCGTGAGCGGCAGCGACGGGTCGAGTATCGAGGTGAGCGCGTCGACGAACGGGACCTGCGCCACGATGCCGCCGAACGCGTCCGGCGCCATGTTCGCCACGGCGCCCATCAGCAGTCCGCCCGCCGACCCGCCGCGCGCGATCAGCCGGCCGGGGCTGGTCCAGCCGCGATCGGCGAGATGCCGGGCGCACGCGACGAAGTCGGTGAACGTGTTGATCTTGGCGAGCATCTTCCCGTCGTCGTACCAGCGCCTGCCCATCTCGCCGCCGCCGCGGATGTGCGCGATCGCGAAGCCGAAGCCGCGGTCGAGCAGCGACAGCCTGGGAATCGAGAAGTACGGGTCCGACGAGCTCTCGTAGCTGCCGTAGCCATAGAGCAGGAACGGCGACGACCCGGCCCGCGGCGCGCCCTTGCGGCAGACGATCGAGATCGGCACCCGGGTGCCGTCCGGCGCGGTCGCCCATTCCCTATGCTGCTCGTAATCCTCGCTGCGGTATTCCCCCGCGCCCGGCAGCGCCAGCACGGGGCGGCGCCTGAGCAGGGTCATCTCGCCGGTGACCGTGTCCAGGTCGTACACCGAGTCAGGCGTCACCATCGACTCGAACCCGAACCTGAACAGCCTGGACTCGTACTCAGGGTTCGCCCCTGGCCCGACGGTGTAGACCTCCTCGCCGAAGCTGACGTCCTGGTCGGTCCCGTCGGAGCGGATGATCCGCAGGCCGGTCAGCCCGTCCCGCCGGTAGTAGATCACCAGGTGGTCGGCGAACGCCTCGGCGTCGAGCAGCCTGGTGTCGGCACGGTGCGCGATCAGCGGGGTCCAGGCCGCAGGCTCGTCGAGCGTCGCCGTCGCGAGCTCGAAGTTCTCCGCGCCGTCGTTGTGCAGGACCAGCAGCCGGTCAGTGCCGTCGGCGGTCACCTGGTGGTCGATGCCGTACTCGACGCCCTGCCGCCTCGGCACGACCACCCGGAACACGCCGGTCGGGTCATCGGCGTCGAGCAGCCAGTCCTCGCTGGTCAGCTTGCTCGAGGTGGAGATCACCAGGTATCGCTCGCTGCGGGTCAGCCAGATCCCCGCGAAGAACCGCTCGTCGGCCTCCTCGAACACCATCACGTCGTCGGCGACCGGCGTTCCGATCAGGTGCCGCCAGATCCGGTATGGCCGCCAGGCGTCGTCCACCGTCACGTAGAACAGCGCGGACCCGTCGCGCGACCACGTGGCGCCGTAATGGGTGTTCGGGATCTCGTCGGCCGCTACCTCGCCGGTGACCAGGTCCTTGATCCGCAGCGTGAACCGCTCGTCGCCCGAGTAGTCGGTCGAGTAGGCGAGCTTGGATCCGTCGGTGCTCACGCTGTACGCGCCGAGCGAGAAGAACGGGCTGTCACCGGCGAGCTCGTTGCTGTCGAGCAGGACCTCCTCGCCCTCCAGCGGGGAGCCGTCCTGCGTCATCGGGGGCCGCTCGTCCTCGCTGAGCACCGCCCGCCGGCAGCTCACGGAGTACTGCTTGCCCTCCTGAGTGCGCGCGTAGTACCACCAGCCGCCCTTGCGGGTCGGCACCGACAGGTCGGTCTCTTTGGTCCGCCCCTTGATCTCGCCGAAGATCGCGTCCCGCAGCCCAGCCTGGCCCGCCGTCATCTGCTCGGTGTAGGCGTTCTGTGCCTCGAGGAACGCGATGGTGTCCGGGTTCTCCTTGTCGGCCAGCCAGGCGTACTGGTCGACGAACGTGTCGCCGTGGAACGTGCGCTCGGTCGGGATCTGCTTCGCCGCGGGTGGCTCATGGCGCTGAGGGCTCATGATTGCTGATTCTACGAAGGATGCGCCGTTGGCACGGACCCGCGGACCTGGCCGGCCTGAGCACCGTATCCTCCCCGGCAGGAGCCCGTGCGTTCATGGTCTTGCTTGGGCTGAGGGAGGGCTTCGCTTGAAGGCCTGGGACACGTTCGCCGAGATCTGTGGTGGCGGCTCGGCCACACTGACCGGGCTGTTGTTCGTGGCGGTCTCGATCAGGATCGCGTCCATCGCGAAGTCTCAGGAACTGCGGAACCGGGCGGCCCAGACGCTGAGCCTGTTCGGCATTGTCCTGATCATCTCGGTCTTGATCGCGATTCCCGGACAGGCGTACCGCACACTCGGTGTGGAGCTGATGGTTCTCGCCGTGCTCGCTGGTACGGGCCTCAACATTCTGGATCGACGCGCGAAGGGCGTGAGGAGCGATCAGGCGATCGCGCCCGTACTTGAGGCTCTCACTCCTGTCACGGTTACCTCGCTGCTGCTGCTGGCCGCAGGCATCGTCCTGGTCTTCGGAGTGCACGCGGGACTCTACGTCCTCGTGGGGCCGGTCTTCGTAGCCTTCGCCGGCGGCATCGCCAGCGCCTGGCTGCTCCTGACCAAGATCACCGAATAGCCCCGGCGGCGGCGGCGAGGAAGGCCGCTATGGGGAGCTCGGACGGTGACCGGCGAGCGCCGCCGCATTGTGGCGATCGGCCGACGCCATTATCCTCCGTGCATGCAGAGGTTTCTGCCGCCATGCGGAGGTAGTCGCTCCGTGCGGAGGTAATCGGCAACCGATGCGAGCTGGTACATCGTGAACCGAGATGCGCGGATATCGGGGCGCACTTTCCTGCGGCGCGTCGCGGCGGGAGGATAGAGCCGCGGTGAGCGCGGCGCCCGAGGCGTCAGGGGAGGCAGCAGATGATGAGCACGTCGCCGGAGCGGCCGGAGCAAGCCAGGACGGCGCTGCGGGAAATCGTCGCCGACTACGGCACGTCCGCGCTGTCCGACCCGGCCATGATGTCCAACCTGCTGAAGGACTTCCTGCCCGATTCCCCGAGCGCCGCGAAGATCATCGTGGCCGCCGCCGAGGAGCGCCTGGCCGACTCGCTCTCCGAGCACGTCTCGCAGGGCATGGACGTCGGCACGGCGACCCGCCTGACCTCTTCGGCGTTCGCCAGCAGGACGCTGTACAAGCCCGACGTGTGCGGCTGGGTGGTCGGCGAGTTCGCCGTAGCGCTCGGCCTCGCGACGGACGCCGATGTGCGGGCGGCGGGCGCGGCGCCAGGGGCGCCGGGGATGATGGCCGGCCAGCCGGGCATGCCTGGCCTGCAGGGCGTGACCAACCCGTCGGCCGGGGCTCCCGTCGGTGCCGGAGCGGCGGCCGGCGTCGGCCAGCCTGGGCAGGCTATCTGGGACCCGCCCACGGTCGGCCCGATGTCCAGGGGCGGCGAGGCGGTCACGCCGCTGTTCTCGCCGGGCCAGGGCGTGCCGCCCGGGTACCCGCCTGGCGCCGGGCCAGGGTACGGCGGCGGGCCTGGCTTCGGCCAGGGGCCCGGGGGCGGCCTGGCCGGCCAGCAGGCCGGCGGCTACGTCGCCGGCGGCTACGCGCAGCCTCCTGCCCCGACCACGCCGAACCGGCGGATGTGGATCATCTTCGGCGCGGCGGCCGCCGTGGTGGTGGTCGTCGCCGCTTTGCTGGTGTTCAAGCCGTGGTCCACCACGACGGTGTTGCAGCCGACCGGCCTGAGCACGGCCAGCGCGACGTCCGACTCGATCAGGCTCAGCTGGTCGCCCCCCGCCAGCGGCCCGCAGCCTTCCAGGTACCTGATAATCGAGGACGGCCAGCAGATCGGCTCGGTGCCCGGGTCGGTCACCTCGTACCAGGCCACCGGCCTCGCGCCGGACAGCTCCTACCAGTTCCAGGTCGAAGCGGTTCGCGGCAGCCAGGACTCGCCGCGCTCGACCGTGGTGACCGCGGACACCACTACGCCTCCGGTCTCGGACGCGCTGCTGACCGGGCAGTGGACGGCCTACTACCGGGTGCTGCAGTGGTCGCCGAGTGACACCACCTACAAGGTCGGCAACACATGGTCCGACGGCTGGCAGTTCACCCCGAACTGCTCGTCGGGCCCGTGCTCGGTGACGCTCGACGGCTCGATCAACAACCACTCGTTCACGACCGTCATGACGCCTTCGGGCGGCGCCTACGTCGGCTCGGTCACCCTGACCGATTTCGAGTATTGCGACTACGCGAGCGTCGGCACCACGTACCCGATCGCCGACCACATGACGTTCCGGATCGTGGTCAACAAGGCCGCGGTCAGCAACCAGACCTGGACCGCGACCTCGTTCGCCGGCACGATGGTGATGCAGAGCCCGTACACGCTGGCGGGCACCGTCCACTGCAACGCGTTCACCGCGAAGACCTCGATCCGCGGCGTGCCGTAGCCTCGCGGGCATTCTGGCGCGGGCCGACCCGGCAGGGTCGGCCCGCTACGCGGGCGCTCCATGACGCCCGGATGAGACAGTCATCGCGATGGTCTGCGTTATGGAAAGAGCGGACATCGCGCCGTCCGTGCGGGCCCTAGCCGGGCGCCTCGGTGCGGGGCGGGCGGCCTGGCCTGCGCATCTTGCCCGCGGTGCTGGGGAGTCGCCCCGCCTCGGCCAGGGCGCGGCGCAGCAGGAACTCGATCTGGGAGTTCGTGCTGCGCAGCTCGTCGGCCGCCCATCGCGCGAGTGCGTCGTGCACGGCGGGATCCAGGCGCAGCAGCACGCCTTTCCGCTCGTTCACGACGCCACCCCCGCCTGCGGTCACTGGTAGAGGGTTCCGGTGTTGACGACCTGCTGGGTGGCCTGCTCACTGCACAGGACGACGAGCAGGTTCGAGACCATCGCGGCCTTGCGCTCCTCGTCGAGCTCCACGACTCCCTCTTCTTCCAGCCGCTTCAGGGCGAGCTGCACCATGCCGACGGCTCCCTCGACGATCCGCTGCCGGGCGCCGACCACCGCGCTGGCCTGCTGCTGACGGAGCATGGCCTGGGCGATCTCCGGAGCGTAGGACAGCCGGGTCAGCCGCGTCTCGATGACCTCCACGCCGGCCGGCCTGACCCGGTCCCGCAGCTCTGCCGACAGCCGCTGGGTGATCTCCTCGGCGTTGTCGCGCAGGGACATTGCGCCGCTGCCGCGGTTGTCGTACGGATAGCTTGACGCAATGTGCCTGACGGCCGTCTCGGTCTGGATGGTGACGAAGTGGTTGTAGTCATCGACCGAGTACAGGGCCTCGGCGGTGTCGTTGACCTGCCATACGACCACGGCGGCGATCTCGATCGGGTTCCCGTCGGCGTCGTTGACCTTGAGCTGCGCCGATTCCTGGTTCCTGATCCTGGTCGAGACCACGATCCGCTTGGTGAACGGGTTCACCCACTGCAGGCCAGACTCGCGTATCGTCCCGCGGTACCGGCCGAACAGCTGCACCACCCGGGCCCGGCCCGGCGCGACGGGTGTCAGGCCGACGAACGTCAGCAACCCGAGCACCACCAGGAGCACGGTCGCCCACACCAGGGCCGTCTTCGTGTCCGTCGTGTAATAGCCCGCCCGCCAGCCCGCCACCCCGCCGGCGGCCACCAGTACGAAGGCCAGAAGGGCCATCGGCAGGCCGGCAAGCTTCCATGCCTGGTTCTCCGTGATGATCAGCCGGCCGCCCTTCTGCACCTGGGCGCCGGACGAGCCGCTCTTCGCTGCCGCAGCCTGCGATGTCATCTGACCCACCTCATCTGACCCGTCTCCGTGTGCACGTCCTATCGCTTGCTATCATAGTGATATCTATATAGAACGCAAGCGGCGGCGCGGTATCGTTCGCGGCGAGGTATCCGCGGGGGCACTTGGCGGCGCGCTAGCACGCGGAAAGGGCTTGACCAGTGGGCGGCAGCGACGGAGTGCTCGAACTGACCGGCCTGCGCCGCACGTACGGCGACGTGGTAGCACTCGACGGGCTCAGCTTCACGGTCCCGCCAGGCCAGGTCTTCGGCTTCCTCGGGCCGAACGGCGCGGGCAAGACCACGGCGATGCGGGCGATCGTCGGGGTGGCCTCGCTGGACGGCGGCACCGTCAGGTGGAACGGCGCGCCGATCGACCAGGATGCCAGGCGCCGGATCGGCTACATGCCGGAGGAACGCGGCCTGTACCCGAGCATGCGGGTGGCCGAGCAGCTCGAGTACCTGGCCAGGCTGCACGGCCTCGACCAGGCCAGGGCGCGCTCCGCCGCCCGGTACTGGGCCGGGCGGCTCGGCCTCGCCGGTCATGAGCAGGCCAAGGTGGAGGCGCTGTCCCTCGGCAACCAGCAGCGGGTGCAGCTCGCCGCCGCGCTGGTGCACCAGCCTGACCTGCTGGTGCTCGACGAGCCGTTCTCCGGGCTAGACCCGGTCGGCGTGGACGCCATGAGCGACGTACTCGCCGAGCGCGCGGCCGCCGGGGTCACCATGCTGTTCTCCAGCCACCAGCTCGACCTGGTCGAGCACCTGTGCACGTCGGTGGCGATCATCCACCGCGGCGCCCTGGTGGCCGGCGGGACCGTCGACGAGCTGTCGCGCGGCGGCCAGCTGCGGGTCGCGGTTCGGGTGGCAGGCGATGACCGGGCGCAGTGGACCGGCGGCGTGGCCGGGTTCGCCACCGTCGTCGGGGTGGCTGACGGCACCGCCACCCTCGCGCTCACCAGGCGCGAGGACGCCCAGGCCGTGCTCGACGTGGCCAGGCGGGCCGGGCCGGTCGAGCAGTTCGGGTTCGAGCGGAGGCGGCTGTCGGAGGTGTTCCGCGACGTGGTCGGCGCCGAGGTCGACGAGGGCGGGACGGTCGGCGCCGGCGTAGCTGCTCGTGCCGGTGGTGGCGGTAGTGCCGGTGGTGCCGGTGGTGCCGGCGGTGGCACCGGTGGTGGCCTGAGCGGCGTGGCCGGACGGGAGGCTTCCCGATGAGCAGGAGCTCGTGGACACTGACCTGGCTGGTCGCGCGGCGCGAGATCATCGACCGTGGCAGGGCCAGGTCGTTCTGGATCGCCTCGGTGCTGCTGCTGGTCGCGGTGGCGGCCGGCGCCGTCATCCCCGCGCTGGCGCGCGGCGGGCAGTCCACCGCGCGGGTCGGCATCGTGGGCGGCCCCGCCGCCGCGCTGACCGAGACCGCGCGCGAGGCGGGTCGGATCTCAGGGACCAAGGTCAGCGTGGTGACGCTGCCCAGCATCACGGTGGCCCGGGCCGACCTGCGCTCCGGTCGGGTGGCCGCCGTGCTGGTCGGCGACTCCGAGGTGCTCGTCAAGCAGCAGTCGCTGTCCAGCGGCGCGCCGGGCGGGACGCTGGCCGGCGCCCTCTCTGAGATCGGCGGCCTGCAGAAGCTGTATGCCGAACTGCCAGCGCCGGTCGCGACCCGGATCGCAAGAAGCGGCATCTCGCTGCCGGTCCGCGGCCTGCTGCCGCCGCCCAAGGGGCTGGCCAGCAGGATCACCGGCCTGAGCGTGGCGATCCTGATCTACGTGATCATCCTGACCTACGGCGTGCGGATCACGATCGGCGTGGGCGAGGAGAAGAGCAGCCGGGTCGTGGAGGTGCTGCTGACCACGCTGCGGCCGGTCCAACTGCTGGCCGGGAAGGTGATCGGGATAGGCCTGCTCGCGCTTGCCCAGATCGCCGCGATGGTCGCCGTGTACCTGCTGCTCGGCCATGCGGTCGGCGCCACCACGGTGACCGGCGCGACCACCGAGGTGGTGCTCGCGGCCGCGCTCTGGCTGGTGCTCGGCTACGCGTTCTACTGCACCGCGTACGCCGCGGCCGGCGCGCTGATCACCCGCCAGGCCGACGCCTACAACGCGGCCCTCCCGCTGCAGATCCCGCTGATTCTGGCCTACGTGCTTGCCTACACGGTGCTCTATGCCACGAGCGTGAACGCGTTCTACCACGTGCTCGCGTTCGTACCGTTCACCGCGCCGGTGGCGATGCCGGTCCTGGTGGCGGTGGGCGACGCGCCATGGTGGCAGGTCGGGCTCGCGGCCGTAGTCAGCCTCGCATCGACCGTGGCCATGGCCCGCATCGCCGGCCTCATCTACGGGCGCGCGATCCTGCGGACCGGGACGCGCCTCAAGGTCCGCCAGGTCCTCCGCTCCTCCAGCTAGCCCCGGCGTTTCGCTCCGCCACCCAGCCCCGCCGAGAGGTTCGGACCTATCTGCGCTTAATGAGCGGTATGCCCGTTGGAATGAATGCCACAGTCACTGCGCTATCCGAACCGAACTCCACATCCACGCGAGGGATCTGAGGCAACGGCGCCGCGGTCAGACGTTGAAGCGGAACTCGACGACGTCGCCGTCGCGCATCACGTAGTCCTTGCCCTCGATCCTGGCCTTCCCGGCCGCCCGGGCGGCGGCCACCGAGCCGGCGGCGATCAGGTCGTCGAACGAGACGATCTCGGCCTTGATGAACCCGCGCTGGAAGTCGGTGTGGATCACCCCCGCGGCCTCGGGCGCGGTGGCGCCCGCCTTGATGGTCCAGGCCCGCGCCTCCTTCGGCCCGGCGGTCAGGAACGTGGAAAGACCGAGCGCCGCGAACCCGGCCCTGGCCAGCTGGTTCAGGCCTGGCTCGCCAAGACCGAGCTCGGCCAGCAACTCGGCCGCCTCATCCGGCGGCAGGTCGGCGAGCTCGGCCTCGTCCTTGGCGTCGAGGAAGACCGACTCGGCCGGGGCGACCAGCTTGGCCAGCCGATCGCGCAGCGCATCGTCGGCGAGCTCCTCGTCGTCCACGTTGAACACGTAGAGGAACGGCTTCGCGGTCAGCAGTGACAGCTCGCGCATATGCGCGAGATCGATCCCGGCCGTGGCGGCGCCCGCGAACAGCGTGGTCCCGCCGTCTAGTAGCTGCTGCGCCTTGGCAGCGGCGTCGGCCAGGGCGATGCGTTCGGGATCCTTGGAGCCTTTCGCTTCCTTGCCGAGTCGGGGAACGGCCTTCTCCAGCGTCTGCAGGTCGGCCAGGATCAGCTCGGTCGCGATGGTCTCGATGTCACGCTCTGGCGAGACGTCGCCGTCGACGTGGCTGACGTCGGGGTCGGTGAAGACCCGCACGACCTGGCAGATCGCATCGGTCTCGCGGATGTGCGCGAGGAACTGGTTGCCCAGGCCCTGCCCTTGCGACGCGCCGCGCACCAGGCCGGCGATGTCCACGAACCTGACCGTGGCCGGAACGATCTTGGCGGAGTCATACAGCTTCGCCAGGGCGTCCAGGCGCGGGTCGGGGATGCCCACCACGCCAACGTTCGGCTCGATCGTCGCGAACGGGTAGTTCGACGCCAGCACGGCGGCCCGCGTCAGGGCGTTGAACAGGGTGGACTTGCCGACGTTGGGCAGCCCCACGATTCCGATCTCAAGGCTCACCCCGGCGAGTCTAGGCGGAACCGCGAGCGGCTCAGCGCGTCGCCGCCAGCTGCTGTCAGACCCGGCTGGAAGCATGGCGGGCCATGGAGTCGATCATGCTGCTGACCGGCCTGCTGATCGGGGCGGCACTCGGTGCGGTCATCGGGTTCCTGTACGCCAGGACCAGGCTCGCCGCCGCCAGCACGGACCTCGCGGCGCGGGTCAGGGCCGCCGAAGAGCGGGCCAGGTCGGCGCAGCAGCGGGCCGAGCTCATCGACGCTGCCGCGCAGGAACGAGCCTCGCTGGTCGATGGCTACCTCGCCGAGCGGTTCCAGGCGCTGTCGGCGCAGGCGCTCGACACGAGCCAGCAGCGCCTACTCGAGGTGAGCGAGATCCGGCTGCGGGCCGCGAACCTCAGCGCCGCCGCCGAGCTCGACTCGCGCCGCAGCGCCGTCGAGCAGCTCGTGGAACCGCTGCGCGAGACCCTCGCCAGGGTCGAGACACAGCTGCGCGAGGCCGAGGCGGCCAGGCAGAGCTCGCAGGCAGCGCTGACCGAGCAGGTTAAGTCGGCGAAGGAAGCGTCCGAGCAGCTACGTGCCCAGGCCCAGGCGCTGGTCACGGCCCTGCGGCGGCCTGAGGCGCGCGGCCGGTGGGGCGAGCTGCAGCTGCGCCGGGTAGTGGAGCTTGCCGGGATGAGCGCCCGGTGCGACTTCGACGAGCAGGTCAGCGTCGCCGACGGCGACGGCGGGACGCTGCGGCCCGACATGGTGGTCAGGCTGGCCGGCGGCAAGAACATCGTGGTCGACTCCAAGGTGTCGCTCGCTGCCTACCTCGAGGCCGCCGAGACCGACGACGAGGAGGTGCGCGAGGCAAGGATCGGGGCTCACGCCAGGCACCTGCGCGAGCACGTGGACCGGCTGGCCGCGAAGGCGTACTGGGCCACGCTGAGCTCGGCGCCGGAGTTCGTCGTGCTGTTCATCCCCGGCGAGGCGTTTCTCGCGCCCGCCCTCGAGCGGGAGCCCGGGCTGCTTGAGTACGCGATCGCGCGGAAGGTGCACATCGCGACGCCGACCACCCTGGTCACCATGCTGCGGACGGCACAGTACGCATGGCAGCAGCAGGCGCTGTCCGACAACGCCAGAGCCGTGTTCGACCTGGGCCGTGAGCTCTACGACCGGCTGTCCGCGCTCGGCAAGAACGTGGACGCCGTGGGCCGGTCGCTGGCCGGCGCCGTCACCGCGTACAACAGGGCCGTCGGCTCGCTTGAGGGCCGGGTCCTGGTCAGCGCCAGGAAGCTGAACGCGCTCGGAGTGACCGACGCCGAGCTTGACGCGCCTGGGCCGATCGAGGAGTCGGTACGGATGCTGTCCGCCCCTGACCTGGTCACCTCGCCAGCCCCGGAGTTGGTGACCGGGCCATGACACCGAGCGAATGAGCCGGCGTCGTCGGCCGGCGCGCCCACGCGCCTCCCACGTGCCGCGGCTGGCCCGGTGGATACTGACTCTGGCCCGGGTTCGGCCGGGGCGGTCTCGCGCTCGTTCGGGGGCCTCGCGCTCGGCCGGGGTGGTCTCGTATGAGGAGGCTCAGTCACGGTGCGCGTCATTCTGCTCACGATCCGGCGACTCGACTTGGTGAACCGCTGGGCGGCGATGCGTCCGTCCTTCGGGCTCCGCAGGGCCGTGGCCGTCATGTTCGTGATCTTCCTGGTGTCCGACCTGGTCGCCGCGGCGATTCACCTGCCCGCGCTGGCCGGCTTCGGCTTCGCGGCCGGCAGCGCGGCCGCGGCGGGCTGGACCAGGCAGCGTGACCTGATCATGGTGGTGACGACACCGCCGGTGATCTACTTTGGCGCGGTGATCTTCGGGGACCTGGTCACCATGCACCTCGGGCACGTGCCGATGTCGGTCGGCCTGATCGGCGCCAGCATCCTGCTGACCTTGGCCGCGTCGGCCCCCTGGCTGTTCGGCGGGCTTGCCGGAGCGATTGCCATCGCATGCGTCCGCGGTCTGCCGCAGTGCGTTCGCGACCTTCGGGCCGAACTCCTTGGCCGGGCGGTGCGTGACTACTGACGGCCGATCGGGCAGCCGGAGTTACCGCGCCGCCTTGCGCAGCTCGTGCGGAAGCGCGAAGACCAGGCTCTCGTGGACCGACTCGACCTCGTCCACCTCGGCGAACCCGAATTGGCCGAGCCGGTCGAGCACCTGCGACACGAGGTCCTCCGGCACCGAAGCGCCGCTGGTAACACCCACCGTGGACGCCGACTCGAGCCAGTCGGGCTCGATCGCCGCGGCGTCGTCAACGAGGTAAGCGGCAGCGGCTCCCGCGTCGCGTGCTACCTCCACCAGCCGGACCGAGTTCGACGAGTTCCGCGATCCGACTACGATCACGACGTCGGACTCCTTGGCGATCTGCTTCACTGCGGACTGCCTGTTCTGGGTGGCGTAGCAGATGTCGTCGCTCGGCGGGTCGATGAGCTGCGGGAAGCGCTCGCGCAGAGCGGCCACCGTCTGCGCCGTTTCGTCCACAGAGAGCGTGGTCTGGGAGAGCCAGGCGACCTTAGCCGGGTCGTGGACCTCGACCGTCGCCGCGTCGGCGGGACCGTCCACGAGCCTGATGTGCGCCGGTGCCTCGCCGGTGGTGCCGATCACCTCTTCGTGGCCCTCGTGGCCGATGAGCACGATGTCGTAGCCGTGGGCGGCGAACCGGCGCGCCTCGTTGTGAACCTTGGTGACCAGCGGGCACGTGGCATCGATCGTGCGCAGGCTACGGTCCCGCGCCGCGTCGTGCACCTCAGGCGCCACTCCGTGCGCGGAGAACACCACGACGGCGCCCTCGGGCACCTCGTCGGTCTCTTCCACAAAGATCGCGCCCCGGCTCTCCAGGGCTCGGACGACGTGGGTGTTGTGCACGATCTGCTTGCGTACGTAGACAGGAGCTCCGAACCTCTCGAGTGCGCGCTCGACGGTCTGCACGGCGCGATCGACACCCGCGCAGTAACCACGGGGCTTCGCGAGCAGGACGCGCTTGGTCGGCTCGGACATGTCTCCATCGTAGGTGAACCCAAGAACCGGCTCGGTGCCCACGCCGGGCGATCTCGGGCGGCGCGCCGCGACCGGAACTCCCCTCAGCAGGCCGAATGCGGCACGATGTCGGATGAAGGTAAAGCGGTGAGAGAACGCCACGCGCGTGATGCTCGGGCCACGAACGCGTGAGGAGGCGAGGACAATGCCACTGCCAGAACCTGCCGAGCAGGTGAGAACGGCACCAATTAAGGTTCTCAGGGCGATATTTGCCGGAATAGGGCAGTTGCTACTCGCCGCGGACCGCTTCCGCGAGGAGTCCGAGGACCTCGGACTCTACGATCCGTACGACCCGTTCAGGCCCTGGGACCACCCGCACGTGCAACCGACGGGGGCTGATTCGGCCGATCCAGCCGATGCCGGCCGGGTGGTGGGGACCGGCTCAGAGCACGAGGCCGCCGGAGAACAAGCCGTGGCCGGAGCTCCCCGTACGCCACCACGGGAGAAACCAGTACGAAAGGCACCCGCAGGGAAGACGCCCGCAGAGGCGGGGGCTGGCAAGACGGGGACTGCCAAGACGAGGGCTGCCAAGACGAGGGCTGCCAAGACTGGCGCAGGAAAGGCGACCGCGGGGAAGCGGGATTCCGCGGGAAAGGCGGACTCTGCGGCCAATTCGGGGACGGCCGCGAAAGCCAGGAGATCACCGACCACGAACGGAGACACGACGACAATGCGAGTCGGGAAGGCCAGGCGTCCCCGCCAGGAAGTCGAACCGCGGCGGTTCCGATCGCTCGACTCCACTGGAAACGTCCGCCTGCTCAGCCCAGAGGACCTCACCGAGATGGCAGCGGCGATAACCGAGCCGGCGGCCGCCGAGCAGGTGCCGGCCACCGCGATCCCCGAGGCTGGCACAGGCCAGCCCGAGCCCGCAGTCGCCGACCTACCCGAGCCCGCGTTCGCCGACCTACCCGAGCCCGCGTTCGCCGACCTGCCCGAGCCCGCGGTCGCCGACCAGCCCGAGCCCGCAGCCGCCAGTCAGCCCGAGCCCGCAGTCGCCGACCTGCCCGAGCCTGCCCCAGGTCTCCCGCCGGAGTCCGTCGCAGCGCCGATCGCCGGCTACGAGACCCTCTCGCTGCCGTCGTTGCGCGCCAGGCTCCGACATCTCGACGTCGCGCAGGTCCGTGACCTGCTGGACTACGAGCAGGCCACGGCGCGCCGCGAGGACGTCCTTGGCATGTTCGAGCGCAGGATCGCCAAGCTGGGAGCGACCGCAAGCGATGCCACTTGAGACCAGCCCTGACGCCCCGGTCCCGGTCCGGACGGTGCTCCGGCTCGTCGGCGAATGGATCGGCAAGCTCGGCCGAGTCTGGGTGGAAGGCCAGATCGCCGAGCTGAGCAAGCGCGGCAATACCGTCTACCTGACGCTCCGCGATCCCGTGGCCGCCGTGTCGGTCAGGGTGATCTGCCCCCGCCAGGTCTTCGAGGCGACCGACCCGGCGCCGGCCGACGGGGCGAGGGTCGTGCTGTGGGCGCGGCCGGATTTCAGCATGACGAAGGGCTCGTTCACGCTCAGCGCGCTCGAGGTCCGCGCGGTCGGGATCGGCGAACTACTGGCGAGGCTGGAGCGGCTCAGGCGCGCGCTCGCGGCCGAAGGTCTCTTCGCGCCGGAACGCAAACGCAGGCTGCCCTTCCTTCCAGGCAAGGTCGGCCTGATCTGCGGACGTGGCTCGGCCGCCGAACGCGACGTCCTTGAGAACGCGGCCAGACGCTGGCCGGCCGTGAGATTCAGGGTCGAGCAGGTCGCCGTGCAAGGGCCGTACGCCGTCTCCGAGGTTACGGAGGCGCTGAGCGCGCTGGACGCCGACGCGTCCGTTGAGGTGATCATCATCGCCCGCGGTGGCGGCTCGATCGAGGACTTGCTGCCGTTCTCCGACGAGACCCTGGTCCGCGCGGTTGCCGCCTGCCGTACGCCCGTGGTCAGCGCCATCGGCCACGAGCAGGACATGCCGCTGCTCGACCTGGTGGCCGATGTCAGGGCATCCACGCCGACCGACGCGGCCCGCCGGGTGGTGCCCGACATCGGCGAGCAACTGGCGATCATCGCCGAACTCAGATCGCGGGCGCGACGCCAGCTCACCGGCCGGCTTGACCGGGAGGCCGCCTGGCTGGCGGCGATAAGGACCAGGCCAGTGCTGGCCAACCCGGCCGCGGAGATCGAGCGCCGCCACGAGCAGGTGATCGCGCTGGCCGAACGCGCCCGCCGCTGCCTGGCCGCCAGCCTGGACCGGGCCGGGACCGACCTGCTGCACACCAGGGCGCGCCTGATCGCCCTCTCCCCGGCTGCAACACTGCGGCGCGGCTACGCGATAGTTCAGCGGGACGACGCGACGGTAGTGCGAGCGGCGGACGACGTCCTTCCCGGCGAAAGTCTGCTCGTCAGGTTCGCCGCCGATCAGATCACTGTCACGGTTAGTGACTGAAAAGTTACCAAGTGGAAATCAGCCAGAATACGCATTGTTACTCAGGCCGCATTGAGGATTCCTCGCGGTAGCCTGTCGCGAAAACTAAGCTGTCATCCAGCGACACTACGAATGGCACGGGCTGCGCCTGAGCTCCTCGCAGCACCTAGCCTGTAGCGGCGGACCTGCGGGGACGGAGCAGGCCGACCGTACATCGACAGCAGGCCTGTCGTAATCCAGGGCAGATGAGGGAGGGCATGTCGTGGCGGTACGACCAGCCTCAACAGGGCTCGGCGACTTGACCACGAAGGGCCAGCGGGTCATGGCGGACGACGCCGAACCTCAGGCCGAGGACGAACGGCATGCCACGGGTGGCCGACGGACGATCGAGTCCGTCGAGCCGCCGACCACCGATGTTCCGCGCATCAGCACATCGGAAGCGGCACAGCGAGCCAGTGGCTCTGAAACGGCCACGACCGCGGACCTGACGACAAGCGAAGATCCGACGGCGACCGCAGACCTGACGGCGACCGCAGACCTGACGGCGGCCGCAGACCTGACGGCGGCCGGCGAGACGGTGCCCGAAAGGGCCGTGCCCGAGAAAACGGTGCCCGACCATACGGTGCCCGAGAAGACCGTGCCTCAGAAGACCGTGCTCGCCGAGGCGACGTCCTTGCTCGCGGAGGTGACGTCGGCGCTCGCCAAGGCCGCCGCCGCCGCTCCGGAAACGGCCGCTACCGCCGCTCAGGGGCCGACCGCGGCAAGCGCGCCGGCCAGCATCGCGCCCGACGCTCAGCCAGCCGTCCAGCCCGAGTCCGGCGCTGCGGCAGCCGCTCCGGCGCCTGCCAAGGCCGCATGGCGCGCCCCCGGCCTGGACGGGGTCCGTGCGCTCGCGGTGCTCGCGGTGCTGGCGTTCCACGAGGGCCTGCCGTGGATTCACGGCGGCTTCCTCGGCGTCGACGTGTTCTTCGTGCTCAGCGGATACCTGATCACCGATCTGCTGGTGGCGAGGTTCGCCAGGGACGGCCGGATCGGTCTCGGCAGCTTCTACCAGCGCCGGGCCCGCCGACTGCTGCCCGCGCTCGGGCTCATGCTACTCACGGTCACAGCGGCCGTCGTCGTGCTCGAACCTGACCAGACGAAGGCCCTGCGTCCCGCCCTGCTCGCCGCGGTTACGTACACGAGCAACTGGTGGCAGGCGTTCGCCCATCAGTCCTATTTCTTGCGGTACGGCCCGCCGGCTCCGTTCCAGCACCTGTGGTCGCTGGCGGTCGAGGAGCAGTTCTACCTGATCTGGCCGCTCGTCATCGCGATCGTCGTCATGGCGGTGCACAGGCCGGTGCTCCGCTCCCTGGTCGCCTGGGCGGGCGCGCTGGCCTCGACCCTCACGGTGATCGCGATCTACGTGCCGCACCACGACCCCTCGCTGGTGTACTACGGCACGGACACCCACGCCTCGGGCCTGATGATCGGCGCAGCGCTCGCGCTGACCTGGCCGCTCGCCAAGGTGGCCGGCGCGGCCAAGTCCATCCAGCTGCCGCTCGACATCGTCGGCGCGGCCGGCCTGCTCGTGCTCGGCTGGGCGGCCTGGGACTTCAAGGGCTCCGACCCGTTCGTCTACCCCTACGGGCTCGTCATCGCCGCCGTCGCCGCAGGAGGCCTGGTGCTGGCCGCCGCCGCGCCGGGCCGGATCGGCAGGCTGCTGTCGGTGCAGCCGCTGCGCTGGCTGGGCATCCGGTCCTATGGCATCTACCTGTGGCACTGGCCGGTGATCGCGATCACCACGGGCATCGCGCCGCGCTCGGCCACCACGGCGCCCGCGCGGATCATCGACGCCGCCCTTCCGATCGCGCTCGCCGCCGCATCATGGCACTGGCTTGAAGAGCCAATATTGCGCAACGGATTGCGCCGCGAACTCGCCCGCCGAGCCCGACTCGTCCCGCAGGCGATAGCGGCAGGTTGGCGTGCTCCGGAAGCCCTGGTTCCTCTGGTCACGACGCTGGCCGTGCTCGCCGTGGGTGTCACCGCGGCCTATGGGCTGACGAACCCGCCCACGGGGCCGAACCTCGAGCAGCAGATCAACCGCAACTCCCAGATCGTTGCGCTGTCCAACCTGTCGGGGCAGTCCGCCGCACAGCCCGTCGACCAGCCGCAGCCATGGTGGATCAGGGCCGTCGGCGGGTCGTACCGGGTCAGCCAGCACACCAGGCACGCCGCCGCGATCCGTTCTCCGGGATCCAAGATGATCGCGATCGGTGACTCGGTGATGCTGGCCTCGGCCGCGGGACTCGAGCAGGAGCTGCCGGGCATCTACGTCAACGCCAAGGTCAGCCGCGCCATGATCGTCGGCGTCTCGATCGTTCAGCAGCTGGCCAGGCAGAACCGGCTGCGGCCGATCATGATGGTAGGCCTTGGCACCAACGGGCCAATCACCCTCTACCAGATCCAGCAGATCAGGTCGGCGATCGGCGACCGGTGGCTGCTGCTGGTCAATGCGTTCGTGCCGCGGCCGTGGGAGCAGGAGGTCAACACGACCATCACCGAGGCGGTCCGCCGATTCCCTAACGTAGTGCTGGTGAACTGGCACAAGGCGATCGAGCATCACACCAACCTGCTGTGGAGCGACGGCATCCACCCGATGCCGGTCGGCGGCGTGTTCTACGCCAAGGTGGTCCGCGCCGTGGCGCTGAAGCTCGTCGGCCACAGGCCGGTGCTGCACCGACCGCGCCCGCGGCCGGCACTGCCGAGCGACTTCATGCTGCACCTGCCCGGCTTGAGGTCGGCGTGACCGCCAGGGACGACGCGCCGCGCCCCGGCTACGAGCAGGCCCGGGACAAGCTGGCCGACCTGGTCAAGCGGCTCGAGGCCGGAGGCCTGACCCTGGAGCAGTCGCTCGAGTTGTGGGAGGAGGGCGAGCGGCTGGCGACGATCTGCGAGGAGTGGCTCGAGGGCGCGCGGGCCAGGCTCGCGGCGGCCACCGGGCAGCCGCCCGGCGAGGACGTCTCCGACGAGGCCAGGCCGTTCTGAGCGGGTCCGGCGGCGCGCCGACGCCGGGACTTGCGCGGATGCGGACCGGGCGCGCTACGTAGGATGCGATCGTGGCCGGAACCAGCCCGCCGCTGCCGGCCGAGCCGTAGCCCGCGCGCGTCGCGCGCGGGCGTCCGCAGGCACCTCTGGGAGTGACGGATGGCCGAGGAAACCACGCCGCTGACCGCGGCAGCGGAGCCGACCGCTCCAGACCGCAATCTCGCCATGGAGCTCGCCCGAGTGACCGAGGCGGCGGCGCTGGCGGCCGGCCGGTGGGTCGGACGCGGCGACAAGAACGGCGCGGACGGCGCGGCCGTGGGCGCCATGCGCCAGCTGATCAGCACGGTCTCGATGAGCGGCGTGGTGGTGATCGGCGAGGGCGAGAAGGACCACGCCCCGATGCTGTTCAATGGCGAGCAGGTCGGCGACGGCACCGGACCTGATTGCGACGTCGCCGTCGACCCGATCGACGGCACCAGGTTGACCGTGAACGGAATGCCGGGCGCGATCGCGGTCATCGCGGTCAGCGCCCGCGGGTCGATGTACGACCCGACCGCGGTCTTCTACATGTCCAAGCTGGTCACCGGCCCTGCCGCGGCCGAGGTGGTGGACATCGACGCTCCCCCGGCCGCCAACATCGCCGCCGTGGCCAGGGCCAAACGGTGCAACCCGACGGACGTCACGGTCGTGATCTTGGATCGGGAGCGGCACAGAGAGCTCATCGCGCAGGTGCGCGAGACCGGCGCGAGGATCAGGCTGATCACCGACGGCGACGTGGCGGGCGCGATCTCGGCGGCCCGCGAGGGCAGCGGGGTGGACCTGCTGCTCGGCGTCGGCGGCACGCCGGAGGGCATCATCGCCGCCTGCGCGATCAAGTGCCTGGGCGGGGTGATCCTGGGCAAGCTCGCGCCCAGGGACGAGCAGGAGCGCGACCGCGCCATCGCGGCCGGCCATGACCTGGACCGGGTGCTCACCACCGACGACCTGGTCTCCTCCGACGACGCGTTCTTCGCGGCGACCGGGATCACCGACGGCGAGTTGCTCGAGGGCGTGCGCTACAAGTCGGGCGGCGCCACCACGCACACGCTGGTGATGCGGGCGCGGTCGGGCACGATCCGCAACATCTACAGCGAGCACGCGCTCTGGAAGGTCTCGCGGTACTCGGTGGTCAAGTACTGAGTCGCTGCGGCAGGCCGCGGTCAGCGGCCGCGGTCAGCGGCGGCGGTCAGCGCCGGCGGTCAGCGGCGGCGCAGCAGGGAGCGCCAGCGCGGCTGGCGGGCCGTGACCGCCTTCACGGCGCCGCCGAGAGCCAGCGTCCGCACCTCGATCACCCCGACCGCAGGCTTGCCCGACGTCCACGTGCTGCGGCCGCGGACGCTCCTGATGCCGAGGAACGACCGGCCGACCATCTCGACCGCGACCCCGGGCGGCACGATCAGCCTGATCTGGCCGCCGATCGCGGTCGCGTAGATGACGATCCGCGGGCTCTGCAGCATCGCGTCACGCAGGTCGATCACGACGTTGCCGAACAGGGCGGTGACCGGAAACGCGTCGGGCACCACCCAGCGGCCCTCCCGCCGCTCCCTGGAGAACACCGCGCTAACCGAGCGCCGCGGGTAGAGCCTGATCGGCTGACCGGAAGCCAGCGTGAGATCGGCCGTCAGCCTGGTCAGCTCGCCGAGCGTGCGGGCGGCGAGCGCGCGTTCGGTGCGATCGGCATGCTCGGCCAGGGTCAGCCGCCCGTCCGCCGCCGCCTCGCCGAGCAGGGCGACCACGACCTCGCGGTCCGCGTCGGAAGCGCGCAGGTCACGAGGTCCCGGCCGGGAGTTCACATGGCCGACGATACCGGACCTGCCAGCGGGGCGCGCGGCGCGAAAACGGCCGCTGCCTGCCGCTGGACGGCGGGGCGGCCCGCGGCAGCGGCAGGCGGCCGACGGCTGCGTGGCTGGCGCCTGCGGCTGTGCGGCTGGCGCCTGCGGCTGTGCGGCAGCCAAAGATCAGCCGGTCACGGACCCTGGCTCGGCCGCGTAGCGCGCCCGCGCGGCGGTGCCCACCGGGCAGCCGGACTCGCTGCCACGGCACGTGCCCGTGTCGCAGAGCCGGCAGATCCACCGGGCGGCGCCGGGCCCGCGCATCATGCCGACCAGGACCTTGCCGGCGAGCTCGGCGAAGGCTGCGCGCTCGGCCGGGGTGAGGACGGCCAGCGACTTGTGCAGCACCGCCGCCCGTGCCTGCGACACCCGTGTGGCGGCCTGCCATCCCGCCTCGGTCAGCACCACGCAGGTGGTCCTGCCGTCCGGCCCTGCCTCCCGGCGCACGTACCCGGACTCCGCCAGCCGGTCGACCAGCCGGACGGTGCCCGACGAGGTGAGGCCGAGCACCTGGCGCAGCAGGTCAACCGACGGGCGGTCAAGGAAGTGCAGCAGCGCCGACAGCGCGGCGGCGGCCGACTCCGACCGCCCCGCCGCGCTGGCTACGGCGTCGGCCGCCTGATCCGCGATCACCAGCGAGAGCGCACCGACGACGTTGGCGGCTCCGTCAAGCGCGGCCGGCTCGTCGCCGCCGGCCGGCCGGCCGGCGGCGACCGCGGCGCCGCGGTTTGCCGGGTCAGCCAAGCTCGTAGTCGAAGGTGAACGTGCCGCCCGGGCCGCCCGTCGACACCGCCAGGCCGGTGCCGCGCAGGCCGACGAGGTCGCCGGTGGCCGACCCTTCCACAACGTGCCAGCTGGTCCGGGCCTCGCCGCCCTCGAAGGTGCCGTCGGCCCTGAGCACGAAGCTGCCCTTCTTGCCGGCCAGCGAGCCTGTCGTGCGCTGATAACCGGTGAAGTCCGCGGCGCCGTCCGCCCGGTAGCACATCAGGGCCTCCCAATCGCCCTCGCCGACCAGGTCGCCATCGAATCCGAAGGTGACGTGAGCCTTGGTGAGCTTGCCGCCGCCCTCGATCTCCTGATAGGTGCTCTCGTCCCAGCCCGAGACCGAGAACGTGCCGGTCGCCTGCGCTGACATGCTGCCTCCCGCTGCCGCGTGGCCGCCTGGGCGCATCGACTGCGCAGCGGGCGGTCTGTAGATGTGTGACTCACACATTAATCTAACGGACCCGCGACGAGTTGGGGAGCCGGGCCCGCTGCGAAGCCGGGCTGGCACCCGCAGATCTCGGGTGGCGCTGATCTGCGCCCAGAGGACGGCTGGCTCGCCCATAACTGACTCGCCCATAACTGACCGGTGTCCTTACACGCGGCGTAACCGACCGGGGGCAATCCGGAGTAGCGCGGCCTGTTTCCTCGCCGCGCGAACGTGGCCGTGCGGGCGAGCACGGCGGTCTGCCGGGGGGAATTAGTGCATATCAGTCAAACCCAACGCGATCATCCGCATGTCTTCTGGAATGGATGCCACATCCACTGCGTATTCTGGGACATCCGTCACATCCATCAAGATCATCTCCGAGGGGACGAGCTCGCCCTCAGGACAGAGTCGCATGGATTGTGTGGTATTGCCCAGATATCGCGTCGGCAGTGACCGCGCCCGATTCCCGGCGGCCGAGCGCTGGGAGTTCGCCTCGGCTGCGCTCCCGCGTATCGGGGAGCGAGGGACCGAGGTGCTGCGCGGGATGCGCGCACGGCCGCGGCCTCACACTGCGCGGATGCGAGGACGGCCAGCGGCCGCACGCTGCGCGGCTGAAGCCGGCGGCACGGCTAGCCCGCCAGCCAGCTTGCAGGCTAGCGGCTTAGCCGCCCATGGCAGACAGTGCCGGCTACTCGGCGTGGCCGGCTGTAGCCCTGGCACCGCCGAGCGCCACCCGCAGCAGGTTCTCCGCGGCGTCCACGGCAGCGCGGGCGGTGATCGCGTGGGTGTGCGCGCGGTCAAGCTCGTCGAGCGCGATACAGTCGAACGCGACGCGTACGTCGTGCGCGGCCTGCTGGAGCTGCCGCGAGGCCTCGCTCAGGTCGATGTCTCTGCTGCCGTGGTCGGCGATGTTCTCCATCGCGGGTCCTTCGGGGTTCTCCATCGCGAGTCCTTCGGGCCGGGGGGCTGCGTCGGGGCCGTGCGTGAGCCTCTGATGCGGCCGGTCTACCCAGCCAGGGCCGCGGCACTCGCGGTCGGCCCGAGCTCGCCGGCAACTACGATGAGGACGTCCCTGGTCGCACGAGGACGGGTCACCAATGCCTGAGTTCAGCTACACCGACCTGCTGCCGCTCGGTCCTGACACCACGGAGTACCGCCTGGTGAGCGAGGCGGGAGTCGCCACGCGAAGTGCGTTCGGCCGCGAATTCGTCGAGGTGGAGCCGCAGGCATTGCGCATGCTGACGGCGCAGGCCATGCGCGACATCGCGCACCTGCTGCGACCGGCCCACCTGCGGCAGCTCCGCGCGATCCTTGACGATCCCGAGGCCTCGCCGAACGACAGGTTCGTGGCCAGCGACCTGCTCAGGAACGCCTGCATCGCGGCGGGCGGCATCCTGCCGATGTGCCAGGACACGGGCACCGCGATCATCATGGGCAAGCGCGGCCAGCAGGTGCTGACCAGCGGGCACGACGACGAGCACATCGCCCGCGGCGTCTACGACGCCTACACCAAGCTGAACCTGCGCTACTCACAGCTCGCACCGCTGACCATGTGGGACGAGCGCAACACGGGCACCAACCTGCCGGCCCAGATCGAGCTCTACGCCACCGACGGGGCCGAGTACAAGTTCCTGTTCATGGCCAAGGGCGGCGGCTCGGCCAACAAGTCGTACCTGTACCAGGAGACCAAGGCAGTGCTGAGCCCGGGGCGGATGGGCGTCTTCCTCGAGGAGAAGCTCAGGGCGATAGGGACCGCCGCGTGCCCGCCGTACCACCTGGCGATCGTGATCGGCGGGACGAGCGCGGAGTTCGCGCTGAAGACCGCCAAGTACGCCTCGGCCAAGTACCTGGACTCGCTGCCGACCACGGGATCGATGGACGCGCACGGCTTCCGCGACATCGAGCTCGAGCAGGCCGTGCTCGAGCTCACCAGGCGCAGCGGGATCGGCGCCCAGTTCGGCGGCAAGTACTTCTGCCACGACGTCAGGGTGATCCGGCTGCCGAGGCACGGCGCGTCCTGCCCGATCGCGATCGCGGTGTCCTGCTCGGCCGACCGGCAGGCGCTGGGCAAGATCACCAGGGACGGCGTCTTCCTCGAGCGGCTAGAGACCGACCCGGCGCAGTACCTCCCGGAGACCGAGGATGACGAGCTGTCCGGAGATGTGGTGCGGATCGACCTGTCGCGGCCGATGAGCGAGATCCGGGCCGAGCTCTCGAAGTACCCGATCAGGACCCGGCTGTCGCTGACCGGTCCCCTGGTCGTCGCGCGCGACATCGCGCACGCCAAGATCGCCGAGCGGCTGGCCGAGGGCGAGCCGATGCCCGCGTACCTGCGCGACCATGCCGTCTACTACGCCGGGCCGGCCAAGACCCCGGAGGGCTACGCGTCCGGGTCGTTCGGGCCGACCACCGCGGGCCGGATGGACAGCTACGTCGAGCAGTTCCAGGCCGCGGGCGGGTCGCTGGTGATGCTCGCCAAGGGCAACCGCTCGGACGCCGTGACGGCGGCCTGCCAGCAGCACGGCGGCTTCTACCTCGGCTCGATCGGAGGGGCCGCGGCCAGGCTAGCGCAGGAGTGCATCACGAAGGTCGAGGTACTCGAGTACCCCGAGCTCGGGATGGAGGCGGTCTGGCGGATCGAGGTACGCGACTTCCCCGCGTTCATCGTGGTGGACGACAAGGGCAACGACTTCTTTGCCGACGTGACGACGCCGAAGACGCCGCTGCTCAGCATCGGCGCGCGGCCCTGAGTGCTTGCCCTGCCCTGAGTGCTTGCCTTGCCCTCCGGTCGGGTCCGTCCGGCCGCGCGGCGCCCCAGTTGGGCATGATCGGACTATGACCGATCGAGTGCAGCCGCCGTCCGGATTCCGCGTCGAGCACGACTCGATGGGCGAGGTGCACGTGCCGGCGGACGCGCTGTGGGGAGCCCAGACACAGCGAGCCCGCGAGCACCGCGTGTCCGGCGAGCAGATGCCGCGCGAGGTGATCATCGCGCTGGCCAGGATCAAGTCGGCCGCCGCCCTGGTCAACGCCGAGCTCGGCGTGATCGATGGGGACATGGCGCAGGCGATCGTCGCGGCAGCCGCCGAGATCTCGGCCGGTGAGCACGGCGACGGCGGGCACCGCGAGCACTTCCCGCTCGATGTGTTCCAGACCGGCTCGGGCACGTCAACGAACATGAACGTGAACGAGGTGATCGCCGGGCTGGCCTCCGCACGTCTCGGCCGGCCGGTGCACCCGAACGATCACGTCAACGCGTCGCAGTCGTCGAACGACGTGTTCCCCTCCGCGGTGCACATGGCCGCCGCGCGGATGATCGGCGTGCTGACCCGCAGCCTTGACCACCTGGCCGGTGCGCTTGAGGTCAAGGCGGCCGAGTTCGACGATGCCGTGAAGGGCGGGCGCACGCACCTGATGGACGCGGTGCCGGTAACGCTCGGGCAGGAGTTCGGCGGGTACGCGGCGGCCGTGAGGCACGGCATCGGCCGGGCCAGGGCCGTGCTGCCCGAGGTCTGCGAGCTTCCGCTTGGCGGCACCGCCGTGGGCACGGGGCTGAACGCTCCGCCCGGGTTCGCCAGGGCGGTGATCGAACGGCTCGCGACGCCGACCTTGCCGTTCGCCGAGGCAGCCAACCACTTCGAGGCGGCCGGAGGCCGCGACGCCCTGGTTGCCGCGAGCGGCGTGACCCGCACGATCGCGGTCAGCCTGTACAAGATGTGCAACGACCTGCGCCTGATGGGCTCGGGGCCACGCACCGGCCTGGCCGAGATCGCGATACCTGAACTCCAGCCAGGCTCGTCGATCATGCCTGGCAAGGTCAATCCCGTGATCTGCGAAATGGTCTGCCAGGTCTGCGCCCAGGTCATCGGCAACGATGCCGCCGTCGGCTTCGCCGGTGCGGCGGGCAACTTCGAGCTGAACGTCATGGTCCCGGTGATCGGCAGGAACTTGCTCGGGTCGCTGAGCCTGCTCGCGACCGCGTCGGTGCTGCTTGCCGACCGCTGCGTCGCAGGCATCACCGCGGACCCGGCCCGGCTGCGCAGGCTCGCGGAGTCCTCCCCCGTGCTCGTGACGGCGCTGAACAAGTACATCGGCTACGAGGCGGCCGCCGCGGTCGCGCACGAGGCGCTGGCGACGGGCAGGACGATCAGGGACGTGGTGATCTCCCGCGGGCACGTGGACCGCGGCGAGATCACGCTGGAACAGCTCGGCCGGGCCCTCGATGTCCTCGCGATGGCCAGACCGCCGCGTTAGGCCAATTTCGCAGCGGAATTCACACCAACCTCTCAGTAATTTGTAAGCCGATCCGCGTAGATTGCACCTCATGGTCTCTGTTCCTGCGTCTGGCTACATGGTGGCCGGACGCTACCGGTTGATCGACCAGCTTGGCCGCGGCGCCATGGGAATCGTCTGGCGCGGCCGCGACGAGCTGCTCGACCGCGACGTGGCTGTCAAGCAGATCGTGCCTGCCGCGATGACCTCACCCGGCGAGACGCAGGCCAGCTACCACCGCACGCTGCGCGAGGCCAGGACGGCGGCCAGGCTGAGCCACCCGGGCGTGGTCACCGTCTTCGACGTGGTCGAGGAGGCGGGCACTCCGTGGATCGTGATGGAGCTGATCAGGGCCAGGCCGCTTGACCAGGTGATCGCCGAGGACGGCCCGCTGCCGGTCGCGCAGGCCGCGCAGCTCGGGCTGAGCCTGCTCGACGCGCTCACCAGCGCGCACGCCGCCGGCGTGCTGCACCGCGACGTCAAGCCGAGCAACGTGCTGATCAGCCCGGAGGGCAAGGCAGTCCTCACTGACTTCGGCATCGCCACGATCCAGGGTGATCCCAGCCTGACCCTGGCGGGCATGGTGGTGGGCACTCCCGGGTTCTCCCCGCCTGAGCGGGTGCGGGGCGCGGATGCGTCTCCCGCTTCAGACCTATGGTCCCTGGGAGCGACCCTGTACGCGGCCGTCGAGGGCCGCGGGCCGTTCGACCGCGCGGGCGGCTCGATGGCGATCGTGGCCAGCATCGCGACCGAGCCGGCGCCCCGGGCGCCGTCGGCGGGCCCGCTCGGCCCGGTGATCGACGCGCTGCTGCGGGTGAACCCCACCGAGCGGCCCGATGCGGCGGCCACAGCGTCCATGCTCACCGAGGCGCTCGACGCCGCCCGCAAGGCCGGCCTGGACTCGTGGGGGTACGCCAGCTACGGTGCCGTCGACCCGGGTCCGGACCAGGCCCAGCGGCCCGGCGCCGGCTTGCACGACCTGTTCCCCGGCGACCTGTCGGCGGGCCAGGCGAGCCTGGACGCCACCACGGCTACGCAGTCCGTTGGCGTCCAGGTCAGCACCGACACGGAAGGCCGCCCGCTGGCGGTGCCCGGCCGTGCAGCCGCGTCGGCGGGCCGGAACGGGGCCGAGTCAGAGCCGTCGGCGCACGGCGAGGCGGACGTGACCGAGGCGGTCCGGACCGCGGCCAGGATGGCTGGGCTGGCCGGTGCGGCCGGTCTAGCCGGGGCGGCCGGTCTAGCCGCGGCAGCCGAACGGGCCGGCGAGGCGGACGGACCGGCCGGCGCCGGCGTCAAGGCATCCGCGGACGCGAAGGCCGCCGCAGGCGCGGGCATCACGGCCGCCGCAAGCGCGGGCGCGGGCGTCAAGGCCGCAGGCTCGGGCGCGGGCGTGAAGGCCACCTCTGGTGGTGCTGCCGGAGCCGGGGCGGCCGGCGCCGATGCCACGGGCGCCGAGGCCGCGGCGGCCACCGACGTGATCCCCGACCTGATGGCGACACCGGTCTTCGCCGAACTGAAGATGCCGGAACTGCCCGGCGCCGCCGACCAGTCGTTCTTGGCCGACAACATAGGCCCGCCCGCCGCCGTCGGGCTCGCCGATCCCCTGTCGCTCGCGTCGCCCGACGCCGCCGAGGTCGACAGTCCCGCCAGGGTGGATCATCCTGCCAAGTCCGGCCGCGGCGTGAAGTTCGGGAGAGCCGCCAAGATTGCCAGCACGTCCAAAGCCGGCAGCACGTCGGGGGTCGCAAACGCATCCAAGGCGGGCGGCGCGCCCAAGGCCGCCAGCGGATCAAAGGTCGGCAGCAGGAACGGCGCGGGCTTCGGGCTAGCCACGGCGGCTGGCGACAGCGGATCGACCGGAGCCGATAGGCCGGGCGCTGGGATCGCCGACGCCGCTACCACCCCTCGCGCGACCAGCCCTGCCGTGGGGCGGGCGACGGCTCCATCCCGTTCCGGGGGCTCGAACACCGCCGGATCGGACCGATCGAGGCGTCGCATGGCCGCACTGGCCTCCGCCGCCGCGGCCGCGATCGTGGCCGCCGTGGTGTTCTTCGCCTTCCCGAGCGCTGGGGACTCGCTGCTGCACAGTCTGTCCAAGCTGCCCGGCAGCCGGATCGCTTCTGGCTCGGCGCCAGCCCCCAGCCTTACCCGCAAGGACGGCCACAGCACCGCGCCAAGCCGCGGCACGACCACCGGTCCGTCACCGGGAAGGTCGCAGCACGGCAAGCCTGCACCGACGCCCTCTGGGTCGTCGCACCACTCGGGAGGACCGTCCGGCTCCCCCACGCCGTCCACCCACCCGTCCTCGGGCTCGCCGAGCCCGTCTGTGAGCCCGACGCCGTCGCCCACGCCAACCCCGTCGCCCACGCCGACCCCGACCAGCCCCACGCCCACCGCGCTGCCGCCGGGCTATGTCTGGAAGGCGGAGTCGGCGGCGACCGCCGGGACCACGGCGGGATTCAGGCTCGCGGCTCCGGCGTCATGGCTTCTGATAGCGGGGATGGACTCGACGATCAAGCCGCTGCTCGGCAGCGCCGGGCTCGGCGTGAACATGTCGCCGTTCGCCTACCAGTGGCCGGTCAGGGAGGCCAAGTACCTCCAGGCGACCGCGCTCGCCGAGCACACCTACCACGCCTACCACCTGATCACGATCCTGGCCATCCGGTTCCATGGCTTCGCGGCGGCTAGCTGGACGTTCTCGTGGAAGCCGGTCGGGGCCTCGAGCAGGTTCGACGCGACGGCGATCGTCTTCACCGCGAAGACGTCAGCAGGACCGCAGGCCTACGTGCTGTCAATGTCGGCGCCTATCGCCAAGACCGCCTGGGCCAGCCACGTCATGCGGGTCGCGATGCGGACCTTCGCCCCGCTGCCCGGCTGACCCGCTGCCCGCGCGGGCCGGCGCCAGATCCTGACGGCTCGCCTTGCGGTCTGGCGCGGCCCGCCCCCCGGAGATGATCTTGATGGATGTGGCGGATGTCCCAGAATACGCAGTGGATGTGGCATCCATTCCACGGACACCCAGGTGATCACATGCGGTTTCTGCTGGTATGCACCGATCCGGGCGGCCGTGCTCGGCCGGGCGCGGCGGCGCGAAGACCAGCCGGACGGCGCGAAGACAGCCACGTGGCGCGGAGACCAGCCGCGCTGCTCCGGGTTGTCCGTGGCCGGCGACGCCGCGCGGAAGAGCCGTCGGTGCCAGCGGAGATCGACGGGACACGCCCTAGACCATACGGCAGCGGTCGTCCAGGTCAGGTAGGACTACCGGGTGGCGGAACGATGCGGCTGCCTAGAGCCGCCTAGTACCACCCGTTGGCCTGCCAGAACGCCCACGCGTTGCAGGGCGTGCCGTAACGGCCCTTGATGTACCCGAGGCCCCACCTGATCTGGGTGGCCGGGTTGGTCTGCCAGTCCGGGCCCGCGCTGGCCATCTTGGAGCCTGGCAGCGCCTGCGGGATGCCGTAGGCGCCGCTGGCGTTGGCGGCATTCCAGCGCCAGCCGCTCTCCCTGGACCAGATGCTGTTCAGGCAGCCGAACTGGTTCGTGCTGAAACCGAACGACGCCAGCATCTGGTACGCGATCGCCTGCGCGGTCCCCGGGTCAGGTGCCGCTGCCACCACGATCGGGGCACCGCCGGCCGGGGCCGGGACCGCCGCCACCGTGGGCGTACCGATGACCTTGAACTTCTTGGTCGCGGCCGCCATCAGGATCAGGTGCTGGCGCTGCTGCTCGAGATGTACGGCTGGCTTGCTGCCCGGCAGCGCTCCGAGCGCGTCGCCGAGCGGGTTGGTCTGCACCGGAGAAGCAAACTGACCGATCATGTACTCGGCACCGCCGAAGATGCAGACCGAGGCGAGGACGGTGGCGAGCAAGAAGGCACGAACACTCCTGCGCGGCCGACGCTTGGTGGCCATGCGCCTGCGGTGCTGTGACAATGCCGTCCTTCCGTCGGCCAGGCGCAGTGGGCGAGGTGCCCAACGCGCAGACCGCTGCGGTCAAAGGCAGCGAGTCGCGTGAACGGAGCCAACTCACCGAAGTCCCGCCATTGCGGGCAGAACCACCGAAACAAGGAGCCAACTCCGCTGCCGCACCACGTTGCCAGATGCGAACGACCCGACAAAGCATTTCCGCCGAAAAAGTTGTGGTGAGTGCGAAGGAATTTGTGTCGTGCAGGTCACAGATTGGCTATCAGTATCGTAACGATCACGAGCGGTAATCGTGGCGAGGCTGTGACCACCGCTTGACGCGGAGGAGCCGCCGACACGCCGGCGCTACCCTGGAACGAGGGTCCGTGCGTGCGCCGAGGCGCCCGGACGGGCTCGCGCACCGGCCGCGAACGACGAGCAGGGAGCCAGCGATGTCGGCAGACAGAACTCGCCGGGCCAAGGCGCCGCGCCCGGGCTGGACGCTGGACTCGGGGGAGGCCCAAGCCGTGCTCACGATGGCGCGCAAGGCCTTCTTCGTGATGGTCGGGATCCTTGCGCTGCTGTGGGCGATCCAGGTCCTGAACTTCATCGACCACTACCACCTGAACCCCACCTACGGGATCAAGCCGCGGGACGTGGCCAGCCTGCCCGACATCCTCACCGCCCCGTTCCTGCACGTCAGCTGGACGCACATCGAGGGCAACTCGGGCCCGCTGTTCATCTTCGGGTTCCTCGCCGCCTACCGCGGTCTGGCCAAGTTCGCCGCCGTCACCGCGATCGTGGTGGTCACCAGCGGGCTCGCCGCATGGTTCTTCGAGGCAGCGGGCACCTACGGCGTGGGGGCCAGCGGGGTGGTGTTCGGCTATCTCGGCTACATCCTGGTCCGTGGCCTGTTCGATCGGCGCGGCATCGACGTGCTGATCGGGGCGGTTATGGCGCTGTGCTTCGCCTACCAGTTCACCGTGCTGCTGCCGCACCAGGGCATCGGCTGGCAGGCGCACATCGGCGGCCTGACCGGGGGCATCGTGTCCGGCTGGCTGCTGCGCGACCGCCGCGCGGCGCGGGCCGCCAGGGCGACTAGGGCGGCTGGGGCCGCGCGGCCGGTCAGTCCGGCAGCCACGTCGGCGGGCACCGCCATCGCCACCGCAGACCCGGCCGGACTCGGCGGCCAGGTGCAGCCGACCCGGACCTCGACGGTCAAGCAGTCAGGCCAGCCCGGCGGCAAGAAGTTCACCGTCGACCCCACCAACCCGCGCGCCGACCTCTACAAGCAACTCGACGACATGGGCCTCTGACCCGCTCCACGCCCCCCTCCTCTCTCTCGCGCGTCCCCATCCCCGCCCACGTGGGCGCTCCGGGGCCTGCGCTCCGGGGCCCTGCGCTCCGGGGCCCTGCGCTCAAGGACCCGAAACGCGGGCCAGCCTGCGCGCTGGCCTACCCTTCGCCCATGGCTGCGCTGCTCATCGCGGGGACGTCGTCGGACGCTGGCAAGACCGTGCTGACCGCCGGGCTGTGCCGCTGGCTGGCCAGGCGGGGCGTGCGGGTGGCACCGTTCAAGGCGCAGAACATGTCGCTGAACTCCTACGTGACCCGGTCCGGCGCGGAGATCGGCCGGGCCCAGGCCGCACAGGCGGCTGCGTGCGGCATCGAGCCTGAGGCGGCGATGAACCCGGTCCTGCTCAAGCCCGGCAGCGACACCACCAGCCAGCTGATCGTGCTCGGCCGCGCCGTCGGCGAGCACGACGCGGCCCGTTACTGGGGCGGCGTCGGCCGCTCGCTGCTCGATGTCGTGCTCGGCGCGTTCGGCGACCTGGCGTCCAGGTTCGACGCGGTCATCTGCGAGGGCGCTGGCAGCCCGGCCGAGATCAACCTGCGCGGCTCCGACATCGTGAACATGGGCTTCGCGCGCGCCGCCGGCGTGCCCGCGCTGCTCGTCGGCGACATCGACCGCGGCGGGGTCTTTGCCTCCCTGGTGGGCACGCTCGCGGTCCTTGAGCCGGCCGACCAGGCCCTGATCGCCGGTTTCGTGATTAACAAATTCCGTGGCGAACTCGCCCTGCTCAGGACGGGCCTGGCGATGCTGGAGCAGATGACCGGCCGTCCGGTCTGCGGCGTCCTCCCGTACGCGGAGGGTATCGGGGTCGATGCCGAGGACGCGATCGACTGGGCGCTGCTGCGCTCCGGCGGGCCGCCGCTCGGCGACGACGTGCTCCGGGTGGCGGTCGTCGCGCTGCCGCGGATGAGCAATCACACGGACGTGGACGCGCTCGCGGTCGAGCCTGGCGTGGTGGTGCGGTTCGCCAGGCACGCGGCGGAACTCGCCGATGCCGACCTCGTGGTGCTGCCGGGGACCCGGGCGACGGTGCCGGACCTGGCCTGGCTGCGCGAGCGCGGGATCGACGCCGCGATCGGCCGGCACGCCGCGGCGGGGCGGCCGGTACTCGGCATTTGCGGCGGCTTTCAGATGCTCGGCACGCTGATCGACGACCTGGTGGAGAGCAAGGCAGGGACCGTCCCCGGGCTCGGCCTGCTGCCGGTGCGCACCAGGTTCGCTGCGGAGAAGGTCCTGGCCAGGCCCTCCGCAGTGCTCGGCGACGGGACGACGGTAGCGGGGTACGAGATCCACCACGGCACCGTCGCCCGCGAGGCCGGGACGCCGTTCTTCGCCGACGAGGGCTGCCGCCGCGGCGCGGTGGCCGGGACGCTCTGGCACGGCCTACTGGAGAACGACGCCTTCCGGCGGGCCTACCTGACAGACGCCGCGCGGCGGTGCGGCCGCCGCTTCCAGGTCGCTCCGGACACTAGCTTCGGCGAGATCCGCCAGGCCAGGCTGGACCGGCTCGGTGATCTTGTTGCGGAAAATATCGACACTGACCTCGTCCTTGAGCTGC
Organism: Streptosporangiaceae bacterium; assembly: GCA_035517035.1. Lineage (GTDB taxonomy): Bacteria > Actinomycetota > Actinomycetes > Streptosporangiales > Streptosporangiaceae > Chersky-822. The sequence continues at coordinate 1,883 of DATIZP010000116.1, read as the reverse complement.
TTGCCGCAGGAGGCGGCCGGGCCAGGGCCTTGCGGCTGGCGCTCGATCCCGAGCCGGGCGGGGCCGGGCGTGGGGCTGGGGGTGGCGCTGGGCGTGGCGCTGGGCGCCCGGCCGCGTCGGTACGGTCGGCGGAGGGAGGTGAGCGTCCGTGACGGCGACCGGGGGCGCGCAGGCCGGCGAGGGCGCCGGCGCTCTGCTGCCGCGGCGCACCGGGCGGCTTGTGCTGCGGGCGTTCCGGCACGGGGACGAGCCCGACGTGCTCGCCTACCGCGGCCGCCCTGACGTCGTGCGGTACATGCCGGCCGAGCCGCTCGGCGAGCCGGAGGCGCACGCGTGGATCGCCGAGCGGGCGGGCGCGGGGCAGATCGCCGCCGACATGGACGTGATCATCATGGCCGTCGAGCACGACGGCCGGGTGATCGGCGACGTGGCGATCAAGTCGGGGCGGCTGGCCGACCGGCAGGCCGAGATCGGCTGGGCGCTCAATCCCGAGTTCCGCGGCCGCGGGCTGGCGACCGAGGCAGCGCGGGAACTGCTGGTGATGGCGTTCGGCGAGCTGGGCATGCACCGGGCGTGGGCGCAGCTGGACCCGAGGAACGCCGCGTCGGCGCGGGTCTGCGAGCGGCTCGGGATGCGGCTGGAGGGCCAGTTCCGCGAGGACAGCTGGTTCAAGGGCGAGTGGGGTGACACCTGGGTCTACGGGCTGCTCGCGCAGGAGTGGCTCGCGGCTCGCGGCGGATGAGCGTGGCCATAGGTGGGCTGGTCAGAAGGGCGCCGGAGCGGTGCCGAGCACCTCGATGCGATCGAGGTGCTCCGCCGGACCTGACCGGGGATCGGTGGTCAGCCTGGTCGTCCCGGCGGCACCGTCGGTAGCCAGCGCGAACGCCAGGTCGAGCGGGAGCCTGGAGTGCGGCGGCGCCGTGCCGTCCGTGCCGAACCCAGGGCGGTCCGAGCGTCCGCGCACCAGGCGCGCGAGACCGGTCAGCGGCTCGATGACCTCGATCGGGTAGTCGGTTCCCGCTAGCATGCGGACCCCGGCGGCCGCCAGGGCGGTCCACGGGTATGCGGCAGGCTCGCGCTCGGCGCCGAGTGCGACGGGGACCTGAGCGGCGTCGGTCACCGCGAACGACGGCTGGACGCACACCGCGACGCCGAGTTCTGAGCACCGGGCGACGAGGTCGGCGGACTGGATGCTGCCATGCTCGATCCTGGGCGCAGCGGAGGCGATCACGGCGCCGTCCCCGCCCCAGATCATCGCGTAGGCGTCGAGTACGACGGCGACCCCACGGTCGCCGATCGCGTGAGTGGCGATCCGCCAGCCCCGTGCCGCGAAGGGCTCAGCTCGCCTGGCGAGCGTGACCGCGTCGGTAAACAGGATCCCGGTGCCTGCCTGGTCCGCGAAGCGCTCGCACAGCGCGCAGGTGCGCGGCACCAGCCAGCCGTCGGCGTAGAACTTGATCCCGTCCAGGCTGACCCACGCTCCGGCGTCGGCTCGGCGGGCGTCGAGCTCGGCCGGGCTGGTCTTCTCGGCCAGCCCGCTGGCCAGGTAGACGCGCAGCCTGACGGGCAGCGGCCCGCGCCGCTGCAGGGTGGTCAGTGCGTCCAGGTACCACCAGTCGCGCATGCCCATCTCGGTGACCTCGACAAGTCCCGCCTGCGCGGCCGTCGCCAGGCCGCGGTGCAGCCGTGCGGCCATCGCCGCGGGCTGATGCGGGGGCGGCGGCTCCGGCACGTCCATGGGCGTGCTGCCGTCAGCCGCGACGTGCTCGTGGAAGGCGAGGACCGAGCTGCCCTGCCACGGAAACGGCACCCCGGCGGCTGCCCGCAACAGATGCGCGTGGTGGTCGACGAACCCCGGGCACTCAACCGCGCCTGTCTCGCTC
>DATIZP010000115.1:0-13701 GCA_035517035.1 Streptosporangiaceae bacterium | reverse complement strand
GATCGCCCGCTCCCTGACCACCTGCAGCAACTCGTCATGATCGGCGAAGTGCCGGTAGGCCGCGGCGGCTGACACGCCCGCGGCGCGGGCGGCGGCCCGCAGCACGATGGCGTCCGGACCGCCGACCCTGGCCATCTCGGTCGCCGCGTCGGCCAGCGCGTTGGGCAGGTCACCGTGGTGATAGCTGGTCCGTCCCGTACCGCGCACGCGGCTTGCTGCCTGGCTCATCCAGCCATAGTGCGGCACGAGCCCGGTGTAGACAACGTTTACACCCGATCGGTAGGCCCGGATTCCCTGGCCCGGCGCTGCACGAACTCGAAGCCGAACCTGCCCTTCACGCAGAGGTGGCCGCTGGTGACGTCGTGATCGAGCGGCGAGGTCACCTTGACGATCCGGTTGTCCTGCACGTGCAGTTCGACGTTGCAGCCGACGCCACAGTAGGGGCAGATGGTTCTGGTCACGGTTTGCTGCGACTGGTCCCAGGTGCCATCCTGGCGCATCCGGTACTCGCTGACCGGCATCAGAGCGCCCGTGGGGCACACTCCGATGCAGTTCCCGCAGTACACGCAGGCGGAGTCGGGCAGGCCGACATCGAACTCCGTGGAGATGCGCGCGTCGAAGCCGCGGCCGGCCACAGCGATCGCGAACGTGTTCTGCGCGTCCGTTCCGCAGGCCTCCACGCACTTGTAGCACAGGATGCACCGCGAGTAGTCGCGCACGTAGCTGTCGTTGTCGTACTTCACCGGCTGGCCGACGGTCTCGGCTTCGCTGCCGGTCGGGGTCGCGTGCTCGCCTGGCAGAGCCGCGTCCCGCTCCCCCGCCGGGCTTGGCGGTGCGGTCGGCCCGTACCGGCCAGGGTCGGCACCGTACGTGTCGATCCACTGCCGCACCTGCGGGTCGGCCAGCGTGAGGTCTACCGAGGACGCCAGGAACTCGAGCACCATGCGCCTGCTGGTCCTGACCCGGTCGGAGTCGGTGCGCACGGTCATGCCGGCCTCGGCTCTGCGCGAGCACGCGGGCACGAGCGTGCGCGAGCCTTCCACCTCAACCACGCAGACCCGGCACACGTTCACCGGGGTGAGGTTCTCCAGGTAGCACAGCGTCGGCGTGTCGATGCCCCGCTGCCGGCAGGCGTCGAGCAGCGTGGCGCCTTCAGGGACGCGGACGGTCGCACCGTCGACGCTCACATCGACCAGGCGCCGGGGGGCGTCCAGGTGGACTGCGGTCATGTCGGCTCCTCCCGGTCAGCGCCGATCAAGCCTAGCCTTGCGGCCGAGATGGCCGCGCTGACGGCCGTCTGGCCGAGGCCGCAGATCGAGGCGTCGCGCGCCACGGCGGCGATGTCATCGAGCAGGGCGAGCTCTCGCTCCGCAGAGCCAAGCGGGGCGCCGCGCGCCAGCCTGCCGAGCAGCTCCTCCTGGCGCACCGTGCCGACCCGGCAGGGCACGCACTGCCCGCACGACTCGTCGCGGAAGAACCGCGCGATCCGCGCCACGATGGCGGACACGTCGACGGTGTCGTCGAGCACGAAGACGACGCCTGAGCCGAGCGTCGCGCCGATGGTCCGCAGCGCCTCGAAGGTGAGCGGCACGTCGAGGGCATCGGGTCCGACGAACGAGCCGGCCGCGCCGCCGAGCAGCACGGCCCGCAGCGGCCGGCCGTCACGCATCCCGCCTGCCGCATCGATGACCTGGCGCAGTGTGATCCCGAACTCGTGCTCGTACAGGCCAGGCCGCTCGACCCGTCCGGACAGGCAGAACAGCCGTGTGCCTGTCGAGCTTGCCGTGCCAATCTGCGCGAACGCCGGGCCGCCAATCCGAAGTACCTCGATCACCGATAGCAGCGTCTCCACGTTGTTGATCGCTGTCGGCTTGCCGAACAGGCCGGACTGCGCGGGGAACGGCGGCTTGTTCCGCGGCTCGGCGCGCTTGCCTTCGATCGAGTTCACCAGCGCGGTCTCCTCGCCGGCGATGTAGGCGCCGGCCCCGCGCCTGACCTCGATGTCGAATGCGAACCCGGCTCTCATGATGCCCTCGCCGAGGAACCCGTACCCGCGGGCCTGCGCCGCCGCGTGCCTCAGCCTGGCCTCGGCGAGCGGGTACTCACCGCGGATGTAGAGATAGCCCTGCTCGGCGCCGCAGGCGTAACCCATGATCGTGATTGCCTCGATCACGGCATAGGGGTCTTCCTCCATCAGCACCCGGTCCTTGAACGTGCCGGGCTCTGACTCGTCGGCGTTGCACACGACATAGTGCGGCCGGACCGGGTGGGTCGCCACCGCCTCCCATTTGACTCCAGTCGGGAACGCCGCGCCACCGCGGCCGAGCAGGCCGGCGTCCTTGAGTTCCCTGATCACGCCCTGCGGGCCCACCGACATCGCCTGGCGCAGCGCCTCGTATCCGCCGGCGGCGCGGTACGAGCCGAGCGAGTGCGGATCTGCCTGGCCGATCCTGCGCAGCAGCCGGAGCGACGCTCGGTCCCCGGTAGCCTGGGGCACGAGCGGGCCATCGTGTGGCGCCAGAGCGGGTGAGACCGAGGGCCGGATCTGGCCGGGTTCGAAGGGCGCGAGCGCGATCCTGGCCGGGTCGCCGCCCGCCCGCTGAACGAGCGCCGCTGAGCCGCGGTCGCACTGCCCGAGGCAAGGGCTGCGCTGCCAGGCGACGCCCGCCCCGTTCGCGCCTGTCTCCGTGCGCTCGGCGCCGAATCGGTGCTCCATCTGTTCGCAGAGCCGCTCGGCGCCAGCGACCTGGCAGGCGATGTCGTCGCAGACGTGCACGACGGTGCTCGGCGCTGGCCTGGTACTGAACATCGCGTAGAACGAGGCCACGCCGTAGGCCTCGGCAGGCGGGATCGTGAGCCTGGCGCAGACATAGTCAAGGGCCGCAGGGCTGATCCAGCCAATCTGCTCCTGAACGGCATGCAGCACGGGCAGCAGCAGGTGCCTTCTCGCCCGGGCGGCGTGACCGCCGAATGCGGCATGCCCGTCGGCGGCCGTGCGCTGGCCCCCGTCCCAGCCGCCTTCGGCCGGGCCGAGCACGGAGGTGACGGCGGCCTGCTCCTGGGCGGTCGCCTCGCCGGCCACCCCGAGGCGCAGATCCACTAGCCGCTCACCTTCCTCACTAGGCGGTCACGTGGGTTCAACTTACGGGATCACCTCCGCCCGCTCGCTGCCGCCGCCGCTGGTCAGCATCTCGGCCCGCCCCACCCTTATCGCGGTCGCCTTGAACTCGGCGGTGCCCGACTTGGGATCCCAGGCGTCCAGCGTGAGTACGTTGGTGGCGACCTGCTCGGGGAAGTGCAGCGTCATGAAGGCCAGCCCGGGGCGGAGCGAGTCATCGAGATGCACCGGCGCGTCGAGCGACCCGCGCCGCGACGACACCCGAGCTAGGTCTCCCTCGGCCAGGCCGAGCCTCGCGGCGTCCTCGGGCGCCATGTTCAGCGTCTCTGGCCGGCGGATCGGCGTGTTGTACTGCCCGGATTGGACGCCGGTGTTGAACGAGTCGAGCCGGCGGCCGGTGGTGAGCCTGATCGGGAACTCCTCAGACAACTCGTCGAGCGGAGGCTCCTGCTCGACCGGCGTGAAGGGGGCAGGCGCGCCGCGCCTGGCCGGATCGGTCTCCCAGAGCCTGGCGTGCAGGAACATCTCGCCGGGGTGCTGCTCGTCCGGGCAGGGCCACTGGATGCCGCCGAGCTCCTCCAGCCGCCGGTAGCTCATCCCCGCGTGCATCGGCGAGAGGCCGCGCAGCTCATTCCAGATGTCCTCGGCCGACGGATGGCCCCAGTCCCGGCCCAGCCGCCTGGCAAGCTCGCAGATGATCTCGATATCGTCGCGCGCGCCGGCCGGCGGCTCAAGCGCCTTGCGCACTCGCTGCACCCGGCGCTCGCTTGAGGTCACCGTGCCCTCGGCCTCGCACCAGGTCGCCGTGGCGGGCAGCACCACGTCGGCGAGCGCGGCCGTATCGGTAAGGAACATGTCCTGCACGACCAGGTGCGCGAGACCACCGAGCAGCTTGCGTGCACGGCCCGTGTCCGCCTCGGACCGCACCGGGTTCTCGCCCACGATGTAGCAAGCGGTCAGGTCTCCGGTTTCCATCGCCTCGAACATCTGGGACAGGTGCATGCCTCGCTTGGGCGGCAGCGCGACGCCGTACTCGGCCTCGAACCTCGCCCTGGCCTGCATATTGGTCTCGATGTCCTGGAAGCCGGTGAGCTTGTTCGGGATCGCCCCCATGTCCCCGCCGCCCTGCACGTTGTTCTGGCCGCGAAGCGGGACAAGGCCCGACCCGTACCGGCCTACGTGCCCGGCGAGCAGGGCCAGGTTGATCAGGGCGAACACGTTGTCGGCCGCGTTGTGGTGCTCGGTGATGCCGAGCGTCCAGCAGAGCTGGGCCCGGTCGGCCCTGGCGTAGTCGTGCGCGAGCTGGCGGATCAGCGCGGCGGGGACGCCGGTGTCCCGCTCCGCCCGCTCAAGCGGATAATCCTCCACCGCGCTGGCGTAGGCGTCGAACCCGGTCGTGGCGCGGCGCACGAACTCCTCGTTGACCAGCCCCGCGCGAATGATCTCCCGCCCGATCGCGTTGGCCAGGCTGATATCGGAGCCCACATGGATACCCAGCCACGCGTCCGCCCATTGGGCCGATGTGGTGCGGCGCGGGTCCACGCAGTACATCCGGGCGCCGCGCCTGATACCGCGGAGTACGTGGTGGAAGAAGATCGGATGCGCCTCGCGCGCGTTCGAACCCCACAGCACGATCAGGTCGGCGTCCTCCGCCTCCCGGTAGGAGCTGGTGCCGCCACCGGCTCCGAACACAGCCGCCAGACCGACGACGCTAGGAGCGTGTCAAGTTCGGTTGCAGCTGTCGACGTTGTTGCTGCCCATCACGGCCCTGGTGAACTTCTGGGCCATGTAGTTCATCTCGTTCGTGGCCTTGGAGCAGCTGAACATGCCGAACGAACGGGTGCCGCCGGCCCGCCTGGCAACCTCGAGCCCGGCCGCCGCGCGGTCAAGCGCCTCGTCCCACGAGGCCGGCCGTAGCGTCCCGCCATCGCGCACGAGCGGCTCGGTCAGCCGAATTTGCTTGCTCATCGGTGCACCTTCCTCGCGAATAGCGCACATCGTCCCGAGCATAACGCGGACGGCGAGACGGGGTCCATGTCGTGCCCGTGCTGTGCCGCCTGAGCACCCCGTGCCGTGCCGCCGGAGCACCCCGTGCTGTGCCGCCGGAGCACCCCGTGCTGTGCCGCCGGCACAGACCGTACGCTGTCGGTGGGGGGCGCACGGCGCGACGGGCGGAGGCTGCGTTGCCTGAACGGACAGCGCGACGGCGGGTGCTGCAGGTCAGCGTGCCTGAGAACGGCAGACCCGGCGCGAGCGGGCACCGCGCTGACCTGCTTGCCGCCGAGGAACCGCTCGGGATCCGGGTGGACGGCACCGCGCTGACGATGACCATGCGCACGCCTGGCGACGACATCGAGCTGGCCGCTGGCTTCCTGGCCGGCGAGGGCATCGTGCACGGAGCGGACGACATCGGCGGGATAAGGATCTGCGACGGCGCCGGGTGCGGCCACGGCGACCACGACGGGCTGGGCAACATCGCCGACGTGACGCTGGCGCCGGGCATCACGGTCCCCGGCGGTGCGCGGCGCAGTTTCCTGACCACCAGTGCGTGCGGCCTGTGCGGCAAGACCAGCATCGCGGACATCTGCGCGCTGCCGCAGGCACCGCTTGACGCCGACGAGACTCAGTTCGCGCCCGCAGTGATCGCCACCCTGCCCGCCAGGCTCCGGGAGGGTCAGCGGGTCTTCTCGCGCACCGGAGGCCTGCACGCCGCCGGCCTGTTCACCGCCGCCGGCGAGCTGATCGTGCTGCGCGAGGATGTGGGCAGGCACAATGCCGTTGACAAGGTGGTGGGCTGGGCACTGCTTGCCGGCCGGCTTCCGCTCTCCGGATGCGCGCTGCTGGTCAGCGGCCGGGCCTCGTTCGAGCTGGCTCAGAAGGCCGTGCTGGCCGGAATACCGCTGCTCGCCGCCGTCTCGGCGCCGTCCTCGCTCGCCGTGGACCTGGCCGCCCAGGCCGGCCTGACGCTGGTGGGCTTCCTGCGCGGCCCGTCCATGAATGTCTACACCGGAGCGCACCGGCTGTCGCCGCTATGAGCGGGCGCGCTCAGGCCGATGGCCCCAGGCTCGGCCCCGAGGCCGCCTACGCGGTGTGGCTCGCGGCCTGCGCGGCAGCTGGCTGTCGGGGCGGTCCGGCGGGCGAGCACGTGCGGGTCGAGTACGGCCTCGGCCGCGTCACGGCGGTGCCGGTTCGCGCCCGCAGGCCCGCGCCGAGGTTCGAGTGCGCCGCGATGGACGGCATCGCGGTCCGAGCGGGCCCGGCCGCGACGGACGCCAGCCCTGCGCACCGGTGGCGGCTGGCTGCCTCCGCGTTCACCTGGGTGGACACCGGCGATCCGATGCCGGCGGGCGCCAACGCGGTGATCGAGCGCGAGCGGGTCGAGTTGCGCCAGGACGGCAGCGCGTGGGTCACCGGGCCCGCGGCCCCGGGCCGGAACGTCCGTGCCAAGGGCGAGGACTTCCGGGTCGGCGAGCTGCTCGTTCCGGCCGGGCACCGGCTGCGCCCGGCCGACCTCGCGGCCGTGGCGTCGGCTGGGCGGGCGATGATCGAGATCGCACGGCGGCCAGTGGTCGCGATCGTGCCTACCGGCGACGAGATCAGGCCGGTCGGGAAGCCGCTCGGGCCCGGGCAGGTGACTGACAGCAACTCGGTGATGCTTGCCGCCCGGGTCACGGAGGTGGGCGCGACCCCCCGGGTCTACGACGTGCAGCCGGATGATCCGGCGGTAATCTCCGCCCAGGTCCGCGATGCTGCCCTGGCCTCCGACCTCGTCTTGGTGCTTGCCGGATCGAGCGCCGGGCGCGACGACCACACCGCGGCCGCGCTGGCCGACGTCGGCGGGCTGGCCGTCCGCGGAGTTGCCGTGCGGCCAGGGCATCCCGTGCTGCTCGGCCATGTCACCAGGACCGGCCAGGCCAGGGCAGGCGCCGCTGCCGCACAGGACGGGCGGCCCGCGGCGGCGGTTCCCGCGATCGGGGTCCCCGGCTACCCGCTTGCCGCCGCCGTGATCTTCGAGCTCTTCGCCATGCCGCTGCTGATGGCGCTGCAGGGGGCGGCGGCCGTCAGCCGGCCGAGCCAGTCCGCGCGGCTCGGCTGCGACTGGACCTCATCCCCGGAGCTTGAGGACTGGGTGCCCGTATCCCTGTCCGCGCCTGGGCCTGCCGGCGGCGCGGTCGTGGCGACGCCGGGCGGCCACGGTGCAGGTGCGGTCACCCGGCTGGTGCGGGCCCATGCCTGGTGGCAGATACCGATCGGCCAGGGCACGTTTACGCGCGGCGAGTCCATCCAGGTGCTGCCGATCTCCGCCCAGCCGCCGCCTTCGCTACCCGGGCCCGTCCGCCGCGACTAGCTGCGGGCTAGGCGCTCCCGGCGGGACCCTCGGCGGACCCACCGCCGCGCACGATCCGGCGATTGTCGGACAGCCGCCTAGTTACCCCGTCCCGGTCAAGGCGCTCAAGCAGCGGTATCACCACGCGCCTGCTGGTCCGGAGTGCCTGCCTGGCCTCCGCCGCCGTGAACGGCTGAGGCAGGCCGGCGAGAACCTTGGATGCCCGCCCGACGGCATCGGCAGGCAGCACCACCCCGCCAGGCAGCCTGAGCAGCAGCCCGGCGCGCTCGGCGGCCGCCGCGGCGCGTGCGTCAAGCCCGAGCGCGGCCAGCCGCCCGGCGTCGGGCGCGTCGAACGGCTCCTGCGACATGCTGGCGAGAAGGGCGGTAACCGCCTCGGCGACCCGTGAGGGCAGCGCGGTTCCCGGCCGCAGGTACCCCCCGGCAACCTCGATCCGCGAGCCAGCGCCCTCTGGGGACCAGGCGGCGAGCGCCGCGACCAGCCGGCGGTCCGGAAGCCGCAGCTGCGCCCTGGCCGCGTCCACGGATAGCCCGGGAGCGAGCGGGTCGCGTGCGGCCTGCGCGGTCACCGCGTCGGCCAGCCGCCCGCGCAGCACGAGCCAGTGCTCAGGGTCGGCGACCCAGTCCGCGGTCACGGCAGCGGGCAGGTCGCGCAGGCCCATCGCGCGAGCGTCGCCGGCCCGGACGAGCCGGTGCCGTCGCAGCACGTCGCTCGTGCGGGGCGGATCGGGCCAGGACGCGAGCTCGCGTGCCGCGGCCCGGGCGGACCCCGATCCGCGCAGGCGGACCGGCGCCACGTCGAGCACGGTGGCGCCGACGATGGCATGGCCCGTGCCCGGCCCGGCCGCCGCTCCAGGATCGCGTAGCAGCACGCGGTCACCGACGTGCAGCGGCAGCGGCTGGGCGAGCGTCAGCCGCACGATCGGCCCGCCGAGTGCCCGCACCCGGGCGATGGTGCGCGCCGCGCCGATATGCAGCGTCAGGGAGGCGGGCATCGCCGCGGCGTCCGGCCCGGGCTGACCTGCCCCGGAAACAAGGCGCCCGTCGATGACGCCCGTCACGGTCCACTGGCCGGCCCTGATCAGTGCCATGCCGCGGCTCAGTTCGCCGGTGCCGATGCCGCGCACGTTCAGCGCCACCCTGGCCACAGCGGTGACACGGTCGGCCGGCGCGCCGAGTGACTGCAATCCCCTGATCCGCAGCGGGCGCATCGCCGGGGTCAGCACCAGCTCGTCGCCCGCTCGCACCTCGCCCGCCTGCAACGTGCCGGTGACCACCGTGCCGCTGCCCTTGATCGCAAACGCCCGGTCCAGCCACAGCCGCACCCCGGCGCTTGGATCGGGTGCGGGCAGCCGCGCAGCGAGCCTGCCGAGCGCCGCGCGCAGGACGTCCATCCCCTGGCCGGTCAGCGCGCTCACGGCGACGGCTTCCATCGCTTCATGACCGGCCACGGCAGCCACCGGGTCCCCGATCCCGCCGAGGCTGGTCCCGGCCAGGTGGTCGGCGGCCTCGCGCAGCGCAGGCTCAGGGTTGGCGAGGTCGGCCCGGCTGATCACGAGCAGCCCGTGCCGCACGCCGAGCGCGTCGATGGCCGCGAGGTGCTCGGCCGACTGGGGCTTCCAGCCCTCGTCCGCCGCGACCACGAACATGACGGCCGGCGCCGGGCCGGCGCCAGCCAGCATGTTGGACACGAACCGCTCGTGCCCAGGCACGTCAACGAAGGCGATCTGCTCGCCCGTGGGAAGCGTGGTCCAGGCGAAGCCGAGATCGATGGTCATCCCCCGGCGCCGCTCGTCGTCCCATCGGTCGGGCTCCATCCCGGTCAGCGCGCGCACCAGCATGGACTTGCCGTGATCGACATGGCCGGCCGTGACGACGACGTGCATGGCTGCGACCTTACGCCGTCGGCCCTGCGCGGACATGCGGAGGCGGACGGTGCGGAGGCGGACGGGAATCGAACCCGCCGACGACGCGTAACGCCGTCCACCGGTTTTGAAGACCGGGAGGGCCACCAGGCACCTGGACGCCTCCGCAGCGAAGGCTACCCGGTCGGCGTCGGCGAGAAGAACACCGTGTCGCCGCGCGCCAGCGGCACCTGGTCGTCCCTGGTGATCTGGTCGCCGTTCAGGGCGGCGACCACGTGCCCGTCCAGCGCGACGCCAACGGCCGCCGCGGCCTCCCCCACGGTGGCCGCACGCACCGCCTGCGGCCCGCGGTGCCCGTCGGCCAGCGTGCCGAACCGCTGCACGGTGACTTCCGGGGCGGCCCGCTTCCGCGCCGCATGGTAGCCGGCCGGGTCGTTCACGTTGAGCACAGAGTCAAGGTCGGGGTCCAGCGCGGCCAGCATCGGGTCGGCCAGCAGCGCGGCGTCGTCGAGCCGGGTCACCTCGCACTCATCGAACAAGAACGCGGGTCGCAGCCGGCCGGCCGCGACCAGTCGCTCGGCCGCCGGGGCAAGCGCGGTCCGGTAGGCAGCGGCCAGCGGCTGCGGGAACCCCCTGGCCAGCGGCAGGGCCACGTCGGGGCCGCTGCGGCCCGGGGCGGCGGCAGCGGTGCGGAGCATCAGCCGCACGAACGCGGGGTGCAGGAACGGCAGGTCGGTGGAGCAGACGAACGCGTAATCCGCCTGGCCGGCCACGGCGGCAAGGCCGGCGGCGATGCCCTGCAGCGGGCCCATGCCCTCGCGCGGGTCGTCCACCACCCGCACGGCCTGCGGCAGGCCGGGTAGCTCCTGCCCGGCCGCCCGCACCACCACCACCGGCCCGAACCGGCCGATTATCCCGGCGGTCCGGCGCAGCAGCGTCGAGCCGTGCCATTCGAGCGCGGCCTTGGCCGACCCCATCCGCGACGACCGGCCGCCCGCCAGGACGACCCCGGCGCAGCTGGACATGTCACGATCCTACGGGCGGTCAGCTCTCCTGCACGAGTAGCCCGCGCCGCCGCCTGACCAGCGCGTCGGCCTTGGTGAAGATCATGTCGACCACGATGCCGATCAGCAGGATGACGATCATGATCGAGATCGCGCTGGTCAGGTCCTGGTCGTTCTGGGCGGTGTTGAGCAGGACCCCGAGCGACGGATGGCCGATGATCAGGACCAGCAGCTCGCCCGCCATCAGGCTGCGCCAGGAGAACGCCCAGCCCTGCTTCATTCCGGCCACGTACGCGGGCAGCGACGCGGGCAGGATCAGGTACCGGTAGAGCGCGATACCGCGCAGGCCCATCGTGCGACCCGCCCGCAGCAGCAGCGGCGGGGTGTAGTCGACCCCGGTGATCAGCCCATTCGCGATCGACGGCGCGGCCCCGAGCACCATGACGAACAGGATCGCCGACTGGTTCTCGCCGAACAGGATGATCGCAAATGGGAACCAGGCGATCGACGGCATGGTCTGCAGCCCGCTGATGATCGACCCGGTGGCGGCGCGCAGCGGCGGGATCCTCGATACGAGCGCGCCGATCCCCGAGCCGATCAACAGCGCGAGCAGGTAGCCGGTCACCGCGGTCTGGACGGTGGTGGCGATGGCCTGCCAGAGCAGGCCGGTCTGCAGCTGGTCCCACAGGTTCGCTAGGCCCGCCGCCGGGCCCTTGACGAGGTGATCGGCGGTGTCGCCGTGGAAGTTGATCAGGTAGAACACTTCCCACGCGGCCAGCACGATGACGACGGCGAGTAGCTTGGGCCATGTCGCGCTCCACGACAGCCTGGCGATCCGGCGCGGCGACCTGGCCGGTCCGAGCTCCAGGCTGTCCAGGCCGGCAAGGTCCGACGCCGCGGTGCCTGCCCGCTTGGTGGTGCTAGCGGTCATGGCGCCTCATCTCCTCGCGCAGCCGGTCGGTGATGGTGCCTGCCAGCTCGGCGACCGCGACCGAGTCGATCCGGCGCGGCCCGGTGCGCGGCACCAGGTACTGCTCGATGACCCGGCCAGGACGGCTGCTCAGCAGCACCACGCGGTCGCCGAGCCTGGCCGCCTCCCGCACGTTGTGCGTGACGAACAGCACGGTGAGGTGGCGCTCGGCGCTGATTCGCTCGATCTCCTCGTGCAGCAGGTCGCGCGTCATCGCGTCGAGCGCGCCGAAGGGCTCGTCCATCAGCAGCACGTCGGCGTCCTGCGCTAGGGCGCGGGCCAGCGCCACCCGCTGCCGCATGCCGCCGGACAGCTCGTGCGGCCGCTTGGCGCCGAAGTCGGCCAGGTGCACGCTGGCCAGCAGCGCGGCCGCCTGGTCGCGGCGCTGTACGGCCGACGCCTTGCGGCGCCGTGCGGCCGACGCCTTGCGGCGCTGTGCGGCCGGTACCTTGCGGGCGCGCAGCGCGAGCTCCACGTTCTTCTGCGCGGTCAGCCACGGGAACAGCGCGGGCTCCTGGAACATGATCGCGACCCGCCGGCCGGCGATGTCCACCGTGCCCGCGGTCGGCCGGTCCAGCCCGGCCACCATGGAGAGCAGGGTGGACTTGCCGCAGCCCGACGCGCCCACCAGGCAGACGAACTCGCCGGCGGCCACGGTCAGGGATAGCCGGTCGACGGCCAGCAGCGCGCTCGGGCCCCGGCCGTAGACCTTGGACACCTCGCTGAGCGTGACCGCGGCAGCGCCGCCGGCCGGGCTGGTGCCCTGGCCGGCGGCGCCTGACTGCTGTACCTGCATAACCGCCTCGACAGCGCTCGCCGCCTGGTCGGCGCTGACGGCGCCGTTCGCGGTTGCTGGCATGAGCCCTCCTTCGGTGCGCTTACGAGCTGACCTGGGCCTGGCCGTCGGCCTTGAGCAGCGCGTTCAGCGGGCCGAGGTCGTAGAGGGCGGATAGGTTCTTAACCGGGGTGAGCAGGCCGACGGCCACGGCGTGCTGGGCGTCGGTGGCGAGCGAGGACGCGATCGGGTCGTCGGTGAACGTGACCTGCTGGAACGCCGCGGCCAGCACGCTGGACTTCAGGCCCTTGCCCGTGAGCTTGGTCAGCTCGGCGTTGGCCGCTGACTGCGCTCCCGCCGGGTCGGAGTGGATGTAGTTGTTGGCCGCGATCTGGCCCTTGAGCAGGCCGGAGACTGCCGACGGGTGGGCGGCGAGGAACTTCTGGGTGACCACCAGGTTCGTGGTCACGAACTGGCCCTTCGGCCACAGCGTCGCCTCGTTGACCAGCACATGCCCGCCGTCGGCGACCATCTCGATGTCGTAGGGGGCCGGCTCCCAGCCGCCCGCGATCTGGCCGGAGGCGAACGCCAGCACGGCGTCGGAGTTCGGCGTGATCGGCGTGATCGGCACGTCGCCGCCGCCGGTGGGCGTGGTGGTCAGGCCGTGCTGCTTCAGCCAGTACCGCAGCGCGACATCCTGGGTGTTGCCCAGCGACGGGGTGGCCAGCTTCTGGCCCTTGAGCTGCGCAGGGGTGGTGATGCCCTTCTTCGCGACCAGCTCGGCGCCGCCCGAGGCCGCGCCCGAGATCACCTTGATCAGCGTGCCGCCCGACGTCTGCCATGCCTTGATCGTCGGGTTGGGGCCGACGTAGGCCGCGTCGAGCTGGCCGGCCAGCAGCGCGGTGGCCTCCTGGGTGCCGGTCGCGAACGGGACCGCCTTCAGCGTCACGTCCATGCCGAGCGCCTTGGCGAAGAGCCCCTTCTCGATGCCGATCAGCGCGGGCGCATGGGTGATGTTGGTGAGAAACCCGAGCCGCAGCACCACCGGGCTGGCATGCGACGAGCCGGAGCCCGAGCTCGACGGCGACGACGAGCAGCCGGCCGCGAGAGCCGTGACCAGTGCGATCCCCGCCGCCATGAGGGCCCGTTTCATCCAACCTCCAGGTGTGCTTCCTGCACGTGCTAGCAGTATCTCGATCTGAATACTATCCATATATCTATAGTAGAAAACAAGGAAAGAGCAAGTCGCCGGTCGGCGATGATGCGGATTCGTGTCCTGTCCGCGCTGGTCAGCGACGTGGGCCCAGGTCAGATGTGACGCAAGTCGCACTGTCCGGCCGGCGCAGGCGGGACGGGCGGGTCGGCTAGCGTCTGTCCCGTAGATCTCCGCGGGCACCGACGGCTCTACCGCGCGGCAGCACCGGCCCCGGACAACCCGGAGCAGCGCGGCTGGCCTCCGCGCCGCGCGGCCGCGGCCGCCCGGGCCAGCACGGCGGCCCCGGATCCCCGCATACCACCCGAAACCGGAGGTGATCACCTGGATGTCGGTGGAATGGATGCCACATCCACTGCGTATTCTGGGACATCCGCCACATCCATCAAGATCATCTCCGGGCGGTACA
>DATIZP010000114.1:0-7480 GCA_035517035.1 Streptosporangiaceae bacterium | reverse complement strand
AACCCGAAGGTGGTGAAGATCCCGGTGGTGATCGAGATGAACGAGAACGCCACGGCGAAGGACTCGAAGTGCCGCAGCGAGCGCACGAACTGCTGCCGGTAGCCGAACTGGGGGAGTACGGCGTCGTCGTCGTGCTCGGTGCGGTGGCCCTGTCGTTTAATCCCGATCATCAGGCCATCCCGCTCCGCGACGGGCAGACCGGGCCGGGGGAGCTGTCACGGGGGGAGTGTGTCAAGAAGCTGCCTGTTCCGCTCGCGGGTGCATGGGCAGCCAGAACACGAGGACGAAGGCGGCAGCCAGTGGTGGCAGGCAGGCCCATGCGGTGATCTGCAGTGCGTGGACCGGCAGGTGATGGCCGAAGGCGGAGAAGAAGATGGTGCCGAGGACGGCGACGCCGAGCGAGGTCGAGAGCTGCTGTGCGGCCTCCAGGACACCTGAGGCGGATCCGACCTCGTCCATGTTCACGCTGGTCAGGATGAACCGGAAAAGCTGCCCGATGCTGGCACCGACGCCTGCGCCGATGAAGAAGAGCCCGGGGACGAGGTCCCAGCTTGAGGCGGTGTGGTCACCCGTGAGGATCAGGGCGAGTCCGGCCGTGCCGGCGGCGATGAGCAGAATCCCGATGTGGAGCAGGTGACGTCCGAGCCGGCGGACAGCGGCGAGGGACCCGACCATGCCGAGGATCATTCCCACGACCATCGGCGTCAGCGTCAGACCGGCGTGGATCGGTGACCAGCCTTCGCCGAGCTGGCCGTAGAGCGAAATGCAGAGCAGAAGCCCGCCGAAGGCGCCGAAGAGGGCCAGGGCGACGGCGATGCCGCTGAGGTAGGTGCGGTTGGTGAGCAGTGTGGGTTCGATCAGCGGGATGTTCTTGTGGTGCCGTTCGTGGCGCAGGAAGACCAGGAGCAGGATCACGCCAGCCGCGAGGATGGCGAACGACCAGGCGGGCCAGCCGTCGGTGCGGCCCTGGATGAGCGGATAGATGATCGCGACCAGCGCCAGGCCGACCAGCCAGACGCCACCGATGTCGAGCTTGCCGCCGGGGTGAGTGGCACCGCGGCGGGGCAGCGAACGGATCGCGAGGGGCAGCGTCAGCGCGCCGATCGGGACATTGATGAGGAACACCAGGCGCCACCCTATGCCCCAGAGGTTGGCGTCGATGAGCGCGCCGGCGGCGATCGGCGCGGCGAGCATCGGCACACCCGTGACCGGACCGAACAGGCCCAGTGCCTTATCGAGTTCGGCGTCGTCGGCGAAGACCTGCTTCATCAAGCCGAAGCCCTGGGGGATCATGAGCGCGCCGAAGGCGCCCTGAAGCGCCCGGAAGGCGATGAGCACGCCGATGGTTGGCGCCACGGCGCAGCCGGCCGAGAAGATGGTGAATCCCGCCGAGCCAAGGAGAAACAGCCGGCGGCGGCCGAGGATATCTCCGAGTCTTGCGCCGGCGATCAGCAGAACGGCAAAGGCCAGGGTGTAGCCAGCGCTCAGCCACTGGATGGTGCTGGCACCTCCGCCGAGGTCGCGATGGACGGAGGGGGCGGCGACGTTGACGATCGTGGCGTCGAGCAGATCCATGACGTTGGCGGCCAGCACGACCGCCGCCACGACCCAGCGCAGGCGGTAGGGCTGCGTGCTGGTGGTACCGGCCCCGGCCGGCGAGGGGAGGGTGATGGGGGTGGGGTCCATGAAATCCTCCTGAGCGGAGCCGAACCAGGTCGCACACGGGTACACTGACGTACAGTGTTCGGCTCGAACGACGTTCGTCACGAACAGTGTACGTCACGGACAGCGTTCCCGCATGCGGAGTCGCGGTCCGCAGTGTCTTGCCGGGAGGCCCACCACCGATGAACCCCACAAGCCGCCACCGCTCGACCCGTGATCGCCCCGCAAAGGCACCGCTCAGCCAGGACGCGGTCGTCGACGCGGCCCTGGCGATCCTCAAGTCCGAGGGTCTGGAGGCAGTGACGATGCGCCGGGTCGCAGCCGCCCTGGATACGGGAGCTGCCTCGCTCTACGTCTACGTCTCCGGCCGCGAGGGCCTGCTCCGGGCGATGCAGGATCGCACTATCGCCACGATCGAGCTCGAAACCCCGGACCCGTCACGCTGGCGTGCTCAGCTGCACTCGCTCCTGGAGCGCATGCACCGGGCACTGGTCGCTCATCCTGGAATCGCCGCGACGGCCATGGCCAATCCACCCACGACCGAAGCGGCTCTGCTCCTGCAGGAGAATCTGCTGGCAATCCTGCTCGCCGGCGGCCTCGATCCCCAGGACGCCGCCTGGGCTGCCGACATCTTCGCGGCATTGGTGACCTACGCCGCCATCGAGGCCGACGTGCGGCGCGCCGACCGCCAGGAGCTAGGCGACGAGCTCTACGAGCTGTTCGCCGGCCTACCGCCCGGCCGGTTCCCTCTCGTCACCGCCCACGCCGCGCAGCTCGTCGCCGGCAGCGGCGACGAGCGGTTCCACTTCGCCATCGACGTTGTTCTCGACGGCATGCTCGCCAGAGCAGCCCGGCGGTAGCCCCGTCCGCGGCGGACGTTCATTGCCTGGTGCCGCGCTCAGGGCGGCCGTCATCCGGGCGGCGACAGCTGCGACGGCGGCGCGAAGCTCGGTCCCGCCCTCGACATGGAAGCGGATCGGGATCGCGGCCAGCCACTCGCCGGCATACATGGCCGGATTGCTGGTGGTGCCGGTCAGCACGCATCGCCTGCCGTCGCCGGTGCGCTCGAGACGGCCCATCGGCGGCCTGACGTACCGGGCGGCCTCATCGTAGGGGGCATCGAACACGACCTTGGTCTCGAACTCCCAGCCGGTCCCCAGGTGCTGCTCCAGCAGGTCCACGTAGTCCAGGTCTCCCGGTGAGCGGAACTGCTCGTCGCCCGCGGCGACCGACTGAATGCGGTCGATGCGGTAGGCGCGGACCGCGCGGGCGTGATGGGAGTGGCACAGCAGATACCAGCGGCCATGCCGTACCACGACCGCCCACGGGTCAACGTCCTCCGCCCACTGCCTGCCGGACTCGCTGCGGTAGCCGATGCTCACCCGGCGCTCGGCCGCGACGGCGGCCACCAGGGTGCTCGTGGTCTCGGTGCCCGGGCGTGCGGCCCCGCGGTCGGGCGCGGCGCATGCGTGCCGGCGCATGGTGGCGGCGTGGCGGCCGACGTTCTCCGGCAGCGCCCGGATGATCTTGCCCAGGGCGGCGCCGACCGGATCGTCGGTGCCGGCGGCTGCGTGGCTGCCGTCGAGCACCGCCATGACCAGGCCGAGCGCCTCGGCGGCGCTGAATACCAGTGGTGGCAGCCGGATGCCCCGGCCGAGCCGGTAGCCGCCATAGGGTCCCGGGGCCGACTCGACGGGGATGCCGGCCTCGCGCAGGATCGCGATGTAGCGGCGCGCGGCGCGTTCGGTCACGCCGAGCTGTGCCCCGAGCTGGCTGGCACTGACGCTGGGCTGGGCCTGCAGCAGCTCAAGGGCCCGCAGCGCCCGCGCGGTGGGGCTCATGCCGGTTTTCACAAGAGAAGGCTAATCAGGAACCAGATCGTCCGGAACCACACCTATCGTCGGGGACAGCACAAACCTCCGCTGGCCGCATCGCACGCGACCGCACCGCAGCGAGGAGAACTGGCATGGACATACTGCTGATCGCCGGCCTCTGGCTCGACGGATCGGTCTGGGACAAGGTGGCCGCCCAGCTGGAAGCCCGCGGGCATCACGCCGTGCCGGTCACCCTGCCGGGCCAGGGTGACGGCAAGACGTCGGCGACGCTCGCGGATCAGTCGGCCGCGGTAGTCGCGGCGGTCGATGCGGCTGCCGGCCGGCCCATGGTGGTGGGCCATTCCGCCGCGTCCACCCTGGCGTGGCTCGCCGCCGACGCCCGCCCCGCCAAGATCAGCAAGGTCGCCATGATCGGCGGCTTCCCCTCCTCGGACGGCGAGCCATTCTTCGGCGGCTTTCCCGTCCAGGACGGCGCGATGCCCTTCCCGGGCTGGGGCGAGTTCGAAGGGCCGGACTCCGCCGATCTGGACGACGCCGCGAAGCAGGCCATCGCGTCGGCTGCGATCCCGGTCCCGGAAGGGGTCAGTCGCGGAGTGGTCAGGCTGGCCGACGAGCGCCGCTATGACGTCCCGGTGGTGCTGATCTGCCCGGAGTTCAGCCCGGCCCAGGCCAGGGAGTGGATCGGCAACGGCGAGGTGCCCGAGCTGGCGAAGAGCAAGAACGTCTCGTATGCCGACATCGACTCCGGTCACTGGCCCATGATCAGCGCGCCGGCCGAGCTCGCGGATCTCCTGGCGCAGCTGGCTGAGCAGTCCTGAGCTGACGTGGCAGCACTCACCGTGGGAGGGCAGGCCATGCGGTATACGACCCGGCCGCTCGACGCATCCACGTGGGCGGCGTTCGCTGAGCTCGTTGAGCGCAACAACGGGATCTTCGGCGGATGCTGGTGTATCGCCTACCACCTCGAACGCAAGCAGCCGGAAATGAACTACCGGGTGGCCAAGGAAGACCGGGTCCGCACGGGCCGCGCCCACGCCGCGCTGGTCATCGACGAGAACGGCTCCGCGCAGGGCTGGTGCCAGTACGGCAGCCCCGCGGAGCTTCCGGGCATCAAGCACAGGCGCGAGTACGACAAGGACCCTCCGCGGACGCCGGACTGGCGGATCACCTGCTTCTTCGTTGACAAAAGGCACCGCGGTCAGGGCATCGCGCGCGCGGCGCTGGAAGGCGCACTCGACCAGATCGCCCAGCTGGGCGGCGGGCTTGTCGAGGCGATCTCCGAGGTGACCACAGGCCGCCAGGCGCACGGCCGCTTCCTCTTCAGTGCGACGGTCGAGCTTTTCGAGCAGAACGGCTTCGCCCGGGTCCGCCAGGTCGGCAAGCACGCGTGGATCGTGAGCACGGTGATCGAGCCGGCCTGAGCACCGGGCTTGGGGGCCGGTGTCAGGACAGGCCCGGCCGGACCAGGCCGGTCTCGTAGGCAATTACCACCAGCTGGGCCCGGTCTCGCGCGCTGAGCTTGGCCATCGCCCGGTTGATGTGGGTCTTGGCGGTCAGCGGGCTCATGAACAGGGCCGCGGCGATCTCGTCGTTGCTCATGCCCGCAGCGACCCGGGCGAGCACCTCACGTTCCCGGTCGGTGAGTACCGACAGCACGGAGGCGTTGACTGGCTGGGCTGGGCCGCGGCCGGCGATGCTGGAGATCAGCGTGCGGGTGACGCTCGGCGACAGCAGGGCATCGCCGCGGGCGACGACCCGGATGGCGCTGATGAGGTCTTCCGGCTCGGTGTCCTTGACCAGGAAGCCGCTCGCCCCGGCGCGGATCGCCTCGAAGACGTACTCGTCCGCCTCGAAGGTGGTGAGGATGATGACGCGCACGCCGCTCAGCTCGGGGTCGGCGGCGATAAGCCGGGTTGCCTCCAGCCCGTCGGTGCCGGGCATGCGGATGTCCATCAGCACCACTTCGGCCCGCAGCGAGCGGGCCAGATCGACCGCAGCCGCCCCGTCCGCGGCCTCCCCGACGACCTCGATGTCGGGCGCCGAGCCGGCCAGGACCCGGAAGCCGGCCCGGACCAGGGCCTGGTCGTCGGCGAGCAGGACCTTGATCACGGCCGGCTCGCGATCGGCCGGCCGCGCGGCCCGTCCGCGGGTCCTGCGCCGCCGGTCTCCTGCCTGACAGCGGCTGGCTCGCGACCCGCGGTCCCGCCGTCTGGGACCGCGGCGGTGCCTCCCGGGCCTGCGGCGGTGCCTCCCGGGCCTGCGGCGGGGGCCTGTGGTCCGCGGGCTGGGGCGGCTGCGGCCAGCGGCAGCCGGGCGTGGACGGCGAACCCGCCGCCGGGACGCGGCCCGGCGTCCAGGGTGCCGCCGAGAGCGGCCGCCCGCTCTCGCATTCCGGCCAGTCCCGCCCCGGTCCCGTCGCTGAAGGCCGCGGGCGCGGCCCCGCCGTCGTTGACCACGTCTACATGCAGGTATCCGCCGTCTTGCCGCAGGGCCACGGTCGCGGCGACCCGGCCGGCGTGACGCACCACGTTGGTGAGCGACTCCTGCACGATGCGGTAGGCGGCCAGCGCGACCGGCGGCGGCAGCGGGATTAGCGGCCCGGCCGGCTCCAGCGTGGTCGGCGTGCCGGCCGCGCTGGTTGCCTCGACGAGCGCGGCGATGGCGCGCTCGTCCGGCACCGGCACCGCCGGGCTCCCGCCGTCGGCTTGGCGGAGCACTTCAAGGATGGCCCGCAGCTCGCGCAGCCCGGACTTGCTGGCCCTGCGGATCGCCTGGATTGCCTCGGCCGCGCTCGGCGGGTCGGTGGCCAGCTGCATGCTCGCAGCTGTGGCCTGGACGTTGATCATCGCCATCGAGTGCGCGACCACGTCGTGCAGCTCGCGCGCGATCCGCATTCGCTCGGCGTCGACGCGCCTGCGGGTTTCCTCCTCCCGGGCCTGCCCGGCCCGCGCCTGCCGGTCGTACTCGGCGGCCAGCCACTGGCGGCGCGCCGCCACATAAGCGCCGACCGCCCCGGCTGCGAGCAGCTCCGGCCACTTCGTGGCGTTGGGGCCGCCGAACCAGCCGAACGGCCCGAGCAGCCCCTCGGTCACGAAGATAGCCGCCGCCCCGGCGAGCCCGGCGGCAACTGCGATGCGCCACGCGCGGGTCAGCGCGACCCAATACACCCCGACGATGACCGGAACGAGCGCGGCACCATCGATCTGGCCGAGCGCCGCCCATCCGACCGCGCAGGCCACGGCGAGCCCGAACACCCCGACCGGGTGGCTGTTGCGCCAGATCAGGGCGAGCGCGGGCACCGCCAGCAGCAGGTAAGCGGCCAGCGGCGGATGGCTGGTCAGGTGCAAGCCACCGTAGCGGTGCACCGGGTTGGCCTCGACGTAGCCGCCGACCACGGCCAGCACGGTCACCAGCGCTACCCCCGCAGCGCCCAGCCAGCGCCGCGGCAGCCTGACCACCCTTTTGACGCCCATCACCCGGAGCGTATACCGGCAGCAGGCCGGCGCCATCGTCGCTGCGCAGGCGGACGAGCTACCGCACTGGCAGTACCCGCTACTGCCGGCGCAGCAGCCCACCGGACGCCAGCACGACGATGCCCGATTACCTCAGCCCGGGACAGCCTCATGGTCAGCGGCGCAACGGGCGCCGCGAGCCACATGAGGGAGTACGCACATGTTCACCACCACCGCCCCCGCCGTGCCAGACATCAAGCAAGGCCGCCCCCGGGCGCTGTGCGTTGCGGGCGGCGCACTGGCCGCCGCCCTCACCTGGATCGTGGAAGTCCCCCTGCTAGGCATCCACCTGAACGTCCGCTTCGGCACCGGCCACATCCAGACGATCCCGGTCGGCCAGGTCATCGGCGCCGCCGTGGCTGCCTCGCTGCTCGGCTGGCTGCTGCTCACCCTGCTCGAGCGGCGCACCCGGCATGCCCGGCTCCTCTGGACCACCATCGCCGTGGCGGCGCTGGCCGCGTCGCTGGCGCT
>DATIZP010000113.1:0-10009 GCA_035517035.1 Streptosporangiaceae bacterium | reverse complement strand
CCATCGCCTCGTCGGCGTCCACGGCCGGCCCGTACTCCTCGCCCGCCAGCACCTTGGCCGCCTCGTCGGGGTCCAGGCCTGCGTCTGCGGCGAGCCCGGCGAGCGTCTCGTGGTCGAAGATCGAGACCTGCTCGGTGAAGTGCGCCCGGTACAGCCGCTCTAGCAGGTCGCTCTGGTGCTGCCTGGCCCCGGCAAGCTGCAGCAGCCGGTGCTCGAACCGCCGCTTGCCCAGATAGCACCACGGGCACACCACGTCAGACCAGATCTCCACCTGCATGTGCACGCCAACGCCCCGGCCGGCCTGTCCCTTCGCAACCGGCCTGCCCTGGCCAGTGCGGCGTGGTTGAATCGCCGCATGACGGCGGAGGCCAGGCAGATCGGGATCCTGCTGTTCGACGATGTGGAGGAACTCGACGCGGTAGGGCCATGGGAGGTGCTGTCCTTCTGGACCCGCCAGTTCCCTGACGACGGCTACGCGGTCAGCTGCCTGTCCAGAACCGGCGGCCTGGTGCACTGCGCCAAGGGCCTGACCGTGCAGGCACACCACTCCTACGCCGACGCGCCGCCGCTCGACGTGCTGATCTACCCGGGCGGGCAGGGCACCAGGCCGCAGCTGCGGGACGAGGAGCAGCTCGACTGGGTACGCGGCCAGCGATCGGCCGTCCCGCTGCTGACCAGCGTCTGCACCGGGTCGCTCGTCTACGCCGCGGCTGGCCTGCTGGCCGGGCGGCCTGCCACCACGCACTGGTCGGCGATGGGCCTGCTGACCAGTCTGGACCCGACGATCCAGGCCCGGCCGGACGAGCGGTTCGTCGACGACGGCGACATCATCACGGCGGCGGGGATCTCGGCGGGCATCGATATGGCGCTGCACCTCGTGGTCCGGCTGGCCGGGCCGGACCGCGCACGCGAGGTCCGGCGTGGCATCCAGTACGACCCCGCGCCGCCGGTCTGACGGCCGGGATGGGGGCCGCGGCGGGGTCGGAGCCACCCGGGAGCATGGCCGGCGGGTCAGCGCCGTCCGGCCCGGTCGAGGGCCTCCTCCGCCTGGGCGGCCAGGATGGCAACCAGGTCAGCGGCGAGCGGCAGGTCCTTGATCAGGTCCGCGCCCTCGCCCGCCCACACGGGGAGCGGCGGCAGCTCGCCGCGGTCGACCCCGTCCCGGTAGGCCTGCCTGGCGGCCGGGTCGGCGGCGAGCTCGTCCTCTCGCCCGCGCCACTGATCAAGGAACGGGTGAGCGAGCGTGCGGCCGGTGTATCGCCGCGGCCACCGCGAGTCCCTGGCGATGTCCAGCACGCTGCTGCGCTCGGTGTCCTCCCCGCCGCCGGCGACGATCGCCTTCTTGATCCACGGGTCGGCCAGGGACTCGGCCGTCGCCTGGAAGCGGGTGCCGATCAGCGCTCCGGCCGCGCCGAGCGCCAGAGCCGCGGCGAGGCCGCGCCCGTCGGCGATGCCCCCGGCGGCCAGCACGCAGGTCGGCGCCGACAGGTCCACGACGGCAGGAACGAACGGCAGCGTGGACCTGCCGCGCCTGGCGCCGTGACCACCGCCCTCGGTGCCCTGCGCCACGATGACGTCGGCACCCAGGTCCACCGCCTGCCTGGCCTCGGCCATGTCGGTGACCTGGAGCATGAGCACGGCCCCGGACGCGCGGATCCGCGCGGCGAAGGGGGCCGGGTCGCCGAACGACAGCATCACGGCGGCGGGACCGTGCGCAAGGGCGCGCTCGACCGTGCCGACGTCCACCGCCCAGCTTTGGAAGCCCACACCCCACGGGCTTGCGGTGCCGGCCGCCACGAGCGGCAGCTCGCGTGCCATCCATGCCCGGTCGCCTGTGCCGCCGCCGACTAGCCCGAGGCCGCCGCCGTTGGAGACCGCCGCCGCCAGCGCGCCGCCCGCGGATCCGGCCATCGGCGCGAGCACGATCGGGTGCCGTACCCCGAGCCGCTCGGTGAACGACGTCGACAACGTCACGGCGTCGCCGCCACGGAGAGCGCACGGAACGCCTCCACGACGCTCTGCAGGTGATCGCGCATGGCCCGCTCCGCGGCGTCGGGGTCGCGTGCGGTGATCGCGGCGACGATCGCCTCGTGCTGCGGCAGCGAGACCGCCGGGCGCCCTGGTACGAGCGACAGCGAGAACTGGTGCCGGACGGTCTGGTCGCGCAGCTGGCGGAGCAGGCGGGACGCGGTCTCGTGCGCCCCGATGTCGCGGATCGCGCCGTGCAGCCGGGCGTTGAGGTCGCTGTAGGCCAGCAGCTCCGACTTCGCGACGACCGTGCGCATGTCCCTGACGATCGCGCGGAGCATCGCCGCATCGGAGCGGGTGACCCGTTCCGCCGCGCGGGCGGCCAGCAGGCCCTCGAGCAGGATGCGGACCTCGGTGATCTCGATCGCTTCGGCGAGGGATACGTCACGGACCCGTGCGCCCCTGTTGTGCTGGAACTCGACCAGGCCCTGTGCCGCGAGTTCCTGCAAAGCGGAACGGAGAATGAAACGCGAGGTGCCGAACCGCTCGCACAAGTCGATCTCGACCAGGCGCTGTTTCGGCGCAAACTCGCCAGCGAGGATCGCCACGCGGAGCGCCTCGGTGACCGTCGCCTTGGAGTCCTCGGGCAATGACTCACCTCCCCGCCGCGCCTGCCCCTCAGGGAAGCTAAGCCGCGCAGACAGGCATTGTCAACAATCCTGCCCCCATCGCGCCGAGCGTGTCACGACGGCCGGCTCTGAGGCAGGCGACGTGGGAGCCACCGAGTCGGCCATTCCGGTGAGGACGGTACGGTGGTGTCCAGAAGTGCGACAAAATTGTTGACATTACTGTCGGCAGAGTCTAGTTTCGCCGCATGACCGGGACGGCCAGGGAGCCAGCAGCGAGCGCACCGCCCGAGTCCGAAGGAGGCCGATGACAGATGAGTGATCAGACGGCGCCATCCGCCAGCTCGCATTCCGCGGATGGCATCAGCCGCAGGGGCCTGTTGCGCGCCGCGGGAGCGGGCACGTTCGCCGTCAGCGCGGGCGGCCTGGTGGCTGCGTGCAGTTCGGGGATCAAGGGTGCGGGGTCGGCCGCGAAGGGGATCACGATCGGGTGGATTCACCCGCTGACCGGGGATCTGGCCGGGTTCGGCGCGGCGGACAACTGGGTGGTCTCGAAGATCAAGCAGACGGCCCCGTACAGCAAGGGGTTTAGGATCGGGAGCAAGACCTACCCGGTGACGATCAAGTCCTACGACAGCCAGTCGAGCGTGACCCGGGCCGGCAGCCTGGCCAGGCAGGCGATCCTGACCGATAAGGTGGACCTGCTGCTCGCGTCGTCGACGCCGGAGACGGTGAACGCGGTCTCCAGCGAGGCCGAGACGCTGGGGACGCCGCTGATCTGCGCGAACATCCCGTGGGAGTCGTGGTACCTGAACCTGTTCCCGCACGGCAACCCGCTGCACGCGACCGAGAAGGCCACGTACGTGGTGATGTACTTCCTGGGCGCCGAGCACCTGATCAAGTGCTTCATCCCGATGTGGAGCCGGATCCATGACCAGCTGCACACCGACAAGGTGGTCGCCGCGGCGTTCCCGAACGACAGCGACGGCAACGCGTTCCGGGCGGTGTTCCCGCCGATCGCCAAGGCCGCCGGGTACACGTTCGACATGTCCTCGCCGTACCCGGACGGGACGACGAACTACTCCTCCATGATCTCGGCGTTCAAGGCCGACAAGGCGGACTTCTTCACCAACGTGCCGCTGCCACCGGACTTCGCCACCATGTGGCACCAGTCGATCCAGCAGGGGTTCCGGCCCAAGCTCGCCACCGTCGCCAAGGTGCTGCTTTTCCCGCCCGACGCCTACGCCCTGGGCAGCGAGGCGTACAACGTGGCCACCGACACCTGGTGGGTGCCCACCCTGCCGTGGAAGTCCTTGTTCACCGGCCAGGACTGCCAGTCCTTCGCGAACGAGTTCGAGGCCGACACCAAGGGCCAGTGGAACGCCAACATCTCCAACTACAGCCTGTTCGAGGTCGCCCACGCCGCCCTCACCGCCGTCTCGGACCCCCACGACAAGGAAGAAGTCGCCAACGCGATCCACCAGGTGAACATCCAGGCCCTGGCCGGACCCCTCGACTTCGCCTCCGGCGGCCCCGCCCCCGGCGTCGCCATCACCCCCCCAGCCGGCGTCCAGTGGCAGAAGGGCACCAAGTACCCCCTCGAGATGCAGATCGTGGACAACACGGAGCTCCCCCAGGCCAAGATCACCGCCGACCTGCTGCCTACCAACAAGTAGCCGGATGACCAGCCCCCTGCTCGAGGTCGACCGCGTGTCGAAACGGTTCGGCCAGGTCGTGATCGCCGAGGACCTGTCGCTGGCCGTCGGAGCAGGGGACCTGGTCGGGATCGTGGGGCCGAACGGCGCTGGCAAGACCAGCCTGTTCGGCCTCATCTCCGGCGACCTCGTCCCGGACGCGGGCGAGGTGCGCTTCGCCGGGCGCACGGTGACGAGGCTGGACCCGGCCGGGCGGTGCAGGCTGGGCATCGGGCGGACCTACCAGGTGCCGCGGCCGTTCGGCGACATGACCGTGTTCGAGAACCTGCTGGTGGCCGCCCAGCAGGGCGGCGGCAAGCGGGGTAGGGCCAGCTACGCGGCGGCCGTCGAAGCCCTGGAGCGGGCCGGGATCACCGGTCAGGCGAACGTGCCCGCCGAGCGTCTTGGCCTGCTCCAGCGCAAGCGGCTCGAGCTGGCGCGGGCGCTGGCCACCCAGCCCACGCTCCTGCTGCTCGACGAGGTGGCCGGCGGTCTGACCGACCCGGAGGTCGCCCAGCTCGTCGACATCGTACGCGGCGTCAACGCGACCGGCACGGCCGTGATCTGGATCGAGCACGTCGTCCGTGCGCTCACCGCCGTGGTGGGCCGCCTGATCTGCCTGGCTGGCGGCAGGTTCGTCGGCGACGGCGACCCCGCCGAGGTGCTCGCGAACCCCGCGGTCCGCGAGGTATTCCTCGGCACTGGCGTCACCGCCGCCCTCGCCGGCCACGGCGGTCCGCAAGGCCAGCCCCGCCTGGCCGAGGGCGCGCCGGCCGAAGGCGGCGAGCGGAGCGAGCCGTGACTGCGGCTGCGGACGGCGCCAGGCCGGAGAACGGGACGCCGCTGCTCGAGGTGAGCGACCTCGTCGTGCACCACGGCCAGCTCCGGGCGCTCGACGAGATCTCGTTCCGCGTGTTCCCCGGCGAGGTCTATGCGATCATCGGGGCTAACGGGGCCGGGAAGTCGACGCTGCTGCGCACGATCGCCGGGCTGCACCAGCCGACGGCGGGCTCGGTCAGGTTCGACGGCGCGGACGTGACGGCGCTCCGGCCGGAGCGGCGGGCTCGGGCGGGGATCGTCTTGGTACCCGAGGGCAGGCGGCTGTTCGGGTCGCTGACCGTGCTGGAGAACCTGCAGGTCGGGGCCACGTACGCGCGCCAGGGCCCGTGGACGACCGAGCGCGTGTACGAGATGTTCGAGTGGATGCGGGACCGCCGCGGCCAGCGGACCGCCCAGCTGTCCGGCGGCGAGCAGCAGGCCGTCGCGATCAGCCGGGCGCTGCTCGCCAACCCGCGGGTGCTGCTGCTTGATGAGCTGTCGCTCGGCCTGGCGCCGGTGGTCGTGCAGCGCATCTACGGCATGCTGCCGCAGATCGTGGCCACCGGCCTCACCGTGCTGCTGGTCGAGCAGGACGTCAGCCAGGCGCTGCAGGTGGCGTCGCACATTCACTGCCTGCTTGAAGGCCGCACCACCCTGGAGGGCCGGCCCGCGGATGTCACCGCCGACCAGGTCGAGGCTGCCTACTTCGGCCTGGCGGGTGCCAGGGTGGGCGAGCAAGGCTCCGGCGGAGCCGAGCAGTCCGGATCGGAGAGCGAGTCGTCATGGCCTGGGTGAACGCCATCATCCAGGGGGTGCTGACCGGCGGGCTCTACGCGCTGTTCGCGTGCGGGCTGTCGCTGATGTTCGGCGTGATGAAGGTCGTGAACCTGGCGCACGGCGACCTCGCCGTGGTCGCGGGCTACCTCGCGGTCTTCGTCATCACCGTCCTGCACGTCCCCACCCTCTGGTCCTTCGTCATCGTGGTGCCGGTGATGGCGCTGGGCGGCTACGGGCTGCAGCGCACGGTCATCCAGCGGGCGCTTGACCGGGGCGTCCTCACCACGCTGATGGTCACCTTCGGCCTGTCCGTCGTGATTGAGAACTTCCTGCTCCAGTTCTTCACCGCCAACACCCGCGGGATCGGCGCCAACCTGGCGCTCGTGCAGGACTCGTTCAGTCTCGGCTCGCAGATCCAGGTCGCCTACCTGCTGGTGGTCATCTTCGCCGTCGCCGTGGTCGTGCTGCTCGGACTGCAGTACTTCCTGTCCGCGTCCAAGTACGGGCGGCTGATCCGCGCCGTGGCCGACGACAAGGAGGCGGCGCAGCTGGCCGGCGCCGACTACCGGCACGTGTTCGGCATCGCGGCCGCGCTCGCCCTGGGCACCGTCGCCCTGGCCGGCATCGCCTACGGCATGTACTCCACGCTCGACCCGACCGCGGGCACCGACACGATCCTGTTGTTCGCCTTCGCCGCCGTCGTGATCGGCGGTCTCGGCTCGCTCTGGGGAACTCTGGTCGGCGGCATCGTCCTGGGCGTGGCCCAGCAGATCGGGGCCCAGATCAACATTTCCGACGAGGTGCTTGCCGGGTACATCGTGTTCCTCGCCGTCCTCGTGCTCCGCCCGCAGGGCCTGACCAGCCGGAGGTCCCAGGCATGAGCGTGAAGCCAGAGGCGTGCCGATGAGCCTGGCCACCAGGGCAGCCGTCGAGCCGACCGCCGACTTCCGGGTCACCAGGTCGCGCCGCAACGTGGCCTGGACCGGTGCCGGAGCGCTCATCATCGTGGCCGTGCTCGCGTACTTCCCCTACGTCGTCTACTCGGGCACCACGACCATCTTGGTGCAGGCGTTCATCGTCCTCACGCTGGCGAGCATGTGGAACCTGATGGCGGGCTACGCGGGCCTGGTATCGGTGGGACAGCAGGCGTTCGTCGGCCTGGGCGCGTACTTCGTGCTGTTCTTCGCCCTGCACGGCACCTCGCCGTTCGCCGCGCTGCCGGTCGCCGCGATCGGCTGCGGCGTCATCGCCCTGCCGCTGTGGTGGCTGCTCTCCCGGCTGCGCAGCGGGTACTTCGCGATCGCCACCTGGGTGCTTGCCGCGACGATCATGCTGATCATCGAGCGGTTCTCCTCCCTCGGCAGCGGCACCGGCATGCCGCTGCCCGGCTTCGCCGAGCTCAGCCCCGTGCTCCTCACCGCCTACACCTACTGGGCCGCCCTCGCCGTCACCGTGCTGGCGATGGCCGGGGTCTACCTGCTGCTGCGCAGCAGGCTCGGCCTGGTCCTGACCGCCATCCGCGACGACGAGACCGCCGCGCGCAGCTCAGGAGCCAGGGTCGGCCTGGCCAGGCTGACGGTCTTCGTGGTGGCCGGCATCGGCTGCGGCGCGGCGGGGGCGGTGCTCGCGATCAGCCAGCTCCAGGTGCAGCCGAGCGCCGTGTTCGACGTCGGGTGGACCGCCGAGATGGCGTTCGCGACCATCATCGGCGGGCTCGGCACCATCGAGGGCCCGATCATCGGGACCGCCGTCTACATGGTGCTGCAGCAGACCCTGCAGTCCTACAACGCCTGGTACCTGATCATCTTCGGGGTGGTCGCCATGGTGGTGGCACTGTTCGCCCGCCGCGGGCTGTGGGGCCTGGTGGACGACCGCCTGAACGTCAGGCTGTTCCCGGTCGGCTACTACCTGCGAACGCCCAACGGCAACGGCCGCCAAGCCAACCGCTCCGGCTAGTCGCCCCGTGCTTGCTGGCGCGGCCGTGGTCAGGCGCGAGCGAAGAGGCGGGACAGGGTGGCCTCGAACGGCGCGATGTCCACGCGGTGACCCGGGTCGGGCGCCGGGCAGTAGTACATGACCGGATAGCGGCGCAGCCTGATCGTGAGCCCGGCAGACCCTGTCAGAGTCAGCGAGATCGTGCGGGCGATCTTCGTGGCGTGGCGGACGCAGGAGTTCTTGTTGATGGCCGCATACGCCGAGTGCCCGGGCGACACCCGGACCAGGCGGGGCCGGGCGCTGGTCAGCATCATGTCGCCGCGGTCGGCGTATCGGAATGGCAGCATGCGGCCGCGCGCCGTCGTGAGGGTGACGCCAGGGTAACCGCGGAGCCAGCATGTCCTGGCCGAGGCGTTGCGCAACCGAAGGATCACGGTGTCCTGCTGGGTCTTCTCGGAGACGCGCGGGCCGATGCTGAGCCGCAGTTGGGCGGACTCGCACCGGGCTGACCCGCGGATCAGGGCGGCGGTCGCGGTCCTCACGTGCTGCCTGGCGGCGGTTCCTTCGGCGCAGCCGACGGCAAGCACGGAAGCGGCGACCGCCGCGGCGGTGATCAAGGCGACGCGGGGAGGGTTAGTTCTCATATCTGCGCAGACGCCGCCGCACCGGAATTGGTTGTGCTTGGTCGGGCAGGCTCCCGCGCGGCAAGCCTGCACAGCGAGACTCAGCCCCAGACGTCGTGGGCGACCTGCACGACCAGCCGGAGCTTGGCCCGCTGCTCCTCCGCGGTCAGCACGTTGCCCTCCACGGTCGAGGAGAACCCGCACTGCGGCGAGAGGCACAGCTGGTCGAGCGGGACGAACCTGGCCGCCTCGTCGATCCGGCGCTTGAGCAGATCGGGGCTCTCGAGTTCCCCGCGCTTGGTCGTGACCAGGCCGAGCACGACCATCTTGCCCTTCGGTACGAACCGCAGCGGCTCGAAGCCGCCGGAGCGCTCGTCGTCGTACTCGAGGAAGAAGCCGTCCACGTTCAGCTCGCTGAACAGGGCCTCGGCGACGAAGTCGTAGCCGCCCTCGGCCGCCCACGAGGACCTGAAGTTGCCGCGGCACATGTGCGTGGTCACCGCCATGGACTCGGGGCGGCCCGCGATCGCGTCGTTGACCTGCCGGATGTAACGCAGGTGCAGGTGCTCGGCGTCCTCGCCGCGCTCGGCGATCTCGGCGCGCTGCGCCGGGTCGTTCAGGTAGGCCAGGCTGGTGTCATCGAGCTGCAGGTACGTGCAGCCCATCGCGCCGAGCCTGCGCACCTGCTCGGCGTACGCGGCCGACAGGTCGGTCCAGAACTGCTCCATGTCCGGGTACACGTCGTGGTCGATGGAGGCGGGACCGCCGCGGTAGTGCACCATGTTCGGCGACGGGATCGTCAGCTTCGGCGTCGCCGTCGTCACCACGGACTGCAGGTAGCGGAAGTCGTCTTCGAAGATCGTGTGGTCGAGCCCGATCTTGCTGCCCACGTGCAGCGCCGCCGGGGTGAACTCGATGCTGCCCTGCGGGTTGCGGAACTTCACGGCGAGATTGCCTGGCGCCTTGCTGATGCCGCCGAGCTGGTAGATGAAGTCCATGTGCCAGGACGCCCGGCGGAACTCGCCGTCGGTAGCCGACTGCAGGCCGACCTCGGCCTGCATCGCGACGATGTCGGCGATCGCGGCGTCCTCGACCCGGCGCAGCTCGGCGCCGTCGATGCTGCCCGCGGCGAACGCCTCGCGCGCGGCCAGCAGGTTCGCCGGCCTGAGCAGGCTTCCGACATGATCGGCGCGGAATGGCGGTGTGCTGCGCATGACTGGTGCGCTTCCTCTCTGTTGGCGAACTCAGTTCTGTTGGCGAACTCAGTTCTGTTGGCGAGCTCAGTTGCTTGCGATCTCAGTTGCTTGCGGTCTCAGTTGCTTGCGGTCTCAGTTGTTGGCGCGCTCAGTGCGTGCCCGGCGGCGGCGCGTACGGTCCCGGATACCCGGTGTAGTTCTCGGCCAGCGACGTGGCGGCGGCCTGCGAGCCGACCACGTAGCGCAGCTGCGCGAGCTGCAGCTCCGCCTCCATCGCGTCCGCGCCAGGCGTCCGGTGCAGCATGGTCGTCATCCACCAGGAGAAGTGGGTGGACCGCCAGACCCGGTTCAGGCAGGTGTCGGAGTAGTCG
>DATIZP010000112.1:0-97425 GCA_035517035.1 Streptosporangiaceae bacterium | reverse complement strand
TGCGCCTGCCGCGGGCGCGACGGGAGGAGCGCGAGGTGCGGGCGCTCGCCGAGGACGTGCTGTCGTTCTTCGGCCAGCGCCTGGCCGGCTACCGGTGGGATCAGCCCGCGTACTCCCTGTCGTACGCGAACCGGCGCCGGCTGGAGATCGCGCGCGCCCTGGCCACCAGGCCACGGCTGCTGCTGCTTGACGAGCCTGCCGCGGGCATGAACCCGGCCGAGACGCACGAGGTCACCGAGCTGATCGGGCGGCTCCGCGACGAGCGCGGTGTGGCGATCCTGGTGATCGAGCACGACATGCACGTCGTGGAGAACTGCTCGGACCGGGTGGTCGCGCTCGACCACGGGGTCAAGATCGCCGAGGGCGGATTCCACGAGGTCGCCAACCACCCAGCCGTGGTGGAGGCCTACCTGGGCCGCGATCCCGAGGCGCTAGCGGGGTCAGGATGAGGAACACAGGATGAGCGAGCCGGTCGGGTCTCCCGGAGGCGAGCGGGTGAACACAGGATGAGCGAGCCGGTCGGGCCTCCCGGAGGCGAGCGGGTGAACGCAGGATGACCGGGGCGGATGCCGCGCTGCTCGCGCTGGACGGCGTCACCACCTACTACGGGCAGATGCGGATACTCGAGGGGATCTCGCTGCGGGTGGGCGAGGGCGAGCTGGTCTGCCTGCTCGGCGGCAACGCGTCGGGCAAGTCCACCACGCTGAAGACGATCCTTGGCATCGTCAGGCCGCGCGCCGGCCGGGTGCTGCTCGACGGCGCGGACGTGACGGCCTGGCCTGTCCCGCAGCGGATCGGCAAGGGGCTCGCGATCGTGCCGGAGAACCGGCGGCTGTTCGGCCAGATGACCGTGCGGGAGAACCTCGAGCTCGGCGCGGTGCTGCGCGGCGGCGAGAACCTGGACGAGGACTTCGACCGGATCCACGCGCTGTTCCCGAGGCTGCTCGAGCGGCGCGGCCAGCTGGCCGGCACCCTGTCAGGCGGCGAGCAGCAGATGGTCGCCATGGGCCGGGCGCTCATGTCGCGGCCCCGGCTGCTGCTGATGGACGAGCCGTCGATGGGCCTGTCGCCCGCGCTCGTGCAGCAGAACTTCCAGATCATCAAGGAGATCCACCGCTCCGGGGTGTCGGTGCTGATGGTGGAGCAGAACGCGGCGATGGCGCTGTCCATCGCCGACCGGGGCTACGTGCTGTCCACCGGCGAGATCGTGCTCGAAGGCTCGGCCGCCGACCTGCTGCGCAGCGACGATCTGAAGCGGGCCTACCTGGGCCGATGACGGCGGGCGGCGTTGACGTATCGCGTGAGACCGACCTATTTTGCTCTTGATGAGCACTTTTTCCGCCGGCTCAGGCTCGGCCCGCAGCGTCCCAGTCCGCGACCACAGCGCTCCGTCCGCCGCCATCGGCGGCGTGCGCGAGCGGTTCAGCTCCCTCGGCGATAGCTTCGTCTTCCTCGATGCTCCCGGCGGCACCCAGACCCCGGACGAGGTGGCCGCCGCGGTCGCCAGGGTCTACCGCGAGGCGAGCGGCAACATGGGCGCGCCGTACGCCACCAGCCAGCGGATCGAGGCGCTTGTCGAGCAGGCAAGGGCGGCATCGGCGCGCTTCCTCGGCTGCACCCCCGACGAGATCATCTTCGGCGCCAACATGACGTCGCTGAACTTCACGCTGTCCCGCACGCTCGGCCGGGGGCTCGCCGCGGG
This sequence comes from Streptosporangiaceae bacterium, assembly GCA_035517035.1. GTDB lineage: Bacteria > Actinomycetota > Actinomycetes > Streptosporangiales > Streptosporangiaceae > Chersky-822. The sequence goes on along the minus strand of DATIZP010000112.1, from coordinate 95,723 downwards.
CGACGAGATCCTGGTGACCAGGCTGGACCACGACGCGAACGTCGCGCCGTGGCTGGACCTGGCCGCCGACCGTGACCTGGTGGTCAGGCACGCCGACGTGCACTCAGACACCAGCCTGGACACCGCGGACCTGGAACGCCAGCTCGGGCCGCGGACCAAGGTCGTGGCGTTCCCGTGGGCGGCCAACTCGACCGGCACGATCGTAGACGCCCGGGCTATCTGCGAACTGGCGCACCAGGCAGGCGCGCTGGCCTGGGTGGACGCCGTGCAGTACGCCGCGCACCAGCCGGTGGACGTCGCGGCGATCGGCGCCGACGTGCTGACCTGCTCGTCCTACAAGTTCTGCGGCCCGCACCTGGGCATCGCGTTCGGCCGCAGGGAGCTGCTTGAGTCCTGGCGCCCCTACAAGGCAAGGCCGGTCTCGTTCGAGCCGGTCGGGCACCGGTTCGAGACCGGCACCCTGCCGTACGAGCTGCTCGGCGGGCTGCTCGCCACCTACACCTACCTGGACAGCCTCGGCGGCATGGCCGAGCTGGCCGCCTGGGAACGTCGGCTTGGCGACCGGCTGCTTGCCGGCCTGCCGGGAAGCACCCGGCTGTACGGCCTGCCGGGCATGGCGAACAGGGTCCCGACGTTCCTGATCAACTTCCCCGGCGTGGAGTCGGCGACGCTGAGCAAGGAGCTTGCCGCGCTTGGCTTCGGCGTATGGAGCCACGACAGCTACTACGCCATCGGCCTGCACGACAGGATCGGCTGGGGGGAGGCGCTGCGCGTCGGGCTTGCCCACTACAACACCATCGACGAGGTCGACAGGTTCAACGCCGCGCTGGCCGGCCTGGTGGCGGCTCGCGGCGCCGACGAGGCGCCGGCCGGCGGGCGGCCGCGGTGACCGGAGGGACGGTGGTCCGCGCGCAGGACGCCCGCGCCGAGGCGGCCGGCCGGGGTGCGGTCATCCGCACGCTGATCGACTGCGGCTCGGCAGGCGTGCCAGGCCTGGTGCGGCGGCTGGCCGAGCTGCCCGCCGGGTCGCGGCTTGACGGCGTGGCCGGCCCGGCCGGGGAGCTGTGGTTCGTGACCGGCGGCGCGGGCACGCTGTGCGCCCGCGGCCACGAGGCGGTCGAGCTGCACCCCGACCGCGGCCTGTGGCTGCCGCCAGACGCGCCGTACCAGGTGCACCCGACCGGGCCGGACGGCCTGCGGCTTGACCTGGCCGAGCTGCCCGGCGGAGCGCGGGCGCCAGGAGCGGCCGGTCCGGCCGGGCCGGACCGGCCGCTGGCCAGGGACCTCGGCCAGTGCGCGGCCGAGGTCACCGGGGACCGGCGGTTCTGGGTGCTGTTCGGGCCTGGTCGCGACTGCGCGTCGGCCACCCAGTTCGTCGGCGAGATACCGCCGGGCCGCGCGCCCGATCACAGCCACCCCTACGACGAGGTGGTGCTGATCCTGCGCGGTGCGGGCGTCGTGCACATGGGCGGGCTGGCCCGCCCGCTGGCACCGGGCACCTGCACCCACCTGCCGCCGGGGCTGACGCACTGCCTGGAGAACACCGGCCAAGGCGCGATGCGGGTGCTCGGCGTCTTCCACCCGGCCGACAGCCCGGCGGCCAAGCTGCACGGCGGCTGACCGATGGGACCTGGCCGCGACCAGATCTGCGACCTCGTCATCCGCGGCGGCACCGTGGTGACCGCCGACGGGACCAGCGACGGCGACGTGGGCATCACGGGCGGCCTGATCAGCCAGGTCGGCGGGTCGCCCCGGGGCCGGGCCGAGCTTGACGCGACGGGCGCGCTCGTGCTGCCAGGCGGGATCGACATGCACGTGCACCTGTCGTCGCCGCCGGGTCCTGACCCCGGCGCCGCGGCCTGGGCCGACGACTTTGGCAGCGGCTCGGCGGCGGCGATCGCCGGCGGCATCACCACGATCGGCAACATGACCTTCCCCTGGCCGGGCGGCACGCTCGGCCAGGCGGTCGCCCGTGACCTGGAGGCGGCCGCGGCGCAGGCGGCCGTCGACTACGTCTTGCACCCGGTGCTCGCCAGCCCCACGCCGCAGGCACTGGCCGAGCTGCCCGAGCTGGCGGGCGCCGGGCACCGGACGCTGAAGCTGTTCATGATCTCGCCGGAGTTCGAGGCGTGCGCCGCCGAGATGATCGAGGCGGTGGCGACCGCCGGCCGGCTCGGCCTGCTGACGCTGATCCACTGTGAGGACTGGGCGCTGGTGCGCTTCGCCGGCCAGAGCCTGCTGGCCGCCGGGCGCGGCGGGCTCGCCGACTGGGCCGCGAGCAGGCCGGTGCTCGCCGAGCGCGCCGCGGTGGAACGGGCGGTAGCGATCTGCGAGGCCACCGGGTCGCCGGTGTACCTGGTGCACACCTCGTCGGCCGCCGCGCTTGATGCGGCCAGGCGCGGGCGGCATCGCGGCCTGCCGGTGTTCGTCGAGACCCGCCCGCTGTACCTGCACCTGACCAGCGACGTGCTGACCGGGCCGCAGGGCGGCAAGTACATCGGGGCGCCGCCGCTGCGCGGCCCGCAGGACGTGCAGGCGCTGTGGGCCGGGCTGGCCGACGGGTCTGTCGACACGCTCGGCAGCGACCACGCGCCGTGGACGCTGGCCGAGAAGATCGACCCCGCGTTGGATGTCACGACCGCCCGGCAGGGCGTGGCCGATCTGGAGACCATGCTGCCGATGCTGTACTCGGCCGGCGTCGGCTCAGGCCGGATCTCGCCGGAGCGGTTCGCGGCGCTGACCTCGGCGGCGCCGGCCCGGCTGCTCGGCCTGTACCCGCGCAAGGGCACGATCGCCGTGGGCAGCGACGCCGACCTGCTCGTGCTTGACCCGCGGGTACGCCGCACCGTGGACGGCGCGGCGATGCGGTCACGGGCCGGATACAGCGTCTACGACGGCTGGGAGGTCACCGGCTGGCCGCGGTTCACGGTGAGCCGCGGCGAGGTGGTGCTGGCGGACGGGCAGGTGCTGGCCGAGCCCGGCCGCGGGCGGTGGCTGCGGCGCGAGGCGAGCGGGCCGGATCCGGCGCTCACTCCCGCGCCCGCCCAGGCGCGCGCCGGCCGCCCGGGCCGCAGCGGCCCGGCCGAAGCGGGTCAACGTCACTCGTAGGAGATCATCAGCGGGTGCGGCCGGTTCGCCATGGTCTGGCTCGGGGAGAGCATCGGGTGATCCTTGACGAAGAAGTTCTTCCAGCCGAAGAACACTCCGCGCGGCGCCGCCCTGGTCACCGCCTCCCAGGTCTGCAGCTTGTCGGCCGGGGTTCCCTGCCCGTCCATGTGGATGATGATCGCCAGGTCCTGGTGGTGGGTGTCGAGGCCCTGCTCGCCGACGATCATCGAGAGCCTGAACTGGTGCAGCACAAGCAGCTTCTGCGGCAGGTGATACCGCGCGGTCAGCCGGGCCAGCCAGGTGACCACGCTGTTGACCTCGGCGATGCTCACGCCGCCGATCTGGCGCAGCGGGACCTGGCCGGGCTGCAGCTTCCACTCGGGGTCAAGGGCGAGCCCCACGTCGGGCAGCTTGAGCAGCCGCGCGTAGTGCTTGGCCTGGGTGAGCAGGCTGGCACGGCCCGGCTGCAGGTCGAGCACGACGTACAGGCCGTCGGCGTTGGCCGTCCTGACCCAGGGCAGCAGCGAGGAGATCGGGGACTCGTAGGAGTAGGTGCCGTCCGGTCCCGGGCTGTCCTGGGCGACGGTCGCGATGATCTCGAAGGCGGGCACCACCGGCACCGAGCTCAGCGGACGGTACAGGTCGGCCAGGTGCCTGACCCTGGCCACGCTGGCCCGCAGACCCTGCTCGCCGAGCGCCCCGAGTGCAGGCGTGCCCGGGTACCCGTACAGCGCCACCAGGCGGTGCATCGGGAACAGCACCTGGCCGCCGCCGGGAAGCTGCACGCCGGTGACCGCCACGGCGACCCGGTACGCCAGGCGCGAGGCCGGCCCGAACCGGCCGCCGACCGCGATCACGTGCCGCGGCCTGGCGGCCGCCAGCGCCCTGATCGCGGCCGGGTCGGCGCCCGGGTCGTATCCGGTCACCTCGACCACGCTGGCGCCGGCCGCCCGCGCCGTGGTGGCCGCGGCCAGCGCGCCCGGTGCGTCAGCTCCGCGGTGCACGAGCAGCACCACGCCGATCACCGGCACCGGCGTGCTCGTCTTGGGCAGCCCGGCCGGTCTGGCGACCACCTGGACGCCGGGAATCTGGGCGGCCAGCAGCTTGTCGGCGGCGCCCACGGCCAGCACGGCCCGCGTCCCGAGCGCCTCGATCTCGGACCGTACCGCCCCGCTGACGAAGATGCCCGCGCGCGCCTGGGCTCCCGAGGCCGAGCCGCTGCCGTGAGAGGCGGTGTGCACGGGCGCGCCGGGCGGGGAGGTGAGCAGCAGCGGCGCGTGCAGCGCCAGCGCGCGGGCCGCCGCGGTCCGCAGGTCGGCGGTGCTGTCGGGATCGCCGAGCACGACCACGGGAGCCGAGGCGAACAGCCGGCCCGCGACGGCCGCGGAGACCACGTCCGCCGGACCGGCGATCACCGAGTCAGCGGCGGCGGGCAGGCAGGTGACCGCCGTGAGCCTGGCATTCGCCGTCTGCGCGCGGTGGGTCGTCGAGCACGCCGCCGCCGCGGCGGCGACGGATGCCGCGGCAAGCACGGCCAAGCCGCGCCGCGGCAGCCGCCTGGCCCCTGGTACCCCGCGCCGCGGCCGGGCATGTGCGTTCGCGCGCCTGCGCAGCATCACGGCACGGCCTACTCCCCAACGCGATCCGTCGCGGTCCGGAGCGCCCGGCGGCCGGAAATCGCCTGATCATGATAGGCGCAGCTGCCGGCCAAGATCAGCAGGTTGTGATTTGTGCCCGATGACACCCGCCCCGGCCCGCCGCCCGTGAGCACCGGGGTACCGTCTGGGTGAGACTCCGAGCTCTGGGGCGGACGCCGATGCCGACATCGGGCACTGCGAGCGCAGCGTCCGGCGTGATCAGCCTGGTGCTGCTCACCGCCGTCGTCGTGCTCGGCGTGCTGCTGAACCGGCGCCGCCTCGGCCCGCTGTCCAGGTACGACGGCATCCGGCTGCACCAGAACCTGTCCCTGCTGACGCTCGCCTTCCTTGCCCTGCACATCGCCACCGCGATCGCCAGCCCGTACGGCGGCCTCGGGCCGGCCTCGGCGGTGGTGCCGTTCCTTGGTCCGCGCGACCGCGGCTGGCTGGCGCTCGGCGTGATCGCCTCTGACCTGGCGATCGCGCTGGTGGTGACCAGCCTGCTGCGGCGGCGGCTCGGCCGACGCGCCTGGCAGGCGGTGCACTGGCTGGCCTACGCCTGCTGGCCTGCCGCGCTCGCGCACAGCGTCGGCACGGGCATCGGCATGCGGTCGGGGCGCCTGTTTGACCTGGCCGTCGGCTGCATGATCGCGGTGCTCGGCGCGGTCGCCTGGCGGCTGGCCGCACCCCGCAGGCTCGGGCGCGGTGCCCAGCGCCGCCCGGGCGATCAGGGCCGAAAGCCCCCGCGGCCGGGACCATCGCCACGGTCACGCCGGGCCGCGCCGGACTTACGATCGCCGTAGGACACCGACCGGAAGCAGGGAGGCGGTGTCATGGAGCGGCTGAACCCTCTCGACGCGCAGTTCGTCGACGCGGAGGACCAGGACAGGAACGCATCGTTTGCGATCGCGTCGATCGCGATTTTCGAGGGGCCAGCACCCACCTACGAGGAGTTCGTCGCGGCCGTCACCCGGCGGCTGCCGATGGTCCCGTTGTACCGCAGGAAGCTCCGCACCGTGCCGCTGCGGCTGGGCCCGCCGGTCTGGGTGGACGCACCTGAGTTCGACATCCGCTACCACGTCAGGCAGACCGCGCTGCCCGCTCCGGGCCGGGACGCGCAGCTCAGGTCGCTGATGGCCAGGGTGATGAGCCAGCGGCTCGACCGCGACTACCCCCTCTGGGAGTACTGGCTGGTGCTCGGGCTGAGCCGCGGGCGGTGGGCGCTGATCTCGAAGATCCACCACTGCATGGTCGACGGGATCTCGGGCACCGACCTGTACCGCGCCGTGTTCGACACCTCGCCGGCGCCGGACGACGCCACGGCCGGGCGCCCGCCCGCCGAGCCAGGAGCCGTGCCCGCGGAACCCGCGTCGCTTGAGCTGGCCGCGCGCGCGGCGGCCGACCTGGCCGCGCTGCCGGTCCGCTCGGCCAGGGCCATCGGCGAGGCGCTAGCCAACCCGGGGCACACCGCTAGGCAGGTCTCGCAGACCGCGCGTGCTCTGGCCAGGCTGGCACCCTCGGTCGTGCCGGCTCCCAGCTCGTCCCTCCTCGGCCCGATCGGCCGCCAGCGCCGCTACACCTGGGCCAGGGCCTCGCTCGACGAGGTGAAGGCGATCAAGGCCGAGCTCGGCGGCACCGTCAACGACGTGGTCCTGACCGCGATCACCGGCGGCTTCCGCGCCCTGCTGCTCGCCCGCGGCGAGGACCCGCAGCCGCACATGGTGCCGTCCCTGGTCCCGGTCTCGATGCGGGCACCGGGCGAGGAGAGCATCTACGACAACAGGGTCTCCATTCTGATGGCCAACCTGCCGGTGCACCTGGCCGCTCCGGCCGAACGGCTGGCCGCCGTGCGGGCCGAGCTCTCCGACCTGAAGGAGAGCAAGGAGGCCACCGTCGGCGAGGCCCTGGTGGCACTCGGCCGCTACACGCCGTACCCGCTCGCATCGCTCAGCGTCAGGCTTGCCTACCTGCTGCCGCAGCGGGAGATCGCCACGGTCACCACCAACGTGCCGGGCCCCACCGTGCCGCTCTACGCGATGGGGCGCAAGCTGATCGAGATCATTCCCTACGTTCCGATCGCCACCAGGCTGCGGACCGGGATCTCGATCTTCTCCTATTGCGGGCAGCTGACGTTCGGCATCACGGGTGACTACGGCACCACGCCCGACCTGGAGATCCTGGCCAGGGGGATCGAGGACGACCTGGCCGGCCTGATGGCCGCGGCCGGGCTGCCGGGTCCGGCCAGGCCGCGGCGGCACCGCTGACGTCCAGCCGGGCACGGAGGAAGCAGCAGGGGAGGAAGCGAGCAGGGAGGCACGACCATGAGCTTCAACCTGGCCGTCATCCTGGCCGAGACCGCATCGGCCAGACCCGACCGGCCGGTCGCCGTGTACGACGGCGGCCAGCTCACCTACCGTGAGCTCGACGAGCTCTCGGGCAGGCTGGCGGCCGGCCTCAGCGAGGCGGGGCTGCAGCCCGGCGACCGCGTCGCCCTGCACTTGCCCAACATCCCGCAGTTCCTGATCTCCTACTTCGGGATACTCAAGGCCGGCGGGGTCGTGGTGCCGATGAACGTGCTGCTCCGCGCGCCCGAGATCGAGTTCCTGCTGATCAACTCGGGTGCCAGGCACCTGATCACCTGGCAGGGCGTGCTTGAGCACGCGAGCGCGGGCGCTGCGGCGGCCGGGGTAAGCGGGGTCTACGCGGTCGGACACGCGGGTGATGCCGATGGCGCAATGCCGTTCGAGCGGCTGCTGGCCGGCACCCCAGCCACCGGGTCGGCGATCGCCAACCGCGAGCCAGGCGACACCGCCGTGATCATGTACACCTCGGGCACCACCGGGCGGCCCAAGGGCGCCGAGCTGACCCATCTGCAGCTCTACATGAACGCGGACATTCCCGGCCGGCTGTTCGACGTCCAGCCGGACGACGTGGTGATCACGGTGCTTCCGCTGTTCCACGTCTTCGGCCTGTCCAGCATCCTCAACGTCTGCGTGCGGTTTGGCTGCACCATGTCGCTGATCCCGAGGTTCGACCCCGCCGCGGTTCTCGCCGCGATCCAGCGCGACCGGGCGACCATCTTCGAGGGCGTCCCCGCCATGTACATCGGCTTGCTTTCCCATCCCGACCTGGACAGCTACGACGTGTCGTCGCTGCGGGTCGCGATCTCAGGCGGCGCCTCGATCCCTGGCCCGGTGCTCGACGCCTTCGAGCAGCGGTTCGGGGTCCTGATCCTGGAGGGGTACGGGCTTACCGAGACCGCCTCAACCACCACCTTCAACCGGAGCGTCACCGACCGGCGCGCCTACAGCGTGGGCAAGCCGATCTGGGGCACCCAGACCGAGATCTGGGACCCTAACGGCGCGGCGCTGCCGGCGGGCGAGGGGAACGTCGGCGAGGTGGTCACCCGCGGCCTGCACGTGATGAAGGGCTACCTGAACAACCCGGACGCCACGGCGGGCGCGTTCACCGGCGACTGGTTCCACACCGGCGACCTCGGCTACTTCGACGAGGACGGCTTCCTGTTCATCGTGGGCAGGATCAAGGAGCTGATCATCCGCGGCGGCTACAACGTGTACCCGCCCGAGGTGGAGGACGCGCTGCACGCCCACCCGGCCGTGGCCGAGGCGGCGGTCGTCGGCATCCCTGACGAGCGGCTCGGGGAGGAGGTCAAGGCCGTCGTGGTGCTGCGCCCCGGCGCCTCGCTCACCTCCGCCGAGCTGATCGGGTTCTGCAAGGAGCGAGTGGCCGCTTACAAGTACCCCAGGGTGATCGAGTTCCGCGACCAGCTGCCCAAGAACGCGCTCGGCAAGATACTCAAGGACCAGCTGACATGACCGCGCCGGCACCTGGACGTCAGGGGATACCGCGCGACCGGGACGACTACAGCAGGGCAGCGGCGGGTCGGCGGATGGACCTGATCAGGGCGGCCACCGGCGCGGCCCCCGTGCACATCGGCAGCTACTCGATCGACCCCGCCGGGCTCGCCGGGAACGTGGAGAACTTCGTCGGCGTGGCTCAGGTCCCCATCGGCATCGCCGGCCCGCTGCTCGTCGACGGCGAGCACGCGCGCGGCGAGTTCTACGTGCCGCTGGCCACCACCGAGGGCACGCTGGTGGCCAGCTACAACCGCGGCATGAAGCTGCTGCACCGGACCGGCGGGGTCAGGGTGACCGTGCTCGACGACGTGATGCAGCGCGCCCCGGCGTTCGGCTTCGACAGCGCGCGCGAGGCTCGCGCGTTCGGCGAGTGGGTGACGGCCAGCTTCGACGCGATCAAGCAGCAGGCCGAGTCCACCACGAGCACCGGCCGGCTGCGTGACATCGAGCAGTTCACCGCGAGCAGGTTCGTGTTCCTGCGGTTCGACTACACCACCGGCGACGCCGCCGGGCAGAACATGACAGGGAAGGCCACCTGGCAGGCGTGCAACTGGATCAGGGCGAGCTATCCGGGCATCAGGCAGTTCTGCCTGGAGGCGAACCTAGCCACGGACAAGAAGAGCTCGCAGGTCAACGTCCTGCATACCAGGGGCAAGCGGGTCACCGCCGAGGCGACGATCCCGGCCGATGTGATCACCGGCGTGATGGGCCTGACCCCGCAGCGGATGCTCCAGGCCAGGCAGATCTCCAACCTCGGCGGCCTGATGTCCGGGGTGAACAACAACGGCAACCACTCGGCCAACGGGATCGCCGCGCTGTTCATCGCGACCGGCCAGGACGTGGCCAATGTGGCCGAGTCCTCGGCCGCGCTGGTGCACACCGAGATCACGCCGGCCGGGGACTACTACTATTCGATCACGATCCCGGCGCTGATCGTGGCCACCTACGGCGGCGGCACCGGCCTGCCCACCCAGCGTGAGTGCCTGGAGATACTCGGCTGCTACGGGCCCGGAATGGTGCGCAAGCTTGCCGAGATCGTGGCCGCGACGGTGCTGTGCGGCGAGGTGTCGCTTGGCTGGGCGATCGTGGCCGACGAATGGGTGGCCGCGCACGACAGGCTCGGGCGCAACCGCCGATAGCCGCCGCCCGCCGCTGCCCCTGGCTCAGTCGTCGAACACCTCGATGAACATGCGCGAGCCCGGCGGTGCGATGGCCTGGTAGTCGGCGGCCGTGGCCTTGCCCTCGTCGGAGCCGAATGCGGCGCCGAGCGCGGCCTGGTCGGCGAAGTACAGCTCGGCTATCCGGTAGAACGTGTGCTCGCCACCGTCCAGCGCGGTCACCAGCCGTCCCGTCTCGGCGCGCTGCAGGCCGGGGAGCGCGTCGACCAGGGGCATGTGCGTCCCGGTGTAGTGCTGGTCGAAGGCGGTCGGGTCGTCCGGCTGGGTGTAGAGGACTACCAGCTTCACTGTCATGCCGCCGACGCTACGCCGGGCGGGCCCGCGCTGTCAGCCCGGTCCGGCCGCGCTTGCTCAGGCTGCCGCTCATCGGCGGAAGTAGGCGGCCGGGGTCATCCCGGTCTCCCGCCGGAACGCCGCGACGAACGCGCTGGCCGACTCGTAGCCCACGTGCCTCGCCACGTTGCCGACCGGCTGCCCGGCCGCGAGCTCGCCGATCGCCGCCTGGATCCGCAGCAGCGCCCGCCACCGGCCGAACGGCAGGCCCGTGCCTGCCACGAACGCCCTGGCGAGGGTGCGGCCGCTGGCTCCCACCTGGCGTCCCCACTGCTCGATGGTGCGATTGTCGGCCGGGTCGCCGACCAGTGCGCTCGCCACCTTCCTTGCCCGGTCGTCGGCGGGCAGGCGCACCTGGATGGTGGTGAGCTCGGTCGGCGTCAGGAGGTCGGTCAGGATGGTCTCGGCGTGGGCACGGCGGACGGCGTCAAGCTTGAGGTCGGCGAGGTAGCCGATCAGCTCGGCGAGCAGCGGGCTTGCCGCGACCGGTGTGAAGTCGGGCCAGCTGATCGGGCACAGGTCAGGCCGCAGGTACAGCGTCCGCATCGTGGCCGGGCCTGCCGACAGCGTCTCGTGCCGCAGTCCGGCCGGTATCCACAGTGCCCTGGTGGGCGGCAGCACCCAGGTGCCGGCGGCGGTCCGCACGGACAGCACCCCGCGGGCAGCCCAGGCGAGCTGGTGGTCGTCATGGGTGTGCCAATCGAAGACCAGGCCGGCGGTCATCGGGAACGTGGCCACGAAGACGGCGGGCTGTCCGGTCTGCGACACAGCATGGCAGCCTACGCTCTTGGGCCGCGCCGCCCCGCTCCGTAGCGTCGTGGGCATGAACGAGAATCACGCGAGGGTATGCGGCAGCCAGGAGTGGGCCGCGCACATCCAGGACGAGGTCCTGCCCGCCCTGCTCAGGCATGGCGATCTCGGCCAGCAGATGCTGGAAGTCGGCCCGGGACCCGGCGCGGCGACCGAGTGGCTGCGGCACAAGGTCAGCGGCCTGACTGCGGTCGAGGTCGATGAGAGCGCCGCCGCGGCGCTGGTCGGCCGGTACGAGGGTTCCAACGTCACGGTCGTCGTCGGCGACGCGACCGCGCTCGATTTCGCGGCCGGCTCGTTCGACTCGGTGGGCTGCTTCACGATGCTGCACCACGTCCCGACCAGAGGCATGCAGAACGCGATCCTGGCCGAGGCGCTGCGGGTGCTGCGCCCCGGCGGAATGCTGCTCGGGTCGGACAGCCTGGCCAGCGACGACCTGCACCAGTTCCACTGCGACGACCGCTACAACCCGGTCGACCCAGCCTGGCTGCTCAGCAGGCTGCAGGACGCTGGCTGCGCCCGGATCGTGGTCGAGGTCGACTGGATGCTGAAGTTCGCCGCGCACAAGCCGACCTAGCCGACCTAGCCGAGTTCGCTGGTGCGCTCCTGAACCCTGGGGAGTGACGGCGGCCGGCCAGCCGCCCCGGCGGGCCAGGGGTACCTGGCGACAAGCAGCGCCAAGGCCAGCCCGGCCACCATGGTCGCCCACCAGATCCACGGGCCGCGCCAGTCGAATTGCGAGACCTTCGTCAGCGTGTCCGCCACGATCCCGGTGGCGGCCAGCCGCCACCAGCTTGCGGCGGCGGCGGCCACGAGGGCGACGGCCAGCGCCGGCCAGACGTAGTACGCCACCATCACCGGCTCGAGCACGCAGCGCAGCGCCAGCGCGAGCGCCGACCACCACAGCACCGCGGTCAGCGGCCGCGGGTCCCAGGGGATCAGCACCGGCTCGGCGTGCCAGCGCCGGCCGACGCCGTAGGCGCAGCCGCACGCCATGATGATCGCGATCACCCTGGCCGGCCCCGCGGCGACCGCTCCGCCGCTGAGGTGGGCGGCGAGCGGAGTCCACGGGGTGCGATGGTCGATCGCCGGCCAGTTGGGCTGGCTGGTCAGCGCGGTGAAGGTGGCATGCCAGTTCGCCGCGGCGGCGACGCTCACGGTGAGAACGGTCGGCGCCGCGGTCCTGGCCAGGTAGGGCGCGAGCCGCCTCGGCTCAAGCACCACCAAGATGAACGGCAGCGCGAGCAGCACAAGCGGCTGGACCGCCACGGCCGCGCCGGCCAGCCACGCGGACCGCGCGTCCCGGCCGTCCGAGAGCGCCAGGATCGCGTAAAGCAGCAGGGCCACGGCGACCGCGTCCTCGGGATGCCCCCACTGCACCGAGACGCTCCACAGCGCGAAGGCGCTCGCCGCGGCGAGCAGCAGCCGCTTCGGCCAGGCCGCGCCCAGGCGCTCGGCCAGCGCGTCGGCGGCGAAGAGTGCGGTGGCGGACAGCGCGATCTGGTAGGGCCCGGCGATGAGCCACGCCGCCGGATGCGGGTAGTGCGGGCCAGGGATGCGCAGCGACAGGCCGGCCGCCTCGATCACCGCGACGGCCGGAATCAGGATCACCGCGGCGCCGGGGAACGTGACCAGCCCGGTGGGCGGCGTGTACAGGCCGCCGAGGTCCAGGTGGAGCAGCCGCCGGGCGGCCACCAGCGTCCCCCACAGGTCGTGCGGCAGCGCCCAGGCCGAGGATCCGGCGAGGTGCGGGCCCCACCAGGTGGACGAGCCCATCCCGAACGCGATCAGGCCGACCGTTGCGAGCAGCGGATATAGCCTGCGGCGCAGCCAGGCGACCGCAACCATCATCCTGGCCGACCGGCGGGCGAGCCGCTGCCTGGAGTCATCACTCGCCTGCTCGCCGTCCTCGCCCGTAGCGCACGAACCCGTCCTCCGCCCGCAGCGCACAAGCGCGGACGTGTGAGGTTGGTACATTATCGGCCGGCCGCGGGACGGCCGGCCACGGGATGGCTCACCGCGGGCCGCCGGGAGCTGTCGATAAGGTCTGGTTATCGCCGCCTGTCCCTGGCTCGGAAGGAGCCATCATGAAGCTTGGCCTGCACATACCAGACTTCACCTGGCCCGGCGGGCCGCAGACGCTCGGCCGGGACCTGGCCAGCATTGCCGCGACCGCCGAGCAGGCCGGGTTCGCCATGCTCTCGGTGATGGATCACGTCTGGCAGATCGGCGTGATCGGGCCGCCCGAGAACGACATGCTCGAGGCATACACCACCCTGGGGTACCTGGCGGCGAGCACGTCACGGATCGAGCTGCTCGCCTGGGTCACGGCGGTGGTCTACCGCGAGCCTGGGCTGCTGGCCAAGTGTGTAACCACGCTGGACGTGGTCTCCGGCGGCCGGGCCTGGCTGGGCATCGGCGCGGCGTGGAACGAGGACGAGTCGCGCGGCCTCGGCCTGCCGTTCCCGCCCGTGGCCGAGCGGTTCGAGCGCCTTGAGGAGGCGCTGCAGATCTGCCTGCAGATGTGGAGCGGCGACGATGGCCCGTACTCGGGCAAGCACTACCACCTCGCGCGCACGCTTAACTCGCCGCAGTCGCTGCGCCGCCCGCATCCGCCGATCCTGATCGGCGGCGGCGGCGAGCGCAAGACGCTGCGCCTGGTCGCGCGGTACGCGCAGGCCTGCAACCTGTTCGCCGGACCGGACCTTGAGCGCAAGCTGGACGTGCTGCGCGGGCACTGCGAGGCGCTGGGCCGCGACTACGACGAGATCGAGAAGACCGTCATGCTGCCGATGGACCCGGGGCCCGACGGCGAGCACGTCGAGGCGATCATCGAGCGTTTGCGCGACCTGGCCGCCCTCGGGATCACGCACGCGCACGGGAGGGTCGCGAATGTCTCGTCGATCACCCCGCTCGAGATGATCGGCGAGTGGGTGATCCCGGTCGCTGCGGGGCTCTGACCGTGGCCATCCCCGACCTGCAGGGCCGGCTGCGCGCCTTCGCTGCCGAGCGCGACTGGGAGCGGTTCCACACGCCGAAGAACCTTGTCATGGCGCTGACCGGCGAGGTGGGCGAGCTCACCGAGCTGTTCCAGTGGCGTACCGAGCAGGAGTCCGCCCGGGTGATGGCCGATCCGGAGCTGGCCGGAGCGGTCCGTGACGAGATGGCCGATGTGCTCGCCTACCTGCTGCGCCAGGCCGACGTGCTCGGCGTGGACCTGGAATCCGCGCTGATCGAGAAGATCGCGAAGAACGCGGCGAAGTACCCGGTGGATACCTCGCGGAGCGTCGCGACCAAGTACACCGATCTGCCGGCGCCTGACCTGCCGGCGCCCGGCGCCGAGCCGCTAGGGTAAGCCGTAATCGCGGTGCCGGGGAGTGCGCAGATGGGAGAGCGACGGCGGTGACGCAGCCAGGGCCGACGCCACAGCCCGTGCTCAGCCCGCTGACCGAGGCGGCGGTCTTCCTCGTGGTCACGATCAACCCGGGCGGCGAGGCCGCGGCCCGCGGGGTGCTCGCTGACCTGGCCGCGCTGCAGCGGTCGGTGGGATTCCGGGTGCCAGATGGCGCGCTCGCCTGCGTGGCCGCCGTCGGCTCGCTGGCATGGGACCGGCTGTTCTGTGGCCCCCGCCCGGCGGAACTGCATCCGTTCCGCGACGTGCGCGGCAGCCGCCACAGCGCCGTCGGCACCCCCGGTGACCTGCTTCTCCACGTCAGGGCGAACCGGATGGACCTGTGCTTCGAGTTCGCGACCCAGGTGATGGGCCGGCTGGCCGCGGCGGTCACGGTCTGCGACGAGGTGCACGGCTTCCGGTTCTTCGACGAGCGCGACCTGATCGGGTTCGTCGACGGGACGGAGAACCCGGCCGGGGCAGCCGCGGAACGGGCGGCGATCGTCGGCGGTGCGGATCCGTGCTTCGCCGGCGGCAGTTACGTGATCGTGCAGAAGTACCTGCACGACGTGGCGGCCTGGAACGCACTGGCCGTGGAGGACCAGGAGCGGGTCATCGGCCGGAGCAAGCTGTCCGACATCGAGCTTCCCGACGATGTCAAGCCCTCCAACTCGCATGTGGCGCTGAATACGATCACCGAGGCGGACGGTACCCAGCGGCAGATCGTGCGGGCCAACATGCCGTTCGGCGCCGCAGGGCGCAGGGAGTTCGGCACCTACTACATCGCCTACGCGGCGACGCCCGAGGTCACCGAGCAGATGCTGGCCAACATGTTCGTCGGCAGGCCGCCGGGCAACTACGACCGGATACTTGACTTCTCGACCGCGATGACCGGCGGCCTGTTCTTCGCGCCATCGGCGGACTTCCTTGACGACCTGCCTGGGCCCCCTGGCTCGGGCGGACCGCCGGGGGCCACGGCAGGCGCAAGCGACCGATCGCTGCGAATCGGCGGCCTGTAAAGGAGCAGATCAGGATGAACAACCTGCACAGGGAACTCGCTCCGGTCTCGTCGGCCGCCTGGGCCAGCATCGAGGACGAGGCACGGCGGACGTTCACGCTCGACCTGGCGGGCCGCCGCGTCGCCGAGGTGAACACCTCGGCGGACTGGCTGCTCGCGGCGGTCGGCACCGGTCACCTGGCCGACGCCGACCCGCCAGCCGACGGGGTGACCGCACGCCGGCGCACCGCCCAGCCGGTGGTCGAGCTCCGGGTGCCGTTCACGGTGAGCAGGCAGGCGGTCGACGACGTCGAGCGCGGCGCCAGGGACCCGGACTGGCAGCCGGCCAGGGACGCGGCCGCGGTGATGGCGCTCGCAGAGGACCGCGCGGTCTTCGGCGGCTACCCGGCCGCCGGCATCGCCGGCCTGCGGGCCGCCTCGCCGCATCGGCCGATCGCGCTGCCCGACGACGTCAGGCAGTACCCGGACGCCGTGGGCACGGCGGTGGAGACGCTGCGCCTGGCCGGGGTGGGCGGGCCGTACGCGCTGGTGCTCAGCCACGGTGCGTACGCGGCGAGCGGCGAGGTCCTCGACCACGGCGTCCCCGTCCGGGACCATCTGGCCGGCCTGGTCGGCGGGCCGATCCACCGGGCACCGGCGGTGGACGGCGCATTCGTGGTCTCGCTCCGCGGTGGCGACTTCGAGATGTTCCTCGCGCCCGACCTGTCGATCGGCTATGACTCGCATGACGCCCGCGGCGTGCGGCTGTACTACACCGAGGCGCTTACGTTCCTGGTGCACGCCCCTGAGGCGGCGGTCTGGCTGAGCGCCTGACTCGCGGGGGGGGGGCGCCGATGGAAGCCGGGTCCGAGGTCGAACTGCGGCCGGTGGGGCAGGACGACCTGCCGATCCTGGAGCGGCTGACCCAGGACCCGGCGTCGACCGGCGAGTACGCCTGGTTCGGGTGGAACGATCAGCTCCGCTGGCGCCGTGGCTGGGCCGAGAACAGGCTGATCGGTCCCGACGGCGGCGTGCTGATGGTGCTGGCGGGCGGCGAGCCCGCCGGGTTCGTCAGCTGGCGCCGGCACCCGGCGGCGGTGGCCGCGCACTACTGGGAGATCGGCATCGCCGTGCTGCCTGCGGCCAGGGGCCGTGGACTCGGTACCGTGGCGCAGGCGGCACTGGCGCGGTACCTGTTCGCGCACACCGCCGTGCACCGGATCGAGGCGATTACCGAGGCAGGCAACGTGGCCGAGCAGCGCGCGCTCGAGAAGGCCGGGTTCACCAGGGAGGGCGTGCGGCGCGGCGTCGGCTGGCGTGACGGCCAGTGGCGTGACGGCGTGGTCTACGGCCTGCTGCGCACCGACCGCCCCGCCTGATCAGCCCCGCCTGATCCGGCCCCCCTGATCCGGCCCGGCTCAGGGGGTATGGAAGGCGGCGTAGATGATCGCGCTCAGGCGATCGATCATCTCGTCCCGCGGCAGCCTGACCTCGACGCTCATCAGGTAGTTGATCCGCTCAAGCATCATCAGGCAGGCCAGCGCGGTGAGCTCGGCATGCTGGGCCTGGCCGGCCCCCGACTCGGGGTCGCGGCCGAGTGCGGCCGCGGTCATGCCCTGGGCGATAGCCTCCGACAGCCTGAACAGCAGCTGGAGCCCGTCGCCGTAGACCTCTTCCCCGACGATGTCGGCCTGACTCAGGATCCTGATCACGGTGGCGTGTGCCAGGTAGGTGTCGCTGAAGCTGTGGATCCACTTGCGGAGCGCGGAGCGGCCCGTCTCGTTGCTAGTCACCACCGGGAAGTCGTCGGTGATGACCTCCATGTCGTGCAGCGCGTCCCGCAGCAGGGTGCGGAACAAGTCGTCCTTGTTGGAGAAGTAGAGGTAGAACGTCCCGTGCGAGGTCCTGGCGCGCCGGACGATGTCGTCCACCCTGACCGCCTGGAATCCGCGCTCGTCGAACTCGGCCAGGCCGGCGTCAAGAAGCCGCCGGACGGTCAGCCTGCCCTGGGTGCCGAGCTCGCGCTCCTGGGCTGGCGTGCCGCCGCCCAGCGATGGCCGCCGTGGCCGAGTCGGAGCGTTCCTGAATGGCTGAGCCGTGATATCCGCGCCTGAACCTGAGTCCTTGGTGGTGTCTGCCTCTTCCCTCACCGTGCCGCCCGATGATCCCTGCTCATGGGGCGAGACTAGCCCGTCGGCTCCCCGGCAGCCACCGCAGGCTTCCTGGTCACGCCGCTCTCACTGGCCGGGGCCTGGCGTCAGGCCGACTTAATCGTAAAAACAAACACTGAAGGTACATAACCACAGGTAATTACTCAGAACGCATTCCCCATGGTCAGTCGGGAGAACACGACGCACGCATCAGGTGACGCCAATGTCACTGTTTGCAATCGAATTGGGAACGTGCGGAGATAGAGATCGTGACCGCTGACGGGAGGAGCATCACGGCATCCGGGCTGGCCAAGGATCCGCCTGACCGGGTGCCTGACGTTGGGCAGCGGCCGGCCGCGGGACAGGTGGAGTCCCTTGCGGCCGGCGCTCGCGCACAGGCGGGGCACGAGAACTTTCCGGTGGCGCTGCGGCTGCTGCCCGCTCGATACCGGCGTCACCTGATGGCCGTCTATGCCTACGCGAGGACCGTGGACGACATCGGCGACGAGGCGCCGCCCGCCGACCGGCTGCGGCTGCTGGCCGAGCTCGAGGACGACGTCCGCCGGCTCTACCCGCCCGCCGGCCGACCCGGCGCACCCGCGGGACCCGGGACACCGGGCAGCCCGTCCCTGGCTGTGGTGGCCGGGCTGCGCGAGTCGGTCGCTGACTGCGGCATCCCGCTCGCGCCGCTCGTCGACCTGATCGTGGCCAACCGGCAGGACCAGGAGGTGAGCAGGTACGAGACCTTCGCCGACCTGCTCGGCTACTGCCGGCTCTCGGCCAACCCGGTCGGGCGGATCGTGCTGCACGTCTTCGGCTGCCACACCGCCGAGCGGGCCGAGCTCTCCGACCTGATCTGCACCGGCCTGCAGCTCGCCGAGCACTGGCAGGACGTCGCCGAGGACCTGCGGGCCGGCCGCATCTACCTGCCGCAGGAGGACCTGCGCGGCTACGCCTGCACCGAGCGGGACCTGGCGCAGGCCCACGCGGGTCCCGGCGTGCGCGCGCTGATGGCCTTCGAAGTCCGCAGGGCGCGATCGCTGATCGACCAGGGCGCGCCGCTGATCGGCACGCTGCGCGGCGCGGCCAGGGCGGCCGTGGCCGGCTACGTCGCGGGAGGTCGGGCAGCGCTGCACGCGATCGCCGCGGCCGACTACGACGTGCTCGCCGCGGCTCCCCGGCCGAGCGGGCGCCGGACCGTGGCCGAGCTCGCTGGCGCCTGGGCGAAGGGCAGGTGAGGTCGTGACCACCACCCGCGATGCGGCGAGCGACGTCCGGGCGGCGTACGGCCAGTGCGAGCGGATCACCCGCCGGCAGGCCAAGAACTTCTCCTACGGGATCTCGCTGCTGCCCGGCGACAAGCGGCGCGCGCTGTCCGCCGTCTACGCGCTGGCCCGGCGCATCGACGACATCGGCGATGGCACCCTGCCGCCAGCCGACAAGATCGTCGCGCTCGAGCAGGCACGCTCGGCGGTCGCCGCGCTGGCCGCCGGGAGCCCGCCGCCGGCCGACGACCCCGTGCTCGTCGCCCTGGACGACGCGGCCCGCAGGTTCTCGATCCCGCTGGCAGCGTTCGGCGAGCTGATCGACGGGTGCGAGGCCGACGTCAGGGGCACGAGCTACCCGACCTTCGCCGAGCTCGAGCACTACTGCCGGTGCGTGGCAGGCTCGATCGGCCGGCTGTCGCTCGGCGTGTTCGGCAGCACGGACCAGGTGGCTGCGGAGCCGCTCGCCGACGCGCTCGGCGTGGCGCTGCAGCTGACCAACATCGTGCGGGACATCAGGGAGGACCTCGGCAACGGGCGGGTGTACCTGCCCGCGCAGGACATCAATCAGTTCGGCTGCACGCTGGCTCCTGGCGGGCCTGACGGACGCGGCTGGCTGGCCGGCGACCTGGCCGGGCTTGTCAGGTTCGAGGCGCGGCGCGCCCAGGAGTGGTACGCGAGCGGCCTGCGGTTGCTGCCCATGCTCGATCGGCGCAGCGCCGCGTGCGCGGGCGCGATGGCCGGTATCTACCTGCGGCTGCTCGACCACATCAGCGCGGCGCCGCAGGACGCCCTCAGCCGCCGGATGTCGCTGCCTGCCAGCCAGAAGGCGATGGTCGCCGTCAGCGCGCTGGCCGGCCTGGGCCGGCGGGGGGCGCCAGGGGGCGGGCCATGACCGCCAGGCCCGCCGTCGGGATCGGCGGCGGCCTCGCCGGGACCTCCGCGGCGCCGCGCCCGCAAGACCAAAGTGGCAGCCGCAGCGCGGTGGTGATCGGCGGCGGCCTCGCCGGGATCTCCGCGGCGCTGCGGCTCCGCGAGGCAGGCTTCGCCGTCACGCTGCTCGAGGCGCGGCCGAGGCTCGGCGGCGCCGCGTCCTCGTTCCGGCGCGGCGACATGGTGATCGACAACGGCCAGCACGTGTTCCTGCGCTGCTGCACGAGCTACCGCGGCCTGTTGGCCAGGCTCGGCGTGACCGGCTCGGTGCGGATACAGGAGCGGTTCGACGTGACCGTGCTGTCGCCGGCCGGCCCGGCCAGGCTGCGCCGGACGGCGCTGCCCGGCCCGCTGCACATGGGGCCGGCGCTGGCCGGCTACCGGCTGCTCTCGCCTGCCCAGCGGCTCGGCGTGGCGCGGGCGGCGCTGGCCATGCGGTTCGCCGACCCCGGCGGGCCGGCCATGGACGCCGCTGCGCTCGGCAGCTGGCTGGCCGCCAGGGGCCAGGACGAGCGGACCCGCCGGGTGCTGTGGGACCTGTTCATCGTCTCGGCGCTGAACATCGCCGGCGACGACGCGAGCGCGGCGCTGGCCGCCACCGTGGTAAAGATGGCGCTGCTCGGCACCAGGGATGCCGCCGACATCGGGATCGCGACCGTGCCGCTCGGCGACCTGCACGCGGACGCGGCTGGCGCCGCCCTGGCCAGGGCAGGGGTGGCCGTGCGGCTCGGGGCCAGGGTCACCGGGATCGAGGCGCTACCGGGCGGCGGGTTCAGCATCGCCCTGCACCACGACTCGGGCCACGACGTCGGCCAGGACTCCGGCCAGCAGGCCAGCGGCGGTGCGGGGGCGCCGTGCGGCCAGGCGCTGACGGCCGACACTGTGGTGCTCGCGGTGCCCGCCGAGCAGGCGGCCAGGCTGGCTGGGCAGGCCGGAGTGCCTGGCGCGGGCAGGTGGGCGGAGCTTGGCAGCTCGCCGATCGTCAACGTGCACGTGGTCTACGACCGGCCGGTCATGCCGCTGCCGTTCGCCGCCGCGGTCGACTCGCCTGTGCAGTGGATCTTCGACAAGACCAGGCAGGCCGGCCTGACATCCGGACAGTACCTGGCCGTCTCGCTGTCCGCGGCTGACGAGTACGTGAACGTGCCGGTGGCCAGCTTGCGCGAGCGGTTCGTCCCCGCGCTTGAACTGCTCTTTCCCGCCGCGTCGCAGGCGCGGATCAGTGACTTCTTCGTCACCAGGGAGCGGCGAGCGACGTTCAGGCAGGGACCGGGCACGGCCGCGCTGCGGCCGGAGGCCGGGACCGATACCGGCGGGCTCGTGCTGGCCGGGGCGTGGACCAAGACCGGATGGCCGGACACGATGGAGGGTGCCGTGCGAAGCGGGCATAACGCAGCACAGGAGCTGGTCAGCCAGCGAGCGGCGGCGCGCAGCGGGGTGGCCGGGTGACCGCGACCATGCCTGCGGGGGTGGCCACCGCGCGCGATCTGGTCGGCCCGGCGATCGCGGCCGCCACCGAGCGGCTGAGCCAGGACGTGCGCCCCGTGGTGAGCTATCACCTCGGGCTCGCCGGCCTGGACGGGCAGCCGAGCCGGCAACCCGCGTCCGGCAAGGCGCTCCGGCCCGCGCTGGCGCTGCTCTCGGCGCGGGCCGTCGGCGCGCCCGCCGAGCGAGCCCTGCCCGCGGCCGTGGCGGTGGAACTCGTGCACAACTTCTCGCTGCTGCATGACGACATCATGGACGGGGACACCGAGCGCAGGCACCGGCCGACGGCCTGGAGCGCGTTCGGTGTCGGTCCGGCGATCCTGGCTGGCGACGCGCTGCTCGCGCTCGCGCATGACCTCCTGCTGGAGGGGCCGGCCCCGCAGGGCATGTGGGCGTCGCGGTGCCTGCTTGCCGCCGTGCAGCGGCTGATCGCCGGCCAGGGCGCTGACCTGGCGTTCGAGCGCCGGGACGACGTAACGATCACCGAGTGCCTCGACATGGCGGCGGACAAGACGGCCGCGCTGATGGCCTGCGCGTGCAGCATCGGCGCGATCTACGTGGGCGGCCCGGCCGCAACGGCGATGGCGCTTGCCGGGTTCGGCGCCCAGATCGGGCTCGCCTTCCAGCTCACCGACGACCTGCTCGGCATCTGGGGGGCTCCGGAGGTGACCGGCAAGCCGGTCAGGTCGGACCTGCGGGCGAGGAAGCGGTCCCTTCCGGTCGTGGCCGCGCTCACCAGCGGCACGGACGCCGGCGGGGACCTCGCGGCGCTGCTGGCCTCGCCCGACCCGCTGACCGAGTCCGAGCTGGTCAGGGCCGCGGAGCTGACCGATGAGGCCGGCGGGCGCAAGTGGGTCGAGGCGGAGGCCGACGCCGCGATGGCCTCGGCGAAAGACAGCCTCGGCGAGGCTGAGATTCCTGACGATGTTCGGGCCGAGCTGTCAGGGATCGCGGAATTCATCACGGCGCGGCAATGGTGACCCCAGCCGCTGCGCTGTCGGGCACGGACGTGGCCGGGCTGCCGGGCACGGACGCCCGAGCGACCCTGGGCCGCGCGGTCGGTCACCTGCTCGGCCTGCAGCACTCCGATGGCTGGTGGAAGGGCGAGCTGGAGACCAACGTGACCATGGACGCCGAGGACCTGCTGCTGCGCGAGTTCCTCGGTATCCGCACCGACGGCCAGACGGCCGCGGCCGGCCGGTGGATCAGGTCCTGCCAGCGATCCGACGGCACCTGGGCGAACTTCCGCGGCGGTGACGGCGACCTGTCCACCACGGTCGAGGCCTACACCGCGCTGCGGCTGGCAGGCGACCCGCCGGAGGCGGCGCACATGGCGCGGGCGGCGGACTGGATCCGCGAGCGCGGCGGGATCGAGGCCACCAGGGTCTTCACCCGCATGTGGCTGGCCATGTTCGGCGAGTGGTCATGGGACGACCTGCCCGTGATGCCGCCCGAGCTGATCTACCTGCCCGCCTGGTTCCCGCTGAACGTCTACGACTGGGCGTGCTGGGCCCGCCAGACGATCGTCCCGCTGACCATCGTGGGATCCCTTCGCCCGGTGCGCTCACTGCCGTTCAGCCTCGCCGAGCTGCACGCCGGGGCAGCAGGGGCGGCCGGGGGAGCGGCGGCCCGGGACGCGGACTGGTGGACTCGCGCGTTCCGCGGCCTCGACTGGGTACTGCACCGCTACGAGCGGCACGTGGGCGGCACCCGCCCGGCCGCCGCGGTTCGCGCCGCCGCGATCCGGCGCTGCGCCGAGTGGATCGTCGCGCGCCAGGAACAGGACGGATGCTGGGGCGGCATCCAGCCGCCGTGGGTGTACTCGCTGATCGCGTTGCACCTGCTCGGCTACGGCCTCGACCACCCGGTGATCCGGCGCGGCCTGGCGGGCCTTGACAGGTTCACGATCTGGGAACAGACGCCCGGCGGACCGGTCAGGCGGCTCGAGGCGTGCCAGTCGCCGGTGTGGGACACCGTGCTGGCGATGATCGCGCTGGCCGACGCGGGCGTCGAGGCCACCAACCCCGCGCTCCAGGCCGCCGCGCGCTGGGTGCTCGCCGAGGAGATCCGCGGTCCCGGCGACTGGCAGGTGCGCCGTCCCGGGCTCGCGCCGTCGGGCTGGGCGTTCGAGTTCGACAACGACGGCTACCCGGACATCGACGACACCGCCGAGGTGCTGCTCGCGCTCGGGCGGGTCACGCTGACCGGCGACGGCGCTGACGGCCGCGGGGTGAACGCGGCCGCGGGGGCCGCGCCGCGTGCGCTGGCCTGGCTGACCGGCATGCAGAGCCGGGACGGCGGGTGGGGCGCGTTCGACGCCGACAACACCGGCCGGCTGGTGACCAGGCTGCCGTTCTGCGATTTCGGCGAGGTCATCGACCCGCCGTCGGCCGACGTGACCGCGCACACGGTCGAGGCGCTGGCCGCGGCGGGCCTGGCAGGCGGCCGCGCGGCGCGGCGCGGCGTGGCCTGGCTGCTGCGCGCGCAGGAGCCAGACGGCTCCTGGTTCGGCCGCTGGGGCGCGAACTACGTATACGGCACCGGGGCCGTGGTGCCCGCGCTGATCGCCGCCGGCGTGCGGCCGGGCAAGCCGGCGATCAGGCGCGCCGTCCGGTGGCTGATCGAGCACCAGAACGACGATGGCGGCTGGGGCGAGGACCTCAGGTCGTACGCCGATGCCAGCTGGGCCGGCCGGGGCGAGTCGACCGCGTCGCAGACCGCATGGGCGCTGCTCGCGCTGCTCGCGGCGGGCGGCGAGGACGCGCGGCGCAGCGCGGAGGCCGGGGTCGCCTGGCTGGGTGCCGCGCAACGTGAGGACGGGACGTGGGACGAGCCGCAGTTCACCGGGACGGGCTTCCCCGGCGATTTCTACATCAACTACCACCTGTACCGGCTGGTGTTCCCGGTGAGTGCGCTCGGCCGGTACCTGAACGGGGCGACATGAGCGATCCTGGCACACTGCTGACGGCTCGGCCGCGGGCCGGGGAGGGCCGGGACGGGCCTGGCGGGCCGCCTGCCCTGCTGGTCTGCGCACCGCTCGGAGTCGAGGCCAGGGCGCTGCGGCGCGGCTTGGCCGGGCGCGGCGAGGTGGTCAGGACCGGCTACGGGCCCGCAAGGGCCGCCGCGGCCGCGGCCAGGCTCGGCGGATCAGGCCACGCGATGCTGGCCGTCGGCGGCGTCGCTGCCGGGCTGACCGCGCAGACCGCGGTGGGCGACCTGGTGGTGGCCACGCAGGTGTCCGGCGCCGGGCCTGGCGTGGTGCGCTGCGAGTCGGCACCGCTGCTGGCCGGCGAGCTGCGCCGGGCTGGCCTGCGCGCCCTGACCGGCCCCGTGGTAACGGTCGACCGGCTGGTCCGCGGCGCCGACCACGCGGCGCTCGCGGCGGGTGGCGCGATCGCCGCTGACATGGAGTCGGCGCCGCTGCTGGCCGGCGCCGCGGGCCGCCCTGCCGTGGTGGTCAGGGCGATATCCGACACCCCCGACCGGCCGCTGCTCAGCCCGCGCATCGTGCCTGGCGGCCTCGCCGCGCTTGCGTCGCTGCGGGCCGCGGGCGACACACTTGCCCGCTGGGCCGCCGCCTGCGGCACGAGGGAGGTGCTGCTGGCCGGCCCGAGGTCGTTCTGCGCGGGCGTTGAGCGCGCGATCGAGATCGTGGAACTCGCGCTCGAGCGGTTCGGGCCGCCGGTCTACGTGCGCAAGCAGATCGTGCACAACGCGCACGTTGTGGCGAGGCTTGCCAACCTCGGTGCGGTGTTCGTCGATGAGCTCGGCGACGTCCCCGACGGCGCGGTCGTGGTGTTCTCCGCGCACGGGGTCGCGCCCGACGTGCGGAGCGAGGCGTCCCGGCGGGCACTGCGGGCCGTGGACGCCACCTGCCCGCTGGTGTCCAAGGTGCACGCGGAGGCCCGCAGGTTCGCCGCGGACGGCTACCTGGTGGCGCTGATCGGGCACGCCGGTCACGAGGAGGTGGAGGGCACCCTCGGCGAGGCGCCGTCCTCGACGGTCCTGGTGGAGACTCCGGCCGACGTGGCGAGGCTGCGGCCCGCTGACCCCGCCAAGGTCGCCTACCTGATGCAGACCACGCTGGCCGCCGACGACGCGCGCGACATGGTGGACGCCATCACCGAGCGCTTCCCTGGCGCCCGCGGCCCGGGCAGCGACGACATCTGCTACGCCACCACCAACCGCCAGCTCGCGGTGCGCGCCGTCGCCGGCCGGGCGGACCTGGTCCTCGTGGCCGGCTCGGCGAACTCGTCCAACTCGCTGCGCCTGGTGGAGACCGCGGAGCGAGCGGGCGCGCCGGCCTACCTGGTGGACGGGCCCGAGGACATCGAGCTCGGCTGGCTGGCCGGGGTGCGGACCATCGGGGTCACCGCCGGCGCGTCGGCACCGCCAGCGATCGTCACCCAGATCGTCACCGCGCTCTCGGGTCTGGGAGCCGTCCAGACCAGGGAGGTCGCGGTCGCCACGGAGTCCGTGCAGTTCGGCCTTCCCAAGGAGCTGAGGCAACCATGAGCATGCCGCTGCGCCAGAGCATGCGGATCGCGACCTACCTGCTGCGGAACAAGCTCGCGGGGCGGGAGAAGTTCCCGCTGCTCGTCGAGCTCGAGCCGCTGTTCGCCTGCAACCTCGCGTGCGCGGGCTGCGGCAAGATCCAGAAACCCGCGTCGGTGCTCAAGCAGCGGATGCCGGTGCAGCAGGCGCTCGACGCCATCGACGAGTGCGGCGCCCCGATGATCTCGATCGCGGGCGGCGAGCCGCTCATGCACCCACAGATCGACGTGCTGGTCGCCGAGCTGGTCAAGCGCAAGAAGTTCGTCTTCCTGTGCACGAACGCGCTGCTGATACCGAAGAAGCTGGACAAGTTCCGGCCATCGCCCTACTTCGCGTGGGCCGTCCACATCGACGGCCTCGCCGAGCGGCACGACGCCTCGGTGTGCAAGGACGGCGTGTTCGACCAGGCCGTGGCCGCGATCAGGGAGTGCCAGCGGCGCGGCTTCCGCGTCACCACGAACTCCACGTTCTTCAGCACCGACTCGCCGCAGACGGTGATCGACGTGCTGAACTACCTCAACGACGACCTGCGGGTGGACGAGATGATGATCTCGCCGGCCTACGCCTACGAGAAGGCGCCCGACCAGGAGCACTTCCTAGGCGTGACCGAGACCAGGGAGCTGTTCCGCAAGGCGTTCGCCGACGGGAACAGGAAGCGCTGGCGGCTGAACCACTCGCCGCTGTTCCTCGACTTCCTTGAGGGCAAGGCCGACTTCGGCTGCACGGCGTGGGGCATCCCCTCGTACTCGCTGCACGGCTGGCAGCGGCCGTGCTACCTGATGGCCGACGGGTACACGAGCACCTACCGCGAGCTGATTGAGACCACCGACTGGGATGCCTACGGCCGCGGCAAGGACCCGCGGTGCGCGAACTGCATGGCGCACTGCGGCTACGAGCCGTCCGCCGTGCTGGCGACGATGTCGTCGCTGCGCGAGTCGATCCGCGCGGTCACCGGCTCCTAGGGCACGGTGAGACTGGCGGCGATCCGGCGGTCGGCGATGCTGCGCCCGGCCTGGACCGCGTACCGGCCGGGCACGGTGCGCCAGCCGCCGTCCCACACCTGGAACGCCCTGGCCGGAAGCTCCGTGGTCACCGTCACGGCCTGGCCTGGCCCGGCGGCGGCTATCGCGAACCCGGCCAGCCAGCGGACCGGCCTGTCCGGATCCTGGCTGTCTCGTGCCGGGCCGTCCGGTGCCGGGCCGTCCGGTGCCAGGTAGAGCTGCACGACCTCGCGGCCGTGCCTGTCGCCGGTATTGCGCACGGTGACGCCCACCCGAAGACCGTCCACGGCGATGTGCTCGTACGCCCACGTGGTATAGCCCTGGCCGTGCCCGAACGGGTAGCGCGGCGCGGCCGCCGAGCGCTGCCACGCCCGGTACCCGACGAAGACGCCCTCGTCGTAGCGCAGCACGCCGTCCCGCGGCGTGGTCGACAGCACGGGGCAGTCCGCCGCGGCGACCGGCCAGGTGGTGGGGAGCCGCCCGCCGGGTTCGGCGATGCCGAGCAGCACGTCGGCGAGCGCGTGCCCGACCTCCTGGCCGCCGAACCAGGTGAGCAGAACGGCGCCGACGTCATCCGCCCAGGGCAGCTCGACGGGCGAGCCTGTGCTGACGACGGCGATCGTGCGGGGGCACGCCGCGGCCACGCGCATGACCAGCTCGTCCTGACGGCCGGGCAGTCCAAGGCTGGTGCGGTCGAACCCTTCGGACTCCACTTCCTCGGTCGTGCCGACCACCACCACCGACACGTCGCTGGCGGCGGCGATCCGCTCGGCCTCGTCGAGCAGGTCGTCGGCACTGGCCTGCGGCGGCCCGTAGCGCAGGCTCATCGACACGACAGCGAAACCCTCCACCAGGCTGACCTGTTGCGCGAGCGTCACCCGCACGACATCTCCCGCCTGCATCGGCAGCGCCACCCGCTGCTCGGGCGGCGCAAGGAACGCGCGGGCCAGGTCGCCTGCGGCCGGCTTGAGCTCGCCGGCGAAGATCCGCCTGCCGCCCGCGGTGAGCGTGAACCTGCCGATGCCGCCAATGCCGATCAGGTGCGCGCCGGTGCTTGCGGCGGTCAGCAGGCCGGTGATCTCCACCGACGTCACCGCGCGCGGGCTGACCCCCGAAGGCATGTCCATCCACCGGCCGGCCCCCGTCAGCAGCGGCGTCTCGTACAGGGCCGCGCCCGATGCGTCGCGGAAGGTGGCGTGCAGCTGCGCCCACCGCGGCGCGGCCGCTGGCGCGAGCCTCGCCCGCGGATCAGCGCCGGTCGCGTAGGTCAGGCGCACCGAGCGGGGCAGCGCGGCGCTCAGGCCGTCGAGCGCCGAGACGACGTGCTCGGGGAAGACCGTCGCACTGCCGCCGCCCAGGACCCGGGCCTCGGCGGCGAGCGCGCCGAACAGCGCCACGCTGGAGATACCCGCCGGGTCAAGCGGCAGCGCACCGCCGGAGTTGCTGGCGAGCACGAACGAGCGCGCGGCGATCTCCCTCGCCAGCGCGGCGCCGTCCAGCGCGGCCGGCCTGCGCCGTGCGGGCACCGCCTCGGGTGCCCCCGCGAGGGCACCCACCCGAGCAGCGAGCCGCAGCACCCGGCGGACCTGCTCGTCGATCACCTCGGCAGGGACCGAGCCGTCCCGCGTCGCCGCGACCAGTCGGGCGCCCCACGGGCTGCCCATCGCCGGCATCGCGACGTCGAGCCCGCCGAGGGCGGTGGCGACGGTATCGCGCGCCGCCAGCCAGTCCGACACCACGGCACCGTCGAAGCCCCACTCGTCCTTGAGCACGCCGCGCTGCAGGACGGCATTGCAGGTCATCGAGACGCCGTTGACCGCGTTGTAGGCGGACATCACGCCCCAGGCCCCGGCGTCGCGCACGATGATCTCGAACGGAGCCAGGTAGAGCTCGCGCAGGGCACGGTCGCCGACCTCGACACTCACCGTGAACCGGTCGGTCTCGAAGTCGTTGGCCACGAAGTGCTTGACCGTGGTCGCGACCCCGTGGTCCTGCACTCCGGCCACGTAGCAGGCGCCGATCGCCCCGGTGAGCAGCGGATCCTCGGAGTAGGCCTCGAAGTGGCGGCCGCCGAGCGGGCTGCGGTGCAGGTTCACCGTGGGCGCGAGCAGCACGTGCACGCCCTTGCCGCGCGCCTCCTGGCCGAGCAGCCGCCCGGCCGCCCTGGCGAGGTCACGGTCCCAGGTCGCGGCCAGCGCGGTCGGGCTCGGCAAGGCGATCGACGGGTACTCGGCGCTCCACCGGGTACCGCGGACTCCGACCGGGCCGTCCGACATGACGATGCTGGCGAGCCCGATCTGCGGCACCGCCGGCAGCGACCAGGTGTCCTGTCCCGACAGGATGCCGACCTTGGTCTCCAGGTCGAGCCGGGCCAGCGCCGCCTCAACGGCCGCTTCCCGCGCCGCCGCTTCCCGCGCCGCCGCCGCTCGCTCCGCTGCCTCGGACATCGGCCGCCTCCCGTCGCTAGCGACCATGATGCCGGTCGCGGCGGTGGCGGTAGGCACCGCCAGGCAGGATCAGCCGGCGGCGCTGACAGTCCCGCGCAGCCGGCGCAGCCGGCGCACCCTGATGCCCGGCGCCGGGGCCTGCTCGGCGCACGGAACGCGGCTCACGAACACCTGCGGGCTGATCTCGTGCAGCGTCCGCAGCAGGTCGCCGAGCAGCGAGTCCTCCCGCAGGTCGACGACCAGGTCCCTGGCGCTGCTTGCGGCCCCGCCGGGCGGGTCGAGCACCTGCGCCGACGGGACGGCGGCGAGCGCGCCCCTGAGCGCCTGCAGACCGCCGGGGTCATCGGGGACGGCGAGCCGTATCCTCCACTGCGCCATCGGGACCTCCCTCGATGCCGGTTCACCTCACCCTCATGAGCCTGCGGCATCGCTGTTGCCTGCGTGCTTCGGCATGGTTACGCGGCTGTGAACGAGCCCGCGGGTCCCGCGGCCGCCCGCGGGGTGAAAGCATGCTGGCCATGAGCGAGGCGACCGAGTCCGTGCTCGGCCTGCTGGCCGGCTACCTTACGCACGACGCGGCCGAGGCAGCCGACGTCGACCGGGTTGTCGCGCTCGCCCGGCGGGTGCCCGACCCTTGGCTGCGATCGGCGTCGCTGCATCTCACCGCCTCGGCGCTGATCGTGGCCCCTGGTACCGGTCAGGTGCTGCTGCGCTGGCACCAGCGCCAGCAAGCCTGGCTGCAGGTCGGCGGGCACGGCGATCCCGGGGAGAGCGACGCGCTGGCGATCGCGCTGCGCGAGGCCGCCGAGGAGACCGGCCTGCCCGACCTGGCGGCATGGCCCGACCGGCAGTTGCGCCAGGTGGCCGTGGTGCCGGTGCCTGCCAGCCGCAGCGAGCCGGCCCACGAGCACGCGGACCTGAGGTTCGTGCTGGCCACCGGGGACCCGGCCGCGGCCAGACCCGAGTCGGCGCACGCGCCGCTGCGCTGGCTCGACATCGACGAGGCGAACGCGCTGACCCGCGAGGACAACCTCAGGGAACTGCTTGCCCGGGTACGGCCGCTGCTGGAAGAAGCGACCCGGTAGGCCGGTCATGCTCGGATTCGCTGTATTGACGCGATTTGATAGTCACTGCCGCAATGCCATGGCAGGCTCAGAGCTAAGAGTCCCTTCTCGCAAGGAGCAGAGTAGATGCGCAAGGTCCTTTCATTCGCGGCAGTCGCCGCATCTGCGGTCGCGGTCGTCGCAGCGGTCGCGCCGGCGCAGGCCGCGACCGGTCACGTCCTGACGGTTGGAAAGGCGGGAGGAACGGCCGTCAAGACCGGCGCGGTGCTCAAGGCGGGGCTCGCTAAGGGCGCCTCCGTCGTGTTCGCGGCCCCCGCCGAGACGCTGACCTGCAAGTCGGCATCCTTCAGCGCCAAGGTCAAGACCAACCCGACTAAGCCGGGCAAGGCGACCGAGTCGCAGACGTCGCAGTCGCTCTCCAAGTGCACGGTGAACGTCACGGGCGTCACGGTCAAGAGCGTGAAGGTGAACAACCTGCCCTACGACGTGACGGTCAGCGACTCCAAGGGTGACCCGGTGACAATCAGCGGCTCAAGCAAGTCCAAGCCGCTCTCCTTCACCGTCTCCGTCTCCGTTACTGGCGTCGGAACGGTCACCTGCACGAGCACGGCGGCGAGCATCAAGGGCACCTCGTCCAACAAGGGCAACACGATTACGTTCACCAAGCAGAAGTTCACGTCGAGCGGCGGGCTTTGCGGCTCTGGCGGTACCTTCTCCGCGACGTTCGGCCCGGTCAAGGACACCAGCGTCAAGGGCAGCCCGGCCGTCTTCGTCAACTAACTCCGCGAGCGGCTGTGCGGCCCGGCGCGTCATCCGCCGGGCCGCACGCATGTCCGGTGACGGATGGCCCGTGATTGGATAACTGCGTGCGGATCGCGACCTGGAACGTGAACTCGGTGCTGGCCAGGCTGCCGCGGCTGGTGGAGTGGCTGGAGCAGGCGGCCCCCGACGTGGTGTGCCTGCAGGAGACCAAGGTCGGGGTCGGCGCGTTCCCTTCCGAGGCGGTCGAGCCGCTCGGCTACGCGGTGGCGCAGCACGGCGAGGGCCGGTGGAACGGGGTTGCGGTGCTGTCTCGGGTGGGCCTGGCCGACCTGGTGCCCGGCCTGCCCGGTGACCCTGGCTTTCCCGACCAGGCCGCCCTGGAGGCGAGGACGCTCGCGGTCACCTGCGGGCCGCTGCGGGTCCGGTCGGTCTACGTGCCCAACGGCAGGACGCCCGACGACCCGCACTACGCCTACAAGCTGCGCTGGCTCGCCGCGCTGCGGGTCGCCGTCGCGCCGGAAGCCGCCGGGGCCATGCCGTTCGCCGTCATGGGCGACTTCAACATCGCACCGACCGATGCCGACGTGTGGGATCCGGCCGCCTTCGTCGGATCGACCCACGTCACGCCGGCCGAGCGGGCCGAGCTTGGGGCGCTGCGCGAGACCGGGCTCACCGACGTAGTGCCGCGGATCGCCAAGGGGCCGCATCCGTTCACGTACTGGGATTACCGGGCCGGGTCGTTCCACAAGGGGATGGGCATGCGGATCGACCTGGTGTACGCGAACCCGGCCCTGGCCGGGCTGGTGAAGGACGCCTGGGTGGACCGGGAGGCACGCAAGGGCAAGGGCCCGAGCGATCACGCCCCGGTCATCGTGGACCTGGCGCTGCAGCTCTGACGGCGACCAACGGCCGGCCCGCGCGCAGGCCAGCGCCGACCGGGGTCTTGTCGAGCGCCGTGGGCCCGCGGGAGACGAGCAGCACCGGTGCGGCGGCTGCGCGGGCGACCGCGGACGGCCAGCCGCCGTCCGGATCGCCGAGCACGGGAACGCAGCGCAGCAGCATCCCGGTCAGCCGTTCCTGCCTGGCCAGGTCCCGGCCGGCGTCGTGGCGCAGCCTGCGTACGGGCCTGCCGTCGTGCAGGTAGCGGTCGCAGATCGACAGCCGGTGCCGCTCGGCCACGTCAAGGTTGGTGAGGGCGATCCCGTCCACGCCGCCGGCCACGTCGAGCGCGTAGCGCAGCGCGACGGCATCGAAGTGGCCGACCCGGAACGGTCCCTGCCACGGGTTCGCACGGTTATGCGGGTCGGGCAGCTCCAGGGTCGGGTCCTCGGTGACCAGCGGCCCCGGCCCGTGCCTGGTCGCGTAGCAGCGGACCACGCCGAGCCTGGTCGCTGCCGCTCCGGCCTCGGCGAGCAGGGTCTCCGCGTTCGCGAACGTGGTGGTGGACCACGTGGTGAACGGGTGGAATCCGCGCCACTCGTCGAGCAGCACGCCCTGGGCGCCCTCGAAGACAACCCGCCCGGCGCGGAGCAGGCCGGGCAGGAAGCCGGCGCCCACCAGCGCGACCCGCTCGGCGAAGGCAGCGAACGCGGTCACGACGTCCCGGACCGGCGGTACGTCGAGGAACTCGCCCCCCTGAGCGCCCGATCGCCTCCCGGCCTCGGCGGCCAGCCGGTCCCTGAGCAGGGTCAGCTTGCCCGCCAGCGCCCGAGGGTCGGCGCAATCCCCGGCCCGGGGCGCGTCGGCCGGGTGGGCGAGCGCGTACCGCGCGGTCTCGCCGATCCCGATTCCGCATGAGCCGTGCCGCTGCCCCGGCGGCCTGGCCAGCTCCCTGGCCCGGTTGGCCGCGCGGTGGTACGGCGTGGTGAGCAGGGCGTCGGCGTCCACGCTCAGGCGGTCGAGCGCGTCGGGCACGCTCACGCTGGCCAGGTGGTCGGCCTCGGCGATCAGCGCCAGCGGGTCGACGAGCATGAACCTGGACAGGTGTGTCCGCACCCCAGGCGTGAAGCTGCCCGAGCCGAACTGCGCGAACGTGTGGTGCCGGCCGTCCGGGGTGACCACGTTGTGCGCGGCCTGCGCCCCGCCGTTGAACCGCACCACTGCCCCGAACCCGCCGCCGCGGCACAGCCAGTCCACGACGGTGCCCTTGCCGGCGTCGCCGTAGCCGAGGTCGACGACGATGACATGCCCGCCCGCCGGCCCGGTCGGCCCCGCTGACTCGGTCACAGCCGCACGTTCCCGTCCGGCCCGTCCAGGTCGTCAAGCGGCAGGCTGACCGTCACGGTCCCGGGCGACGAGCCGATCGTGGCCAGCGCCCTGGAGACCGCCGAGCCAGCCTCGGAGCCGATGTCGGCGAGGTCGGCCAGGCCGTCGTCCAGGCTGATCATGTCCTCGCCGAGGCCCACGGCCAGCGCGATGGTCTCGGCCACCGCGTCCAGGTCGGCGAGCTCGATCACGTTCTGGCCGAGCAGTCCGCGCCAGAAGCGCAGCACCTGCGCGTTCCCCGCGTGACTCGCCCCGGCGGGCAGGATGTAGTAGGTATCCCACTTCCTGGTCAGCTCGGCCAGCAGGTCGGCGAGCGGGATGTCCGCCTCGAGCCCGTCCCCGATCCGCTCGCGCGCCTCGCCCCGCTTGACCGCCGGGTACGCCATCTCGTCGCCGATCAGGAACAGGTAGCCCCGCTTGCCCCGGCGCTCGAAGCAGTCCGCCGCGACGTGCCTGGCCATGAAGTACATGGCCAGCTCGTAGGACTCGGTCATCTGGCCCCCGCCGCCGCCCTCGAGCAGAATCCGGCTGAGGTCGTCGTCCATCCGGTTGTCCGACTCGAACTGGCCGACCTGCAGCGGCGCCCGGTCGCAGGTGGCATCGCCGATCGCGCCAAACATCACCTGCGGGTCCTCCGCGTACCCCTTGCGCAGCAGCAGCCCGAGCAGCTGCGGCAGCTTAGCCTGGAGCCCGCGCGGCACGTCCCGCATCGACCCGGTGACGTCGAACAGCACGGCGATCGCGAGCGATCGCGGGTGCTCGGCGCAGTCTCGGCTCTCCCTGACCGTCACCCCGCGCGGGTCGAGCGCCGGGTGCGTGCTCGTCGCGCCGCTGTCGCTGTGCGCGAACGCGCTGGTGCCGGTTGCGGCGCGGAAGCGCGCCGCTGCGTCGTAGACGTCGGTGGACCATAGTCCGCTTCCCATGATGGTTCTCCTCTTTCCTTCTCTTCTCCTCCTGCGCGCCCTAGGTCGGCATGGCGAAGGGCCGGAACATGCGCGGCCCGTACAGCCGCCCGAGCAGGTCGTCGAGTTCGGCGAGCAGCCGCCAGGCGTCCCGCGGCCGGCGCGCCGGGCTGGCCAGCATGCAGCCCCTGGCGAACGCGCCGAGCGGCGCGGCCAGCAGGTTTCCGGTCAGGTCGGTCATGCAGGCACTGGCCAGCCAGATGTCGGTGTCCGGCCCGGCCGGTCCGCGGCCGGGCACCTCGGGCGGGTACCAGTCGCGGTACCGGCCGACGATCGCAGGCAGCGGTGATCCCGGCGGGCCCGCGTAGCACCAGTCGGCGAGCGCCAGTCCGTGCTTGGCGGGATGGATCAGCACGTGCTCGGGCAGCACGGCGCCGTGCACCAGGCCGGCCTGGTGTGCCGCGCCGATCGCGACGAGCAGCCGGCGCCACATCCAGGCCGCGTCGCGGGCATCGAGCCCGCCGGGGAAGGCGGCACGCACCTGCGCCAGGGTGACGAACCCATCCAGCCTGCCGATCAGGTTGGCGCGCCGCATCACGCCAGAGCGCGGGTCGACCACCCGGCGGACCTCGGCGAGTCGCGGGAAGTACGCCGCCAGCCGCGCCGGCACCTGCGCGCCGAGCGTGGCGAGCGCGGTCGCCTCGCGGTCCATCAGATCGTTGTCGGCGGGATCGCGGGCGAGCTTGAGCAGGCCGGCCGGCAGCAGGTAGAGGTTGGCCAGGTCACCGCGCGCGGCGAGTGCGCCCGCACCGGTCCTGGCCTGGTGGCGCTGCCAGAGCTGGGACAGTCGCGCGAACGCGGCTGCCGCCCGGTCGTCACCCGGCCGCGAGTCAGGGTGGGTCAGCCTGGCGAGCAGCCGGTAGCGCCTGGCCGCGTCGGCCGCGAACAGGTCGGCCGGCGTACGCGCCGATCCGATCAGCGCGATCGCTTCGGCGGTGCCGAGCGTCCCGTCGACCCGCGGACCTGCCGGCCCGCCGGCGCCGGCGGCGGCCATCTCAGCGCACCGCGTCTTCGCGGCCGGGCCGCAGCAGCGCCGGGTGCAGCAGCTGGGCATCGCCGCGCCGGTACAGCCTGGCCCGCGGCCCGCCGCGCGGCCCGCCCGACTCGGCCACCTCCCCGGTACTCTCCACGAAGCCGGGTACCGAGAGCACCTTGCGGTGGAAGTTGCCCGCGTGCAGCGGCTCGCCCCAGACCGTCTCGTAGACCATCCGAAGCTCGGACACCGAGAACGGCTCGGCAACGAACGAGGTCGCCAGCGGGGTGTACTCCAGCTTGGACCTGGCCCGCTCCAGGCCGTCGGCGAGTATCCGGGCGTGGTCGAACGCCAGCTTGCGTGTCGTGCCGGGGCGCTGGCCGCCGTGGCCCGCGGTTAGCCCTAGCGAGTCCACCGGCACCCAGGCCGCGTCGCTGGCGTCACGTCCCGGACGCGGATCGGGAAGCTCGGGGGCGAACGCGAGGTAGGCCACCGAGATCACCCGCATCCGCGGGTCCCGGTCCGGCGTACCGTAGGTGGCCAGCTGCTCGAGGTGCACCCGCTCGCCGAGGTCCTCGCCGGTCTCCTCGCCAAGCACCCTGATCGCGGCGTCGGGCAGGTCCTCGGCCGCCGTGCTGCCGCCGGCCCGGACGAAGCCGCCGGGCAGCGCCCACCGGCCCTGCTGCGGCGGCAGGCCGCGCTGGA
Organism: Streptosporangiaceae bacterium; assembly: GCA_035517035.1. GTDB lineage: Bacteria > Actinomycetota > Actinomycetes > Streptosporangiales > Streptosporangiaceae > Chersky-822. The sequence continues at coordinate 59,825 of DATIZP010000112.1, read as the reverse complement.
CGAGCAGCACGTGCAGGCTGCCGTCCCTGATCGTCAGCGTGACCACGTCCACGGTCACCGCGATCGGATCGAACGCCCGCGGATCGTACTCGGCGAAGAAGCCGTCCCTGCCCGGCTGCTCGGTCATCGTCGCCTCCCTATCAATCTCACTATGAGAATATCTCAATTTGAGATTAACGCAACCCCGCGGGGTAACTCAGCTGGGCACCGCGAGCCGAAGCGCTAGCCGACCACCAGGTAGCCGGTCATCGAGAAGAACGACCCGCCCTCCTCGCGGTCATAGACCCCGGGGCGGATGGTGATCACGTGCCGTCCGGCGGACGGCCAGCGCCACGCGAACAGCACCTGGTTGGGCTGCGCGATGGACGGGGCGGTCATGTTCTGCCAGATCCCGGTCCGGTTGAAGGTCTGCGTGCCGTCGACGAACACCCGCGCGTGCCCGGCGCTGCAGCAGCCGTCCCCGACGGTGCCGAGTATCGCGATCGCCCGACCGGTGAAGGCGATCCGCAGCGAGGTCCCGGTCAGGGTCTGAGCGTCGGTGACGAGGTGCGCACGCAGCCAGAAGCCGGGATCGGCGGGGCGGCCGCGCGGGTCGAGCGCCCCGGCGACCTGGGCAAGCGCGGCGCCGCCGTTCACCTGCCAGGCCGTGGCGATGGTGGACGGCGGCGGGCCGTCGAAGAATCTGCCTGACTCGCCGGCCGCGTTGGCGTCGGCCGCGGCCGCTGCGGCGTTGATCATCAGCCAGCGGGCAGCGAACTCCTGGTGGTAGGTCGTGGCGAGGTCGTACATGGCCTCCACCAGTGGCTCCACCACGTCGTTGTCGGCCTGCATGTCGGCGAACACCCCGTCGGCGTCGCTCAGGTCGGCCTGCACGGCCTTCGCGGTGTCGATGGCGTCGCCCAGGTAGCCGAGGTGCCCGGTGATCGTGGCCAGCGCAGCCCCGGCCCAGATCATGTTGCCGTTCACCGAGGCGAAGTAGTTACCCAGCAGCGGCTCGCAGGTGATGTCGTTGTCGAAGACGTAGACGGTGTACAGCGGCACGTGCGGCGCCATGAAGTAGTCCCGCACCTGGTCGTACGTCGCCTTGGCCCGGAGCAGGTAGAGGCGGCGGCCGGTGATCTGGTACAGCAGGATGGCCGCCTTGAGGAAGTTGGACGCGGTCTCCAGGGTCTTCAGGAACCCGCGCCGCCCGTCCGGCCACTGGTAGTCGATTCCCGGGCAGGCGCCCGCGGCGAAGAGCGCGGCCTTGTCCGAGTTCTCCCACTGGAACGCCGCCTTCGCCTTGGCCAGCGCGATCCGGCTCCCGGTTACCTGGTAATCGCGGATGTCGGCCACCGCGTCCCACATCACGGTGTCGCTGCTGCCCGAGTCCGACCGCTTCCAGGAGGGCGCCGTCCTGGCCAGCGCACGCATCACCGGCAGCACGCTGCGGTCCCTGGTCATCAGCCACCGCAGGTAGAGCACATAGGTCAGCGAGTCAGCGCCCCAGTCCCTGTTCTTGGTGAAGCAGACCACGGGGACGCACATGTGCCACAGGCCAGAGCCGTTGAAGAACGTGTCCTCGAGCAGCCGGGTCGAGGTGGTCGCGCGCTGCGCGTAGTCGCCGCTGCTTGGAGTGAACCGCCAGGGTACCTGGCCTGCCCGCCCGCCTGACCAGGCGGCCACGGCGATGACGGCGGCGAGGATGACGGCGAGCCGCGCGGGCAGGCGCAGCCGGCGGGCGGCCAGTCGCATCCGGTAGCGCTACCCGACCAGCAGGTAGCCGGTCATCGAGAAGAAGGACCCGCCCTCGGTGTTGTCGTACGGCGCCGGCCGGATCGTGATCACGTGATGACCGGCGGTCTTCCAGCGCCAGGCGAACAGCACCTGGTCGGGCTGCACCCGGGCCGGGCTGCTGTAGTTCTGCCAGATCCCGGTCTGGTTGACGGTCTGCTTGCCGTCCACGAAGACCCGGGCGTGGCCGTACAGGCAGCACTTGTCGCCGATGCTCCCGATGATCGCGATCGCCCGGCCGGTGAACGCGATCTGGACCTGCTTGCCGATCAGCGTCTGGCTGTCGATCACGAAGTTGGCCTGGTTCCAGAACCCCGGGTCGGCCGGCTTGCCGTGCGGGTCGAGCGCGGCGGTCGCCACCATCAGCGCGATGCCGCCGTTGATCTGCCAGACCGTGGCGAGCGAGGTCGGCGGCGGGCCGTCGAAGAACCGGCCGAACTGGCCGTTTGAGTTGTCGTCAGCGCCAGCGGCCGAGGCGTTGTGCAGCAGCCACCTGGTGGCGAATGCCGCGTGATCGACGGTGGCGAGCCGGTACATCGCCTCGATCAGCGGCTCGACGATGTCGTTGTCGGCCTGCAGGTCGGCGAAGACTCGGTCGCCGTCGCTGAGCTTGCGGTTCACCGCCTGCGCGGTGGCCCGTGCGTTGTGCAGGTATCGGGCCTTGCCGGTGATCTGGGCGAGCATGGAGCCCGCCCAGATCATGTTGCCGTTCACCGAGGCGAAATACTGCCCGGGCAGCAGCGTGCACTTCGTCCCCGTGTCGAACAGGTACGAGCTATACAGCGACATCTTGCGGTCGAGGAAGTACTTGCGGGCCAGGCCGTACTGGCTGATGGCCCGGGTGAGGTACGTCCGCTTGCCGGTGCTGCCGTACAGCAGCAGCGCCGCCTTGATGTAGTTCGACCCTGTCTCGAGGGTCTTCAGCTGGCCGCGCGCCCCGTCCGGCCACTGGTAGTCGATGCGCGGGCAGGCGCCGGTGGCCAGCCCTGGCTCGGTGTCGACGAACTTCAGTGCTGCCTCTGCCTTGGCCAGGGCGGTCTTCTCCCCGGTGAGCTGGTAGAGCCGGACGTCGGCTACGGCGTCCCAGGTCACGCTGTCGCTACTGCCAAGCTGCCCGGACAGCCACAGGTGCGCGGTCTGCGCGAGCCTGCGCATCAGCGGCACGACCGACGGGTCGCGATCGAGCATCCAGCGGAAGTACAGCACGTCCGTGAGTACGTCGGCGCCCCAGTCGCGGTTCTTGGTGTTGCAGATCACCGGGACGCACATGTGCCAGAGCCCGGTACCGTTGTAGTACGACGTCTCGAGCAGCTGGATCGACCGGGTGGCCAGGGTGGCATAGCTGGACCTGGTGACCCTGATGTAGGCGGCCGGAGACCCGCTGACCTGGCCCTGTCCCGCGGAATCCGCCGCCCGCTGCGAGCCGGCGGCCGGCGAGGGCGCGCTTGGCCAGGCGGCGGCGGCGATGATGCCGAGGGCGACAACGCCGACCACGATCAGGGGCCGCTGCCCGTGTCCAGGTTTCCGCACATTGGAAATCATATGCGGCTAGTCACGAACTGTACGCCAACGGACGGAATCCGGTCTGTCGGGCCGCGGCCGTCACAGCAGTAACTCCCGTACCGCTAGTGAGTCACCACATTCACGATCCTGCCGGGCACGATGACCACCCGGTCGACCGTGAGACCCTTGGTCAGCCGCGCGAACTCGGGCTCGGCGCGCAGCGCCCGCTCCACCTCGTCGGCGGCCGTCCCGGCCGGTACGGTGAGTACGAACCTGGTGCGCGAGTTGATCTGGACCGGCAGCGTCACGTCCTGCCGCGCGGCGATCGTCTCGTCGGCCACCGGGAACGCCGCGCGGGTGAGCGACTGCTCGTGCCCGAGGCGGCGCCACAGCTCCTCGGCGATGTGCGGGGCCAGCGGCGCGACCATCAGCACCAGCGGCTCGGCCAGTTCCCTCGGCAGCGAGCTCTGCTGCCCGGCGATCCTGGCCGCCCGCCCGGTCAGCTCCATCAGCCTGGCGATCGCGGTGTTGAACCTCATCTCGGCGAAGTCAGCCCGGACGGCGGCGATGACCTGGTGCAGCAGCCGTACGGTGAGCGGGTCGGCCGGCCGGTCGGCCACCGCCGCCTCACCGGTCTGCTCATCCACGATCGCGCGCCACAGCCGCTGCAGGAATCGGTGCACCCCGACGATGTCATCGGTATGCCAGGGCCGGTCGGCCTCGATCGGTCCCATCGACATCTCGTAGAGCCGCAGCGTGTCGGCGCCGTAGCGGTCGTAGATCTCGTCCGGGCTGATGCCGTTCTTCAGTGATTTGCCCATCTTGCCCGCCCGCCTGGTCACCGGCCTGCCGCGGTAGGACAGCGCTCCGCCGGTCCCGGCGGTGACCTCGGCGGCGGGTACGTACATGCCGCGCTCGTCGGTGAACGCGTCGGCCAGGATGTAGCCCTGGTTCACCAGCCGCCTGAACGGCTCGGGCGTGGACACCAGGCCCAGGTCGTACAGCACCTTGTGCCAGAAGCGCGCATACAGCAGGTGCAGCACCGCGTGCTCGGCGCCGCCCACGTACAGGTCGACGCCGCCGTGCTGGGGGTCCACGCGGCCGGCTCCGGTCATCCAGTAGCGCTCGATCACGGGGTCGACGAACTCGCGCGCGTTGGTCGGGTCCAGATAGCGCAGGTAGTACCAGCACGAGCCGGCCCACTGCGGCATCGTGCTCAGCTCCCGCCGATACACCTGCGGCCCGTCGCCAAGGTCAAGCCGCACCGTGGCCCACCCGGCGGCCCTGGCCAGCGGCGGGCGCGGCTCGGCCTGATCGTCCGTGGCGGGCTCGGGCCGAAAGTCGGAGACCTCGGGCAGCTCCACCGGCAGCATCTGGTCGGGCAGCGCATGCGGCTGACCGTCCCGGTCGTACACGATGGGGAACGGCTCGCCCCAGTACCGCTGCCGCGAGAACAGCCAGTCCCGCATCCGGTAGCTGCGCACGCCGTCCGGACCGTCGCTCGCGCCGATCCAGTTGCGCTGCATCTGCTTGACCGACTCCGGCCAGTCCACCAGGTCAAGGTCGGCGGCCAGCCGGTCGGCGAACGCGGTGATCCGCAGCGTCCACTGGCGCATCGGCCGCTGGAAGACCGGGTAGTTGCCGACATCGCTGCGGCCGTCGGCGGTGACCTCCTCGTTGGCCAGCACGGTGCCGAGCCCGGGGCACCAGTTGACGACCGCGTCGCTCAGGTAGGCCAGCCGCCTGGCGTCGATCAGCGACCGCCGCTCGGCGACGGTCAGCTCGGCCCAGGCCCGGCCGGCCGGTGTGGGGCGCTCACCCGACGCGTACTGCGCGGCCAGTTCGCTGACCGGCCGCGCACGGCCGGTCAGCTCGTCGCACCAGCTGCCGAAGATCCGCAGGAAGATCCACTGGGTCCAGCGGTAGTACGCAGGGTCGGTCGTGGCGATCTCCCGGCGCGGGTCGTGGCCGAGGCCAAGGCGGCGCAGCTGCCCGCGCATGGTGGCGATGTTGGCCGCCACGGTCTCCCTCGGCTGGCGGCCGGTCTCGATCGCGTGCTGCTCGGCCGGCAGGCCGAACGCGTCGTAGCCGTAGGTGTGCAGCACATGATGACCCGTCATCCGGCCGTACCTGGCGTACACGTCGGTGGCGATATAGCCGAGCGGGTGCCCGACGTGCAGGCCGGCGCCGCTCGGATAGGCGAACATGTCGAGCACGTAGCAGGTGGGCAGCCCGGCGACGGCCTCGAACCCGGCCGACAGCGGCCCGACCGGGTTGGCGGAGTCGAATGTGCCGTCCTGCGCCCATCGCCGCTGCCATGTCGCCTCGATCTGGCCGGCCAGTTCCGCGCCGTAGCGGAACGGCGGCTGCGGGTCATCCATCGGCCACTCTCCTTGTCTTAGCTCAGGAAATGAAAAAGCCCCTCACGAGGAGGGGCGAGCCGCTGCGGCCAGGCGAGTCAGAGGCGCGGTGGCCGGTGCGGCTCGTCGGCGAGAAGTCGGACGTGGCGGGACATGGCCCTACCGTAGCGACCGGCCGCCGCCGTGGCCAGCGAATAATGAGCCCTGTGCACGTCAGTCGCCGGACGCTGATCGCGGGGGTCAGCTCCGCGGTCGCGTTGATCGTCCTGGTGGGCGGTTACTTCCTGCTGGCCAGGCACGGCCCGGCCGGCCACCGCAAGCCGTCACCGAGCAGCTCAGCGGCCCGCCATCGCACCTCGCCGTTCACCGGCGAGCCGATCAAGGCGCTCGGGCCGGAGCTGATCTTCAAGATCGACAACGTCGAGCAGGCCAGGCCGCCGACCGGGCTCACCGACGCCGACCTCGTCTACCTGCTTCCGGTCGAGGGCGGGCTGAGCCGTATCTTCGCGGTGTTCTCGTCGCACTTCCCGCCGGTCGTCGGCCCGGTGCGCAGCGCCAGGGAAGAGGACATCGAGCTGCTCAGGCAGTTCGGCAGGCCGGCGTTCGCCTTCTCCGGTGCCCAGCCAAGGCTGCTGCGGGTGGTCGAGCACTCCAGGATCGTCGACCTGTACGACGGCATCGTGGGCGGGTACTTCCGCAGCAGCACCAGGATCGCGCCGTACAACCTGTACGCCAGGACCAGGGTGCTACTGGCCGAGGCGAAAGGCAGGGAGAGCAAGGCCAGGGATATCGGCTTCAGGTTCGGGCCGGCGCCCGCTGGCGGCACGCCGACGACCTCCTTCAGCACCTCCTACTCGGCGGCGTCGTTCAGGTTCGCATGGTCCGCGCCGCAGCACCGGTGGCTGGCCTGGATGGACGGCAAGCCGGCCGATGCGGCGCAGGGTGGCCAGCTCGGCGGTCCGACCGTGGTGATCCAGTACGTCAGGGTGGCCACGTCAGGCTTCCTCGAGCTCGGGATCAGGCCGCCCTATGCCAACACCATCGGCAGCGGCACCGCGGTCGTGCTGCGCGACGGTCGTGCGTACCGCGTGCGCTGGTCACGCCCGGACGCCGGCGAAGGCACGGCGTTCATCCTGCCGGACGGCAGGCGCATGCCGTTCGCCCGCGGTCAGGTCTGGGTAGTGTTCGCCATCGGCCCCGGCTCCACCGCCCGGTAGATTTGCGCTTTTGTTCGTGATCGGCGATGGCCCTTGATCATCGCATCCTGCGCTGCCTTGTCGGCTCATGCGTCGCATGCCACACTCTCAGGTGTTTAGTCGTGCCGGGCCGCCGGCGGGCCGCAGGAACGGAGTGAATGTGACCGACGAGCCGACCCAGATCCCTGGGCCGCCGGCAGGGCCGACCGCGCCGCCGGGGGCCCCCGGGGAGCCGCAGCCTGCCACGATCCAGCGCCATCGGCCGGCCGCCCGGCCGGCGGCGGCCCCGCCTCCCGCGCAGGCGGCCGGCGCGGCGCCGGGATCTGGCGACCTGACCGACGAGCTGCTCAGGTCCGATCAGTGGACCGACGCGATGGTCGCGACGGCCGGGATCCCGGTGACCGACAAGCCGTTCGTCTCGATCGGCGGCGGCATCGGCTCCTTCGTCACCGTCGACTACCTGCGGATCGCGGGCGTGACGCCGGACCGGATAGCGATCTTGTCGAACCTGGACTTCCCCTGGCAGACCTATGAGTACCTGACCAGGGTCTCGCAGATCCCGCGGCCCGAGCGAATCAGGTCGGACTCGGCCTCCCGGCCGGACAACATCTGGGGCTTCCCCTCATACGCCCTGGCCGAGGCCGTGCACGACCGCTCGCTCGGGCCGCTGTGGCACGTGTTCCGCGAGCCGATGTGGGCGGACTTCTACACCCCGAAGGCTGGCCAGGTCTTCACCGGGCTCGAGCGCGAGGCCAAGCGGATCGGCTACTGGCAGATGCTGGTCAAGGGCCAGGTCAGGATGGTCAGGAAGCGGCAGGGTGGCGGCTATTTCATCATCCTCACGCCGATGGTCGGATCTACCCCGACCAAGCGGCTCGCGTTCCGCGCCGAGTTCGTGCACCTCGCGGTCGGCTACCCAGGGCTGCGCTACCTGTCCGAGCTGCAGGACTTCAGAACCGAGCACCAGGACTTCCACCACGTGGTGAGCGCCTACGAGGAGCATGAGCACATCTACGAGACGGCGCGCAAGAAGCACACGGTCGTGATGCTGCGCGGCGGCGGGATCGTCGCCTCCCGGGTGCTGCAGCGGCTGATGGACGACCGGGCCAAGTACGGCCTGTCGACCGACATCGTGCACCTGTTCCGCACCTACATCACCGCCTCGCACGGGCCGAACGCGTGGAACCGGCGCAAGGGCGGCAACGGATTCGCCTACCAGGGCTTCAACTACCCCAAGTCGGTGTGGGGCGGCCAGCTCAAGGCTAAGATGCGCACGCTGGAAGGGGAGGACCGCGCCAAGGAGTACAAGCTGATGGGCGGCACCAACACTCCCTGGCGGCGCCGCTGGCAGGCGCAGATGAACGAGGGCAGGGCGGCGGGCTGGTACCGCACGATGGCCGGCACCGTCGACCACATGCGGATCGAGAACGACATGATCGTCAGCGAGGTCAAGACGGCGAACGGCAAGGTCGAGGTCGCCGCCGACTTCGTGATCGACTGCACCGGGCTTGAGGCCGACATCTCCGAGCACCGCGTGCTCGCCGACCTGCTCCAGCACTCCGGTGTCGGCCGCAACCCGCTCGGCAGGCTGGACGTGGAGCGCACGTTCGAACTGCGCGGGACGGCGAGTGGCCCGGGCGTGATATACGCGTCCGGCGCGACCACGCTGGGCGGGTATTTCCCCGGGGTCGATACCTTCCTCGGCCTGCAGGTCGCCGCCCAGGAGATCGCCGACGACCTGGCCAGGCGCGGGTTCTGCCCGCGGATCGGCCCGGCGCGGTCGGTGAGCCAGTGGCTGAAGTGGGCGCGCAACGCGCAGCCGTAGCTCGTCGGCGGCCCGGGCGGCCGCGGCCAGCGCAGGTTCAGGCAGATGAAGGCATGACAGGAGGCGGCAGGTGCTACCCACCCTGGACGGGCGGATCCAGACCAGAATCGCGCTGCTTGCGGTGGTCGGCGGGCTGGTCACCTTGATTATCGGCCCGCTGCTGCCGATCTCGGCGCCGCTCTCGACCGTCTACCAGGACACATTCCTGATCTTGCTCGCCGTCATCATCCTCGGCATCGGATGGGAGTGTCTCTATCATTTCCTGATGCAATGGCGCTGGGAGAAGGACTGGCCGACCTTCTTCGGCCTGGTCACGGCCATCCCCGAGGGACTGCTTGTCTGGGGGCTGCTGCAGGCAGGCGCGATTCCCGGGATCAAGGGGACGGTGCCGACGGGCGCGTTCGTGATCGACTTCCTCGTGGTCTGGATCGTGGTATGGCTGGTCGCTAACGGTCCGATGCGCGTCCCGTTCATCCGGTGGCGCTTCCGCGGCGGGAGGCTGGTGTGAACGACAAGGACGCAGGCGGGCGCGCCTCGGGCGAGCAGCGGGGGAGCGGGCACAACCCTGGGTTGTGGCCGGTGCCGGGCGACGGCGTACTCGCCAGGCACGGCGGCCTCATTCTGCTCAGCAGCCTGGAGGACAGCCAGTTCGTCGACGTTCTGCTCGACTTGCTTGAGGAGCACGCGGCGGCTGGCGGCGACGGGCGGCAGTTCGCGGACGCGATCGCCGACGCGCTGGAGGCCGCGCACACCGAGGGCGAGGGCACCGGCCCGTCGGTGCTGGCGTTCGGTGCCACCGGCTCTGGCCTCGCGGTGACGGTCAGCGGCGGTGCGTGGGCGGACGTCACCACGGCTCACGGCACGGCCAGGATCGAGGCCGCCCACCCCGGCATGCTGCTGCGCTGCCTGCTGCGCTCCCCGGCCAGCGGCGTGGTCGGCGGGCTCAGCCCGGCGGACAACGGATCGGCAAGCACCGACCGGTTTTCCCGGCTCGACGCGGGCACCGTGCGGGCCGGCGGCCTCGGCTACTACACGACCGGCCTGCCGCCGTCGGCCGGTGCCCGCTCCGGCCGCACGCCGCCCGCCCGCCCGTCGCTGTCCAAGGCAGGGGCGAAGGCACGCAAGGAGCCCGAGCCCGAGGAGCCAGTCCCCGCGGCCGATGCGGACATCGCGGCGGCGATGCCAGTTGCCGAGCGAGCCGACGTCAACCTGGCCAAGCCCGGCCTGGCCGAACCCGATGTGGCGGGGATCGCAGAGCCCTTGCCGCCAGAGGCCGAGGTCCCCGAGCCAGATGCCGCGGGAGCGGAGGTCGCGCAGCAGTGGCCGGGCGGCCAGGAGGCCGAGCCCTCGATGCCGGCGCCAGCGCCGGAGATCGTGCACGAGCCCACCTCCGCCTGGATCCCGCCAGCCGACGCCGGGCCGAAGGGTACCGAGCAGTGGACGCCGGACTGGCCGGGTGACTGGCCCCGCGGAGCCGGTGCCCCCGGCCCGGTGGCTGAGCCTGCGCCAGAACCCGCGCCGCCCGTGTCCGACGTCACGATGCCGCCGGAGGACGGGCAGTATCACGAGCCGTTCGAGTCGGTGCTGCTGGCCGATGGCGGCGCCGGCGTGGATGTCCCGGCCCGCGCACCTCTCTCGCTGGCCAGGGACCTTCCGGCAGGGGCCAGCAGCTACGTATCGGCCGGACCGATCATCCAGGGCGTGTACTGCAAGAACGGTCACTTCGACGACCCCGAGGCGCTGTTCTGCGCGATCTGCGGCATCTCGATGAACCAGCAGACCCTGGTACCAAGGCCCGGCGAGCGGCCGCCGCTCGGGGTTCTGCTGCTCGACGACGGGTCGGTGTTCCAGCTTGACTCGGACTACGTGGTCGGCCGGGAGCCCAGCCTGGACGCCTCGGTTGCTCAGGGCCGCGCCAGGCCGCTGCGGGTCAGCGACGATTCTGGCATCGTCTCCCGGGTGCACGCGCGGGTCCAGCTGGAAGGCTGGCGGGTCCTGGTCACCGACCTTGGCTCGGCCAACGGCACGAGGATCGCGCTGCCTGGGCAGCCCGCCGAGCAGCAACTTGTGCCGCAGGTGCCGCTGGTGCTCGCGGCCGGCAGCCAGGTCGACCTCGGCGGGCGCATGTTCCGGTATGAATCTCACCGGGGCCGGTAGCCCTGAGCAGGTAGAGGGGACGCCTCGATGACCGACTCCGAAGTCCAGCTGCTGTTGTTCGACCTCGCCCTGATCATCGTGCTCGCGCGCGTACTCGGCGCGGCCGCCAGGCGCATCGGGCAGCCGCCGGTGATCGGCGAGATCATTGCTGGGCTTGCGCTCGGACCGACGATCTGGGGCACGCACTTCACCGCGACCCTGTTCCCGCCCACGCTGATACCGCCGCTGACCGCGCTTGCCGACCTCGGGCTCGCGCTGTTCATGTTCGTGGTGGGATTCGAGGTGGACCTCGGCCTGGTCAGGGGCCGCGAGCAGGTCGCGGCCAGCGTGGCGATCGGCTCCATCGTGGCACCGCTGGCGCTCGGTGTCGGCCTGGGCGTCTGGCTGGCCAGCGAGCACTCGATGCACCATAAGGTCACGTTCGTGCTGTTCTTCGGCACCGCCATGTCGATCACCGCGTTCCCCGTTCTGGCCAGGATCCTGACCGACCGCGGCCTGCACCGGACCAGGGTCGGCGGCCTGGCGCTGGCGGCGGCCTCGATCGACGACGTGCTCGCGTGGGCGCTGCTTGCCGTTGTGATCGCGGTGGCCGGCGCGGGCACCGGCCACAACCAGTGGCGCCTCGCCCTCGCCCCGGTCTACGCCGCGGTCATGATCTGGCTGGTGCGCCCGCTGCTGCGCCGGCTGGCCGACGCTTACCAGCAGCGCGGCAGGCTGACCCCGACCGTTCTTGCCTCGGTCATCGTGATGCTGCTGCTGGCCGCCGCCGCGACCGACTGGATGGGCGTCAAGTTCATCTTCGGGGCGTTCATCTTCGGCATCGTGATGCCGCGTGACGTGCCCGCCCTGCGCGAGGCGATACTCGGGCGGCTTGAGCAGGTCAGCGTTCTCGTGCTGCTGCCGGTCTTCTTCGTGATCGCCGGCATCTACGTCAATCTGCGCACGGTCGGCCTGTCCGGGCTGGCCGACCTCGGCCTGATCATGGTGGCCGCCGTGGTCGGCAAGTTCGGCGGCGCGTACTACGGTGCCCGGCTGGCCGGGGTGCGGTCCAGGCAGGCAGGCGCGCTCGCGTCGCTGATGAACACCAGGGGCCTGACCGAGCTGGTGATCCTTACCGTAGGCCTGCAGCTCGGCATCCTGCCACCGACGCTGTACTCGCTGATGGTCGTGATGGCGATCGTGACGACCGCCATGGCTGGCCCGCTGCTGCGGGTGATCTACCCGCCGAGGATCATGGAGCGCGACATCGCCGAGGCGGACCGGGTGGGTGCCGGGCGGGCGGCGCACCGGATCGCGGTGCTGATCGACGACCCGGCCACCGCCGGGCAGCTGGTCGACCTGGGTGCGCGGCTGGCCGCCAGCCGGTCGCGCAGCGACCTCGTGCTCTCGCATCTGGTCAGCCACGGCACGCCGGGCCAGACGGACGGGATGTCGGGGCTCGGCGGTGAGCTGCTGCAGATGACCGGCACGATGAACGCGCTGCACGGCCTGTCCGCCTGGGCCGAGGCGCTCGGCGTGAGCACCGTGGTGCAGTCCAGGTTCAGCGACGACATCGATACCGAGCTGCCCGATTACCTGCTGGCGGCCGATCCGCAGACGGTGGTGCTGGCCAGCGGCACCGGACCGGCCGGCGTGCTGAGCTCGGGTGGTGCCACCCAGGTGGTGGAGGTGGTCAGGCCGCTGCCTGCCGCGCCCGCCGCGGTGACGGTGCGCCTGGTGCGCAGCGCGGACGGCGACGCCGCCGTCCAGGTGGCTGCCCAGCTGGCCAAGTCGAGCGGGCTCGGCCTCGTGCTGAGCCCGGCCGGGCGGTCGGCGGCGACGCTCGCCGCCGACCTGAGCAAGCGCGGGATCAGGGCCACCGCGGGACCCGAGCCCGACGGCGCGATCGTGATCGCCCCGGCCGGCGCTGGCGGCGACGGGGTGCACGTGGCGGTGGTGGCGGGCAGCAGCGAGGCCAGCGACGACCTTGACCAGTGGACCGCCGCGCTGGACGGACCTGGTGTCGCCAAGCTCGCCGGAACTCCGGACCCGGCTGGTGCGGTTGAAGAAGCAGCGGCCGCGGCGCCAGCGGCCGCAGACGCCACCGCCACGGCGCCAGCGGCCGCAGACCCACCACCCGTGGAGGCAGCGAGCGTGAAAGCAGCGACCGTGGATGCAATGACCGTGGATGCAATGACCGTGAATGTAACGGAGAGCAGGCAGCCGTGAACAACGCAGACGCACGACTGGCGGTCGATCGGGCCGGAATCGCGGACTACCGGTTCGTCCGGGTGCTCGGCACGGGTAACCATGGGGTCTTCTACCTGGCGAACCGGCCGGACCGCCTGCACGTTGACGCCGACCTGGTCGCCGTGAAGGTGCTGTCCGGGTCGAACAGCCAGGACACCTTCCGCCGCGCGACCCGCGAGCTAGCCGCGTTCGCGGCGGTCAGGTCGCCGTACCTGGTGACGCTGTACGACGCCGGCCAGCAGGGCGACGACCTGTACTATTCGATGGAGTACCTGCCCGCCGGGTCGCTCGCCGACGCCGGCGGCTCGCTGGTACAGCGTCAGGTACTCAAGGCCGTGAGCGACGCCGCCAGGGCCGCGCACGCGCTGCACGAGGCGGGGATCGCACACAACGACATCAAGCCGGCCAACATCATGCTGACCGACAACGGCGCGAAGCTCAGCGACCTCGGGCTCAGCCAGGTGCTGACCCCCGGGCTCACGATTACCGGCCTGGGGTCGGCCGGCTCGGTCGAGTTCCTTGACCCGGCGATCATCCGCGGCGAGATGCCGTCACGCGCCACCGACATCTACGCGCTGGCGGCCACCTTGCACCGGGCGCTGACCGGCCGCGGCATGTACGGCGACCTGCCGGGGGACAACACCATGGTGGCCATGCGCCGGGTGCTCGGGCACGCGCCCGAGCTTTCTCCCAACCTGCCGCCCGGAGCCCGCGACCTGATCGCGGCCTGCACCGACCCGAACCCGGCGGCCCGCCCGGCGACCGCCGAGGAGTTCGCGCACCGCGTGGACGGCTTGTCCGACGACATCCTCTGACACTCGCGGGATGCCCCGTCGAAATCCTCGGACGCTGGCCGCGCTCCCATCGAACACATGTTTGATTAATCCGGTATCCTGGTCGGCATGGGTGCGGCGTTTCAGGGCTCGCTGCTCGACGCAGGGGCCGATTTCGGGCTCGGTGACCTCGCCGGGCTGACTCGCACCAGGCTGTCACAGGGCGCCTGGGTCGACGTGCTGCCCGGCTGGATGCGCGGGGCCGATGCGCTGTTCGAGCGGCTGGCCGAGACGGCGCCGTGGCGCGGTGAGCGACGGCCCATGTACGACCAGGTGGTGCAGGTGCCGCGGCTGCTGTGCTACTACGGCGACGGCCAGGAACTGCCCGACCCCTGCCTTGACCAGGCCAGGCGCGCGCTCGATGCGCACTACCTGCCCGTTCTCGGCGAGCGGCTGAGCACGGCCGGGCTCTGCCTGTACCGCGACGGCAGGGACAGCGTGGCCTGGCACGGCGACACCTCGGGCCGGCGGGTGCGCGAGACCGTGGTGGCGATCCTGTCGCTCGGCAACCCGCGTGCCCTGCTGCTCCGCCCGCTGGCCGGCGGGCCCGCCCTGCGCTACCGCCTCGGCCACGGCGATCTCCTGGTCATGGGTGGCACCTGCCAGCGGACCTGGCAACACGCCGTGCCCAAGACCGCGCGGTCGGTCGGCCCGAGGATCAGCGTCCAGTTCCGCCCGTCGGGCATCCGCTGAGCCGACCTAGTCGGTGGCAGCGGCGAGCGCCTGTCCCGTAGATCTCCGCTGGCACCGACGGCTCTCCCGCGCGGCATCACCGGCCATGGACAACCCGCAGCAGCGCGGCCGGTCTCCGCGCCGCGCGGCCGGTCTCCGCGCGCGCGGCCGGTCTCCGCGCAGCGCGGCTGGTCTTCGCGCAGCGCGGCCGGTCTCCGCGCCGTACCGCCGCGGCCGCCGCCGCCTGGCCGAGCACGCCCGCCCGGGCGCCTGGGCGAGCACGGCCGCCCGGAACCCCGCATACCAGCCGAAACCGCACGTGATCGTCGAGGTGTCCGTGGAATGGATGCCACATCCACTGCGTATTCTGGGACATCCGCCACATCCATCAAGATCATTTCCGGGCGGCACGGGGCGCGGCGGCCGGTCGGCAGCCTCGGGGACGGCCCGCGCCAGACCGCAAGGCGAGTCATCAGGATCTGACTCCGCGACCCGGTCCCACGATCTACGGGCAGGCCCCAGCCGCGGACCATGTCGCTTCCGGCCCGATCCCAGTCCGTCCGGCCGAAGCTGACGCCTTGACGCATTCCTATATGGGTATATGATCGCAGCATGGCGAGGGCGGCGACCACGCAGGACGTGTTCAATGCGGTCGCCGAGCGGCGTCGGCGCGAGATCCTCGACCTGCTGGCTGGGGGCGAGCGCTCGGTTGGCGACCTGGTCGCTCTCGTGGGCATCGCGCAGCCGCTGGTCTCCAAGCACCTGCGGGTACTGCGCGAAGTGGGCGCGGTGCGGGTACGCGAGGAGGGGCGGCAGCGGATGTACCGGCTGAACGGTGCGGCGCTCCAGCCCGTGCGCGACTGGATACGCGGCTACGAGCGGATTTGGTCGGAGCGATTCGACCGGCTCGACGCCGTGCTGGACGAACTGACCGAACAGGAGCAACGCGATGGCGCCGACGACGACTAACGGTACGGCAGTGGTGACCATGCCGTCGGACACAACGATCCAGATCACGCGCGAGTTCAACGCACCGCGGCATCTGGTGTTTCGTGCCTGGACCACCCCCGAGCTGATCACCCGGTGGTGGGCCGGAGACCGCGGCGAGGTCACCGCTGTGGAGGTAGACCTGCGGCCCGGCGGCACGTGGCGGTACGTGATGCGCGCCAACGGCGGCTTCGAGGTGGCGTTCCGCGGCGAGTACAGCGAGGTGGTTCCCGGCGAGCGGATCGTCTCGACCGAGATCTTCGAGGCCATGCCCGACAAGGTCGCGGAGAGCACGGTCACGTTCACCGAGGAGAACGGCCGGACGACGGTGACGATCCTGGTGCGGCATGAGAGCCAGGAGGACCGCGACATGCACATCAACTCGGGCATGGAGCAGGGCATGCAGTCCTCGCTTGACCATCTTGAGCAGGTGGCGGTAAGCCTGCGCTGAGGACGGCGGAGCAGCCTGCGCCGAGGGCGGCGGAGCAGCCTGCGCCGAGTGGGGCGGAAGTGAGCTAGCCGGTTGCCGCGCTCGCGCGGCGCCCGGTCGCGGTGAGCGCGATGGCGGCCAGGTAGACGCCGGTTGCGACCGCGAGGATGCCGAAGCTCGGCGGTATCTGCGGCGCCGCGTAGGCGATCAGCAGCCCGGTCCACATGGAGAAGATCGCGAGCCCGGCGGACAGCCAGAGGCCGACGAACGGCCGTGCGGTCAGCCGCTGCGCCGCCCCGGCGGGCGCGGCCAGCAGGCCGAGCAGCAGCAGCGCGCCGACGGCCTGGGTCGCCGCCGCGGCGGTCAGCCCGACCAGGCCGAGGAACAGGAAGCCGAGGAACCTGACCGGTACCCGCCTGGCGCCCGCCACGGCATCATCGATGCTGGCGAAGACCAGTGGCCTGCCGATCAGCACGATGACCACGCAGACCCCGAGCGCCACGGTCGAGTCCGCGACGGCCTGAGTGGCCGAGAGGCCGAAGATCGTGCCGAAGAGCACGCTCACCCCGGACGTGCCGTTCGCCCCGGTGGGCGAGGTCACGTAGATCCCGAGGAACAGCGCGCCGAGGCCGAGTATCCAGGCGAACACGCTGCCGATCACCGTGTCGTCGGCCTCGCCGCGGGGGCCGAGCGCCGCCATGGCGAGCGCGACGATCAGGCAGCCACCGTAAAGGCCGACCAGCAGGTCGGCCCCGGCCGCGAGCGCTGCCAGGGAGCCGGTGAAGGCGACGTGGCTGAGCGCATCACCGGTGAACACCTGCGAGCGCAGCACAAGGAAATAGCCGACCAGTCCCGACGCGGCCGCGATCGCCGCGCCAGCCACGAACGCGTAGCGCAGGAACGGCTGGCTGGCGATGCTGGCCAGGCCGGGCAGCGGCTGCGCGCCGAGCGCGACGAGGCCGGTCATGCCGCGCTCACCGCCGCAGTGCCGCGGCTCGTCCGCCTGACCCGGCCGGCCGCGGCCCGCCAGCCCGCCGCGAGCACGTAGCACGCGAAGCCGAAGCTGGTGATGTAGAAGCCGACCGGATAGATCGAGAAGTAGGCGACGGCGAGCCCCAGCCAGACGATCAGCACTCCGAGCCCGATCGTGAGCACGAAGCTGATCATCGGCCTGGCTGTCAGCTGCTGCGCCGTAGCGGCGGGCATGACGAGCAGCGCGAACACTAGCAGCGCGCCGGTGATCTGGCTGACCTCTGCGGCCGCGCAGCCGAGAAGGATCAGGAACGCGGTGCCGACCAGCCGCACGGGAACGCCGCGGGCGGCCGCCACGTCGGGGTCGACCGTGGCGAAGAACAGCGGGCGGGCGATCACCGCGAGCGCCGTGAGCGCCACGACGCTCATGGCGAGCAGCGTGAGCACCTGGCTGGGCGCGATGCCGAGGAACGAGCCGAACAGCAGGCTGGTCAGCAGCCCGCTGAGGAAGCCGCCGTACAGGCTGGTGAACAGGGCGCCGCAGGCCAGGGCGAACGCCTGCACGGTCCCGATGATGGCCGACTCGCTGCTCCTGGCCCGGCCGCCAAGCGAACGGGGAACCGCGGCGATCACCACGGCGGCGGCGATCGCGCCGCCGAAGTAGCCGAGCGTGGCACTCACCCCGAGAAGCAGGGCGCCGGCCGCGCCGGGAAACGAGACCACTGCCAGCGTGTGCCCGGCGAACGCCTGCCGGCGAAGCACCATGAACCAGCCGAGCGCGCCGGCCGTGATCGCCACGATGGTCCCGGCACGGAATGCGTTCACCATGAACGGGAACAGCAGCAGTTGCCTGACATCGCTGATGACGTTCCAGCTCAGCCCGGGATTGGTCGCGACGGTCACCACTGCTGGCCGGCCTGGGCGGCGGTGTCGGCGTGCCGGTCCGTGTGCCTGGCCGGAGCCTCGGGCTCGCCGACCACGACGAGCCGGCCGTCGGAGGCGCGCAGCACCTCGACGGGCGTCCGGTACAGCGCGGTGAGCGTCTGCGAGGTGATCACCTCGTCCGGGCTGCCGCAGGCGGCGCCGCCCTGGGCGAGGTAGGCGACGCAATCCAGGTAGGGAAGGATCGGATTGACGTCGTGCGCGACCAGCATGACCGTGACCGAGTGCTCACGGCAGATGGTGGAGATCAGCGCGGCGACCGACGCCTGGCTCGGCAGGTCCAGGCTGTCCAGCGGCTCGTCGAGCACGAGCAGCTTCGGATGCCGCACCAGCGCCTGGGCGATCAGCAGCCGCTGCTGCTCGCCGCCGGACACCTGGCCGATCGGCCTGGAGGCGTAGGCGGTCGCCCCGACCAGCTCGATCACCTCTCGGACCCGCGCGGCCGCAGCCCGCCGCGACGGCAGCAGCCGCTCGCCCCAGGGCAGCGGGACGCCCCACCGCTCTCCGTCGCTGCCGAGGTTCACCACGTCGATGCCGCGCACCCGAAGCCCGGAGTCGAAGTTCCTGCGCTGCGGCAGGTACCCGATCTCGCGGCCGGAGTGGCCGGGCGGCCGCCCGAGCACGGTCACCGAGCCAGCCGATAGTGCGATAAGCCCGAGCACCGCCTTGATCAATGTCGACTTACCTACACCGTTCGGACCTAGTACGGCGACGAACTGGCCTGGGCTGACCGACAGGCTGACATCGGACCAGATCGTGCGACCGGCGATCTGCACGGCCGCCCGGTCGAAGCGCACCACGTCGGTGGTCGTCGCCCGCATCGGCGCTGCTCCTCCCGTTCTCTGCATGGCCGCTACCGCGCTCCCGCCGCGATCAAAGCGGCCCGGATCCCGCGCAGCTGCCTGACCTGCCACTCCTGGTAGGTGCCGGCCGCCGGCACCATGGTCTCGGTGATCGTAGCGACCGGGATGTGCGCGGCCCTCGCCGCGACGACCTGGGCCCGGACGTCGGGGGTCACGTTCTGGCTGTTGTACACGTAGATCTTGATCAGGCGCCGGCTGATCTGGTTGTCGATCGTCTGCTTATCGGCGGCTGACACCTCGGTGCCCTCGCTGATCGCCCGCAGGAAGGACGGCGGCGTGATCAGCCGAAGCCCGAGCGCGGGCGCCAGCATCGCGAAGATGGACTCCGACGCACCGACGGGCGTGCCCGCGTATCGTGCTCTGATCGCGGCGATCAGTGAGTAGTAGGTGCGCAGCGCGACGGTGGTGAAGTACGTGCGGCGGCGGGCGAAGTAGGCCCGGTCGGCGGGGTCCAGCCTGCTGTAGTCCGCCGAGATCCTGGCGATAACGGTCCGGACGTCGGCCGGGCTGTACCAGCGGTGCGGGTTGCCGTCGGCCGGTACCCCGAGCACGCTGCCAACGTTGAGCACGCTCTGGACGCCATCGTCGGCGGCGAGCAGCCTGGCCACCCAGGGGTCGTAGCCGATGCCGTTCTCGATCACCAGCCTCGCCAGCGCGATGGTGCGAGCGTCAGCGGCCGTCGGCTCGTAGCTGTGCGGGTCGGTGCTGGGATTGGTGATGATGCTCACCACCCGGACGTGGCTGCCACCGAGCTGCGCGGCGATGCTGCCCCAGAAGTTCTCCGCGGCGACTACCTGGATCACCCGCCGTCCGCCGGGTGCCTCGAGCGGCCCGTGCGCCGTGCTGCACCCTGCAAGCAGCGCGAGAGCCGCGGCGAGCGCGACGGCGAGCGCGGCGGCGGGCCTGGCCGTGACGGCTGCGGCGGCCAGCCTAGCCGTGACGGTGAGCGACACGGCCGGGCGCGATCCAGGGCGTCCCATCGCAGTCGACTCCGGAGCTCAGGGATGGCCCCAGCGACCCAGGGCCAGACGGTTACCGGCGACCGTATATGAAAACCGTTTTCATCTCAAGCTAGGTGCTGGGTCATCGATCCGAATAAAGAGCGGTGCTCTTGACAACGTGCCGTGAGATCATGCACACTGCTCTATATAGAGAGCAGTGCTCACAAGAAAGGATCTGCGATGTCAGTGAACACGGCGAACACACCGGGCGAACCGTCAGCCACCGACACCGCCGCAAGCGCGGCGAGCACCCCGGGCACGAGCGCCACCCCGGGCACGGTGAGCACCCCGGGCACGAGCGCCACCCGGGGCGAGTCCGGTCTCGGATCGCGCTACGTGATGCCGACCACCCCGGCCAGCCAGCGGACGACCGCGATGTTCAACGGCGCGGTCGCCTGGCTTACCAGGCGTGGGATCAGCGTGTGGGGCAGCCGCGTGCTGTCCGTGCGTGGCCGCGCCAGCGGCCAGATCCGATCGAACCCGGTGAACGTGCTGACCGTCGATGGCCGGCGCTACCTGGTCGCGCCGCGCGGCCACACCCAGTGGGTACGGAACCTGCGCGCCGCAGGCGGCGGTGAGCTCCGGGTGGGACGGCGGACCGAGCGGTTCACCGCGACTGAGCTGGCCGATACCGAGAAGCCGGCCATCCTGCGCGCCTACCTCAGGCGCTGGAAGCTTGAGGTCGGCGTGTTCTTCGACGGCATCGGCGCGGACGCGCCCGACTCGGCGCTGCTCGCTATCGCCCCCGGGTATCCGGTCTTCCTGATCAGCTAAGGTCCGCCCGGCAGCGCTCCTAGGCCCGCCCGGCTGAGGGTCCGCTCGGCTGCGGGGTCCGCCCGGCTGGACCGCTGCGTTGGCGCTCCTGGTTAGTCGCACCGCCGCGGGGAACGCTGCGGACGTCAGTACTCGCGAGGCGACCGAAGGGAGCGGCGATGGCGGCCAAGTTCGTTCTGAAGAAGGGTTCGACCGGCAAGTTCCACTTCAACCTTGTCGCGACGAACGGCCAGGTGATCGCGACCTCCGAGGCCTACGAGAGCAAGCCGGCCGCCGTGAACGGTATCGAGTCGGTCAAGAAGAACGCCCCGGTCGCCGAGGTCGAGGATCAGACGGCGAGATAGCTCCATCTGGTGCACAGTGCCCACCGGTACTCCCGGCGGGCACTGGAGTTACGGCACCATGGGTGGATGAGCGTCCTGGCCCAGGTCAACATCGCCCGGCTCCGTGCTCCGCTTGAGGATCCACTGCTCGCGGACTTCGTCGCGGCTCTCGATCCGGTGAACGCTGCCGCCGACGCGGCGCCTGGCTTCATCTGGCGGCTGCAGACCGAGGACGGCAACGCCACGGCCGTGCGCGCGTTCGAGTGGGACGCAGCGGGCAGCGAGGGCGTGATCGTGAACATGTCGGTGTGGGAGTCGGTCGAGGCGCTGGCGGCGTTCGTCTTCTCGCCCGAACATCGACCCGTGCTGCGCAGGCGACGTGAGTGGTTCGAGAAGATGGCCGAGGCCCACACCGCGCTGTGGTGGATCGACCCAGGCGCGATGCCGACCACGGCCGAGGCGGAGGCAAGGGTCAGGCACCTACGGGCGCACGGCCCCACGCCACATGCGTTCACGCTCCGAGAACATTTCCCGCCGCCGGAGGCGGCGAGCACCGACCCGCTCCCCGGCCACCCCACCTGGATGTGCCCCGCCTGACCCACGAGCCCGCCCCCCGCGTTCCTGCCCGCCCGTCTCGACCTCCGCCCGCCCGCCGCAGCACGTCCCGGCCCGCCGCGCCTCCCGGTCCGGCCCCCGCCGGGGCGAGCCCAGGGATGAAGGATCCGCCGAACCCTGCCGACCGCGTGGAGTTCTGACCTATTCGCACCTAATCACCGTAATGCCCGTTGGACTGGATGCCACAGTCACTGCGATATACGGACCGAACTCCACATCCATAAATGGGGCTGGCCAGCCCGCAGACGGGGCGCGGGCACGACGGGGCCACACGGTCCAAGCCCGCGCCCACCTGGCCCCGGGCACCCCGCGCCCCGCCAGGCCTCGGACGCTCAGCGGTCCGAGACCCGCCTGGCCCCGGACACTCAGCGGCCCGAGACCTGGCGGGCCCGAGACCCGGCGGGCCCGAGACCCGGCGCCGGCGGGCCGGAGCCGACAGGTCAGAGAGCCAGCGTTCCGAGCGCCGGTTAGCTAACCGTCTCGCTTGAGAGCGCGCCAGCCGCCAGCCCTGTTGTTGGCGATGATCTGGCGAAACATCGCGAGCAGCGCCCGGCCGTTGAGTACCTCGCCCTGGCGAACGGCCACGGTCCGCGCGGTCTTGTTGCCATGGCCGCCCGTGATGATCCCCTCCGGGTCCGGCACGATCCCGCCGTCGTACAAGAACACGTTCACGTGATCCCTCGCGGCCAGCAGTGCGCAGATGTTCCCGTCAAGCACGAAGTACGGCTGCCTGGTGCGCTTGATCGTCTCGGCGACCTCGGCGTCCGCCGCATGTACAAGGTCACGGACCTCGCGGCAGATCGCCCGCTGCCAGTCGGGCAGCGCGTCGATGTAGGCGTCCACCCGCGGGTCGGCGGAGTACGTCATGCTCTCGAGCCTCGGTGTCCGGGACGTCAGCCGTCTGGCGGCCTGGCACAACCAGAACGACCAGCGCATCCGGCGCGACCAGCCCGCCATCCGCCAAGTGTCGTACGCGAGTTTCGTCGTAAATGTGGATCATAAAAGCAAGCTGTCGGAATCAGTGCTGTTAGTCCGTTATGCTGCCCTGTGCTCACGCACAGTCAGGCCCGGTGAGAGGCGCGGTACTGCCGAGTAGCAGGGCGAGGATACGGCGAGAGGCAGCTGTTGAGGCTAGGTTCACGACACTCCAGCAACCCACCCAGCGCGACGAAGCACGGCGCGGCGAAGCACAGCACGACGAAGCACAGCACGACGAAGACGGAAAGTACCACCAAGCACGGCCCGAGCAAGCACAGCGCTACCAGGCGCAGCACCACCAAGGGCAACTCCACCAAGCACAGCACCACCAAGCGCCACGCCACCAAGCACAGCACCACGAAGCACGGTGCGACCGCGCACGGTGTGAGCGCCCGCGGGCCGGCCAGGTGGAGGTCGGCAGGCAGGCACGCGGCGCCGCTGACGCTGCGGAAGGCGACCAGACGGGTGGTGACGATCGCCCCGACGGTGGCCGTGGCCGCGACGCTGGTGGCGGCTACGGCGACTCAGGCGCACGGCAGCGGCACGGCACTCGGTGACGCGATCGCCGATGCCAGGTCAGCCAGTCCATCCCGGCTCGACCAGGCCGAATCGCTGGGCGGGACGCCCGCCTCGATCGAGTCACTCCTCGCTGGGACGGCGGGCCGCCGCGCGGCCGTCGGCGCCGCATCGGGTGCCGTCGGCCGCACGCGCCGTTCAGCCGCTCTCCGGCACGCCCACTCGGGCGCGCGCAGGCCGAGCACCCCTGCCAGGATCGTCGCCCTGCGGTGCACGGGTACGACCGGATTGCTGCCGCAGAACTACGCGGCGATCATGATGTTCCTGACCGAGCACGGCTACACGCCGATGGCGGCTGCCGGGATCGCCGGCAACATGTACCAGGAGTCCGGCGGTAACCCCGAGTCGGTGGGGACCGGGGGAGGTGGGCTGATTGGGTTCACCCCGCTGCCGGCCGGCTACGTGACCGGGAACGTGGCAGCGGACCTGCGGACCCAGTTGGAGGCCGTGCTCGCCTACAACGAGCATTGGGCGCAGTACCTGCCGGCGCTCAATGCCGCGACCAGCCCGACGCAGGCCGCGGATATCTACATGGACGACTTCGAGCGTCCCGGCGACCCGGCCGCGTACAACCGGGAGGCGGCGGCCAATGCGGTCGCCGCGGCGTGCGGATTCTGATTCATAACGCAACCCACCGGGCTGACTCACGGCGCCCGCCGCACCGTCTTGCCGGTGATCTGGCGAGTTCTGCTCGCAGGATCTCGGCGACGGGCGGCGGGCGTCGCGCGTTCAGGAACGGCTGTCAGCCCCCCGGCGTATGATCGATACTACGAGCGAACAAGCCGCAGCTCCTTGCTTGTATCGAACTTCTGTTCGATAATGAGGTTATGGTGGGCGCACTCGCGGAGGTCGTGTCGCGATCGTCGCGGCCCGGTGGGTGGGACCGGGCGGCGCCAGACTTGGCAGGGCCGGACTGGGCAGGGCCGACCCGGGCAGGGCCGGACTTGGCGGGGCCGGACTGGGCAGGGCCGACCCGGGCAGGGCCGGACTTGGCGGGACCGGACTTGGCGGGACCGGATTGGGCCGGGCGGGGGTGGGCCGAGCGGGGGTCAGCCGGGCGGCGAGATGGCGTGGCTGGCCTGTTCGGGGATGGCGCGGTCCGGTCGGCGCGGGAGATCGGCGCGGACGGCGGCGTGCTCTCCGACGAGGACCTGTTCCCCGTGCTGCCCGCGCTGCGCGATCTGCTGCCGCACGGGGCGCTCCAGCGCGGGTCGGTGGTGTCCGCAAGCGGCTGGAACCTGCTGTGCCTGGCGCTGGCCGCCGGACCGGTGCTGGCCGGCGCGTGGTGCACGATCGCCGGGATCCCCGAGTTCGGGGTGGCGGCGGCGGCCGATGCGGGCGTGGATCCCGCCAGGCTGCTGCTCGTTCCTGACCTCGGCCCGAACTGGCCGCAAGTCGTGGCCTCGCTGCTCGACGGCTGTGAGCTCGTCGTGCTGCGTCCACCCGACCGACCGGCCGCTCACCTGCGGCGCAAGCTGGAGGCGGCGGTCCGGCGGTACCGCGCTGTGCTGCTGGTCGCCGGTGACTGGGAAGGGTCGCAGGTCAGGCTGCGGATCGCCGAGCAGGAATGGGCTGGGATCGGCGCCGGGCACGGTCGGCTGCGTGCCCGGCTGGCTCAGGTGGTGGCGGACGGGCGGGGCGGCTGGTCGCGCTCGCGGGGGCGGTGGCTATGGCTGCCCGGCCCGGACGGCGCGATAGCGTCGGCCGACGATGACGCTGCGCCGATGGCCGGCTGGCCAGGCCTGCCGCGGGCGGGCACCGGGTGACCGGCGCGCAGGACCGGCAGCGCCGGGTCGTCGTCGTGCGCTGCCCGGCCTGGCGCCCCTCTAGCCAGGAAACGGGTCAGCCGGACGGGCCGGCGGCGCGGGCATTCGAGCGGGTGGTGAGCGCGGTCGAGGAGTTCTGCCCGCGGATCGAGGTGCTGCGGCCGGGCATCTGCGCGTTCGGGGCCCGCGGCCCGGCGCGATACTTCGACGGGGAGCCCGCGCTCGCCAGGAAGGTCGCCGAGGCAGTGGCCGGTCTCGGGTACGAGTGCGGCGTCGGGATCGCGGACGGCCTGTTCGCCGCGCTGCTGGCGTCCAGGGACGGCCTGCCAGGCCCGCGCCAGGCACCGTCCGCCGGAGCCTGGCCGCCCGAACGGCCGGGCACCCAGCGGCTGGATACGGGGCGGCCGGATACGGGGCGGCTGGATTCGGGGCGGTCAGATACGGGGCGGCTGGATACGGGGCCGGTACGGATCGTGCCGCCCGGAGGGACCCCGGCGTATCTCGCGACGCGCTCGGTCACCGTCCTTGGCGAGCCCGAGCTGGCCGACCTGCTGGTCAGGCTCGGGATCAGGACACTGGGGGAGTTCGCCGCCGTACCCGTGTCGCAGGTCGGGAACAGGTTCGGCGAGCAGGGCCTGCTTGCCCACCGGCTGTCGCGCGGGCTCGATCCGCGCCCGCTGGTCGCCCGTCCGCCGGCGGCGGACCTGTCCGTCCGGGCCGAGTTCGACCCGCCGGCCGAGCAGTCCGAGCGGGCGGTGTTCGCCGCGAAAGCACTCGCCGGCCGGATGCATGCCCTGCTGGCTGCCAGCGGGCTGGCGTGCGTCAGGGTCCAGGTGCAGGTGGTCTGTCACGACGGCACGGAGATCACCCGGCTGTGGCGGCACGACGGGCTGCTCTCCGAGTTCGCCGTGGCCGAGCGGGTGCGCTGGCAGCTTGACGGCTGGGAGAGCGGCGCCGGGAGCGCAGGGACGCCCGGGCCAGGCGGCTCCGGCGGCCCCGGCGAGGACGGCATCCAAGGTGGCGGGATCAGCCTGCTGCGGCTCAGCCCCGACCAGCTAGTCCGCGATCAGGGTCGCCAGCTCGGGCTGTGGGGTGACGCCGTGGTCAGCGACCGGGTGGCGCGGGCGGCCGTCCGGGTCCAGGCGATGCTCGGTCATGATGCGGTGCGCCAGCCGATGCTGGCCGGGGGCCGCGGCCCGGCGGACCAGGCGGTGCTCGTGCCCTTCGGCGACCTCCCGCCGACATGGCCCGCCCCGGACGGCCAGCCCCCCGGGCAGCCCGGAGTCCGGCCGCTTGACCGGCCCTGGCCGGGCCGGATCCCGCCGCCGGCCCCGGCCGCGGTGTACCCGGTGCCGCGGCCGGCCAGGGTGATAGACGGATCGGGGGCGCCGGTGACCGTCACCGGGCGCGGGCATGTATCCGCCGAGCCGGCCAGGCTGTCGGTGGCCGGCGCACTGCCGCTCGCGATCACGGCGTGGACCGGGCCGTGGCCGGTGACCGAGCGCTGGTGGGACCCGGCGCACGCGTGCAGGAAGGCCAGGTTCCAGCTGGTTACGGCCGACGGCGGCGCGTGGCTCGCGTTCGTCAAGGACGGCCAGTGGCTGATCGAGGCCAGCTACGACTGATCGAGCGGCCGTCGGCCCTAGGGCTGACTCACCCGCAACTAGGGCTGGCTCAGCGGCAGCCGGAACCCGAGGCCGCGTGCCGCCTTCATCAGCTCGTCGCGCACCGAGGGATGCGCGACGTTCTCGATGATCTGCCAGGCCTGGGTGCCAGCGTCGTGACCCCAGATCGTCGCCGTGCCCTGCTCGCTCACGATGAAGCTGTGCTGGAACGACGTCACAGGACCGGTCAGCCGCGACACCACGGTGGACACGTCGGCCTTCGGATGCCAGGACGGCAGCGCGATGATCGCCCGTCCGCCAGGGGAATGCAGCGCGCCGACCACGAAGTCGGGTTGCCCGCCGAAGCCGGAGTAGACGATCCCGTGCAGCCGCGCCGCGTTGGCCTGAGCGAACAGGTCCACCTGGAGCGCGCCGTTCACCGAGATCAGCCTCGGCTGCCTGGCGATCAGGCCAGGGTCGTTGGTCTTCTCGGTCCGCAGCATCCGCACCCGCGGGTTGCGGCTCATCCACTTGTACAACGCGGCGCTGCCGAACGCGAACGACGCGGTAATCGGCTTCGCCGGATCGAGCGCCCCGGTCTCCTCGAGCGCGAGCATGCCGTCGCTGAACATTTCCGACCAGACCGACAGGCCGCGCCTGCCGGTGAGCTCGGCCATCACGGCGTCCGGCACGGTGCCGATACCCATCTGCAGGGTGGCGGCCTCGGGCACCAGCGCCGCGATCCGCTCGCCGATGGCCTGCGAGGCGTCGAGCGGCGGCCGGTGTGTCGGCGAGGACAGCGGCGCCGACACCTCGACACCGAAGTCAAACTCGTCCACGGAATGGACGGCATCGCCGAAGGTGTACGGCATCTGCGGATTGACCTGGGCGATCACGATGCCGCCCCGCGCCCTGGCCGTCTCGATCGCGGCCGGGAGGATATTGACCTCGACCCCCAGCGACACGGTGCCGTGCACGGGCTCGGAGGTGTGCACGAGAACGACGTCGGGCGGGATCTCGGTCTTGAGCAGGTTCGGCACCAGCGACAGGCGGCAGGGGAAGTACCGCAGCGAGTCTTTGCCGCGCATGCCGGAACCCACGAACGCCGACTCAAGGACGACACCTGGCCGGTCCGGCATGCCTGGCTGAGCGTTCAGCGCGAACAGGTGATAGCTCTCGATGGCCGAGTCGACGACGGCGAGCGTCTCCCACGGCGTGGCGAAGTTGCCGCTCACTACCACCCGCGGCGTCCCCGGCAGATGGCCGAGAACGGCCGCAAGCTTGCTTTCAGTCATCATCCGCATCGGGCCAGTCTGGCAGGCGATCGGGAACACTCCTACGCTCGGTACGAACAACGGCAGGAGGGTGGCGAGCGTGACCGTGTCGCTGACCAACTGGGCGGGGAACGTCCGCTTCGGCGCGGACAGCGTGCGCCGGCCAGCCTCGGTGCCCGAACTCCAGCGGCTGGTCGCCTCGTGCGCGCGGGTCAGGGCGATCGGCACCGGCCATTCGTTCAGCCCGATCGCCGATACCACCGGCGACCTGGTCAGCGTGGCCGGTCTGCCGCGGGTCACCGAACTGGACTCCGGGCGGCTCCGGGTACGGGTCAGCGCCGGCCTCACCTACGCCGAACTCGCCGGCTACCTGCACGGTCACGGGCTTGCCCTGGCGAACCTGGCCTCGCTGCCGCACATCAGCGTGGCCGGCGCCTGCGCGACCGGCACGCATGGCTCAGGAGACGCGGTCGGCAGCCTGGCGACCGCGGTCTCGGCGCTTGACCTGGTCACGGCCGACGGCGACGTGGTCACCATGACGCGGTCGGCCGACGGCGATGAGTTCGCCGGCGCCGTGGTGGCGCTCGGCTCGCTCGGCATCGTGGTCAGCCTGACCCTTGACGTGCAGCCCGCCTTCGAGATTCGCCAGTACGTCTACGAGAACCTGCCGCGCGAGCAGGTCGACGGCCAGCTCGCCGAGGTCTTCGCCGCCGGGTACAGCGTGAGCCTGTTCACCCGGTGGCGCGGCCCGTGGATCAGGCAAGCGTGGCTGAAGCTGCTGGCCGGCCCCGCCCGCGACGCCGCCCGCGACTCCGCCCAGCCCGCGGTCTGGTACGGCGGCCGGCTCGCCGCAGGGCAGCGTCACCCCGTGCCGGGCGTGCCCGCCGACAGCACCACCGAGCAGCTTGGCGTGGCGGGCCCCTGGCATGAACGGCTGCCGCACTTCCGGCCGGAGCATGTCCCCAGCGTGGGCAGCGAGCTCCAGTCCGAGTACCTGCTGCCGCGCCGGTCGGCCGCGGACGCGATGCTCGCGGTCGACCAGATCGCTGCCGCCGTGGCGCCGCTGGTGCAGATCTCGGAGATCCGCACGGTGGCCGCCGACGGGCTCTGGCTCAGCCCGTGCTATGGCCGCGACACCGTCGGGATCCACTTCACCTGGGTGGCTGACGCACGGGCCGTGGCCGAGGTGCTTCCGCTGGTGGAGGCGGAGCTTGCGCCCTGGGGCGCCAGGCCGCACTGGGGGAAGCTGTTCAGCACCAGCCCCGAGGTGATCTCAGGGCTGTATCCGAGGCTGCCCGACTTCCGGCGGCTGATGAGCCGCTTTGACCCGGTGGGCAAGTTCCGCAACGATTTCGTCGACGCCAGCATCTCGGCCGGGAGGTAAGGCGTGCCCGATGACGTGCACGGCGGCGCCGGCGGCCGCGGCGGCGCGGTGAGCGAGGCGAGCCGGCCACCCCTGGTGACGATTCAGGCGGCGGAGACCCTGTCCGATGTCCTGTTCAGGCGCTCCGAACAGGCGCCGGACGCCGTGGCGCTACGCCGGCGGACGTCGCGGGGATGGCAGGACGTCACGGCCGCGCGGCTCCGCGCCGACGTGGTCGCGCTGGCCAAGGGCCTCATGGCCGCGGGCGTTGAGCCCGGCGACCGGGTGGGTCTGATGTCACGCACTCGGTACGAGTGGACCTTGATCGACTACGCGCTGTGGACCGCAGGAGCGGTCACCGTGCCGGTGTACGAGACGTCGTCCGCGGAGCAGGTCGAGTGGATACTCAGCGACTCGGCCGCGTGCGGGGTGTTCGCGGAGACCGGCTCGCACGAGGCGATCATCACGAGCGTGCGCGACCAGCTTCCCGGCCTGCGCCAGATCTGGCGGGTCGACGAGCTGGACAAGCTGGCCTCCGCCGGGACCGAGATCAGCGATGAGCGGCTCGCCGAGCGGCGGGACGGCGCGGCCGCCGCGGACGTCGCGACCATCGTGTACACCTCGGGCACGACCGGCCGGCCCAAGGGATGCCAGATCACCCATGCCAACCTGCTGGCCGACGTGCGGAACGCGGTCGCCGCGCTGCCGGAGATCTTCCAGGCCCCGGGCAGCTCGACGCTGCTGTTCCTGCCGCTGGCGCACGTCTTCGCGCGCATCATCCAGGTGGGCGTGCTCGAATCGGGTGCGGTACTCGGGCACTGGCCCGACGTCGCCTCACTTGACGCAGGTCTGGCGGAGTTCCGGCCGACGTTCCTGCTCGCGGTGCCGCGAGTGTTCGAGAAGGTCTACGACAGCGCGCAGCAGGCGGCGGCCGGCCCGGTGCGGGGCCGTATCTTCGGGGCCGCAGCGGCGACTGCGATCGCCTGGAGCAGGGCAGGCGACGGCACGGCAGAGTACGGTCCGGCCGGGCGCAGCCGTCCGGGCCCGGCACTGCGGCTGCGGCGGGCACTGTTCGACCTGCTCGTCTACCGCAGGATCCGGGCGGCCATCGGCGGCCGGGTGCGGTATGCCATCTCCGGGGGCGCCCCGCTCAGCGATCGGCTCGGCCACTTCTTCGGTGGGGCCGGCCTCACCGTGCTCGAGGGATACGGGCTCACCGAGACCACCGGCGCGGTGACGGTGAACCGGCCAGCCAGGAACAGGGTCGGCACGGTCGGCGAGCCGGTGCCAGGAGCGACCGTCGGGATCGCCGCCGACGGCGAGATCCTGGTCAAGGGCGCCAGCGTGTTCGGCGGCTACTGGCGCGACGACGCCGCGACCCGCGAGGTGCTTGGCCAGGACGGCTGGCTGCGCACCGGGGACCTCGGCGCGCTCGACGAGGCAGGCTTCCTGCGGGTGACCGGTCGGCGCAAGGAGCTGATCGTCACCGCAGGCGGCACGAACGTCGTCCCGGCCGTGCTCGAGGACAGGCTGCGCACGCACTATCTCGTCAGCCAGGCCATGGTGGTCGGCGAGGGCCGGCCCTATGTCGCCTGCCTGGTCACGATCGACCCGCAGGGCCTGGAGTTCTGGAAGCGGCAGCACCGCAGGCAAGCGGCCGCCACCGTCGGCGAGCTGGCGGCCGACCCCGAGCTGAGGGCGGAGATCCAGCGCGCCGTCGACGAGGCGAACAAGGCCGTCTCCCGGGCGGAGTCGATCCGCAGGTTCGTGGTGCTCGGTACCGACTTCACCGAGGAATCCGGGCAGTTGACGCCGTCGCTCAAGGTACGCAGGGCGGTCGTTGCCACGGATTTCGCCGCGGATATCGAATCGCTGTACGGGATGGCGGCCGCCCCGGGGACCTAGGGCCTGGCCGCACAGGGAAGTTCGACTCTCCGGCGCACGCGGCATCGTGGCCGATCCTGAAGCTGAGGCCACATGATGGCCTGCTGGGAGGCGAGCATGCGGCAGAGCCTGCGGCTCGGAACGGTTGCCGGGATCCCGCTCGGGATGAACTGGTCCGTGGTGGTGATCGTGGCGATCATCGCCGACATCCTCGGCGCCGGGGTGCTGCCTGCCGCGGTGCCGCACCAGCCGACGGCCTTGTACTGGGCGGTCGCGGTGCTGGCCGCGCTGATCTTCGCCGCCTCGCTGCTCGCCCACGAGATGGCACACGCGCTTGTCGCCAAGCGCCACGGAATGAAGGTCCGCTCGATCACCCTGTGGATGCTCGGCGGGGTCGCCGAGCTCGAAGGCGACCCTCCCGACCCTGGCGCGGACCTGCGGATCGCCCTGGCCGGGCCGGCCACCAGCATGGCCGTAGCGATCCTGATGTACGGCGCGGCCCGTGCGATCGGCGCCGCCGGCGGCTCCGCCGCCACCCTCGCGGCCGCCGCCGTGGCCTGGATGGGACTGATGAACGGCGTGCTCGCCGTGTTCAACCTGCTCCCCGGCGCACCCATGGACGGCGGCCGGGTGCTGCGCGCCGTGCTGTGGCGCCGCTACGGGGACCGGCAGCGGGCCGCGCTGGCGGCCACGAAGGCCGGCCGCTACCTCGGCTTCGGCCTGATCGCGCTCGGCGTGGCCGAGATCATGGTGACGGGGGACCTGCTCGGCGGGCTCTGGCTGATGCTGATCGGCTGGTTCCTGGAGAGCGCCGCGCGCGCCGAGGCACAGGCGACGCTGGCCGGGGTAGCGCTGGTCGGGCTGCGGGTGCAGGACGTAATGACCCCCGACCCCGACCTCGCGCCAGGCTGGAGCACGGTCCAGGACTTTGCCGGGCGGGTGGTCGCGCACTCCAGGCAGATGGTCTATCCCGTGGTCGGCTTCGACGGCCAGCTCGCCGGGATCGTGACCACTGACCTGCTCGCCAGGATCCGGCCAGACCAGCGAGCCGTGCTCCGGGTCGATCAGGTGGCTGTCCCGGTGCCACCTGCCTACCTGGCAGCGCCCGGCGATCCGGCAGCCAGCCTGCTGACCAGGCCGCTGCTGGCGGGCGTGCTGGCCGCCGTGGTGCTGGACGGCGGCCGGGTGACGGGCATCGTGACGGCCGACGACATGGGCTGGGTGCTGCGCCGTGCCCGGCTGGTCGGGCAGCCGGGGGAGCGGCCCCGCGGCGACCTCGCCGGGGTCTAACCGAGCCAGGTGAGCCCTGTGAGCCAGGCGATCCAGGTGAGCCCAGGCGAACCGGACGGGCTAGGCCGCGGGCTTCGTCGGCGGCCGGGCCGGTGGAATGATCCCGCTCATGGTGCCTGCGCTCACAGCCGAGTTCCTTGCCGCCCTCGCCGCGCCCGACGAGCCGGGCCTGGCGGTCGGCATCTATCGTGACGGGCAGCTCGTCGCCTCGGCGTGCGCGGGCTGCGCCGTCCCCGAGCACGGCGTGCCGATCACCGAGCACACCGCGTTCGACATCGCCTCGGTAAGCAAGCACGTCACCTCGGCCTGCCTGCTCCTGCTCGCCGACGATGGCCTGGTCGACCTGGACGCCGACATCCGCGGCGCGCTGCCCGAACTCGCCCTGGCCGAGCCGGTCACCCTGCGGCAGTGCCTCACCCACACCGCGGGGCTGCGCGATTACGGCGCGCTGTGCGAAATCGCCGGGGTCCCGGTCGCCGGCCTTACCGAGGACCGGTTCATGGACCTGATGGTTGGCCAGCGTGAGCTCGACTTCCCGCCCGGGTCGGCGTTCTCCTACTCCAACACCGGCTACGCGCTCGCCGCCGTTCTCGTGCGCCGGGTCACCGGCGGCAGCCTGGCCGACTTCGCGGCCGAGCGGGTCTTCGGGCCGCTGGGAATGGCCCGCACGCACGTACGCGACGACGTTTCGCTGCTCGTGCCGCACCTGGCCGATGGGTACCTGGCCGCCGGCGACGGCTTTCGCCGCCGCGACGTCACCGAGGAACTCACCGGCGACGGCGCGATCGTCACGACGGTCGCCGATCTGGCCCGCTGGCACTCGTTCATGACCTCGGGCGAGGTGCTCGGCGCCGGTATCCGCGACCGGCTGCTCGACCGGTGCGTGCTGACCGGTGGCACCAAGATCGGCTACGCGCTCGGCCTTGAGTCGATCGAGATCGCCGGCCACCCAGCCTGGTGGCATTCGGGCTCCTGGGCCGGTTACCGGGCCGCGGTGCTCTACCTCCCCGGGCAGCGTGCCGGGGTGAGCGTGCTGGCCAACCGCAACGACTTCTACGCCACGAACGTGGCGATCGCAGTGGCGCGGGCGATGCTCACCGGGCAGGACGCCACCGCCGCCTACGCCGAGCTGTGCGGCCTCCCGGCTGACCGCTTGCGTGCCGAACGGGAAGCAGCGGCCATCGCCGGCCTCTGGCACGACCCCGACCAGGACATCTTCGCCGAGTTCGCCGAGCGAGACGGGCAGCTCGCGCTGGCCGAGCCCGGGTGGCCGGCCTACCGGCTCGGCAGCGACGGGTTGTGGCACGGCACCGGGACCGCGAGTGCTGGCCGTTATGCCTCAAGGGACGGCGGGCTCGGACGGTTCTGGGGGCCGTCGGAGCGCCTTGAATGCCGGTTCGAGCGGGTGCCGCCCATGACCGAGCCCGCCCGGCGGCTGACCCCCGGCATTTTTCGCAACGAAGAACTGCGCGCCAATGCCGAGATCAGGATCGGCCGGTCTGGCACGGCGGAGATCGCGATCGGCCTGGCACGGCCGAGACGGCTGGCAGCGGCCGCTGATGGAGCGTGGCGCGCGGTCGGCGGTGCCGACCGGGGCGGCGGCACTGCGGTGGCTGACGCCGCAGTGGCTGTCGCCGCGGTGGCTGTCGCCGGGGTGGCTGACGCCGCAGTGGCTGACACGGCGGTGGCCGAGCCGCTGACCGTGCGCGTGGCGGATGGCGGCCGGGCGCTGCTGGTCAGCGTGCCGCGAGCCCGCCGGGTCCGGTTCGAGCTGACCGATGCTCCGCCCCCCGCTCCGGCGGCGATTCGGGGCCTGTCCGGGCTGGCCCGATGACGTCCGTCCCGGCCGCCGTGCCCGAGCCCTGGGGCCACAACGCGCACTACTACCCCGCGGTTCTGCGGGCGGCTCCCGCTGGCTGCGAGCGCGCGCTCGACGTCGGATGCGGGCAGGGCGCGCTCACCAGGCTGCTGTCCGGCGCGGTGCCGCACGTCACCGGTGTCGACAGGGACGAGCGGAGCATCGAGATCGCGCGAGGGCACCACGGTGGCGCGGGCATCGCCTACCTGGTCGGCGATTTCTTCGACATCCCGCTTGAGGACGGCTCGCTCGACCTGGTCGCCTCGGTGGCGGCACTGCACCACATGGAACAGCGGGAGGCTCTGCGTCGAATGGCCGCGCTGCTGCGGCCCGGCGGGGTGCTCGCGGTGATCGGGCTCGCCAGGATCGGCTCGCCGGCCGATCTGATCCGCGAGATTCCCGCGCAGGCCGGATACCGGCTGCACCGGGTCGCGTCGGCGCGCGCCATGCGGGCCGGGCAGGTGGCCAGTTCCGGGTACACCTCGCCGGTTGTCTGGCCGCCGCCGCTCACCTATGGCCAGACCCGCGAGCTGGCCAGGAGCGTTTTGCCCGGAGTGCGCTTCCGCAGCCTGCTGTACTGGCGCTACTCGCTGATGTGGTCCAAGCCGGCGTGATGTGCAGGCAGGCCGCTTCTGCCTGCCTGCCTGCCCCGTGCCTGCCTGCCCTGTGCCTGCCTGCCCTGTGCCGGCCCTGCCCCGTGCCGGCCCTGCCCCGTGCCGGCCCTGCCCCTGCCTCCCGCGCAACTTGAATCGAATTCTCGTTCTAGTAACTTAACGATTGTCAGACCCCATCGCTAGAGTAGTCGAAGTAGGTAGTTCGCCTAGACCCCGGTCCAGGGAGGTGACGATGACCGCAGACCAGAGCAACGCCGCGGATGTGGGGTCGGTCGTCGGCCCTCCTCCCGCGACTGGCGCGCTGACCACGGAACCTCCACCCCGGCCGGGACTGTCGTGGTCGTGGGACCTGGACTTGGAGACCCTGCTCGCCGCGTTGGCCGAGCCCGCTCCCTGGAACCACCTCGCGTCTTCCACTCCCGGCCCGGCCACTCTCGGCCCGGCCACTCCCGGCCCGGCCACTCCCGGCCCGGCCACTGTCGGCCCGGCGACGCCCCACTCAGCGACCCCGGAATCACCGGCCCTCGATCCAACTACTCCGCTGCCACCCCCCGAACTCGTTGATGCCCCTGACCCTGCTCCCGACCCCGACTCCGTAGAAGCGGATCTGGCGGATTACCTGGCCGCGGTCGAGGCCGGGCGTGCACAGACCATCCCGCTCGAGGAGGTCGCAGGGCGAGTCGCGGAGTCGCTGCCGACCGGCCCTGGCTTGGCGGGTTGGCTGGCGACCGGTTCGGTGCGCGGACTGGAGAACGGGGCGCTGGCCGGGATGGCGGCGTCCTACCGTCGGCTGGCGTCCTGGGCACAGGCGGGCGAACTCGCCGTCGTGGCAGAGCTAGCTTCCCGGTCGGCTGCCGCGGACGCCAAGATTGGCATCGACGAGCAGGGCCGTCCCCTTCGACTGGCCGACGAAGCATGCGCCCAGGTTTCGTTGGCGCTGACGATGTCACAGGCGTCCGCCTCGTGGTGGAGCGACCTCGGCGTAACGCTGTCGTGGCGGCTGGCGGCCACCGGTGCCGCCCTGCGGGCCGGGCTGATCGACTTGGGCCGGGCACGGCTGATCGCGGAGGCCACGACCTCGCTGGACGAGGAGAAGGCGCGGACGGTCGAGGCGCGCGTGCTCCCGCGGGCCGGAGAGCAGACTACCGGCCAGTTGCGGGCGGCGCTCCGCCGAGCGGTCATCACGGCTGACCCTGAGGGCGCCGAGCGGCGCCGCGAAGAGGCAGAACGGCGAGCCAGGGTCACTCTGTACCCCGACGCGGAAGGAACGGCGTCGCTGGCCGGATACAGCCTGCCGGGGATTCGCGCCGCGGCGGCAATGGCGCGCATCACCGCGCTGGCGAGGGCCATGAAAGCGGCGGGCGCCGGCGGCGGCATCGACCTGCTCAGGGCCCAGGTCTTCCTCGGCCTGCTGCTGGGGACCCTGCCCTACATCCCGCCGTCGCCCGACGGCCCGCCCGATGACCCGCCGCCCGATGACCCGCCGCCTGCCGACCCAACTGTCGGCCCGTTCGGTGCTGACGCTCCCGGCGAGCACGCTTCCGGCGACGGCCCTCAAGACGGTGAGCCGCCAGGCGCGCGCCCAGATGAGTTCCCTGGCGGCCACCCAGGACGGAGATCGGCCTCCGCCATAGCGCCTGTCAGTCACCGGCGGCACGGCAGCCCGTCTGCGGACTCTTGCCCCAACGCGCTGCCAGACGGACCGGGAGCAGGCCCGCAACTA
Organism: Streptosporangiaceae bacterium; assembly: GCA_035517035.1. Lineage (GTDB taxonomy): Bacteria > Actinomycetota > Actinomycetes > Streptosporangiales > Streptosporangiaceae > Chersky-822. The sequence goes on along the minus strand of DATIZP010000112.1, from coordinate 23,440 downwards.
CCTAGCCCACGACCAGCCAGCCCACGACCAGCCAGCCCGCTACCAACCAGCCCGAAGCCGCCCGGCCCGCGCGAGCCACGACCAGGCGACCTCCACCCAGACGCTTCCCTGGATGAGCAGGAGCCCAGGGGTGGCCAGCCCGGCAGGGACGAACCCCGCCTTGATCATCCATGCCCATACGAGGCGGACGGACCGCCGTCGGCGACCCCCACGGACGATGACGATCCGTGGCCGGATTCGCGGCCACCTCCCGCCTGGCCGCAAGTGCAGCCCTTCCTGCGGCCGGGGCCGGCCGCGATGGGCAACCTTCAGCCGGCCGTGGCCGGCCTGCTTGACCTGAGGGTGCCGTGGACGACGCTGACGGGGGAGTCGGGCGAACCCGGCCATCTGAGCCGACTTGGTCCGGTGACTCCGGCGCAAGCTTGTCATCTGGCCGACCTGGCGGCGGAGGACGGGGCCGTTCAGTGGCGAGTCATCGTGACCAGTCTCGATGGCCGCGCCCTTGCTGTGACCCGGGTGCCACGCGACCAGGTGACCCGCAGCGCCGACTCCCGCGCTCACTCTGACTCCTCGACGGGCCTGGTTGGGGACTCCTCGGCGGGCCTGGTCGGGCGGATCACCGTTACGATCGGCCGGGACACCCTCAGCTATCCGGCAGCCGCCCACCCCGCACCCGACGGCCCGGCAGCCGACCGAGCAGCCACGGACCTGCCGGAGATCCTGGCCGGGGTCTTGCGAGCGGCGGAACGGGCAGTCCAGCGGGCCGACGAGCACGCCGCCGCCGATGCCGCGACAGCGGGCGGATGCGCCCATCATGACGCCAGCTCCGCCTACCGGCCGTCGGCCAGGCTGTGGGAGTACGTCACTGCCAGGGATCTGACCTGCCGGTTCCCGACGTGCCGGCAGCCCGCCTGGCGATGCGATCTGGACCACACCACGCCCTACGACAAGGGCGGCCGGACCTGCCGATGCAACCTCGGCGGGCTGTGCCGGTTCCACCACCAGCTGAAGCAGCACCTCCGCTGGCATCTCGCACAGTTCATGCCTGGGACCTTCACCTGGACCACACCGGCCGGTCGTACCTACACCGCCGAACCCGACAGCCACCCGGTCTAGCGAGCGGAGCGTCATGCCACGAGAGAGACGCCGATGCGAGCAGATGCGAACAGAGCTCATGCGGGCAGAGCTCATGCGGGCAGACGATGGGCTGGGATAACCCGCCGGTTACCTGGCGGGAGTTCGAGCGGCGCCTCTCCTGGCGGCAGAGCCAGACCGAGGATGCTCCGGAGGTCGACCCCGGGGTGGGTGGCTCCGGGGTGAGTGGCTCCGGGGTGGCCCGGCTGCCGACGGCGAGCCGCAAGCGGCCGAGGGGACTCAGCGCCGTCCCGATATCACGGGAACGGCCAGTTCCATGGGCTGAGCTGCACTGCCATACCTCGTACAGCTTCCTGGACGGCGCCTCGAGCCCTGAGGACCTGATTGCCGAGGCAGCCAGGCAAGGGTTGACCGCCATCGCGATCACGGATCACGACGGGATGTACGGGGTGCCTATGTTCGCCCAGGCGGCTGCTCGCTTCCGGGCGAACGCAGTAGCCGCGGAAGCTAACCCGGCAGAAGACGGCACGGTAGAAGACGGCACGGCAGAAGACGGCACGGCAGAACGAGGCCGCGCGGTGGGGTGTGGGTACGGGGTTGCGACCGTGTTCGGGGCCGAACTCAGCCTGGACATCCAGCCGAGATCTGCCCGCGCCGCGCTGGTCGGCACCCAGGGGACACCCCGAGCAGGGATGCCCGACCCGGTCGGCCGGCACCTGCTCGTCCTCGCGCGTGACCCGGACGGATACCGGCGGCTCTGCGAGGTGATCAGTGCCGCTCACCTCGCCGGGGGGGAGAAGGGCAGGCCGGTGTACGACCTGCGGACGCTGGCCGAAGCGCACGGCGGACACTGGGTGATCCTCACCGGCTGCCGCAAGGGCATCGTGCCTGCCGCCCTGCCGCGGACCGCCGCCCTGCCGCAGAGTGCCGCCCTGCCGCAGAGTGCCGCCTTGGCGCCGACCGCAGCCCTGGCGCCGACCGCAGCCCTGGCCCCGACCGCCGCCCCGGGCAGGGGGCTCGGGCCAGCGGACCGCGACCCGCTCGCCGCCGCAGCGGCGGAACTGCGGCTGCTCACCGACATGTTCGGCCGCGACAACGTGATGGTCGAGCTGATCAGCCACGACCAGCCGGACGACGACGAGCGGAACGACGCCCTGTTCGAACTCGCCCGCCGCGAGGGACTCGGCGTGATCGCCACGAACAATGTCCACCACGCCACTCCCGCCGACGCCAGGATGGCCCAGGTGCTCGCCGCGATCAGGGCCCGCAGCAGCCTGGACGACATGGACGGCTGGCTGGCCGCCGCCGGCGCCGCCTACATTAGGTCGGGCGAGGAGATGGCCTACCGCCTGCGCCGCTACCCAGGCGTGCTGGAGCGGACCGTCGAGCTGGCGGCGGAGTGCGCGTTCGACTTCACGGTGATCGCGCCGAAGCTGCCCGACTACCCGGTGCCCAAGGGCTACGACGAGATGAGCTGGCTGCGGGCGCTCGTGGCGCGCAAGGCCCCTGGCCGCTACGGCCCGGTCGGTGCCGAGCGCATCCCGGGCGCCTACCGCCAGATCGCGCACGAGCTCGACGTCATCGATCAGCTCGGGTTCGCCGGCTATTTCCTGATCGTGCATGACATCGTGCAGTTCTGTAACGACGAGCGCATCTTGTGCCAGGGACGGGGATCGGCGGCGAACTCGGCCGTCTGCTTCGCGCTCGGCATTACCAGCGTCGATCCCGTTATGCATGGTCTGCTGTTCGAGCGGTTCCTGTCGGCCGGCCGGGACGGTCCGCCGGACATCGACCTGGACATCGAGCACCGCAGGCGCGAGGAGGTCATCCAGTACGTCTACCGGACCTACGGCCGGGGCAAGGCCGCGCAGGTGGCCAACGTGATCGCGTACCGGCCGAGGATGGCGATCCGCGACGCTGGCCGGGCGCTCGGCTACTCGCCCGAGGAGCAGAACCGCTGGTCCAAGCAGGTCGGTCCGCGCGCCTACGGTCCAGGCCAGCCGCTGCCGCCGGACGCCGGCGTTCCCGAGCCGGTCATCGAACTGGCCGAACGCATGCAGAAGCTGCCCAGGCACCTCGGCATCCACTCGGGCGGGATGGTGATCTGCGACCGGCCGGTGGCTCAGGTCTGCCCGGTGGAATGGGCGCGGATGCCGAACCGCAGCGTCCTGCAATGGGACAAGGACGACTGCGCGTACGCGGGGCTGGTCAAGTTCGACCTGCTCGGGCTGGGCATGCTGACGGCGCTGCGGGACTGCTTCGACCTGGTGGAGGCCTACCACGGCGTCCGCTGGGACCTGCACTCGCTGCCGCAGGAGGACCCCGGTGTCTACGACATGCTGTGCGAGGCCGACACCGTCGGGGTGTTTCAGGTGGAGTCGCGTGCGCAGATGGCGACGCTGCCCAGGCTGCGGCCGCGGCAGTTCTACGACCTGGTCGTGGAGGTCGCGCTGATCCGGCCGGGCCCGATCCAGGGCGGCTCGGTGCACCCGTACATGCGCCGACGCCACGGTGACGAGCCGCCGTACCTGCCGCACCCGCTGATGGAGCCGGCCCTGGGCAAGACCCTCGGCGTGCCGCTGTTCCAGGAGCAGATGATGCAGATCGCGATCGACTGCGCCGGATTCTCCGCGTCAGAGGCCGACCGGCTGCGCCAGGCGATGAGTTCCAAGCGCGCACCGGAGCGGATCGAGGAATTGCGCTCCCGGCTGATCGGAGGGATGGGCGAGCGCGGGATCCCGGTCGACGTCGCGCAGGACATCTACGAGAAGATCCTGGCGTTCTCCAGCTACGGCTTCCCCGAGTCGCACGCGATCAGCTTCGCCTACCTGGTCTACGCCAGCGCGTGGCTGAAGTGCTACTACCCGGCGGCGTTCACCGCCGCGCTGCTCCGCGCCCAGCCGATGGGGTTCTACTCCCCGGCCAGCCTGATCAGCGACGTGCGCAGGCACGGGGTGCAGGTCCGCGGCGTCGACGTGAACGCCAGCGGCGCCCTCGCGGTACTCGAGGACCCAGCCGGTCCTGGAAGAACCACGCATAGGCATAACGGCTCGCGCTCGCCGCTCACGCAGGCGAGCCGGGTCGCACCCGGTGAACTCGCGGCGGTGTCGGCTGGGGCCGGGCCGGCTGGGGCTGGGCCGGCTGGAGCTGGGTCGGCTGGGGCTGGGTCGGCGGGCGGACAACCGGTCCCCGGCCAGCCAGCGATCCGGGTCGGCCTGTCCGAGGTGCGCAACCTCGGTTCCGACGCGGCCGCCGCCATCGTGGCCGGTCAGCCCTACGCCGATCTGGAGGACTTCGCCAGGCGGACCGCGCTGCCCCGCCCGGCGCTTGAGGCACTGGCGACCGCGGGGGCGTTCGGCTGCTTCGGGCTTTCGCGGCGCGAAGCGCTGTGGGCGGCAGGGGCCGCGGCGACGATCGACGGCGGGCAACTGCCGGGGACCACCGTGGGGCTGACGGCCCCGGCGCTTCCGGTCATGACACCCGCCGAGGTGACCTTCGCTGACCTGTGGGCGACCGGGACCTACGGGACGCACCCGATCGAGCACATCCGTGCGATGCTCGCCGCGGACGGTGTCCGGCCGGCCGCGGACCTGCGGGAAGCGACGGACGGCACGATGATCACCGTCGGAGGCCTCGTCACTCACCGCCAGCAGCCGGGGACAGCGCGCGGCGTGGTCTTCCTGAGCCTGGAGGACGAGACCGGGATGGCCAACGTGATCTGCCCGCCCGCGGTGTGGCAGCGATTCAGGAAGATCGGGGTGGAGTCCAGCGCCCTGCTGGTCTTCGGGAAGGTAGAACGGCTCGACGGCGCCGTCAGCCTGCTCGCCGTCGGCCTGCGCAAGCTCCGTGTCGTAGCCGCCGCCCGCAGCCGCGACTTCCGCTAGCCGGCCGGGCCGTTGGCGAGGACGACGGTGGCGGATCTCCGCTGGCCGTTGAGGCTCGTCCAGGTGACGCTGACGGTATCGCCCGGGTGATGCTGTTCGAGCACGGCCTGAAGGCCGAGCGGAGAGTGGACCGGCTGGCCGCCTACCGAGGTGATCACGTCGCCGGCGCCGAGACCGGCCCTGGCGGCGGGCCCGCCGGACAGCACGCCGCCGATCGCCGCGCCGGCGCCGCTGCGTACCCCGAGCGCCGCAGCCTGGGAGGCCGAGTCGACCTCGACGCCGAGGAACCCAGTTGCCCCGATGTGTACCGCCGCTGACGCCGATCCCGCCTCGATCTTGGTCGCGATCGAGAGCGCACGGTTGATCGGGATCGCGAACGCCTCGGTTCGGGTGCCGAGCAGGTACCTGCCGGTCGAGGCGGCGGTGTCGATGCCGATCACCTGCCCGCGGGTGTTTACCAGTGGCCCGCCCGAGTCGCCGGGCCGGATCGGCGCGTCGTGGGCGATCAGCCCGGTGAGCCGTTCGGACGTGCTGGCGAGCTCGTCGGACGCCAGGACCGAGGCGTCGAGGCGGGTGATCCTACCGATGACGATCGACGGCGTGCCACCGCGGCCCTCGGCGTTGCCGATGCCGGTCACCCGCTGGCCGACCTTGGCGAACGCCGAGTTGCCGAGCGTCACGGTCCGCAGGCCGGACGCCCCGATCAGCTGAAGCACGGCGATGTCATGGTTGCGGTCATAGCCGACGACAATGGCCCGGTAGGTCTGGCCGTTGCCGATGTCGGTCACGCTGATCGAGGTGGCGCCCTCGATCACGTGATTGTTGGTCAGGATCTCGCCGGATGGGGTCAGCACCAGGCCGGTTCCGGCCGCCGCCGCGTGCAGGTAGCCGAGCGTCGTGTTGACGTCCACCAGAGCCGGATCTACCCGCGCGGCGATCTGCCTGGTAGTGAGCACGGGTCCGCGCGGGGCGGCACCGGTGCTCTTCGCGCCGCGGGTCGTCGTGCCGTGGCCTGACGTGCCGTGCTTGTTCTGGCCTGACGAGGCGCTCTGGTGCGTCGCGACGTGGTACAGCGCCTCGATCGAGCTGTAGAAGCCCCAGAACGCGAGCACGGCCAGCACCACGGCGGCTGCGGCGAGTATGCGGCGGCCGGTCCGCCTGCGCGGCGGCCTGCGACCAGGTCCGCCGTATCCGTAGGGATTCCACGGACCGCCGGGGCCGCCGGGACCGCCGGGGCTGCCCCACTGTGCCTGCCCGCCCCACTGTGCCTGCCCGCCCCACTGCCCCTGCCCTGGCACCTGCTGGCCGGGCCACTGCTGGGGCGGTGGCTGCTGGCCCGGCCACTGCTGCGGCGGTGGCTGGGCGGGCCACGGCCTGCGAGGAGGCGGCGGTGGCGGCGGCCAGGGCGGCTGTGGTCGGCCGCGCTGTTCTTGTGGTGGCCACTGCGGCTGGTCAGGCGACGACTGCTGCCAGGACTCGCTGGAGAGCGGCTGAGTCGGCCAGGGCTGCTGGGGCCGCTGCGGCGGCCACGGAGGCTGGCGCTGTCCGGAACCAGCGGGCGGATCAGAGGTCGAGGTCATGAATAGGCTCTCTCAGCGTGGCGGTCCAGCCGCCGTCGGCCTGCGGTCGTCCTGTCATCCAGAGTCAGTCACTTACCTGAAGAATTCCTGAAGGTTCACGGACCACTACCCTCAGCTTTCCTCATTGCACCTGCCTCCACCGCCTTGCCTCACCGAGGGCTCACGGCACGGCTCTGGCGCGGCTCCGCTCCGGCCCCTCCTGCCATAATGCATGCGTGCAGCGGCGAGAGTCACCCCCTGCGGGCCCGGTATGAGGGCCCGGTATGAGAGGCCCGGTATGAGGGGCCCGGCATGAGGGGCCCGGCATGAGCGGCGCGTTCGGTGATGTGAGTGCGTCGGCAGGCGAGGACCTCGTCGGCATCGCCGAGATCTGCCGGCCGCCGGACAACTTCTTCGACGCTACCCTCATCGCCAGCCTGGCCGACGCCTATGCGTGGCTTGATCAGGAAGCGGGCGCACGCGCGATCGTGCTCTGCTCGCGGGGCAAGCACTTCTGCGCCGGGGCGGACTTCACCGGCCGGTCCGCGCATGCCAGGCAGATCGGGTCAAGTGGTGGTGCTGGCGAGCTCTACGAGGAGGCCCTGCGGCTGTTCGAGGCCCGCCTGCCGGTGATCGCGGCGGTACAGGGCGCGGCGGTCGGCGGCGGCCTTGGACTTGCCTGCTCGGCCGACTTCAGGGTGGCCAGCCCGGAATCCAGGTTCAGCGCGAACTTCGCCAGGATCGGCCTGCACCAGGGGTTCGGCCTGAGCGCGACGCTGCCCGCGATCATCGGTCAGCAGCGAGCCACCGACATGCTGTACACCGGCCGCCGGGTCGGCGGCGATGAGGCCGCGAGGATCGGGCTTGCTGACCGGCTGGTCGAGACGGCGGATCTGCGCGGCGCGGCGCAGGAGTTCGCCGCAGAGATTGCCGCCGCCGGTCCGCTCGCGGTGCGGGCGATCCGTACCACCATGCGGGCCGGGCTCGCTGACCGCGCCAGGTCCGCGATGGAGCATGAACTCGCCGAACAGCAGAAGCTCTGGCCCACCGCGGACTTTGCCGAGGGGGTCCGCGCGTCGAGTGAGCGGCGACCGCCGCGATTCCAGGGCAGGTGAGCAGTGGCCAAGCAGATCGGGGCCGGGCAACCTGGGGCCGGGCAACCTGGGGCCGGGCGGGCAGGGAGCGGGTTGGACCGGGACGAGCAGGTCAGGGCGGAGTTTCGGCAGTGGATCGCCGAGCACTGGGACCCCGAGGCGAGTCTGCGGCAGTGGCGCGAACTGCTGGCGGACTCGGGCTGGGCCTGCCCGGCGTGGCCGCGGGAGTGGTGCGGCCGCGGGCTGTCCGCCGGTCTGGCCCGGGTGCTCGCCGGTGACCTGGCCGAGGCCCGGGTGCCCGGGCCGCCCGAGGGTGTCGGAATGGCGCTGGTCGCGCCGGTGCTGCTTGAGCACGGCAGCGACGACCTCAAGCGTCGGTTCGTCCGCCTCACCGTGACCGGCGAGATCACCTGGTGCCAGCTGTTCAGCGAGCCGGGCGCCGGCTCTGATCTGGCCGGCCTGGCCACCAGGGCGGAGCGCGACGGCGACGCGTGGCAGGTAAGCGGCCAGAAGGTCTGGTCGACCGGCGCGGCCACCGCGGACTACGGCCTGCTACTGGCCCGCACCAACCCCGACGTTCCCAAGCATCAGGGGATCAGCGCGTTCGTGCTGCCGATGCGCCAAGACGGCGTGCAGGTCAGGCCGCTGCGCCAGATGAACGGGCACAGCTCGTTCAACGAGGTGTTCTTCGACGCGGCCAGGGTGCCGGCCGCGAACCTGATCGGTGAGCCGGGCGGCGGCTGGCCGGTGGCACGGACCACGCTCGCGCACGAGCGGCGGCTCGCGCTGTTCGCGGCTGCCGCGCCGGCCGGAGCCGATGGGCGGGCCTGGAGCGAGGCGGTGGCCGAGCGGACCGCCGCGGCCGAGCCGCACAAGTGGTACCCGCAGCGCGCCGGCCGGCCGGACTTGGTGATCCCGCAGGCCAGGGCGGCGGGTAAGGCGAGAGATCCCGTGCTCAGGCAGGAGATCGCCAGGCTTATCGAGATTAGCTGGTCGGCCAGGTGGATGGCGGAGCGAGCGGCGGCCAACCGCGCGGCCGGCCGTCCGCCGGGGCCCGAGGGGTCGCTCGGCAAGCTGTCCAGCAGCAGGATCGCCCAGCAGGCGGCCAAGGTGCACTCGATGATCGGCGGGGCGTCGGGGCTGCTGGCCGGACCGCAGTCGCCGCTCGGCGGGATCATCGCGGAGATCCTGGTGTCGGTGCCCGGCATCTCGATCGCCGGGGGGACCGACGAGATCCAGCGCACGATCATCGGCGAGCGGATACTCGGCCTTCCGCGCGAGCCGGACGCCAGCAAGGACATCCCGTTCAGGGACATCCGCCGTAGCTGACCGCCGGGGACCCGATACTGGCAGGAACCGGCACAGGCTGGCACACCCAGGCGCCCGCCATCTGGGGCAGGCACACGGCAGGAGCTAACGGCAGGAGCTGACAGCATGCCCGACCTCATTCGCGACGGCGTCCGGATCCACTACGAGGTCAGCCGTGGCACTGCTGCCCGTGGTTCCGGTGCCCCCGCCGGCGCCGAGGCGCCGCCGGTGCTGCTGAGTCACGCGTTCGGCGAGACGTCGATGATGTGGGAGCCGAACCTGCCCGCGCTCGCGGCCGAGCATGAGGTGATCACCTGGGACATGCGCGGTCACGGCCGCAGCGAGAGCCCGGCCGACCCCGCGCGGTACACGCAGGATGCCTGCGTCGCCGACATGGCCGCGCTGCTCGACGAGTGCGGTGCGGCCAGGGCGGTGCTGGGCGGCCTGTCGCTCGGAGGTTACCTGTCACTGGCGTTCTGGCTGGCCCACCCCGACCGGGTGGCTGCGCTCATGCTGTTCGACACGGGCCCCGGGTTCCGCAACGACGAGGCCAGGCAGCGGTGGAACGAGCGCGCGCTCAAGACCGCTGACCGGCTGCAGCGGGACGGCCAGGGATCGGCGGGGAGCGCCAGCGGCGGGCACGCGTCGGCGGCTGGCCTCGCACTCGCCGCGCGCGGCATGCTCACCCAGCGGGACGGGCGGGTGATGGAGTGCCTGTCCTCGATCGACGTCCCGGTGCTCGTGCTGGTCGGTGCCGACGACCAGGCGTTCCTCGGAGCGGCGGACTACGTGGCGGCGAAGGTGCCCGACGCCCGGCACGTGGTGGTCCCCGCCGCCGGGCACCTGTGCAACATGGATCAGCCCGAGGCGTTCGACCAGGCCGTGCTCAAGTTCCTCGGCGCCCTCGACGGCGGCCGCTGACGCACGCGGCCTGCCGGTTCCGGTCGTGGTTGGCGGGCCCCGCGGCCGGTCCGTTCGCGGCAGTCGCGGCTAGGGCCCTTCCCCCGGAGATGATCTTGATGGATGTGATGGATGTCCCAGAATACGCAGTGGATGTGGCATCCATTCCAGCGACACCCAGGTGACTGGCGTCTGGTTCCGACTGGTATGCGGGGGTTCGGGCGGCCCTGCTCGGCCAGGCGGGCGGCCGTACTGTGCCAGGCGGCGCGGCTGTGCTCGGCCAAGGCGGGCGCGGCCGTGCTCGCCCGGGCTGCGGCGGCCGCGAGGCGCGAAGGCCAGCCGCGGTGCTCCGGGTTGTCCGTGGCCGGTGACGCCGCGCAGAATGCGGTCGGTGCCACCGGAGATCTACGACGCCCGCCCTCGATCTCACCGGCTCCGCCGGTCCTAGCTCGCCCTAGCGGGGCAGGCGGTCGGCGCGCCAGCAGACCGAGCGCATCGGCACCTCGATCTCGGCCGCGCCGGGGAAGCGCTCGGCGAGCGCTGCCCTCATCCGGTCCAGCGTGGCCGCCCGGTCCGCCGCGGTGGCGGTGAGGATGCCGCTGTAGGTCCCGACCATGCCGAGGAAGTCATCGGGCGTCATCGTCCGCGAGAACGCGAAGGTCGCGGTCTGACCGGTCCCGAACGGGCTCGGCTCGGGCAGCAGAACCTGGCGCCAGCCCGCTGGCGTGCGCGGTGCATCGTCGTCGGCCACCGGCGCGCCGCCCGTTCCGTGGTTGCTGTCCGTTCCGCGGTTGCTGTCCGTTCCGCGCGGTTGCTGTCCGTTCCGCGGTCGCCGCCCGCTCCGCGGTTGCTGTCCGTTCCGCGGTTGCTGTCCGCTCCGCGGTCGCCGCCCGCTCCGCGTGCCCTGCCCGGATCGCGCAGCCAGTCGATCGCGCGTATCCAGTCCACCTGCCGGTCCCGGCTGGTCCAGATCACGCCGAAGCGGCCGCCGTCGCGCAGCACCCTGGCGATCTCCGGCGCGGCGAGCTCGGGATCCATCCAGTGCCACGCCGAGGAGATGAACAGGCCGTCCGCCATCTGGTCCCGCAGCGGAATCGCCTCGCCGCGCCCGGCCACGACGCTGACTCCGGCAGAGTGCTCGCGCAGCACCGAGCCCATCCGGCCGTCCGGCTCCACCGCCACGACCTCGCCGACCCGCGCGGCGAGTGCCCTGGCCAGCAGCCCGGTTCCGGCCGCCAGGTCGACGGCGACCCGACAGCCCGGCGGGACCAGCCAGTCCACCGCGTCGTCGGGCGGCCCCGATCGCAGCCGGTTGTACTCAGCGGCGATCGATCCGAAGGACACGGCACGCTCGGCCCGGCTCGCCATAGCCCGCACGCTACCGAGGCCGCCCAGCGGCGGCTCGGCCGGCCCGGGCCGACACATCTGACCGCGCGGATCGAGCGGCGCGGATCGAGCGGCGCGGATCGAGCGGCTGGGATGACGCGGGGCCACCGGGCGCCGCGGCGCTGGCGATCGCTAAAACGGCTTGCGCCGGTACGCGAAGATGTCTAGGTGGTCATCATCGGCGGGAAGCTGCGGTGAGCAGGCTCGCCGACCTGATCGCGCCTGCTCGCCTGGGCCGCGGCTTCCGGTGGCTGCTGGCCTCGTCGTGGGTGACCAACCTCGGGGACGGGATCACGCTGACCGCCGGGCCGCTGCTCGTGGCCTCCCAGACGCACAACCCGCTGGCCGTGGCGGCGGCGGCGTTCCTGCAGCGGCTGCCCTGGCTGATCTTCGGGCTGTACGCGGGCGTGGTGGCTGACCGGGTCAGCCGGCGGGCGATCGTCGTCACCACGGGTCTGGTCCGGGCGGCGATCCTGGTCCTGCTGACCGCGTCGATTCTCACCCACCGGGTCGATACCGCGGTGGTGCTGGCCGCGCTGTTCCTGTTCGGGGTCAACGAGGCCTTCGGCGACACGGCGTCTGGCACCCTGCTGCCGATGCTGGTCGACAAGCCCGACCTGGGCATCGCGAACGCCCGGGCGCTCACCGGCGTGATCGTGTGGAACCAGATGGCAGGCCCGCCGATCGGCGCCGCCCTGTTCGCGGCCGGCATGGCGCTGCCGTTCGCCAGCGAGACGGTCTGCGTGCTGGCCGGCGTGCTGCTCGTCACGCGGGTCCGGCTGCCTGCGCGGTCCAGGCCGGCCGTGCCGGGCAGGGTGCGCGACGACATCCGCGATGGCTGGCGGTGGCTGTGGACGCACCCGGCGATCAGGACGCTGGCCATCACGATCTTCACGTTCAACGTCACCTTCGGCGCCGCCTGGTCGGTGCTCGTGCTTTATGCCAGGGAGCGGCTGGGCATGGCCGCGGTCGGATTCGGGCTGATCACGACTGCGATAGCCGTGGGCGGGCTGATCGGCACCGCGTCCTATGGCTGGCTGGAGCGGCGGGTCCCGCTCGGCGTCATCATGCGGGGCGGGCTCGTCATCGAGACACTCACCCACCTCGCGCTCGCCCTGACCCGCTGGGTCTGGCTGGCGCTGATCATCTTCACGATTTTCGGCGCCCACGCGTTCATCTGGGGAACCATGTCGACCAGCGTGCGACAGCGGGCGGTGCCTGCAGAGTTCCAGGGCCGGGTCGGAAGCGTCTACCTGACCGGCGTGGTCGGCGGCATCGTGATCGGGTCGGCGCTCGGCGGCCTGGTCGCGTCGGTGTGGGGCATCACGGCGCCGTTCTGGTTCGCGTTCGCCGGGTCGGCGCTCATCCTCGCGATACTCTGGGGGTCCCTGCTGCAGATCGCGCACGCCGACGAGGGCCACCGCAGCGGCGAGGCGGCGACGGCTCGGCAGGTTCGGGCCGTCAGCTTTCCCGCCTGATCCAGGTGAACGGCGACCGAGCCCGAATCTTGCCAGAGCTCCTGGCTACGCGGGTCGCGGGCCCCGTGTCAGCCGGGCGCCGCGCATATCCTGCGAGGGTGGACAGGCAAGATGCCAGGCCCGAGCTTGCCGATATCGGCCGGCTCGGCAGGCGGCTGATGACCCGCGCGGTCGAAGCCGCGAGAGCTGACGACTCCTCGGTGCAGCGGCTGCTGACCGAGCATCTGGGCGCCGAGGCCGCGGGGCTGCCAGTCGCGTCGGGCACCTGGCCGGCCTACGACCAGGTCAACGTCCAGGCCGGCCTGGACGCCTGGCTCGCGGAGGCCGGGCGGGAGCATCGGCTTGCTGGCCTGATCCAGTTCAGGCACCGCGATTTCGGCCTCGCCGACCTCGTGCAGGGCGGCCGCCGGCCGTTCGACCCAGGGATCGGCAGCGTGGCGACCCAGGCGCTTCCCGCCGGGCCAGGCGGGGTGACCAGGCCGTGCGTCCAGTGCGGGATGTACCTCACCCAGGATCGGGACGGCCCGGCGGCGATCCTGCTGCGCAGCCCCGATGAGCACGGCCCGATGGAGGGCGTCAGCGTCGAGGTGGCCTGCGCGGACGCCGGGCGCGGCCAGCGGGTGCTCAGCGAGATCCGCCGGCTCAGCCTGGAGCGGAACGTGTTCCGCGGGCACGTGATCTCGTTCGGCGACGAGGTGTTCGGCCGCCGTCGCGGTGCGCTGCTGCGGTTCCTCGACCGGCCCTCGGTGACGCGGGACCAGGTAGTGCTGCCTGGCGACGTGATCGACGGGATCGAGCGGCAGGTTGTCGGGGTAGCCAGGCACGCGCCGCGGCTGCTGGCCAGCGGGCAGCACCTCAAGCGCGGAGTGCTGCTCTACGGCGCCCCGGGCACCGGCAAGACGCACACGGTCAGGTACCTGCTCGGCAAGCTGCCCGGCGTCACGGTCGTCGTGCTGTCCGGCGGCTCGCTCGGCATGATCGCCGAGGCGTGCTCGGTGGCCAGGGCGCTGCAGCCGTCGGTTGTGGTGGTCGAGGACGTCGACCTGATCGCCGAGGAACGCGGGCCGCGCCGTGGCGAGCATCCGCTGCTGTTCCAGCTGCTGGACGAGATGGACGGGCTGGGCCGGGATGTCGACGTGACATTCCTGCTCACGACGAACCGGGCCGACCTGCTTGAGGAGGCACTGGCGGCGAGGCCGGGCCGGGTCGATCACGCGGCGATGCTGCCGATTCCCGACGCCGACGCGCGGCGCAGGCTGGTCACGCTCTATCAGGCCGGCCTGAACCTCGACCTCGGCGATCCCGATGTCGTGATCGCGAGGACCGAGGGGGTGACCGCGTCGTTCATCAAGGAACTGCTCAGGCGGGCGGCGCTGGCCGCGGCCGAGGACGAGAGCGCCCCGTCGGGCCAGCGCGACGCCGACGCGCCGCTTCGGGTCACCGACGCGCACATGCGAGCCGCGCTCGACGAGCTGCTCAACGCGCGCAACGCGCTCACCAGGACGCTGCTCGGAGGCTCGCCGGGCTCCCTGCCAGGCCCGTCAGACCCGGTACACCCTGGGTGAGCGCAGCACCCCCGCCTCGGCCAGCCTGGCGATCTGCTCTCGCGTCAGCCCGGCCTCGGTCAGCACCTCCCTGGTGTGCTGGCCGACCTGCGGCGCTGGCCGGCGCACCGAGGCCGGCGTGGCGGAGAAGCGCGCAGGAGGCGGGATCTGTCGGTACCGGCCAGCCTGCGGGTGCTCGGCCTCGGGCAGTTCCCCGATGATGTCCTCAAGCCCGGCCGCCCGGGCGGCGGGAATCCCGTGTTCCGCGCAGAACGCCAGCCACTGCTCGGTGGTCCTGGTCGCCAGCACCCGGCTCAGCGTGGCGTAGCCGAACCCGGGCTCGCGCCACAGGCTCCGGTTCGACAGGCGCGGATCGCCGACCAGCTCGTCGAACCCGGCCGCACGGAGCAGCGCGTTCCAGTGCTCGTCCCGGTGCGGCTGCAGCGCGATCCAGCCGTCGGCGGTGGCCGCCGTGGTGCGCAGGGGCGTGAGGATGCGAGGGTAGCCGGCCGGGCCGCGCGGCGGCTCGCTGATCGCCGAGGCTCCGTGCTCGACCAGCACGAACGCCCGCAGCGCGTCGATCATCGGCACCTCCACCCGCTGGCCGCGGCCGGTGCGCTCGCGGTGGAACAGCGCGGCGATGATCGCGTACGCGGCCACCAGCCCGCTGACCTTGTCGGCGAGCAGCATCGGCACCAGCGCGGGCGGCAGGCCGGCCAGGCTCATCACGTCGGCGATCCCGCTTGCCGCCTGGATGATGTCGTCGAAGGCCGGCTTGTCGGCCTCCGGGCCGTCCGACGGGAACCCGTTGGCCAGGCAGTAGACCACGTCCGGCCGGACCGCGGCGATATCGTCGTACTCCAGCCCGGCCCGGCGCAGAGACATCGGCCTGAGGTTCGTGACGAACACGTCACAGCCCGCAGCGATCTTCAGCAGGGCGTCACGGCCCTCGGGCTGGCTAAGGTCGATGCACACGTTGCGCTTGTTGCGCAGCAGGTTCAGCGAGACGCCGGACAGGCCGCGCACCGGGCCGGCGCTCATCGTCCTGTTGATGTCGCCGTCCCTGCTCTCCACGGTGATCACGTCGGCGCCGAGGTCGCCGAGGATCTGGGTGGCCAGCGGGCCCATCACGACCGAGGTGAGGTCGAGCACCCGCACCCCGGCCAGCGGCCCGCCCTCGGTGTCGTCGCTCTTCATCGCGTACCCTCTCAATCTGCGCTTTCGGGTGGACGATACCTGGCGCACGACGAAGGGATCAGCCATGGACCAGGCCAGGCCGGGGCACGAGACGGCGATGTGGAACCCGTTCGCGAACATGGCCACGCTGGCGGGGCACGCGATCACCATCGTGCGGGGCGAGGGCTGTACCGTCTACGACGCCGACGGCCGCGGCTACCTCGACGCCCTGGCCAGCCTCTGGTACTGCAACGTCGGCTACGGCCGGACCGAGCTTGCCGAAGCCGCTGCGGCCCAGATGCGCCAGATCGCCGGATTCCAGGTGTTCGAGTACTACGCCAACCCGCCCGCCGAGGCACTCTGCCGCAAGATCGCCGACCTGGCGCCGCTGCCAGGCTCGAAGGTGTTCCTCACCCCGGGCGGCGGCTCAGACGCGGTGGACACCGCGGGCAAACTGGCCAGGGCGTACTGGCGCGCGGTCGGCGAGCCGGCCAGGCAGGTGATCATCTCCCGATCGCACGCCTACCACGGCATGAACGCGTACGGCACGTCGCTGGGCGGCATACCGCTGCTGACGGAGGCGTTCGCGCCGCTAGTCGGCCAGGTCGAGCAGGTGCCGTGGGACGACCCGAGCGCGCTGGAGAAGACCATCGAGCTGCTCGGGGACAGCCGGGTGGCCGCGTTCTTCTGCGAACCGGTGATCGGGGCGGGCGGCGTCTACCCGCCGCCCGAGGGGTACCTGCACGCGGTCCGCGACATCTGTCGGCGGCACGACGTGCTGTTCGTGGCCGACGAGGTGATCACCGGCTACGGGCGGGTGGGCGAGTGGTTCGCCAGCGGGCGGTTCGGCCTCGAGCCCGACCTGATCACCACGGCCAAGGGCCTGAGCTCGGGCTACCTGCCGATCGGCGCGGTGATCGCCGGCCCGAGGGTGGCCGAGCCGTTCTGGCGTGCCGGGTCGGCCGAGGTCTTCAGGCACGGCTACACCTACTCCGGCCACCCCGCGTCGGCCGCGGTGGCGCTGGCCAACCTCGAGCTGATCGAGCGCGAGCGGCTCGTCGCCAGGGTGGCCGGGCTCGAGCCGGTCCTGGCCGCGGCGATGGCCCCGCTGGCCGGCCACGGGCTGGTGAGCGAGGTGCGGGCGGGCACCGGGCTGCTCGCGGCGGTGGAGATCGCCGAGGAGGCCAGGGCGGCCGACCCGGCGATCGGCCAGCGGCTGGTGCTCGCGGTCCGGGCCAGGGGCGTGATCACCAGGCTGCTGCGCGGGGTGGCGCTGCAGGTCTCGCCGCCGTTCGTGATCACCGAGGCCGAGATCGGCAGGATCGCCGAGGCGTTCAGCAGCGCGCTCGACGAGGTCGGCAGGGGGTGAGCCCGGGGCGGGCCGAGGGCAGTGCCGAGCCCGGGGGGGGCGAGGGCAGCACTAAGCCCGGGCCCGGCCGCACCTTGCGGCCGTGAGCTGCCACGGGGGATAGCGTTATCAGGATGTGATTGTCCAGGAGTAGTCGAACCACGGCGCCGTGGCGTCTGAAGTAGTAGGTGATGGCGGCGCGTCAGGCGGAGGCCAGGGCCGTGATCAGCTGCAGGGTCATGGCCATCAGCTGCAGCGGGCCTCCATAGGCAGCCGGGGCGCTGCCGCCGTCACCGCCTCCATGATGGCAGGCCCGCTCACCCGCCGTTGGTGATCGACGCGCCGGGCGGCAGCTGGAACGCCGACGCTGGCGGCGTCGCCGTGTAGCTCTTGATCTCGAAGCTGGTGGTCTGCTGCGCGACGCTGACGTAGCCGAGGATGTTCTGCGCGGTGGTGCAGATCGTGCTCGTGCCCTTGACTCCCTTGGCCGTGAAGTCCACGCACTTGAGCGAGAATCCGTTCACGGACATCGTCGAGGTGGTCACGTGGTCGCCGGCGATCCCGGCCGCGATCGAGAACGCCTCGAGGAACGAGACCCAGTGCGACGGGGTGTAGATGCTGAACAGCTCGTTCTGGGTGGCGGCGGTGGCCTTGGCCAGCTTCTGGCAGGTCCAGGCCGATCCGGATGAGGCCCGCGAGCAGGAGTATTCGCCCGAGGCGTTGCCGATCAGGTCCACCTGCGACGTGCCGCCGTTGGCCGAGGTCTCCTTGAACGAGATGTCCTTGGGCGGCTGCACGGCGTAGGTGACGGTGGTGGGCGAACTGCCCGTGGTCACATAGGTGGCCTGGAACGGGGTCGCCTTGCCGCTCTTCAGCCCCGCGGTGAAGCCGTCGATGACCGTCTTGTTGCTCTCGATCGCGTGCCGGATGTGGTTGATCTTCGAAACGACCGCGCAGCCAGCCGAGGCGAACAGCAGGGCGGCGGCCGCCATCGTGACCGCCGGGAGAGCCGGGCCGCGGCGGCGGGCGATGGCGACGGCTCGGCTGGTGCGTGCGGACATCGGGGGCCTCCTGTGCATGGTTCGATGGCGAGAATACGGGCTCTGGTGGCCATACGGAGCGGCAATGGCGGGCTCCGCGGGCCGGTAACAGCCTCCGCGGGCCGGTAACAGCCGCGGGACGAAGACCGCGAGGGCGACCCCGACCGCCGCGATCGAGGTGACGAGCACCGCGCCGGCCGCCCCGTCCTTGGCGGCCTTGGCCAGCGGGTGGAACTGCGTCGTCTGCAGGTCGATCAGGGCCTCGACGACCGTGTTCACGATCTCGGCGGCGATCACCATGCCGATCGCGAGGCTGACGCACGCCCAGTCCACCGGGCTGATCCCGAGCACCGCGCCGGCGGTTACCGCGGCCGCCGCCGCGACAAGCTGCACCCGGACGTTGCGCTGGGTGCGGATCGCGTACCACACGCCCTGTCCCGCGTACGAGAAGCCGCGCAGGAACCGTCGCAGCGGGCCTGGCGGCGGCCCGCCCCAGCCGTGCACCCCGCTCACCCGGCGCTCACCCTGCGCTCACCCGGTTACGCCGCGGCCGGATCGTAGTAGTGCTCGTACTGCCAGACCCCGTCCCTGATCAGGGCGTCCCTGGCCACCCGGCCGAACCTGGCGGGGGCCAGTGCGGTCAGGTCGAGCTCCGGCCCGCTGCCGGTGCCGGTGATCTGGCCGGCCAGCGCCTCACCGAGCCCGAGCGAGGAGGAGAACCCCGAGCCGTTGCAGCCGGTCGCGACCCATAGCCCAGGGACGCCGGGCACCGGCCCGGCCACGAACCGCCCGTCCGGGCTCATCGTGAACAGCCCGCCCCTGAACTCGGCGACCGGCGCCTCCGCGGCCGGCACCTCGGGCTGCACCGCGCGGGCCAGCCGCTTGAGCACGCCGAGGTCGAGCGGCATGTCGTCGGTCGACACCGGCGGCGGGTCCACGGGCAGCGGCGCGGCCTCGAACCCGCCGACCATCAGCCCGCCCCTGGCCGGGCGCAGGTAGACGGCGGCGTCCACCACGCGCAGGATCGGGTCCCGGTCGCTCACATCGCCGACCGGCTCAGTGATCACCAGCTGGTGCCTGACCGCGGCCACCGGCACCCGCTCGCCGGCCTCCGGCGCCGCCAGGGCGGCGACCTGCCTGGTCCAGGCGCCCGCGGCGTCGACCACGACGGCAGCGGCTATCGACCGGCGGGTCGTCTCCACGCCGGCGACGGCGCCCGCCGACAGCGTGACCGCGGTTACCGGCTCGTGCTCGCAGAGCACGCCGCCGTGCATCTCGCAGGCCTGCGCATAGGCCATGATCAGCTCGATCGGTTCGGCGATGTAGATGTCCCGCGGGCACCACAGGGCCAGCTCGGAGCCCGAGCCGTGGAAGTAGGGCGCCCGCTCGGCAAGCTCGCCGGCCCTGACGTCGCGCACCGGGACGCCCCAGCCGCGTGACTGGCGCTGCTCGGTGCGCAGGAACTCCTTGTGCGCGCCGGTCCTGGCCACCAGGTAACTGCCGGATCGCGTCACGTCAAGGGCAACCCCGGCCCAGTCGGCGAACGTCAGCGCCCGCTCGATGCTGCGCCCGGCGATCGTGGTGCGCAGCTCGTCCGCCTGCACCGACTTGAACAGGCCGGCCGCACGGCCGGATGCCTGCGAGCCGGCGGTCTCCCGCTCGACCACCACGACCGAGCGGCCGGCCAGTGCGCAGTGCAGCGCGGTGCTGAGGCCGAGCGCGCCAGCTCCGACCACGACGATGTCGGCTTCCATGCCGCCAGTCTGCCCCAGGCGGCAGCGCTCTGCCCCAGGCGGCCGCGCTCTGCCCCTGGGCGGCCGCGCTCTGCCCCAGGCGGCTATGCCGGGGTCACGGGCCAGCCGGCACAATGACGGGATGGACCCACGGCACGCGATCTTGTTCGAGCCCGTCCGGATCGGCCCGAAGACGCTGCCGAACCGGTTCTATCAGGTGCCGCACGCCTCCGGCTTCGGCTCGCACCGGCCGCGAGCCCAGGCCGCGTTCCGCGCGGTCAAGGCGGAAGGCGGCTGGGGCGGCGTGTGCGTAGAGTACGCCGCGGTGTCGCCGGACTCCGACGAGATCCCCGAGATCAGCGCGGACCTTTGGGACGACCGCGACGCCCGCGCCCTGGCGCTGACCGCCGAGGCGGTGCACGCGCACGGGGCGCTGGCGGGCATCGAGCTGTTCCACGGCGGCGCGGCCAGCCCCAACGGCAGCTCGCGCGCACCCAGGCTGGCCCCGAGCCAGGTCGCCTCCGAGCTGCAGTGGGGCGGGCTGGCGAGGGAGATGACAGCCGACGACATCGCGCGGGTGCAACGGGACTGGGTGACCGCCGCGCGGCGGGCCGCCGACGCCGGCTTCGACATCGTCTACGTCTACGGCGCGCACGGGTACCTGCTGACCCAGTTCTTCTCGCCGGTCACCAACCGGCGCACCGATGGCTACGGCGGTGACCTGGCGGGCCGCGGCCGGTTCTGGCTCGAGACGCTCGGCGCGGTGCGCGGCGCGATCGGCGGCCAGTGCGCGATCGCGACCAGGATCGCGCTGCACGGCGGCCGGGAACTGCCCGGCATCGAGATCGACGACATGCTCGAGCTCGTCGGCATGGCGAGCGACCTGGTCGACCTGTTCGACGTCACGGTCGGGTCGTGGCCGGAGGACTCGGGCACCTCGCGCTACTACCCGGAGGGGCACCAGCGGCCGTGGACCAGGCGGATGCGCGAGGCGACAGTCAAGCCGGTCGTCGCGGTCGGCCGGTACACCAGCCCCGACCTGATGGCCGAGGTGATCAGGTCGGGCGACGCGGACCTGATCGGGTCGGCCAGGCAGGCGATCGCCGACCCGTTCCTGCCGCGCAAGGTCGCCGCCGGCGAGCTCGACCAGATCAGGGAATGCACCGGGTCGAACGTCTGCATCCTGCGCGAGGAGACGTTCAAGCACGTCGGGTGCGTGCAGAATGCGACCGCGGGCGAGGAATACCGCCGCGGCTGGCATCCTGAGTCTTATTCAGGCGTAACCAATCCGAACCAGCCGGTCCTCATCGTCGGAGCCGGTCCGGCCGGGATGGAATGCGCGGTCGTGCTCGCCAGGCGCGGTGTCGGCTCGGTGCACCTGATCGACGCGGGAACGCAGATCGGCGGCAGGCTCGCCTGGGTCAGGCGGCTGCCGACGCTGGGCGACTGGGGCAGGATCGTGGACTACCGCGCGGTCCAGCTGCGGCGGCTCGGCGTCCAGGTGGTCACCGGGCGCACGATGTCCGCGGCGCAGGTGCTTGACTACGGCGCCGAGTTTGTCGTGATCGCCACCGGGTCGCGGTGGCGGGCGGACGGGGCGCAGCCGGGAATACCCGGGCCGATGCCCGGCGCCGACGCCGGGCCGCCCTGGGTGCTCACCCCTGAGCACGTGATGGCCGGGCAGCGGCCGCCCGGCCCGCGCGTGGTGGTCTACGATGCCGACGGCTACTACACGGGGCCGGGCCTCGCCGAGTTGCTGGCCGCCGACGGGTTCGACGTGAGCGTGGTGACGCCGTACCCGGTGCTGTCGCCGGTCAGCGACGAGACGCTGGAGGGCGAGATGCTCCGCGCGCACGTGCACCGGGCCGGGATCGCCGTGGCGCACGCGACGACGCTGACCGCTATCGACCGCGCGGCCGGCGGTGATCTCACGGTCACTGGGACCGGCCGCTGGGGCGAGCCGTGGTCGGCGCGCTGCGACGGCGTGCTGCTCGTCACCCAGCAGGCCTCCGACGACGCGCTGCATCGGGAGCTGACCGCCGATCCCGACGCCCTGGCCGCGGCCGGGATCGCCGGGGTGTTCCTGATCGGCGACGCGCTCGCGCCGCGGATGATTTCCGAGGCGATCTTCGACGGCCACCGGCTCGGCAGGGAGATCGACCGGCCCGACCCGGTGCGGCCCGCGCCGTTCCGGCGCGAGCTCCCCGACCCGCGCCCGCTGCCGTGATCGCC
Source organism: Streptosporangiaceae bacterium (assembly GCA_035517035.1). Classification (GTDB taxonomy): domain Bacteria; phylum Actinomycetota; class Actinomycetes; order Streptosporangiales; family Streptosporangiaceae; genus Chersky-822. Next base: position 1,663 of record DATIZP010000112.1, on the reverse strand, counting down.
CACGCGCTACGAGGGGAGCGGGCAGCTGATCGCGATGGTCCCGGTCTCTGACTTCGGGCCGAGTGCCAGCCCCGCTCTCAGCACATGAGACCATGCGCTCGCCCGAATGCCGCGCTGCGCGGTAGGAAGCGATACCGTACGCCACCGGGACGAATTGTCGGTGAGGGTATATTTCGCCGTTACGGTCGGGGAGAGCTCAAAGTAGACCTGATAGAGCAGACCGCTCCCCGTGCCCTTGTACGTTATTCGAATGTACTTCTTGTGCAGCCAGTTCTGGGGCTCCGTGAAAGGTATCTCGGCAAAGGTGTAGTACGGCCTGTTGCGCGCCGCCGTGTACATACCCACGGTTCCCTTCCCGGGAACGGTAGCTGTCTGGGAGATTGTGCTGTAGTCCGGCGGTGCGGTCCAGCACTGTGACGAGTACGACATCCATCCCTGCCTGACCGCCATCGCGCGCAGGTGCGTCTCGCGGCCGCAGCGGGCGCGCCGCGCCAGGGCGCGCTGCACGTTGTACCAGACGAGTGCCTGGCCGAAGGTCGCCGACGGCCTACCGAGGGCCGGCTTGAGGAATCCGCTCACCAGCCGCTGGTAGCTGCCGCTCGGCCACACGACGAGGGCGTCTGCGGAGAACTCCCGCAGCACCTCGGGGACCGCCTCGCACGCCTGGACGGCCAGTGAGGACCTCGTGATCGCGCTGGTCACCAGCGTACCCGCGCCGGCGCCGACGACCCCGAGATCAAGAAGGGTCAGCGCCTTGGTGGGCGCCACATGAAAGTACCCCCCTCCGGCCGGATTCGGCACGGTCGCGTAACCGCCGACAATGCGGAACCTCATCTGCGCGATCGCCTGCCATGCCATGGGCGCGTCCGTCGAGGAGGTGACGTAGGGCAGCGCGAGCACGACTCCGCCCTGCGGAACGGAACGCTGCAGCGAGCTGACGAGGCGGCCGGGCCAGGTGGTCGGCACGCTGGGCATCGGATACGTCCAGGTCAGCGGGATGAGAGCGGCTGTCGCGACCGCGAAGAGCGTGACCGGGACGCCAGTCCTTGGGATCCATTCCGCCGCGCGCGGCCCACCAGTTGCGAAGCGCAGACGACCGATGCGCCCGCCGGCCGCGATCTTGCGCAGGTCGTCGTGCAGCCGGTCGAGGCCGATGCTCAGCACCACGCTCGCGAACAGCATCATGAAGAGCGACCAGCGATTCCAGACGATGTCATCGGCCAGCGGAAGGCGCGCGAGCAGGAGTGCGGGCAGCGGTATGCCGGTGTTCTTCCCGTCCACCGACAGATGCGGGCCCAGTGTGAGCACATAGGAGACGAGGGCCAGGAATACAGCGAGCCGGATCGCTGTCGCCCGGCGCTGGTACATCGTCAGCAGTGCGAGCAGCACGAGCAGCGGGATTCCCAGGTAGTCCGTGTTATTGGTGAACGTGAGCCCGACGCCGTGTGAGGTCAGCGGACTGCCGTCCTGAGCCAGCAGATGCACGACGATGTTGTTCCGGATGGGACTGAGCAGATCGGCGTGCTCCTGGGAGATGAGCCAGACGGGCGAGATCGGGCCGTCCAGGTGCCGCGGGCCCGCGAGCAGGAACCAGGCGGGATAGGCGCACAGGGGCAGGAAGCATGCCACGGCCCAGCCAAGCCCCCGAAGGACGTGCCTGGCC
>DATIZP010000111.1:0-21843 GCA_035517035.1 Streptosporangiaceae bacterium | reverse complement strand
GTGGCCTGCCCTGATCACGACCAGCGCGGTCATCACCTTGGTGATGCTCGCGATCGGCTGCGGGCTGTACTGCCTGCGCCCCCACAACTGACTGCCGGTGGTCGCGTTGGCCAGCTCGGCCGCGTAGGCGGCGACCACCGGCGGCGGCTCCGCACGACCGGCCACTGCCGCGGTGGCCGTGGGGCCGGCGCTGAGCGCGGTGAGCACCGTCGCCGCGGCCAGAGCTGCGGCGGCGGGCACGCCGTAACGCGCGCGCCGCGATCGTGTCATGGCATCACCTTATTTACCGTGACTCAGCTGCCGTTGTCTGGTTACCGCCGCCGGTGTTGCCGGTTCCGCTCACCAGCCCGCCGGCTGCGGCATGCCCTCGGTGTACCCGGCTGCGCTCTGCGTCCCCACCACCGCGAGGTCGTGCAGCTCGGCCAGGTTGTTCGCGCCGGTGTAGGTGCACGCGCTGCGCAGCCCCGCGATGATAGCGTCGATCAGGTCTTCCACTCCGGGGCGCAGCGGGTCCAGGTACATCCGCGAGCTCGAGATGCCCTCGTCGAACAGCTCCTTGCGCGCGCGCTCGAACGGGGAGTCCGCGGCGCTGCGCAGCCGGACCGCCCTGGCCGACGCCATCCCGAAGCTCTCCTTGTAGAGCCTGCCTTCCGGGTCACGGAACACGTCGCCTGGCGACTCGCAGGTGCCGGCGAACCAGGAGCCGATCATCACGGCCGACGCCCCGGCGGCGAGCGCAAGCGCGACGTCCCTGGGATACCTGATCCCGCCGTCGGCCCACACGTGCCTGCCCAGCCGCCTGGCCTCGCGCGCGCACTCGAGCACGGCGCTGAACTGCGGGCGCCCGACCCCCGTCCGCATCCGGGTGGTGCACATGGCACCGGGACCGACGCCGACCTTCACGATGTCCGCGCCCGCCTCGATCAGATCGGCGGTCCCGGCCGCGGTGACCACGTTCCCGGCCACCACGGGCACGCCCGGCGAGACCGAGCGCACCTGCTCGAGCGCCCAGATCATCTTCTCCTGGTGGCCGTGTGCGGTGTCCACCACCAGCAGGTCGGCCCCGGCCTCAAGCAGCTGCTTGGCCCTGGTTGCCACGTCGCCGTTGATGCCGAGCGCGGTGCCGACCCGCAGCCGGCCGGCATCGTCGGTCGCCGGAGTGTAGATGGTGGCACGCAGCGCGCCGGTACGGGTGAGGATGCCGACGCAGCGGCCCGACTCGTCCACGACCGGCGCGAGCTTGTGCCGTCCCGCCTGGAGCAGGCCGAATGCCCGCTCCGGATCCACCCCGGCCGGGAGCGTGACGAGCTCGGTGGACATCACCTGGCGCAGCTGGGTGAACCGGTCAACGCCGGTGCAGTCGGCCTCGGTGACCACCCCGACCGGCCGTCCGTCGGCGACGATCACGATGCCGCCGTGCGCGCGCTTGGGCAGCAGGCTCAGCGCGTGGCCGGTGGTCGCGTCAGGGCCGAGCGTGAGCGGGGTGTCGTAGACCAGGTCGCGTCGCTTGACCCAGTCGACGACGTCGGCGACCACGTCGAGCGGGATGTCCTGCGGCAGCACGGCGAGGGCGCCGCGGCGGGCGACCGTCTCGGCCATCCGCCGGCCCGCCACCGCGGTCATGTTGGCGACCACGACAGGGATGGTGGTGCCGCTCCCGTCTGTGGACGCCAGGTCGACATCGTTCCTGGAGGTGACGGCCGACCGGTTCGGTACCAGGAAGACGTCGCTGTAGGTCAGGTCGTTGACTGGTTCGTTGATGAAGCGCACCTCATCGATTCTGCCCTCGGTCGGCCGTTCCTGATCCCCTCACTCGATCGGCTGCCGCGCGATCGCGGGCGGCTCGCGTCCGGCCAGCAGCCAGCCGCCGGCGGCTGCGGCCAGCGGCAGGCCGACGAGGATCACCGCGAGGCTCCCGGCCGGCACGTGTGCCATCGTGTACAGGGCGCTGCGATGCCAGGCGAGAATCGCGAGGTAGGCCACCACCGTGCCGATCACCGCCCCGGCCAGGGCCAGAGATCCGGCCGTGGCGGCGGTCAGCAGCCGCCTGGTGCTGCCGCCTGCTCCGGTGGCCGTCAGGGTCCGCAGGTCGCCTGCCGTCTCGCTGCGGATCAGGCCGACGGTCATCGCGAGCACGCCGAGGCCAAGCAGCAGCCCCGCTAGAGTGATCCAGTAGCTGAGCGCGGCCAGCGTCGGAGCGGTGGACATCGTCTCGACCACAACGCCAGCCGCCGCGGCCATCTGGCGCGCGGCGCTGATCTGGGCATTGGTCAGCGGCGCTGCCGTCTGGATGAGCCAGCCCGCCGGGGCAACGTGCAACCCGAGCGCGCGCATCCCGCGGTGCGTGATGAGCGTCGTGGGATCAGACGTGTAGGCGGGCAGGCTGGCGACCGTCTGGATCACCGGGTGGGTGAGGTAGTAGATGCCCGAGGCGTACCCGCAGCCTTTGGAAACGCCGGAGGCGATCTGATCGCCTGACAGGTCCGAGCGCGAGGAGATCAGGTCGGCACGCGGCGAGATCTGGCCGGGCCTGATGCCGTAGCGGGCCAGTAGCGCCGGGGTGGCCAGGTAGGCCGGGCCGGCGTACTCCAGAGCCGGCGGCGGGCAGGTGGAGACCGACTTGACCAGCCCGGCGGCCTCGTAGTTCGCGGGTATGGTGTCGATAGCCTCCTGGTAAGACCCCTGGTCGCGGCGAACGCCCACCTCGAGCGGCACGAACGCGGTGGGGTGCAGGGTGCCAGCGAATGCCCGCACCCGGGCGCCGAGAGTCCGCTGCTGCGCGGCTGTCTGACTCGGCGCGACCGTGCCGGGCCCGGCGGGCGACGCGTACACGATGAGCTGGTTCGCCGGCAGGTTAGGTCCGGTGGGGGTGGTCTGCGCGGCCTGGGCAGCGGCCTGGTTCAGTGCGATGACGATGGTGGCGGCGAGCCCGGCGGCAAGGCTGACCGCCGCCAGAGCGGCTCCGGACCTGGCCTTGTAGCGGGCGAGGTCGCGCAGCGCGAGGCGGACCGCGATGGGGGCGTTGCGGCCAGCGGCCGCCAGCAGGTCGATCACGGCAGGTCCGACGAATGCCAGGCCGAGCACCGTGGCCACCATGCCGACCAGCACCAGCAGGGCCACCCCGCCGTTGTCGTCGGCGAAGACCAGGGCGCACAGGCCGCAGGCGAGCAGCGCGCCGCCGAGGGCGGCGAGCCTGCGGGCCGGCCGCGGGCTGCCTGGCCGGCCGGACAGTGCGGCGGTGACCGGCATCCGCGCGGCCGACCGGGCCGGCCACCATGCCGCCGCCACCGAGGTCAGCACCGCTAGCACCATCGCCCCCGCGATGGCCGGCCAGGGCAGGGCGAGCCGGCCGATGACGTGCCCGGCGTACGGCTGGATGGCCGGGGCGAGCGCGATCCAGGCGGCCGCCCCTGCCACGGCGCCAGCGATGGCGCCGGCGGCTCCGACCACGGCGCCATTGGCCAGCAGGACCAGCCGGACGTTCCGGTCGGTGGCGCCGAGGGCACCGAGCATGCCGAGCGCGCGGAGCCTGCGCTGCGCCATCACCGTGAACCCGGCGACCGCGACCAGGCCGATGAACAGCAGCCCGAGGGTGTCCAGCACCAGGACGAGGCCGACGGAGAAGCTGATTCCCTTGGTGCCGGTCGGCCGGGCCACCGCCGCGGCGCCGTCGGGGAAGGCGAAGCCCGCGACGCTCGCGGGCGCGGCGTCGAACAGGATCGTCACCTGAGTCGGCGAGCTGACCTGGCCCGGCGCCACCAGCGCGAACTCGTCGGTCAGGTTCTGCGGGTTCTCCACCAGGCCAGTCACGCGCCTGACATGACCGCCCTGGTGCCAGACCGAGCCGACCCTCAGGCCAAACGTGGAGGCGACCTGGCTCGTGACGGCGACCTGGTCGGGTCCGGCCGGATAGCGGCCGGCGACCAGGGCGAGCAGCGACCGGCCGTAGGAGCCGGCCGGATCCTGGGCGCGCAGGTCGATGGTGGCGGCCGAGCCTGGGATGGCGAGCGTCTGGCTCTCGATCACCTGCGATGGTGCGAAACGCCGCCGGATGGCCGCGATGTCGGCATGCAGGTGCGGGTCGCTGCCGCTGATCGTGACCAGATCGCCCGCGGTGCCGAACGTCGCGGCGGTTGGCGAGGCCGGGAAGTTGGCCGCGAACGCCGCGCCCGCTGTGGTGCCGGCGACAGCCGCCGCCAGCAGGGCGAGCACCAGCAGCTGCTGGCGCCATTCCCGGCGGAACATCCGCCACGCCCAGCGGACCACAGCCCGCCGGGCCGGGGCGCCGCCGTCCCGGCCGGTCGGCCTCAGCTCGGCCGGGCGCTCGCGCAGCACGGTGCTCATGACCGCGGTCCCTGAGCCAGCAGCGACTCAGGCCCTGGCGGCGGGGCCGTCTGGTCGACGATCTTGCCGTCGCGGATGAACACCACCCGGTCGGCCCAGGACGCCAGCTGCGCGTCGTGGGTGACCACCACGGCGGCGACGCCCTTCTTGCAGGCGGCATGCACCAGCCGGATCACGGACTCGCCGGTCGCCGAGTCGAGCGCGCCGGACGGCTCGTCGGCCAGCAGCAGGCGCCGGTCGCCGACGATCGCCCTGGCGATGGCGACCCGCTGCCGCTCTCCGCCGGAGAGTTCGTCGGGGAACCGCCCGGCCTGGTCGGCGAGGCCGAGCGCCTCCAGCGCGGACACCCCATCGGCCCGTGCCTTCCTGGCGCGGACTCCGTCGAGCTCGAGCGGCAGCGCGACGTTCTCGGCCGCGGTCAGCCCGGGGAGCAGGTTGAAGTCCTGGAAGACGTAGCCGATCAGGCGACGGCGCAGCCGTGCCTTCGCGTTGCGCGACATCCCGGCCAGCCTGGCGCCGTCCACCAGCACCTCGCCGCTGGTCGGATCTTCCAGCGACCCGGCGATCGTCAGCAGGGTGCTCTTGCCCGATCCGCTCGGTCCCATCACGGCGACCATCTCGCCGGGCTCGACATGCAGGTCGACGCCGCGCAGCGCCTGCACCGCGGTCGCACCCTCGCCGTAGACCTTCGACACGCTTCTCAGCTCCAGCACGCTCACGGTGCTTGTCCGCTCGCCCCCGGGGAACCCGACCGGCTCGCTCATCGCGGCACCTCCACCCGGCGGCGCGGCCTGGGCAGCGGGGCGCCGCCCGGCGCAGGCGGCTCGACGGCGGCGCGCCGCAGCCGGGCGTCGGCCGCGTCCAGCCAGCGGACCACCGAATCGAGCCTGAACAGCTCGGCGTCGACGACGAGCGCCAGGCTCAGGTCGGTCTCGGCCTCGACCTCCTTGATCCTGGTCCACTGCTGCATGAGCTGGACCAGGTAGCGCCGGTGCGCCTGGATCACCTCGTGCACGTCGGTGCCGGGCACCCGCACCGCCACCAGGATCTTCATGACCAGCTCGTCGCGCGGCGGCGAGGCGAGATCGGGCGGCGTGCGCAGCCAGCGGCCCAGCTCGGTTTCGCCCGCTGCGGTGATGCGGAAGCCCTTCTGCGGGCCGTCGCCGTCCGGGCCGTCCGACTCGACCAGCCCGTCCCGCTCGAGCCGCTGCAGGGTCGTGTACACCTGGCCCACGTTCAGCGGCCATACCTCGCCGGTCCTGGCCTCGAATTCCTGCCTGAGCTGCAGGCCGTACTTGGGTCCCTCGCTCAGCAGCGCGAGCAGGGCGTGCGGAACGCTCATGGCACTCCGTTCATCCACGGTCAATTCTCAGTAGAATACTGAGTATATTACCGAGTGCGCAAGGATGATCGGCGCGGGAGGCGCCAGCGTGGAGTTCGGGCCGGGTTACGAGCCGAGCACCTGGCGCAGGTAGTCGTTGCCGAACCGGCGCTCGGGGTCGACCGCGTCCCGCAGTGCCACGAAGTCGGCGAACCTCGGGTACACGCCGGCCAGGTACTCGGCGTCGCGGGTGTGCATCTTGCCCCAGTGCGGCCGCCCGCCGACCGCGGCCATGATGGCCTCGGTCTGCGCGAAGTACTCCTCGTGCGGCGCGGGATAGTAGACGTGGAACGCGATGTAGGCGGAGTCGCGTCCGCTCGCGGTGGACAGCCAGATGTCGTCGGCCGGAGCGACCCTGACCTCGATCGGGAAGCTGATCCGCCAGCCCCGCCTGGCGAGCAGGGACCGCACCTCGGCGAGCACGTCGGCCAGGTGCTCCCTGGGCACCGCGTACTCCTGCTCCTTGAATCTGACCCGCCGCGGGCTGGTGAAGACCTTGTACGGCGCGTCGGTGTAGCTGCGAGCGGACAGCGCGCGGCTCGCGGCCGCGTTCACCCGCGGGATCACGGCAGGGACCCGGTAGCCGAGCCGGCAGGTCGCGCCGAACAGCGAATTGGAAAGGAACTCATCGTCCAGCCAGTGCCTGAACCTGCGCAGCGGCCTGGCCGGGCCGGGCGAGCGGTTGTTCCGCTTGGTCAGGCAGCCGTTGGAGTGCGGGAACCAGAAGAACTCGAAATGCTCGTTCTCGCTGGTCAGCTCGTCAAGCCGGGAGATCACCTCGGACCAGCGCATCGGCTGCTCGCGCGCGGTCAGCAAGAACCTGGGCTCCACCCTGAACGTGACCGCCGTGAGCACCCCGAGGGCGCCGAGGCCGACCCGCGCCGCGTCGAACAGGCCGGCCGGGCCGCCAGCGCCTGCCTGGCCGTCGGCCGAGCAGGTCACAATGCTGCCGTCGGCCAGCACGAGCTCGATCGCGGCGATCTGGGCGGCCATGCTTGCGCTGGCCCGCCCGGTGCCGTGCGTGCCGGTCTGGGTCGCGCCGGCGACGGTCTGCATCTGGATGTCGCCCATATTGGTCAGCGACAGCCCGCGGCCGTCCAGCCACTGGTTCATCCGCCACAGCGGGCAGCCGGCTTCGACGGTGATCAGCCCGGCCTCGTCGTCCACCGACCGGATCGCGGTCAGCCCGCCCGGCAGCAGCAGCACCCCGTCCGTGCTCGCCGTCGGAGTGAACGAGTGGCCGGTGCCGGTCATCCGCACCGTAAGGCCGTCGGCGGCGGCCTTGGTGACCTCCTCGGCGACCTCGGCCGCCGACCTCGGTGAGCGTACCCGGGCCGGCCTGGCGGTCACGTTCCCAGCCCAGTTCTGCCAGGAGTGCGTGTCGCTGGCGGTCATCGGCAGCCGTCCTTTGCTGCGGTTAGCTGATCATCACCCCATTGTGCCGGCTCGCCCGGCTGACCGGTGCCGAGCCTGCCGAGCCCGGTCGCGCAGACCAGCACGCCGGCGATGCCGCAGCAGGCGGCGACTACGAAGCCGGACCGGGCGCCGTGCGCGTCGATGACCCGGCCCGACACAGCCGACCCGAGCGCCACGCCGACCGAGACGGTGGAGCTGAGCCAGGCCATGGCCTCGGTCCTGCGGTGCTCGGGCGCCTGTCGCTCAAGGATCGCGTAGCCGGCCATCAGCGTGGGCGCGACCGCGAGGCAGGCCACGAAGCCGGCCAAGGCAAGCGCCAGCAGGCCGGGCATGAGCCAGAAGGTCGACACGCCGGCCGCGGCGATCGCCGCGGTGATCGCGAATCTCCGCCCGATCGGCGCGCTCCAGCCGCGGGTGCCATACCACAGGCCGCCGACCGCGCTGCCGAGCGCGTACGTGCCGATGACCAGCCCGGCAAGCGGCCGGTGGCCGCGCTCGGAAGCGAAGGCGACGGTGGACAGGTCCACGCTGGAGAACATCGCGCCGAGCAGCAGGAACGTCGGCGCGAGCGTGACCAGGCCGGCGGCGGGCAGCTCGGGCAGGCCGAGCTGCCCGCGGCGCCGGGCGCCGCCCGCCGCGAGTGCCGGCCTGGCGGGCCGTGGCCTCGGCGGCGGCTCGGTCCTTCGCTGGCCCGCGAACAGCAGTGTCCCCGTGGCGCAGAGCAGGACCGCCGAGCCGATGCCGGCGGCCGGGCGCAGCTGAGTCGCGAGCAGCGTGACCAGCGCGGGGCCGACCACGAAGATGAGCTCGTCGTTGACCGACTCGAGCGCGAACGCGGCGTGCATCGCCCCGGCGTCGCCGGCCAGCAGCGTGCTCCACCTGGTCCTGACCATGCTGCCGATCGACGGCATGGACGCTCCCGCCACCGCCCCGGTGACCAGCAGCAGCCAGAACGGCGCGGAGAGCTCGGCGCAGGCCACGAACGCGCCGGCCGCCAGCACGAAGACGCTCGCCTGCGCGACCAGGACGCGCCGCTGGCCGAGCCGGTCGGCCTGCTTCGCGATCAGCGGACCGAGGACGGCGTAGCCGACCGACCCTGCGGCGGCGACCGTCCCGGCGGTTCCGTACCTGCCGGTCAGCAGCGCGATGAGGAGCACGGTGCCGAGCCCGTACATCGACATCGACATCCGGCCGACGAACCCGGAAGCGGAGAAGGCAAGCGCTCCGGGCCTGCGCAGCAACGCCACGTAGGCGTTGCCGCCGCGGCCGCCGACCCGCGCCATCGCTGTGACCTCCCCACCTGACCGTATCGGCCGTGACCGGGTTGTTTGTCCGGCGGGGGTGGTATTGAGCATCCGTAACCGGATCTAGCCCTAGATATAATCACGGTGCCTACAATGAGGACCGTCATGGGATTTCTGCTGCGGCTTGTGAAGCGGCACGCGGGCGCTGCGGCGCGGCGGTCCATCCCACGTCCGGCCCTGATCGCGGGTGGCGCGATACCGGCCGGGTTCGCGCTCATCATCGTCCTCGCGGTCGGCGGCGTCACGGCGAGCGCAGCCACCCGGGCGGCCGGGCTTGCGTCCGGCATCCTGCTCGACCAGCCTGATCACGGCGGCCAGCCCGCGAGCTCGGCGGCCGGCGCGCAGGCGGCGTTCAGCCGGATCATCCTGCCCGACCTGCTGATCGTGCTGCCCAAGGGGCTGACCGGCCCGCAGATCAGCGGGCTTCGCGAGATCAAGGGCGTCAGGAACATCATCACGTTCGACGGCGCTGAGGTGACCGCCGACGGGCACAAGGCCAGCGTGATCGGCGTCAGTCCCAGCGTGTTCAGGTCCTGGGTGCCGCTGGGCACGGCCACTGACCAGCGGCTGTGGACCGACCTGGCGGCCGGCGACTTCATCGAGTCCAGCCAGGCCACCGGCCTGCCCGTCCTGTCGGCTGGCCGCCGCTACCTGCTGACCGGGGCGTCGTCGGTGCGCGTGCCGTTCGCCGCCACGGCCAGGATCGGCATCGCAGGCGTCGACCTGCTCGTGAACCAGGCGCTCTCGGCCAGGCTCGGCCTGGTGCACCGGGTCGCCGCGCTGATCAGCGCGCCTGGCCCGAGCGTGGGCGCGCTGACCGCGCAGGTGCGCACCGTGCTCGGCGTCGGCGCCAGGGTCGTTGACCTGCGCGATAGCCGGCTTCCGGTGACCACCACCAAGCCTGGCCAGATCTCCAGCTACCTGCAGCTGTTCCGGGCGTCGGCGGCCAAGTACTGCCCGGCGATGTCGTGGACCATACTCGCGGCGATCGGGCAGATCGAGAGTGCCGACGGCCAGAACGTGGGCCCGTCAAGCGCCGGTGCGCTCGGCCCGATGCAGTTCCTGCCGTCCACCTGGGCAGAGTGGGGAATCGACGGGTTCGGCCCGGCGGGCACGCCGGACATCATGAACCCGATGGATGCCGTGCCGTCGGCAGCACGGATGCTGTGCGCGGACGGAGCGTCGAGCGGCACCCAGGCCGGGCTGCGGCAGGCGATCTTCGCCTATAACCACGCCGACTGGTACGTCAACGAGGTGCTCGCGCTGGCCGCGGAGTACGCCGCCGAGTACCGCTGAGCGCCGGGGCGGCCCGTTGGCCGCGCGGCAGGGCCAGGCCTGATTGGATGTCGGCATGGCGACAGGTTCAGCGTTCCTGCTCGTGTCGTTCGGCGGCCCGGAGGGCCCCGATGACGTGCTGCCGTTCCTGCGCAACGTCACGGCGGGCCGCGACGTGCCCGACAGCAGGCTGGCCGAGGTGGCCGAGCACTACTACCGGTTCGGCGGGGTCAGCCCGATCAACGCCCAGTGCCGCGACCTGCTCGGCGCGATCGAGAAGGAGTTCGCGGCGGGCGGCCCGGGCCTGCCGGTCTACTGGGGCAACCGGAACTGGCGGCCCTACCTGGCCGACACCCTGCGCGCGATGGCCGACGACGGGGTCGAGCGGGCCGTGGCGCTGGCGACCTCGGCGTACAGCTCGTTCTCCAGCTGCCGGCAGTACCTGGACGACATCGATCGTGCCCGCGCGAAGGTCGGGGCCGGCGCGCCCGAGGTCAGCAAGATCCCGCCGTACTACCGGCACCCGGCCTTCGTGTCCTGCTTCACCGATGCGGCGGCGCGCGCGCTTGCCTCCCTGCCCGCCAGCCTGGCGGCCGACGCCGAACTCGTCTTCACCGCGCACAGCATCCCCGAGTCCATGTCGGCCGCCAGCGGCCCGGGCGGGGGAGCGTACCCGGCCCAGCTCGCGCACGTGGCCGGCCAGGTCGCGGCGGGCCTGCGCAGGACCAGCTGGCAGCTTGCCTACTCCAGCCGCAGCGGGCCGCCTGCCGTGCCGTGGCTGGAACCTGACATCTCCGACTGCCTGGCCGGCCTGGCGCAGGCGGGTTCGCGCGCGGTCTGCGTTATCCCCATTGGTTTTGTCAGCGATCACATGGAGGTCATCTTCGACCTGGACGTCGAGGCGGCGCAGACGGCGCAGCGGCTCGGCCTGGCGATGGCCAGGGCCGCCACGCCGGGCACCGACCCGCGGTTCGTCGCGATGATCGCCTCGCTGGCGCGGGAGTGGGAGGGGGGCGGAGCCCGGAAGGTTGCCAGCGCGCTCGGCGACGAGCAGGCCGGATTCTGCTCGGCCGGCTGCTGCGCCGCAGGTGCGGGCCGGCTGCCCGGCCAGGCCAGGGCCAGGCCGTGACCGCGCCGGCCGTGCCTGACCGGAACGGGCTGCTCGACCTGGCCTGCGCGGTGGCCAGCGAGGCCGGCCAGATGCTGGCCGCCCGCCACGGCCGCCCGTCGGTGGTCGGCACCAAGAGCAGCCCCACCGACGTCGTCACCGAGATGGACCAGGCCGCCGAGCGGCTGATCAGGAGCCGGATCACGGCGGAGCGGCCGGGGGACGCGATCCTGGGCGAGGAGGGCGGCCAGACCGGCGGAGCGGCGGCGGTCCGGTGGATCGTCGATCCGCTCGACGGGACGGTGAACTACCTGTACGGGCTGCCCGAGTGGGCGGTCAGCGTGGCCGCCGAGGTAGACGGGCTGGTGGTGGCCGGCGCGGTCTGCGTGCCGAACCGGGAGCGGCTCTACGGCGCAGTGCTCGGCGGCGGCGCCTGGCAGGCCGATGTGACGGATCTCACCCGGGCGGGACGCCGGCCGCTGGCCTGCAACCAGGACGTGCCGCTGGCGCGGGCGCTGGTCGCCACCGGCTTCGGCTACGAGCCGGGACGGCGCAGGGTGCAGGGCGAGGTGCTTAGCGCGATCGTGCCGCGGGTAAGGGACATCCGGCGCAACGGAGCCTGCGCGGTCGATCTGTGCTCGCTGGCAGTCGGCCAGGTGGACGCGTACTACGAGCGGGGTGTGCAGTACTGGGACATCGCGGCGGGCAGCCTTATCGCCCGCGAGGCGGGTGCCGTGGTCGCCGGGCTTGCCGGCAGGCAGGCCGGGCCGTCCATGACGCTCGGGGCCGGGCACGGCCTGTTCGCCGAATTGCACGACCTGCTGCTGAGCCTGGACGCCGAACGGGACGACGAGGACTGACCGGCGGCGCCCGGCCGGGGTCCTACGGGGTTTCCGGGCAGCGCCATAGAGAGCTACGCGTGATCACTGGGTGATTCGAGGCGACACGAACCGCCGCGGTGGTCGGCTACGTGTACATCAGGCGGGGACGTGACAGAATTCCCCGCCGGATTCGGGCACAACCAGGGCCGCGAAAGCGTTGCACTCGCGCGAGACGTTTGACGATGGAGGAGTAAGGCCACCATGGCAACCGATTACGACAGCCCTAGGAAGACTGACGAAGAGCTCACCGAGGACAGCTTGCAGGAACTGCAGGCTCGCCGGATGGACAAGTCATCGACGTCGATCGACCTCGACCCCGATGATGTTGCCGAGTCGCTTGAGCTGCCAGGAGCGGATCTTTCCAATGAGGAATTGTCGTTCCGGGTGATCCCGCGGCAGGCCGACGAGTTCACTTGCTCAAGCTGCTTCCTTGTGCACCACAGGAGCCAGCTTGCTGAGACCCGCGGCGGCGAGCCGATCTGCCGGGAGTGTGCGGCCTAGGCTTCGGCGCAGGCTCGGCCCGACCTGAGGCCGCGCCTGGGTCTGAGCCTGGGCCTTGCCTGCCCCTGGCCTAAGCGCGCCCGCGGCCAGATCTCGCGCTCACCTGGCCTTAAGGCCGCGCCTGTGGCCAGATCTCGCGCTCGTCGCGCCGCGGATCGCTGACGACGGTTCCGCCGTCGGCCCGGAACATTCGGACCTTCCGGTCGTCGCCGTAGGCCGGCCAGCCGGGATCCCCGGTGCCAGCGAACCTGACCCAGGCCGCGTGCATATCGCTGGCGACGTCCTGCGGCGCAGGCCCGCCCAGGAGCGCGTCCGCGTCCGGCGAGCGTAGGTTGTCGAACACGAACGGGATCTCCAGCGCGTGCGCCGCGCCGATCACCGGTCTCGGCCAGGCGAACTCGTAGAAGTAGGTAGCGGCCGGCCCGGCGGACCTGGCCTGCGCGACCGCCTGCGCGGGCTGCAGGAAGAAGCGGTCGGTCAGCAGGGCGGCGGCCAGGTCACCCGGTGTGGCACCCGGCCGGTTGGCACGGTAGGTCTCGATGACCTCGCTCGTGGCGCCGATCCTGGCGCCCATGGCCGCCAGCACGCCGTCGTTGATCGTGGCTGCCACCCCCGACGGCACCAGGAACAGCCGGTACTCCTCGGCGTTGGTGCCGATCAGCAGCGGCACGCCAGAGCCCGCACCGGCCGCGATCGCGGCCAGCGGGTGGGCGGTCATCAGGTCGCCGTCGATCACCGGGACGAGCGGCATGGAGCCTGCCACGATAGTCGCGCCGAACCTGGCCGGGTTGGGCTCGCCGGCCAGTGCGTCGCGCACCGCCGCCTGCGCCGCGATCAGGTCGGGCAGGTCCACCTGCGCCAGGCTGGCGGCGGTGACCTCGCCGCCGCTCAGCGTGACCCCGGCGGCGGCGAGCGCCTTGCCGATCTCGGCGGTGATCAGCGCGGCGTCCTGCGGGGTGGCGGCGGCCTGCACCGCGCCGCTTTCGGCGATCGCCTTGGCGAACAGCCCGGCCGCCCGCGGCAGCGAAAGCAGCGTGGTCACGCTCATCGCGCCCGCCGACTCGCCGAAGACCGTCACGTTGCCTGAATCGCCGCCGAACGCGCCGATGTTGTCCCGCACCCATTCGAGCGCCGCGATCTGGTCGAGCAGCCCGCGGTTGGCCGGCGCGTCGGGCAGCAGCGCGAAACCGTCAATGCCCAGCCGGTAGTTGATGCCGACCAGCACCACGCCGTCCCTGGCGAACGCATGGCCGTCGTACATGGCGATCGCGGAGTTGCCGTTGGCGAACGCGCCGCCGTGGATCCACACCATCACCGGCAGGCCGGATCCGGCCTGGTCAGGGGTCCAGACATTGAGGTTCAGCCAGTCGTCGCCCGCGATATTCGGCTCGGCGAGCAGGCGGTCGAACGGGGCCGGATAGTCCGGCTTGGGCGGGGTGGGACCGTAGGCGGTGGCCTCCCTGACCCCGGTCCACAGCGCGGGCGGTACTGGCGCCTTGAACCGGCGGCTGCCGGTCGGGCTCGCGGCGTAGGGGATGCCGAGGAAGCGGCTCACGCCGTCGCTGGTCTCGCCGCGCAGCGTCCCGTGCGTGGTCTGCACTGTTGGTCCCATGACCGCACTCTGCCATAGGTCGGCCTGCCGCGGTCCCGGCCGGGGCGCCTGATCTAATCTCGGCGATGAGCGGCGGCCGGGCAGGTGCGGGCGCAGATCGGGAGGGTGGATGTCGGTCAGGGCGGACACGATCTTCAGCGGCGGCGCCGTTTACACGTCCGACCAGGCCGGCCGGCGCCTGATCAGGGCGGCTGGCCCGGGCGGCCGGCCCGCCGACGCGGTCGCGGTGGCCGGCGGCACGATCGTCGCGGTCGGCACTGCCCAGGACTGCGCCGAGCTGGCCGGGCCAGGCACCGAGAGGGTCGAGCTGGCGGGCCGGGCCCTGCTGCCCGGCTTCCAGGACGCGCACGTGCACCCCGCCTTCGCCGGGGTGACGATGGTCAGCTGCAACCTGATCGGCTGCGCCAGCCTGGACGCGGCGATCGCCAGGATCGAGGCGTACGCCACGGCGCATCCGGAGAAGGAGTGGATCGTCGGCAGCGGCTGGCGGATGGAGTGGTTCGAGCGAGGCACCCCGAGCCGGCGGCAGCTTGACGCCGTGACCGGGGGGCGGCCCGCGTTCCTGCTGAACAGGGACGGGCACGGGGGCTGGGCCAACACCAGGGCGCTTGAGATCGCCGGGTTCGACGCGGCGACGCCTGACCCGGCCGACGGGCGGTTCGAGCGGGAGGCCGGCGGCGGGCTGCAGGGCACCGTGCACGAGGGCGCCGCGGACCTGGTCGGCGCGTTCGTACCCAAGCCGACCTTCGACGAGCGGCTGGCCGGCCTGCTGCTCGCGCAGCAGCACCTGCACGCTCGCGGGATCACGGCCTGGCAGGACGCGATCGTGGGGCCGTACCTCGGCTCGCAGGACCCGCTGCCCGTCTACCTGGCCGCCGCGCGGTCCGGGCAGCTCACCGCGCGGGTACAGGGCGCGCTGTGGTGGGACCGCGGCCGTGACGCCGGGCAGATCGACGACCTGCTCGGCCGTCGCGAGACGGGGGAGCAGGGCAGGTTCCGCGCCCGCACCGTGAAGATCATGCAGGACGGCGTCGCGGAGAGCTTCACGGCCGGGATGCTCGAGCCCTACCTGGATTCCTGCGGCTGCCAGACCGCCGGGCGCGGGCTGTCGCACGTGGACCCCGACGAGCTGCGCGCCGACGTGGCGGCGCTTGACGGGCTAGGGTTCCAGGTGCACTTCCACGCGATCGGCGACCGTGCCGTGCGCGAGTGCCTGGACGCCGTCGCCGCCGCCCGCTCGGCCAACGGAGCGAACGACCACCGGCACCACATCGCCCACGTCCAGCTGGTCCATCCGGACGACGTGCCGAGATTCGCCGCGCTCGGGGTGACGGCGAACATGCAGGCACTCTGGGCGGCGCACGAGCTGCAGATGGACGAGCTGACCACGCCCTTCCTCGGTCCCGAGCGGTCAGGCCGGCAGTACGTCTTCGGCGACCTGGCCCGCTCGGGCGCTCGGCTGGCCGCGGGCAGCGACTGGGCGGTGAGCAGCGCGAACCCGATCCGCGCCATCCACGTCGCGGTGAACAGGTCGCTCTACCGCGCCGTGGGCGCCGAGGCCGAGCCGTTCCTGCCCGGGCAGGCGCTCGACCTAGCGCAGGCGCTGGCCGCCTACACCGCAGGGTCGGCGCACGTGAACCACCTGGACGACGTGACCGGATGGATCGCGCCCGGCAGGTTCGCCGACCTGATCGTGCTCGACCGGGATCCGTTCGCCGGGCCGCCTGCCGAGATCGCGGCGACGACCGTGCTGGCGACCTACGTCGAAGGCGAGGCCGTGTACCGGGCGGCCGCGCTGGCCTGAACCGCTCGCGGTGACCTTGGCGGCGTGCGCACAGTAATGTGTGGTAGCCACCTGATACGCAACTGCCAGCCGCGCCGCTGCGGCGAGTGGCTGGCTGCACCAGCATTCCGGAGGCCGCCGGATGGCCCTTGCACGGTTGAAGTACGCCGCCGAGGCCAGAACCGCCCTGCACGCGATCACCTCCGATCCCTCTTACGGGGCCGCGGCCCTGTCCAGCGCCCAGACAATGGCGAACCTGCTCAGGGACTACCTGCCTGACGCGCCGCGGGAAACCGGCCTGCTGATCGCGGCCGCCACGGCCGGAGTCTCCGCGCAGCTCTCCGACCATGTCGCGCAGGGCCTCGATGCGCGGACGGCGGTGAGCCTGGCCGCGTCGTCGCTGGAGACGGCGAGCGCCTTCACGCCCGAGGCGTGCGAATGGGTGGCGGCCGAGCTCGCGATCGCGCTCGGGCTCCCGGGCAGCGACCTGCTCAACGTGGCTGCGGTCGGGGACGAGCCGGAAGCGGCCCAGACCGTGCCCCAGGCCGGCCTGGCGCAAGCGGGTTCCGCTCCGGGGCCCGAACGGCCGGTGCCTGGCCGGCCTGAGCCCGGCGGTCAGCCGACGGGCTTGCCGCCTCCCACCGAACTGGCAGCGAACGCTGCCCGGGCCGGTCCCGCCCGGGTGCCTGCTGCGCAGCGCCTGCCAGGGCCGATCTCGCCGCACGCGGCAGCGCTTGCCTTCGGCGGCCACGGCAGCGGGCCGGTGACCGGAGCGCCGCCGCCGATGCCCGTGCCACGCGCGGGCGAGCGGACGCAGAACGCGCCGTTCATGCTGACCGACGGCGGCCGCTACACGATCGGCTGGCGGTTCTGGCCCGCGCAGAGCGGCGGGCCGTCGTTCGTGACCCTGCACCGGAACGCGCTCGGCTCGCTGCGCGTGGTCGAGCGCTACCCGCTCACCGAGGAGGGCTGGGCGGCGGCATGGCGCGCCCTGCTGAGCCTGGAGCCCGCCACCGCCCGCCGGGTACTCAGAGCGCTGGCCGAGCGGGCCGGAGCGGACAACAGCCAGGTGCGCAAGGAGCTTGACGGCCAGTCGCTGGCCAGCCTGCCCGAGGCCGTGCTCCTGCTCGGCTACGTTCAGGGCACCAACCTGCCGACCGGCGAGTCGTATGACCTGCGGTTCTTCCGCGACCACCTGGCCATCTACCCGCGCAACGGGCTGGACGTCCTCGCCATGGTCCCGGCCGGGGAGATCGCCGCGATCGACGTTATCGATCCCCGCGTGCCGTTCGGCGGCTACGGGTACGGATCGGACTCCTCCGTCGATCGCGGCGTCCTCGCGGCGGCGCTGCGTTCGCCCGCCGCGCGGGGCCGGACCAGCGCGATGGTGCGCGTGCGGGCGGGCACGTCTGACCTGGTGTTCGCGATCAGCAGATCCGAACCGGGGCCGTTGCGCACCGAGCTCGGCATCGCGCTGCGCTCGCCCGGTCTGGGCGGACCGGCCAGCCCGGCGCCCGGCTCGCGCGCGCCGGCTCAGGCCCACGTACAGGGCCCGCAGGCCGCGGCCCAGGCCCGCGGTGCCGCGCCGGCCGCGCCGGCCTCTCCGGTGGACGAGCTGGCCAGGCTGGCCTCGCTGCTCGACAACGGCCTGCTCACCCGCGAGGAGTTCGAGCACCTGAAGGCGCGTCTCATCCAGGGCCAGTGACCGAAGGCCGACTAGCGAAGGGGGCGGTGCCATGCGTATGGTCGCGCTCGGTGCGGGCGGGCCAGCGGTTTCCAGGGCCGGGCTCGGCCTGATGAGCATGTCAGGCGTCTACGGCCCGGCCGACGAGGCAGAGTCGGTCGCCACCATCCACGCGGCGCTTGACGCCGGGATCACGCTGCTTGACACCGGCGACTTCTACGGCTCAGGCCACAACGAGCTGCTGCTACGCGAGGCGCTGCGCGGCCGGGACAGGTCCGGCGTGTTCATCGGCGTCAAGTTCGGAGTGCAGCGCGCGCCAGGCGGCGCGCTGGTGGGCCGCGACACAAGCCCGGCCGCGGTGAAGAGCTCGCTCGCCTATACCCTGACCAGGCTCGGCACCGACTACGTGGACCTGTACCAGCCGGCCAGGCTCGACCCGCGGGTGCCGATCGAGGACACGGTCGGCGCGATCGCCGAGCTGATCGAGGCCGGCTACGTGCGCTACCTCGGACTGTCCGAGATGGGCGTGCAGACCATCAGGCGGGCCCACGCGGTGCACCAGGTGAGCGCGCTGCAGATCGAGTACTCGCTGATGAGCCGCGGGATCGAGGCGGAGATCGTGCCGTGCGTCCGCGAGCTCGGCATCGCCGTCACGGCCTACGGCGTGCTCTCACGCGGGCTGCTCTCCACGGCCACCGCGCGGTCGCTGGCACCGGGTGACCCGCGGTCCAGGTTTCCCAGGTTCCAGGGCGAGAACCTGCAGCGAAACCTTGGCCTGCTCACGACCGTCGAGTCGATCGCCGGCCGGCACGGCGCTACCGCGGCACAGCTCGCGTTCGCCTGGGTCCTGTCCCGCGGGGACGACATCATCCCGCTGGTAGGGACCAAGCGGAGGGACCGGCTGGCCGAGGCGCTCGGCGCCCTCGACCTTGAGCTCGGCCAGGACGAGCTTGCCGAGCTCCAGGCCGCCGTCCCGCCCGGCGAGGTTGCTGGCGACCGCTATGACCCGGCCAGCATGGCGAGCCTGGACAGCGAGTCCCAGGCCCAGTGATTCCCGCGGCGGTGCGCTGTCGGTGCGCGGTGACAGCATGGCCGACGTGACGGACACTGTGGTCGGCAAGGCGGTGGTCGGCAAGGCGGTGGTCGCGCAGCGGTGCACTGCGCAGCTGCTGTCGGGACCGCCGGAGCGCAGCGCGCTCGCCGTGGTCGGCCGGCTGCTCGCCGTGCAGGGCCAGGATCCGCGCGGAGCCAGGCTCGCCGTCCGCGCTCGCTCGGCCGGGCTGACCGCCGCCGACGTGGACCGGGCGCTGACGGCGGAGCGGTCGCTGCTGATCACCTGGCTGAACCGGGGGACCTTGCACCTGATCGCCGCCGAAGACTACTGGTGGCTGCACGCGCTGACCGCGCCGCCAGTGGCCCAGGGGGTCGCGCGGCGGCTCGGGCAGCAGGGCGTGAGCCAGGCCGACACGGACCGTGCGGTCGGCGTCATCGACGCGGCGCTCGCCGCCGATGGCCCGCTGACCCGCGCCGACCTGCGCGAGCGGATCGCCGCGGCCGGGGTCCGCACGCAGGGCCAGGCGCTGGTGCACCTGCTGGCCAGCGCCAGCCTGCAAGGCCTGATCGTCCGCGGGCCGATCGCCGGGCGCGAGCACGCGTACGTCAGGGTGGCTGACTGGCTCGGGCCTCGCCCGGCCGCGTTCGGGCCGTCCAGCTTCGATCGCTCCGCCGCCCTCGCCGAGCTCGCCAGGCGCTACCTGGCGGGTCACGGCCCGGCCACCGCCCGGGACCTGGCGAAATGGTCCGGGCTGCCGCTCGGCGACGCACGTCGTGGGCTCGCCGCGATCGCCGCTGAGCTGCGGGAGCGCCCGGACGGCCTGGCCGAGCTGGCGGGATCGGCGGCCCAGCCCGAAGGCGCGGGCTCCGTGGCGGCGCTGGCGCCGCCACGGCTGCTCGGCTCGTTCGATCCGCTGCTGCACGGCTGGTCGGACCGGGGGCCGGTACTCGGCCAGCACGCGGAGGTGGTCACGGTCAACGGCCTGTTCCGGCCGTTCGCGCTGGCCGGCGGCCGAGCCGTGGCGACCTGGACGCTGGACGGCGGCGAGGTGGCGCTTGCTCCGTTCCGGCCGCTGCCCGAGCCGGTGGCCGCCGCCCTGCGCGATGACGCGGCCGACGTGCTCCGCTTCCTGGGCCTGCGGCCGCGCGGGCCAGCCGGACAGCAGCCGTGCCCCGGCGCCGGGAAGCCGGCTGAGATGGCTCCCGGTAAATCGGCCGAACCGCGTGCCACACTGGCGGAGTGACCGAGCTGGTGCTCCGGCCCGCCGAAGTCGGCGACCTTCCCGGTGTCCTTCGTGCCGACCAGCACGCCGCGGCCGGAGACGCCGAGCGGATCGATTTCCTCACCGCCAGCATCGGCCGCGGCGAGTGCCTGGTCTGCGTGCAGGACGGGGAGGTAGCTGGCTTCGCGGTGCGCAGGCCGGCGCATTTCTACGGCCGCGACTTCGTTGACCTGCTCGCAGTCCACCCAGCGCGGCGCCGTGGCGGCCTCGGCCGTGCGCTGCTGCGCGAGGCGCTGGCCAGGGCCGGCACAACCCAGGTGTTCACCTCGACCAACACATCCAACCTGCCGATGCGGTCACTGCTCGCCGCCGACGGCTGGACGTTCAGCGGCGAGCTCGACGGGCTGGACGAGGCAGACCCCGAGCTGGTCTTCTACGCGCGCCGGCCGGCCTAGCCAGGCCGCGCCGCGCCGCATTGGCGGTCGCCCTGGCGGTCACACCCTGGCGGCCAGCGCGATCAGGTCGGGCGCGACGACGTCCACGGCAGCCGGTGGGGCCGGCGCGGTTCGGCCCGGGCCCCACTCCAGCGGCCGGGATATAAAGGCAGTGCGCAGCCCGGCCTTCGCGGCGTGCTCAAGGTCGCCCGGATGGCAGGCGACCATCAGCACCTTCTCCGGCGCCACCTCGAAGAAGTCAGGTACCAGCCGATACACCCGAGGGTCCGGCTTGTAGCTCCCGGCCAGCTCGGCAGAAACGATGCAGTCGAACGGCAGCCCGGCGCTCTTCGCCAGCCTGGTGAGCAGGCCAAGCCCGCCGTTGGACAGCGGGGTGAGCACGTGCCTGTCCCGCAGCACGGTGAGCCCGGGCACGGTGTCCGGCCAGGGCGCGAGCCGGTACCAGGCGCGAACGAGCTCGTCCCGCTGGCTGTCGCCGAGCGCCTGCAGCCCGTGCTCCTCGGCGACCTCGTCGAGCATGGCACGATGCAGCACGTCGAGCGGGTGGTACGGAGCCTCGCCCCGCACCACCCGCCCGAGTGCCGGAGCGTATCGCGACCGCCAGGAGTCGGCGACGGCGGCCCAGTCGGCGCTGAGACCGGCCGCGCCGCCCACCCGGCCGAGCTCGCTGACGATGCTTGAGCGCCAGTCCACCAGCGTGCCGAACACGTCGAAGGCGATGATCTCAACGTCCACGCAGTCACACTATCGAGCCAGGGCCGTCTCGGAATACCTGGGCAGGATGTGCCGCGCTAAGACCCTGCGTACATCAGCGATCCGGGCGTCGTCAGCAGCTCGCCGGTCTCCAGCCAGGTCTTGAGCCCGGAGAGGATCATCGGCCAGCCGCCGAACAGCTGCTCGTTCGCTCCCTCGCGCAGCTGGTCATGGGTGACCGTCAGGCGGCAGGAGTCCTGCACCTGCTCGATCTCCCAGGTAACCCGCGAGGCGCCCTCGGCCCGTACCTCGTCGCTCCACAGCGCGACCATGGAGTGGACCAGCCGCCACGGCGGCTCGACCTCGAGGATCTCGCCCTCGCCGAGCGGGCCGGGCGCGTGGGACGCGCCGAGCACCATCCGCGAGCCTGGGGTCCAGTCGGAGTTCACCGCGGCGCCGAAGTTGTACTTGGCCCTGATCTGCGGGTCGGTGATCGCCTGCCACAGGCGCTCTGGGGTGGTGCGGATGTAGATCTCGTAGACCTTCTCCATCGGAGCCTCCAGTCGTTGCTTGATTTCGCTGAGCCCGGCTACCCATGGCTGGGCGTACTTGCTGACCCACCGGTCGTGGATGAGCCGGATCGGAACCGGGTTGAGGAAGTGGAGCTTCTCGCGGCCGCGCCGCCTGGTGACGACCAGGCCAGCCTCCTCGAGCTGCCTGAGGTGCTTCATCACCCCGAAGCGCGTCATCGGGAACCGGGCCTCGAGCGCGCCCAGCGTCTGGCCGTCCTCGCGGAACAGCTCGTCGAGGAGGCTGCGCCTGGTCGGGTCGGCGAGAGCGCGGAACACGTCGTCATCCACGCCCGCAAGATTATGTGACCGATTGGTCACATGTCAAGCGGCCGCCGGGCCGCTGACGCGGGACGGTCGGCGGCCCAGCGGCCGACCTTCGGCTCTGTGCGGCCCGGCGGGCCGGAGGCATCGTGGATCTCAGGCCGGCAGCGGGCACCGGGCCGCGCTGCCTGGCGCCGGGGAGGCCGCCATGGAGGTCGGCACGCGCCGTACGGCGATGCCGCGGCTGGCCATGCTGGTCGTGATCGCGGCGCTGAGCATCGCAGGATGCGGGCCGGG
>DATIZP010000110.1:0-6437 GCA_035517035.1 Streptosporangiaceae bacterium | reverse complement strand
CGCCCGTTCTGCGTGATCGGCGAGCGGATCAACCCGACCGGTCGGCGGATCTTCCAGGAGCAGCTGCGCCGCGGTGACCTGTCCAGGGTCGAGATCGACGTGGCCGAGCAGGTGGCGGGCGGCGCCATGGTGCTCGACGTGAACATGGGCGCCCCGCTAGCCGACGAGGCCGAGCTGATGACCAGTGCGGTGCGACTGATCCAGTCGCTCACCGACCTGCCGCTCTGCCTGGATTCCTCGATCATCGAGGTGCTCGAGGCCGGACTTGCGGCCTATCAGGGCAAGGCGCTGGTCAACTCGGTGACCGCCGAGGACGAGCGGCTGGAGGCCATCCTGCCGCTGGTCGCGAGATACGGTGCCGCGGTGATCGGGCTGCCCAACGACGAGGAGGAGATCCCGGAGGACCCGGCCCGTCGGCTTGAGCTCGCCGGGAAGATCATCGACACGGCGACCGGCAGGTACGGCATCGGTGTCGAGGACGTGCTGATCGACCCGCTGGCGATGCCGGTGGGCGCGGACACCTCGGTGGTGGTGCGGACCCTGGAGACGCTTGACCTGCTCCGCTCGGCCTACGGCGTGAACACCACGCTCGGCGCGTCCAACGTCTCCTTCGGCATGCCGGACCGTACCGCGATCGGCTCGGCATTCCTGCCGATGGCCAGCGCCGCCGGGCTGACCAGCGCGATCATGGATGCCCGCTCGCCCGACCTGGTCCGCGCCGTGCGTGCCACCGACCTGCTGCTGAACAGGGACGAGTGGGGCGCCACCTGGATCGCCGCGCACCGGGCCGCGCAGGCCGCCCGGGCAGCCCATGAGTCGGCCCAGGCGGCCCAGGAGCCGGCCAAGGCCGCCGCGAGCGCGGCCGCTCCGGCCGCGACCTGACCCTGGGGCTGCCCATGACCCCCGCTGAGCTCGCCGAGCCGGGAGCGGCCATGGCGCCGCGAGTCGACCTGGTCTTTGTTACGAATGGAAACAGGGTCAGGGTGCCGTCGGGGGTCACCGTCTTCGACGCGGCCAGCTGGAACGGCATCGCCATCGACTCCACCTGCGGCGGGCACGGCACCTGCAAGAAGTGCAAGATCAGGATCGCGGCCGGGTCGGTGCCCGCGACCAGCCTGGACGCGCGCGCGTTCTCGCCGGACGAGCTGCGCGACGGCTGGCGGCTCGCCTGCCGCGCGGTGGCCAGCGGCGACCTGCAGGTCGAGGTGCCGCCGCTGACCACCAGGCCGAAGGCAGCCACGGTCGGCGTGGGCCGACAGGTGATCCTGCACCCCGCCGTGCAGAAGCGGTACCTGGAGCTGGCCGAACCTTCGCTGTCGGACCAGCGCAGCGACATCGAGCGGGTGCTCGACGCGATCGACGACCTGGAGCTGAAGGTCGACCTGGCGGTGCTGCGTTCGGTCGGCCGGGTGCTGCGGGCCGCCGACTACCGGGTGACCGCGGTGGTGGTGGACGACGCGCTGATCGACGTCCAGGCCGGCGACACCACCGCGAGCCGGTACGGCATCGCGTTCGACCTCGGCACCACGACCGTGGTCGCCACGCTGCTCGACTTGTCCACGGGAACGCCGCTCGCTGTCGGCTCCATGCTCAGCAAGCAGCAGCCGTTCGGCGCCGACGTGATCAGCAGGATCAGCGCGGTCATGCTGGAGCCGCAGAACCTGGACCGGCTCACCGCGCTCGCGCACGAGTCACTCGGCGAGCTGGTCGGCGAGGTCTGCGAGCAGGCCGACGTCGACCCGCTCGACGTGTACGAGATCGCGCTGGCCGGCAATGCGACCATGACGCACCTGGCGCTCGGCATCGACCCTGAGCCGCTCGGCGTGGCGCCGTTCATCCTGTCCGCGCGGCTGCTGCCCGAGATCCTGGCCGCCGAGATCGGCCTTGACGTGCATCCGCGTGCCCGCGCGGTGGTGTTCCCCGCGTTCGGCGCGTACGTGGGTGGCGACATCACCGCCGGGCTGCTCGCCTCGGGCATGAACCGGGACGCCAGGGTCAGGCTGTTCGTCGACATCGGCACCAACTGCGAGATCGTACTCGGCAGCCGGGACTGGCTGCTTGCCACGGCGGCCCCGGCCGGCCCCGCGTTCGAGGGCGCGGCGATCAGGTGCGGGATGCGGGCCGCCGACGGCGCGATCGAAGGCGTGCTGCTGGACCCGGCCAAGCCCGCGGACGACGCGGTCACGCTCCAGGTGATCGGCGACCGCGAGCCCGCCGGGCTATGCGGCTCCGGTCTGGTCGACGCCGTGGCTGGCCTGCTCGATGCCGGCCTGCTCGAGCGGTCGGGCCGGTTCGTGCCCGAGGAAGCAGCGGGCCGGGCGGCACCCGGTCTGGCCGGACGCCTCACCATGCTCGGGGATGAACGGGTGTTCGTGCTCGCCTGGAAGGGCGAGGCTGGCGACGTGGCCGACTCTGTCTTTCTTACTCAACGGGACGTGCGAGAACTCCAGTTCGCCAAGGCGGCGATCGCCTCGGGCTGGAGCGCACTGCTCGAGGAGGCCGACCTGCCCGCCGACGACGTCAAGCAGGTGCTGCTCGCCGGGTCGTTCGGCAGCTACCTCTCGCCGCAGAACGCGATCAGGCTCGGGCTGGTGCCGCGGCTGCCCGTGCTGCGGGTGGTCAGCGCGGGGAATGTTGCCGGTGAAGGGGCGAAGATGGCGCTGCTCTCCATCAGGGAGCGCGCCGCGGCGCTCGCGCTGCTTGAGGAGGTGAGGTATGTCGAGCTCTCCGACCGGGCGGACTTCAACGACAGGTTCGTCGAGCAGCTGCAGTTCCCGCGGTGACGGTCCCGTGGGCGAGGGCGGAGTCGCGGTGATCGCGTGCGGCGCGCTCGGCGGGCACCTGCGCGAGATCGCCGGGCGGCGCGGCTGGGACATCGCGGTCCACTGCCTGCCGTCGATCCTGCACAACTCCCCGCGCGAGATCGCCCCGGCGGCCGGCCGGCTCGCCGGCGAGCTGCAGCGCTCGGGTTTCCGGGTGGCGCTGGCCTACGCGGACTGCGGCAGCTACGGCGAGCTCGACCGGCTGTGCGAGCGGCTGGGCATCGCGAGGCTCCCCGGGCTGCACTGCTATGACGTGCTGGCCGGGCCCGATCGGATCAGGGCGGCGCTGGAGGCCGAGCCGGGGACGTACCTGCTGACCGACTTCCTGCTGCGCAGCTTCCGCTACTCGGTCCTGGTGCCGCTCGGCCTTGACCGGTACCCCGGGCTGTGGGCCGACTACTTCGGGCACTACCGGCGGCTGGTCTGGCTCGCGCAGTCCCCGACGCCTGAGCTTGCGGCCGAGGGCGAGGAGGTGGCAGCGATGTTCGGCCTGCCGCTCACGGTCATGCGGGTGGGCACGGCCAGGCTGGAGGCCGAGCTTGAGGCACTGCTTGCCGTGGCCGGCGTGGCCGGGGCCGGTGTGGCCGGTGCGGCCGGGGCCCGAGAGGGGGCGGCGCGGTGAGCCCGGCCGGGCCGCGGCTGTTGGGCTCCCGGGCGCGGCCGGGCTCCGGGCTGCGGCAGATCGCGCCGCTGCTGCGCCGGGCCAGGTACGAGGTGCTGCCAACGGCCAGCGCCGAGCGGGCGGTGCTCGACTTCGTGCCGCGGGACGTGGTCGTGACCGTGACCGCGTCACCGACCAAGGGTCTGGAGCCGACGCTGGGCCTGGCCGAGCGGCTGGCGGCGGCCAGCTACGGCGTCGTGCCGCACCTGTCGGCGCGGCTGGTGCGCGGCCCTTCGCACCTGGCCGAGATCGTGGCCAGGCTCACCGCCGCGGGGATCGACGACGTGTTCGTCCCGGCCGGCGATGCCGACGCTCCGGCCGGGGAGTTCTCCAGCGCGCTCGAGCTGCTCGAGCGGCTGACCGAGATGGGCAACCCGTTCTCGCGGGTGGGCATCACCGGCTACCCGGAGACCCACCCGAAGATCGAGGACGACGTCACCGTGCAGGCGATGTGGGACAAGCGCAGGCACGCTACCTACATCGTCAGCAACCTGTGCTTCGATCCGGTCGTGCTGCGGCAGTGGATCGGCCGGGTCAGGCGCCGCGGGGTCACGCTGCCGCTGCTTGTCGGGCTGGCCGGGCCGGTGGAGCGCACCAAGCTGATGCAGATGGCCACCAAGGTCGGGATCGAGGACTCGGCCAGGTTCCTCGCCAGGCACACGTCGACGTTCCTGCGGCTGTCCGCCCCCGGTGTCTACCAGCCGGAGCGCCTGCTCAGCCGGCTGGCGACCACGCTGGCCGCACCCGAGAATGGTGTCGACGGCCTGCACATCTTCACGTTCAACCAGGTTCGCCGGGCCCAGGAGTGGCGCCAGGCCCTGCTAGCCCACCTAGGCGATCCCCCCACCCGCTGAACCCCGGTCGCCCGGACATCGTGCCTCGTTGATGCTGCGAATCACGACATCAGCGAGGCACGATGTCGCGTGGCGGCCGGGTCTGTGGCGGCTTCCGGAGATCTCGGGCCGACGGACGGAACCCGCGGGCTGGGCCGATGCCTCTATTTGACGGGAAGGGAGTCCGGCTTGGCGAGGGAGGACGAGTTCGCCGCGTTCGTGGCCGCGCGCTACCGCGCGCTGGTGCGTACCGGGCTGCTGCTGACCGGCGACACCGGGCACGCCGAGGACCTGGCGCAGTCCGCGCTGATCAGGACCTACCTCGCCTGGGGCAGGCTGCGCGAGCCTGCCAGCGCCGAGGCCTACGCCCGGCGGACGCTGGTGCGGCTGGCGGCTCGTGCCCGGCGGCGCCGGTGGACCGGCGAGGTTGCCGCGGGAACCCTCGTGACCGGCCACCCCGGCCACCCTGGTCATCCCGGCCATCCCGGCCGCCCCGGCTATCCCGGTCAGCTCGCGGACGTCGCCCGGCCCGGCGGGCCTGGACCCGACCTCGCGCTCGACGTGCGGCGTGCGCTGGCCGCGCTCCCGCCCGGCCAGCGGGCCGTGCTCGTGCTGCGCTACCTCGACGACTACAGCGAGGCCGACACCGCGCGGCTACTCGGGATCTCGCCGGGGACGGTGAAGAGCCGGGCCGCCCGCGGCCTGGCCAGCCTGCGCCAGGCCGGGCTGCTCGATCAGGAAGGAGACCGGCGTGAGCGATGAACAGCAGGTCAGGACGCTGCTCGCGCGGGCCGCCGAACTGCCGGACGACGTGCAGCCGCCGGTTCAGGCGCTCATCGGCCAGGCGCGCCGTCGGCGGGTCTGGCGCAACGCACTCGCCGTCGTCGCGGTAGCGGTCGTCGCTGCCGCCGGCTTCACCCTGCCCGCCGTCATCCGCGGCATCGGCTCCGGCGGCCTGCTGCCCGCCGGCTCGCCGCCCGGCGACCTGTTCCCTGCCGGATCCGGCCGTCCGCTTGGACCGGGACCCGGCCCGTCCGCCGCGGCCATGGCCGGCTTTCGCTGGTCGACTCTGCCGCCATCGCCGCTCGGCGCGCGATCTCAGCCGCTGGTCGCCTGGGCGGGACGCGAGCTGATCGAGCTCGGCGGTTTCAGGAAGGGGGCGAGCCAGTACGACGGCGCGGCGTTCAGCCCGGCGACCGGGCGCTGGCGGATGATCGCCCCAGTGCGGAGCAACGTCGGGTTCCTGAACGCCGTCGACGTCTGGACCGGGCACCAGCTCTTCGTCGCCAACGGCCAGAACGAGTCCTGCCTGATCACGCAGCACGCGAAGTCGGCGCTCGCGCGCTGCCTGCCGCACGCCGGGCTCTACGACCCGGTCACGAATACCTGGTCGGTCACCCTGCTGCCCCGCCCGATGGACGGACTCGATCTCACCGCGGCGGTCTGGACCGGACGGGTGGTGGTCCTGGTCGGAGTCAACACCGCGCACGCGCTGCTCGGCGTCGCCGCCTACAACCCGGCGAGCGGGCGCTGGCGGATGATTACCCCGGCGCTCCCGGCCGACCATCCGCCCGTCGGGGCTGCAATCGTCGCCACGCCGGACCGGCTGATCCTATGGTCACTGTGGTCCAAGTCCACCCGGCAGTCGGCGACCAGCGTGGCAGTCGCCTCTGGCATCGACGTGCTGGCACTGGGCCCGGCCGGCCAGTGGCACACGATCACGGGCAACTGGCCGCAGCATAAGGTCGTGGCGGACCCGGCCTACTCCAACGGCACGATCCTGATCCCGCCCGGCCAGATCTGGTGCGGCATCTGCAGTCACCCGAGCTTTACCTACCAGGCCGAACTAACCAGCCCCCGCACCCTCGACCGCACTCCGATTCCCGCCGGTCCGCTGGCCCCTCACCCCGGCATCGAGCCAGGAATCTGGCTCTGGACCGGCCGCGCCGCCATCGCCGCCAACACCAGCTCCTACGGCCCCGCCGCCGAACAGCTGATGACGATCTCCCAGCTAGGCTCCTACAACCCCGCCACGAAGCACTGGCACCTCCTGCCGCTCCCGCCCGGCAGTCCTCCCATAGCCGCCTCGCCGCTCTGGACCCCCACCCAGCTGCTCCTGCT
>DATIZP010000109.1:0-19742 GCA_035517035.1 Streptosporangiaceae bacterium | reverse complement strand
GACACGTCAGAAGGCGGCATCTCGCTCCCTTGCACCGCTACCTGTATAACGCATGACCGTGCGGCGTCCGCGGAATCGCACCCAGATGGAACGGCAATCCGGTACCCGCGTATCCATTGTCCCCGACAACCACCCGCGCGCCACCTCAACGCGGCCGTTATGGCTGGCAGGGAAGGGAAAGCGGCCGCGCATTTCCGGAACCGCCGAAGCCCGCCGCTCTGGGTCGGGCGGCAGGCGCCCCCAGACCGTGGCCGAGACCGTTGCGGCGGCCTGTCCCGAGCGGCCATGATGTCCTGGGCCGCGCCGGGCCAGGCGCGCCCGGAAGGCTGAGGAGGGCAGTGATGGAGCGGATCGAGGCCGAGCTGCTGATTCCCGGCAGCGGCGAACCGGTCAGCGACGCCGTCGTGGTCATCGACGGCGACCTGATCAGCTACGCAGGTCCGGCCCGCGACGCCCCGCCCACCCCCGGTGCCGGCGTGCACCGCACCGAGACGGTCATGCCGGGAATGTGGGACTGCCACGGCCACTTCCTCGGCGTCAGGTCCCTGGACCTCGGCCGGCTGCCGCTCGAGCCGGTGCCGCTGCGGGCCGCGCGCTGCGTGCGCGACCTGCGCGCGGCGCTCGATGCCGGGATCACCTCGGTGCGCGAGGTCGGCGGCCAGGGCATCCACTTGGCCAGGGCCGTCGGCGAGGGCGTGCTCGACGGACCGACGGTGTACGCGGCCGGGTCGATACTCAGCACCACGGGCGGGCACGCCGACATGCACTCCTACCCGCTGTCGTGGGTCACCGACTTCGGCCACCACTACGGCGAGCTGCGGGTGGCCGACGGCACCGCCGAGTGCGTGAAGGCCGTGCGCGAGCAACTGCGGCGCAACGCCAGGGTGATCAAGGTCTGCGCTTCCGGCGGCGTGCTGTCGGAGATCGACGACCCCATCCACCAGCAGTTCACCGACGCGGAGCTGCGGGCCATCGTGGAGGTGGCCGGCCTGGCCGACCGCGTCGTCGCCGCGCACTGCCACGGCAAGCCGGGCATCATGGCTGCGGTGCAGGCCGGCTGCCGCACCATCGAGCACGGCACGTACCTCGACGACGAGGTGTGCGACGCCATGCGCGAGACCGGCACGATCCTCGTCCCCACCCGGACCATCGTGGAGGACATCCTGGCCAACCTCGCCGACGTGCCCGACTACGCGGCCGCGAAGCTCACCGCCATCGCGCACGTGCACGCCGAGGCGGTGACGCACGCGATCGAGCGCGGGGTCACGATCGCTATGGGCACCGATATTGCCGTCACCGGCCCTGGCCGGCCGAACGCATGGGGCAGCAATGGTGGCGAGGTCGGCTACCTGGTCAAGCTGGGCATGACGCCGCTGCAGGCGATCGAGGCGGCCACCGCGACCGCCCCGCTGACGCTCGGCCCGCAGGCACCGCGCGCCGGCAGGCTCGTGGCCGGCTACGACGCCGACGTGATCACGGTCGGGGCGGATCCGCTGGCCGACATCTCGGCGCTGGCGCGGCCCGAGCACGTCACATCGGTATGGGTACGCGGCCGCCGGGTAAAGGGCTAGACCGCCGCCGGCAAAACTCCCCCCTAGATGCGGCCAAGAACGGCAGGCCGACACGCGCCGACACCCGGTCGGGGCCAAAGAATTGCCAGGTAACGCATCGTCACGTCGCCTGCGGTCCCCGCCGCCAGCCATTCGGGTGCGCTCCGGCGGGCACGGACGGCGGCCATGAACAAGGGGGCGAACGAGATGACGCATGCGCTCTCCGCACGACGTCGGCTCGTGGCAGCGGCCACTGCCACGGCGGCCATCGGGGCCACTCTGGTGATCGCAAGCTCGGCGACGGCGGCGACCTCTGCCGGGCTCGGCCCGGCCGCTGAGGCGCACGGCGCCTCGGCGACCCACGACATAACGGCCAGCCGGGCGGCCGCCGGGACGGCAGGCAGGGGCCAGGGCCACCGCAGGATGGCCGGCCGGAGCATTCCGACCCTGTTCGCCACGGTCCGGGTGTTCAGCGCGCCAGGCACCAGCGACGGCGCGGTCAAGGGTAAGATCAGCGGCCGCGGCACCGCGGTGAGCGTCACCTGCTGGACGACCGGGGCGTTCTACCAGGACGAGCCGATCTGGTACGAGGTGTCAGCGCCGGTGGCCGGCTACGTGTCGGCGTTCAACCTGCTTGCGCACTACTCCCCGGCCGCCGGCGTGCCGCACTGCGTAGCGCCGGTCTTCAAGGAGCAGTTCAACGCGCTCGAGCCCGACCTGCATATCAGGACCGGACCGTCGACAACCGACACGATCACCGGCCACCTGGTGAGCGTGGGCAGCAGAGTCACCGTGGAGTGCTTCGTGAAGGGCACCCCGATCTTCGATGACCCGATCTGGTACCGCGCGGTGGCACCGCACACCGGATACCTCTCGGGCCGCCTGCTCAACACCGGCGGCGACCCGGCCCCTGGCGTGCCGCACTGCTGACCCGCTCCCTGCCGCCGCCGCGCCTGCTGCCCCTGCCGTCGGCGCGCCATAATCGGGCATGACCACGCACCATCAGATCGCCATCGCCGACCTGAGCGGGCTGGCCGCGCTCGTCACCGGCGGAACCCGCGGCATCGGGCTGGCCATCGCCGGGCGCCTCGCCGCCGCCGGGGCGCAGGTCACGGCCTGCGGGCGGTCCCAGCCAGGGCCGCTACCCGACGGGGTCGCCTTCACCGCCGCCGACGTGCGCGATCCCGACCAGGCGGCGGCGGCCGTCGGCGCGGCGGCCAGCCGGCTCGGCCGGCTCGACATCGTGGTCAACAATGCCGGCGGGTCGCCGTCCGGGCCGGCCGCGACCGCCTCGCCCAATCTGATCACCGCCGTCGTCAGGCTGAACCTGCTTGCGCCGTTCTTCGTCGCCCAGGCGGCGAACGCCGTGATGCAGGGCCAGCCCGGCGGCGGCCTGATCGTGAACATCGGCAGCGTGGCGGCCCTGCGGCCGGCCCCCGGGACGGCCGCCTACGCAGCCGCCAAGGCCGGGCTGATCACGCTCACCCAGGCGCTGGCGATCGAGTGGGCGCCAGCGGTCAGGGTCAACTGCGTCACCGCCGGGCTGGTGCGCACGCCGGACAGCGCGGCGCACTACGGCGGCGATGAGTCGCTGGCGGCCGTGGCCGCGACCGTACCGCTGGGCCGGATGGCCGAGCCGGCGGACGTGGCCGACGCCTGCCTGCTGCTCGCCTCGCCGCTGGCCGGCTACATCACCGGGGCGAACCTGGTCGTGGACGGCGGCGGCCAGCGACCGGCGTTCGCCGGCGCGATCGGCCCGTCCTAGCCAGCACGGCCCTGAGCGGCGGCCTCAGCGGCCGAACTCGTCGCGCACCTCGTCGGCCACGCCGGACAGGTTCAGCTCGAAGGTGAAGCCCTGCTCGTAGCGGTAGCTGCGCCGCAGGTCCACCGGGTCGATTCCGTTGAGCGACTCCTTTGCCGCCCTGATGACCGCCGGGTTCTTCGCCGCGATCTGCCTGGCCAGCTCGAGCGCCGCCCCGTGCAGGTCCGCGCGCGGCACCACGGCGAGCACCGAGCCGTAGCCGTGCAGCTCGGCCGCGGTCGCGGTGGCGCTGGTGTACAGCATGGCCCGCATCCGGTGCTGCGGCACCAGCCTGGACAGGTGGGTGGCCGCGCCGAGCGCGCCGCGGTCCACCTCGGGCAGGCCGAATGTCGCGTCCTCGCTGGCCACGACGATGTCGGCACTGCCGGCCAGCCCGACGCCGCCGCCGAGACAGAAGCCGTGCACCGCGGCGATCACCGGGACCGAGCACTCGTACACCGCGGCGAACGCGGCCGCGCAGCCGCGGTTCACCCCGACGATGGCGGCGAAGTCCGTTGCTGCCTGCAGTTCCTTGATGTCCACCCCGGCGTTGAAGCCGCGTCCCTCAGCGCGCAGCACCACGACCCGGACCGCGGGGTCCTCGCCATGCCCGCGCAGTACCCGGGCGAGCTCGAACCAGCCGGCCACCGGCAGGGCGTTGACCGGCGGGTTCTCCATCACCACCTCGGCCACGCCGTCGGCACCCACCGACGAGCTGATCATGACTTCCCCTCTCGCCGCCCGGCCGGCCCGGTGCCCGTGGCCTGCGCACTCCCAGGATCGG
This sequence comes from Streptosporangiaceae bacterium, assembly GCA_035517035.1. Classification (GTDB taxonomy): domain Bacteria; phylum Actinomycetota; class Actinomycetes; order Streptosporangiales; family Streptosporangiaceae; genus Chersky-822. Next base: position 15,607 of record DATIZP010000109.1, on the reverse strand, counting down.
CGAGCCTGGCGAGCACAGCGACCGCCTCGGCTACGATCCTGCCGATCAGCTCGGCGCAGCTCGGCAGGTCGTCGATCACGCCGGCCACCTGGCCGGTGGCCATGACGCCGAGCTCGGCCCTGCCGTCCACCATGGCGGCCCGCAGCAGCGCGGGCGTGTTGGCCGCGAGCAGCACCTGACCCCACGGCAGCTCGTGCGTGCGGTGCATCTCGATTCCCTGCCGCAACAGATTGCCCCACGTGCTCCCGGACAGCCGGCGGAACCCGGCGGCGCTGCGAGCCGACCGTACCAGCCTCGCGAGGCTCCCCTGCCCGGCCAACCGGTCGGTGACCGGCGTGCGCAGCAGCCGCTGCGGCACCCCGTCGAGCGCGCTGGTGAGCACGGTGTCGGTGACGGCCGCGGCGAGGTACAGCCGCTTGGTCGCCTCGGGCACCGTGCTGTCGCTGGTGAGCAGGAACCTGGTGCCCATCGCGATGCCCGCGGCGCCGTAGGCGAGCGCCGCGACCAGGCCGCGGCCGTCGAAGAACCCGCCCGCCGCGATCACCGGGATCCCGACCGCGTCGACGACCTGCGGCAGCAGCACCGTGGTGGCCACCTGCCCGGTGTGCCCGCCGCCCTCGCCGCCCTGCACGATCACCGCGTCGGCGCCCCACGCCGCTACCTTCTCGGCGTGCCGCCTGGCGCCGATCGACGGGACCACGACAAGCCCGGCCTCCTTGAGACGGCCGATCAGCTCGGGTCGGGGCGCCAGCGCGAACGACGCCACCTTGACCCGCTCGCTGATCAGCAGGTCCACCCGGCGGGCCGCGTCCGGCGCGTCCGATCGCAGGTTCACGCCGAACGGAGCCTGCGTCAGATCCCTGGTCCGCCCGATCGCGGCGGCAAGCTCGGGGTAGCTCAGCGTCGCACCGGCCAGGATGCCGAGGCCGCCAGCGTTCGATGTCGCCGCGGTCAGCTCCGGCCCTGACACGTAGCCCATGCCGGTCTGCACGATCGGATATCTGACGCCGAACAGGTCGCAGGCCGGCGTGCGCAGCGCGCCCTGCACCGGCTCGCTCACGCGGGGACCTCGGCGTTCCGCGCGCCGTCGGGGTCGATCACGGTCCTGATCAGGTCGAGCTCGGCAGCCGACGGCAGCCTGGTCTGCGGTACCCGCTCGGGCACCATGAGGTCGAAGCCGGTAGCGGCGGCCACCTCGGCGGCGCTTACCCCGGGGTGCACGGAGACCAGCCGCATCCGGTGGTCGGGCGTGGCGAAGTCGAAGACGCCCAGGCTGCTGACCACGCGGCGAAGCTCGTGGTAGCGCTGCGCCGAGGGCCCGGACGCCGCCGCGCGGTCGTAGCCGACGCCGCTGACCATGTCCACCGCGGGCACGAACGCGCGCGGGGTGTGCCTGGGCACCCAGTAGCTGACCGGGTGGTTGACGGTGTTGCCCGGTGCGCCGCGTACCCCGAGCAAGGCCGCCTTGGGCCTGGCGAACTCGCCGATCGCCGAGATGTTGACATTGCCGTACCGGTCGATCTGGCTCGGGACCATCATCGCGTGGCGCTGGCCGTTATAGATGAGATCGAAGATGGCACGGTACGGCAGCCACCCCTCGATCTGGTCGGGTCGCGCGCCGATCGCCCAGGTCCCGGCCGCGAGCAGCGCCTCGCCGTCGGTGAGCAGCAGGTCGGGCGCGAAGGTGGCGCGGGCCAGCCGGGCTCCGATCGACGGGATCACCCCGATCGGGCTGGCCAGGATCTCCCCGTCGCCGCGCCATGCCTCGGCGCAGGCGACGGCGCACACCTCGGCCCTGGTCGGCGGCGTGCCGGTCGCCAGGATGCCACGGTCAGGCTCCTGGCCGGTCATCGCGCGCCCTGGGCGCGCCTGGCGGCCACCGCCGCCTGGTAGCCCGCCTCATCCTGGTCGAGGTACCTGGCGCGGAACCGCTCCCAGGCCGCCATGTCGCCGGCCGCGACCGCGTACTCGCGCTGGAACTCCTCGTCCCTGCCGTAGTCAGGGTCGCAGGAGGTGAAGTGCGCGCCGTGCGGCGCTTCCACCACCCCGGCCACCATCCACCGCTGGATCCGCACGGTCTGCACCGGCGCCGCGGAAAGCTCGGCGGTCGGCACCACGCGCTCGCAGGACACGTACGCCCGCTCGGCGGCCATGCAGAACAGGTCGTCGAAGTACGGGTCGGGCCCTAGGAACTGCGCGTTGCCGCGCGCGTCCGCCCGGCTGGCGTGCACCAGCGCGGCGTCCAGGTGCAGCGCGGGGACCGCGACGAACTCCTCGCCGTCGGCATAGGGCGAGGTGATCGTCTTCAGGCCGGGGTTCACGGCGAGCACGTCAGATCCGAGCCCGGCGCGGGTGGGCAGAAACGGCAGCCGGCAGGCCGCCGCGTAGAGGCCCCATTGCAGCATGCCCTCGTCGTACTCGGCGACCTTGAGGCCCCCGGCCTGCCTCGCCGCCCTGAAGTGCGGCTCGAGCGGAATGGAGTCCAGCGAGACGAAGCCGTAGGTCAGGGAGCGCACCTTGCCGGCGGCGAGCAGCAGCCCGACGTCCGGTCCGCCGTAGCTGACCACGTCCAGGTCGGTGAGGTCGGACCGGCAGAGGGCCCGGATTAGCGCCATCGGCTTGCGCCGGGACCCCCATCCGCCGATCCCGATTCGCATGCCCGAGCGCAGCCCGGCCACCACCTCGGCGGCCGTCATCAGCTTCTGGCTCATCGGCCGCCCCTTCCGGCGGGCGCCCTAGCAAGCGCTTGTTTGCCCAGCTCGCGGATCACTATACTCAGCGGCGGCGCCAGCGTCATCCGCGTGGACGCCAGGACCCGGTGGGGCGTGATGAGTCGAGACAGCGCCGACAGGCACAAGCAGATACTCACCGTGGCAGCCGGCCTGTTCGCCAGCAAGGGCGTCGCCGCCACCACGGTCAGGGAGATCGCCGACGAGGTGGGCATCCTGTCCGGCAGCCTGTACCACCACTTCGAGTCCAAGGAGGCGATGGTCGATCAGATCCTCGCCCCGTACCTGAGGGACCTGCGGGCGGCGTACGCGGCGGTACTGGCCACCAGCGCCGATCCGCGTGCCAGGCTGGCCGACCTGATCGTGGCCTCACTCGAGGTGGTGGAGGCGCATCCGCACGCCACCGAGATCTACCAGTCTGACGTCAACTACCTGTCCCAGTTCGAGAGGTTCGGCTACCTGCGGGAGGCGGCTGGCGAGGTGCGCAGCGCCTGGCTCGCGGTGATCGGCGAGGGTATCGCGGCCGGGGCATTCCGCGCGGACGTCGAGCCGAGCATCCTGTACCGGCTGATGCGGGACGCGATCTGGCTGTCGGTGCGCTGGTTCCGGCCGTCGCGGCAGTACCCGCTGTCCAGGTTCGCCCAGGACTGCACGTCGCTGTTCCTCGACGGCGTCGCCGTGCCCGTCCCCGCCCCCGGCTGAGGTTCAGGCGTCGCGCAGCCGGAGCGTAATGCTGGCCGCAAGCAGCGCGGCGGCGGCCCACCCGGCGAGCACGCCAAGCCCGGCCCACGGCCCGATGGGCAGGTGCGCAAGCCCTGCGGTGGACTGGATCGCGAGCCCGGCGGGCATCGGCGCGTACCGCTGGATCCTGTTGTACCAGTGCGGGCTGGCGAGCAGCGCGTGCGCGATGATCGGGGCAAGGTAGAGCAGGCCGAGCACCGCGCCGATCGACGCCGCCGAGTCCCTGACGATCGCGGCGATGCCGAGGCTGAGCAACGCGATCAGCGCGAGGTACAGGTCAGAGCCGGCCACCGCCCGCAGCGTCGCCTCGTCGGCCAGCGACAGCGGCGCGAACCCGCGGGCGGCGGTGAACCCCTGGCCGGGCAGGATCAGCCGGCCCGCGAGCGCCGACCCGAGCACGGCCACCGCGCCGGCGGCAAGCACCGCGCCGGTCAGCACGGCGGCCTTGGCGGCCAGGACGGCACCGCGGTGCGGCATCGCCGCGAGCGTGACCCTGATCATCCCCGTGCTGTACTCGGTGCTGATCACCAGCACGGCCAGGACCGCCACCACGGCCTGCCCGAACTCGACCCCGGTGAGGCTGAGCCTGGTCGGGTCGGCCGGGCAGGCGATCCCCGCCGGGCAGCTGGTCGCCGCGACCGCGGCCGTGCTGAGCGCGACGGTCAGCACGGTGACGCCGGCCAGCAGCCAGATCGTGCCGGGGGACGTGCGGAGCTTGGTCCACTCCGCGCGCAGCGCGTCCCCCGCGGCGAGGCTCACGCGTCCCTCCTGCGCAGCATCACCGCCGCCACGCCGACCGCCAGCGCCGCATAGCCGCACAGCACGGCGAAGCCCGCCCACGGGGCCAGCGGGAAGTAGCCGTTGGCCGGCGTGTAGATGGCCGTGACCTGCGGGTACGCGGGTACCGACTGCTGCACGGCGAAGGCGGCCGCCGGGGTCAGCCTGGTTAGCCACTCCCCCACCCCGGCCGGCAGGATCGAGGCGACGGCGAGGATGTAGGGCAGCACGATCGCGACGATCACGACGGCGACCGCGACCGCGCTGCGCCGCAGGATTACGCCGACGGCGACCGCAAGCACCGCGGTGACGGCCAGCAGGGCGGCGGTGCCCGCCACGACCCGCACGACGGTCAGGGCCGGGACATGGTAGATGACGAAGCCCTGAGACCGCGCGATCGCTACCCCGGCCGTGACCGCGATCACGGCGGCGGCGAGGCCGACCACGAACGTCACCGCGGCCGCAACGATCGCCTTGGCGGCCAGCACCCGCCCGCGCCGCGGGCTCGCCGCCAAGGTGAGGCGGATCAGCCCGCGGCGGTACTCGGCGGTGACGAACAACGCCGCGATGATGGCCACTCCGATCAGCGCGGCGAACGCGCCGATCAGGTGCTGCTCGACCGTCACGGTCGGCGGCCCCGGATACTCGTGCCCGGCCGGGATCGGGGCGATGTCACCGGACCCGGTCACTACGAACCGGTCGCCGGCCTGCCGATACTTGCCGCCGGTGAGCTGCTCGCTGTAGTTGCCGCCGCCGCCGACGTCACGCCCCGTCCACGCCGCGTTCTGCCAGGCACCGGTCAGCGCGACATGGTCGAACGTCCCGGTGGCCACGGAGGGCATGATCTGCCCGCTCGACCCGCCGAAGTCGCTGGTGATCCGGGAGTGCAGCGGCGACGTCACGAACAGGCCGGCCCGCGCCGCGGCGGTCAGCCCTGGCACCGTCGCGGCGCCGATCCTGGTCCAGTGCACGCCGTCGGCGGAGTCATAGCCGGTGATGGTCGGGCCGGAGCGGGTCAGCCGCAACCAGCGCGCAGACGCCGAGGAGACCGCACCGCGCAGCCCCGCGATGTCGTGGGTGTAGTCGTATTGCATCCGCACGCCGTTGCTGCCGGTGACCATCACGGCGGCGTAGGCGGAACCCGGCTTCGTGCTGGCGGCGATGATGAGGCCCGCCTTGGACCACGGCTGGAGGCCATGGATCATCGCGGGCTGGCCGCCTGGGGTCGACGCCCGGCCACCCGGGTACTTGCCGGTCAGCGAGGTCAGGCGCACGGTGATGCTGCCGTTCCCGGTCAGAGGCCTCCCGACCAGGTAGAAGCTGTCGGTCACTGGCTCGCCGGCTGGGCCGGACGGCACCGGGCTGACGCAGGCCTTGCCGTGGCTCGCCGGGCCGCCCGCACTCTGGCAGGCGATGTCCGCGGCTCCCGCGGGGAACAGCCCGAGCGCGATCATCGCGAGCGCGGCGACGACCATGCCGATCACCCAGCCGCTTACGGTGCGGAACTTGGTCCACTCGGCGTGCAGCAGCTGGGCGAAGCTGTCGCGCCCTGCTTGCTGTCGCGGGCGGTACGGGGTCATCGTGGCGGTCATCGGGACGCCTCCTGCGCGGTCCTGGCGCGGAACTCCACCGCGTCCTTGGTGAGCTCCATGTAGGCCTCCTCCAGGCTGGCCCGGTGCGCCGAGATCTCCGAGAACGGCACCGAGTGCTCGCCGAGAATCGCGACAATCCGCTCGGATGCGAGCCCCGAGACGGTCAGCGTGTCCCGGTCGGTGGCGGCCACGGTGGCGCCCTGGTTGGCGAGCACGGTCATCGCCTCCGATCGCGCGGCGGTGCGCAGCGTGACCCTGCCGCCCGAGGCGGCGTCGAGCAGGTCGGCCACGCTCGTGTCGGCGATCACCGTGCCCCGCCCGACCACGACCAGGTGGTCGGCGGCGTCCTGCAGCTCGCTCATCAGGTGACTGGACACGAGCACGGCTCGCCCTTCTGCGGCGAGCGAGCGCAGGAAGCCGCGCATCCACACGATGCCCTCGGGATCCATGCCGTTGAACGGCTCGTCCATCATCAGCACGGGCGGGTCGCCGAGCATCGCAGCCGCGATCCCGAGCCGCTGGCGCATGCCGAGCGAGTAGCCGCCCGCCTTGCGCCGCGCGACCGTCTCCAGGCCAGCGAGCTCGATCACCTCGTCCACTCGGCGGCCGGTCAGCCCCTGGGAGTGGGCCAGCCAGAGAAGGTGGTTGCGCGCCGTGCGGCTCGGCTGGACGGCGCTCGCGTCCAGCAGCGAGCCGACATGGTGCAGCGGGTGCCGCAGGTCGCGGTACGGACGGCCGTCGACCAGGGCGGTGCCCTCGTCGGGGGCGTCCAGGCCGAGTATCACCCGCATCGTGGTGGACTTTCCGGCCCCGTTGGGACCGACGAACCCGGTCACTTGGCCGGGCTGGACGGCGAACGACATGCCGTCGAGCGCCACCGTGGACCCGAAGCGCTTGCGCACGCCGGTCACTTCGATCGTTGCTTCCATGCCAGGCAGCGTAGGGACCGTCGGCGTCCTGGCGCGTCCCGCGCTGGTGCGCTCTTCGGCATCGCTGGCGCCGGGGACGCCGCGGCTGCCCGTCCCTCCTGCGGGGGAGGCCGGGACCGCCGCGCGGGGGGACGACACCGCCGCGACCAGCGAGGACAATGGCTTAACGTGGGCGGCGTGCACGAGACGATAGCCGGGTGGAGCGGTGCGGCACGGCGGATGGCCGCCGTGCCCCACGCCCCGCTGCTAGCCACCGCGCTGCTCGCGACGGCCGGAGCCGCCGAGGCGCTCGCCCGCGCACTGTCCGTCCCGTCAGGCGCGCCCGCCCCGGCGGCCAGCCAGGTCATCGCGCTGGTGCTGATCGGCCTGTCCACCACGCTGCCGGCCGGCCTGGCCTGGACGCAGCCGACCGCGGCTGCGCTGACGGCCTGCGCCGGCGCGGTGCTGTCCATCGCGCTGTTCCGCACGCTGACCGTGGCCGGGCTGGTGACCGTGCTGGCCGTTCTCTACCGGCTCGGCCGGGCGGGCCCGAGCCAGCTGCTCGCTGTCGCCCTGGCCGTGCCGTTCCTCGTGCTTGCCCTGGCCGAGACGGCCGGCGGCGAGACGCGGGTGCTCACGATCCTCGCGGCCTGGATGGCGCCGGCCGCGGCCTGGGCGGGGATCGCGCACCAGGCTCGCGTCAAGGCGGCGCAGGACAGCGCCGCGCGCCAGGTCATCGCCGGCACCTTGCTGGAGAACTCGGCACGGTGGGAACGCGCGAGGATCGCCCGTGAGCTGCATGACGTGGTCGCCCACCACGTGTCCATGATCGCCGTGCAGGCGGAGACCGCCCGGCTCACCACGCCGGGCATGCCCGAGGCCGGGGCGCGGCGGCTGTCGTCGATCGGCGACACCGCGAGGACCGCGCTGACCGAGATGCGCCGACTGCTCGGCGTGCTCCGCGAGGACACCGGCGACCCGGTGGCCGACCGGCGCCCGCAGCCTGGCCTGGCGCAGCTCAACGAGCTGATCGACCGGTCCAGGGAGGCATCGGGGACCGGCACCCGGCTGATCGTCAGCGGTCACGCCCGCGCGCTGGATCCGGCCGTCGAGCTTGCCGCGTACCGGATCGTGCAGGAGGCCCTGACCAACGCGCGCCGCCACGCCCGGGGGGCCGCCGTGGACGTGGAACTGGGGTACGCCGGTGACCTGCTGCGGCTCCGCATACGCGACAACGGGCCCGGTCCGCCTGACCAGCCCTCCGAGGGCGGCCTCGGCCTGGCCGGCATGCGGGACCGGGCGGCCGCGGTCGGCGGCGCACTGCGGACCAGCCGGGCCGCGGGCGGCGGGTTCCTGGTGACCGCCGCCCTGCCCGCGGCCGAGTCGGCCATTGTCGACACGGTCCCCGTCGAGGCGGTCCCTGCCGAAACGGACCCTGCCGAAACGGACCCTGCCGAGGCGGCCGCCGCCGGGCACGCCACCGCCGGGCACGCCACCGCCGGGCACGCCACCGCCGAGGCGAGCACGTGACCGGGCCGACGCCGATCAGGATCGTCGTGGCCGACGACCACGAGGTGGTCCGCACCGGGTTCGCCGCCCTGCTCGCCACCCAGCCGGACTTCACGGTGGTCGGTACCGCGGCCGACGGCTCGGAGGCGGTCGCGGTCTGCCGCGACACCCGCCCTGACGTGATCCTTATGGACGTGCGCATGCCGTCCGTGGACGGCATCGAGGCCACCAGGCAGCTCACGGCGACCGGGGCACCGGCGCGGGTGCTGATCCTGACCACGTTTGACCTGGACGACTACGTCTACGCCGCTCTGCGCGCGGGCGCCAGCGGATTCCTGCTCAAGGACGTCACCGCCGAGCGGCTGTTCGACGCGGTACGGGTGGTAGCCGCGGGCGAGGCGCTGCTGGCGCCGGCCGTCACCCGGCGGCTGATCAGCGAGTTCGCCAGGCTGCGCCCCGACGCCGATGAACGCACGCCGCCCGGCCTGGCCGCGCTCACGCCCCGCGAGACCGAGGTACTCAAGCTCGTCGCCGAGGGCCTGTCCAATCCGGAGATCGCCGCCAGGCTGGTGGTGACCGAGGAGACCGTCAAGACGCACGTCAGCCACGTACTCGGCAAGCTCGGGCTGCGCGACCGTACCCAGGCGGTCGTCGTCGCCTACGAGTCGGGCCTGGTCGTCGCCCGCTCCTGGCCCAAAGCACAGCCCTGAACCCGGCCTCATGCGACCACAGGAGCCGCGGAGGACCGATCCCAGCCTCTTCGCAGCAGCACACAGACCGCGAAAGGCGCATCGCCCTGCTCTCCTTCAACCCCTTCAACCACGCCGCGGCTCCGAATTTCACCCGCGTACCGCATGCCGATGCGCTCCATGACGGTGCGCGAACGCACGTTGTGACGAACTGTGCACGACACCACGGCTCGCGCCCCGAGAACGCCGAACGCAAATGCCAGCCCCGCGCGGCCGATCTCAGACGCGTAGCCGCGTCCCCAGAACTTGCGCCGTAGCGCCCATCCGATCTCAAGCCAGTTCGCGTGCGCAGTGAACGGGCGGCGAATCTCGTGCGCGACGGGCACCCACGGCTCTGCCGGCAGCAGCGGGTAGATCTGACCCCAGTCGTCATCGACCGGCGTACGCGACAATCCGCCGCGACCGACAACCTCGCCGGTCACGCGGTCGTATGCGATCCACTTGTGGACACCATGAAGGCGCCACGAGTCGCCCATGAACGTCGCCCACTGCTCCGCCTGCCCCAGGCTCGGCTTATCGTCGCCGTACCAAGGCCATACCGCGTCGTCGTTATGCACAAGCCACAGGTCACGAGCGTTGGCCGGGCCGACCGGCTCAAGCCGCAGTCGCATCGTGAACCGGGAGTAACGGGACTCAGCCACTAGCGGTTCTTCCACGCCGCACAGCGTCCCACGATCGTGACGAAGCTGCATCTGTGAATTGCAGCGGACACCTGCCGACTACTATGCGCGCGATCTGCCGCTGGTCTAGTGGCCGACCCGCCGAATCCGAAGCGACCAGTCCGCCGCCAACCGCCTGCGGTTAGCGCCTGATCAACTGCAGCCGCTGGTGGAGCCGCAGCCCTCGCAGACGTAGCAGCTTCCGGCCGGGCGCATCTTCGTGCCGCAGGTCAGGCAGAGCGGCGCGTCGGCCACCCGGCCCTGATGCGACTCGATCAGCTCGGTGGAGCTCCCGGCGCCCGCCGGCGGCACGGCAGAATCGCCGTGCGCCCCACCTGCCGCGCGGGCCGCGCCCGCGCCCGCGCCGGGCACCGGCTCCTCCCTGGGCGCCGACTGCGCAAGCTCGACCGGGTCGACCTCGTAGGCCGCCGCGGACGGGTCACTGCCGTCCAGCACGGCCGAGCGCTCGGCGACCGACAGGATGCCGAGGTCGGCGCGCTTGTCGTAGGGCAGGTGGTCGAGCGCGAGCCGCCGGAAGATGTAGTCCATCACCGACGCCACCATCCTGATGTCCGGGTCGTCGGTGATCCCAGCCGGCTCGAACCGCATGTTGGTGAACTTGGCCACGTAGGACTCCAGTGGTATCCCGTACTGCAGGCCCACCGAGATCGCGATCGAGAAGGCGTCCATCACGCCGGCCAGGGTCGAGCCCTGCTTGCCGAGCTTGAGGAACACCTCGCCGACGCCGTCGTCGGGGTAGGTGGAGGCGGTCATGTACCCCTCGGAACCGGCCACCGAGAATCGGGTCACGGTCGCCGAGCGCTGCCTGGGCAGTCGGCGCCGGACCGGCCGCGCGGCGACCGGGACGGCCCGCTCGGCCTCCACGACTGCGCCAGCGGCCACGGCCGAGCCTGCCGTGGCGACCGCTGACGCGCCCGCGGCCTTGGACCCGGCGACCGACAGCGGCTGGCCGACCTTGCAGTTATCTCGGTAGATCGCCAGGGCCTTGAGCCCGAGCTTCCAGCCCTCGAAGTACACCTTCTCGATGTCCTCGATGGTGGCGCTCTCCGGCAGGTTCACGGTCTTGGAGATCGACCCGGAGAGCGCGGGCTGGATCGCGGCCATCATCCGCACGTGTCCCATCGGGCTGATCGCGCGCTCGCCCATCGCGCAGTCGAACACCTCGTAGTGCTCGGTCCGCAGCCCTGGAGCGCCGACGACGTGGCCGTGCTCGGCGATGTACTCGATGATCGCCTCGGCCTGCTCTGGCTGGTAGCCCAGGTTCTTCAGCGCCCGGGGAACGGTCTGGTTGACGATCTGCATCGACCCGCCGCCGACCAGCTTCTTGAACTTCACGAGCGCCAGGTCTGGCTCGACGCCCGTGGTGTCACAGTCCATCATGAGGCCTATGGTGTTGTGGCTGATCAGGCCGTTAGCGACGTAGGTGACGTTGTCCGGCACAGACAGGTCGTAGGTGGCCTGCACCCCGCCGTCCTCGTTCGTGGTCACCCGCTCGTACAGGTAGCCAAGCGCCCGCTCCAGTCGCGGGTCGAGCGTCTCTTCGAACAGCCGCGCAGCCATCATCCGCGGGACGCCGCCACCGGTCTTGCGCAGTGACTGCGAGACCGCGGCGTGGGCGCGGTGATGCCGAGGCACGATGTCGGCCCAGTCGCTGGCGGGCAGGAAGACGTAGTCCTTCTTCGCCGAGGCGTCGGGCTCGAGCGCAACCATCAGCTCTGACTTGCGCCTCCCCATGAAGCCGATGATCTCGTCGAAGTTCAGCGCGTGGTCGACGTTGCGCAGCCTGATCTGCGATATCGGGCCGCCCCAGCCGCTCTGCGTCGTGCGCGTGGTCGTGGCGAGGCCGAGGGCGAGGAGCAGGGTGCGCACCTCGGCCGCGAAAGACGAATTGGCCGTCGAAAGGCTCGGGACTCCGTCAAGCACCGTGCCATCGGCTTCGAACAGACCCCTGAGGAACGCGCCGTAGATGCCGGAGTCGTTCGCCTCGAGCAGGGCGGAGGGGATCCTGGGAACCCAGCCCTTGTCGGCGTGACCAGCCTCGGGCAGCACCTTGGCGAACCCTGCAGCCTGCCACCAGCGCGCGAGCCTGACCGACTGGAGCGTCAGCTCCTGGTATCCGTGCTGGGCTGTCCGGACCGCCGTCAACCCGAAGAGCTCCTTGCCGAGCAGCTCAAGCCGGTCAGCGACATCCAGGTCTGCGTCGGCCACGCAGAAACGGATTCCCTTGGAGTGCAGGCTGCCATCTCCCATGAAGTAGCCCACGAGTTCGGCGAGTTCCGCGGTCACCGTATCGGGCACGGTCACCCGGCGGTCATCTGTGTAGTACGCCTCGTCAAGGACCGGGAGGGGAACGCGCCGCGGCTGACCGACCAGCGTCCTCATCTGGACCGGAAGCAGGTCGCCGGCTGCGATGTCCGCCAGCCGCTTCCACTCCCACGCACCCGTCCGGGTGTCGGCGACCTTCACGCGGTGCGTCAGGGTGCCCTGGATCCGGTAGCCCCCGTCCGTAGTGATGAGTCGGGTGGGCTCCTCGCCGTTGATGAAGAACTTGGTCGCCGGTCTCGGCCCCTCGTCGGTGGAGACGTCTACGGTGAGGTCCTGCCATCGATCCCCGTACATGTCACCAAGCTCCCACAGCCTCGCCAGGCCGCGGCTGGTGGTGACAAGGGTGTCACCCGTCAGGCACCCAGTCGGGGCCAAGAGGCTAGCCTGAGCGTTTCTGTACCCATTCTTCTCGCCCAGCTCCAGGCATTCCTGCCATGCCTTGTTCGCGGCATCCAGGATCGTGCCGTCGTGTCCGGCCGGCCTGGTCATCGCCTTGCTCGCCTCGGCGTGCTTGGCCATCACGCGCTTGTGTGCGACGGCGTTCCGCGCGTACCCGTCGTACGGGCCGACCACCGCGGCCAGCTCCGCGGAACGCCGGTACGCGGTGCCGGTCATCAGCGAGGTGATCGCGGCGGCGATCGCCCGGCCGCCTTCGGAGTCATAGGCATGCCCGGTCGCCATCAGCAGCGCGCCGAGGTTGGCGTAGCCGATGCCCAGCTGGCGGAACGCCCGCGTCGTCTGGGTGATCTTCTCGGTCGGGAAGTCAGCGAAGCAGATCGAGATATCCATCGCGGTGATGATCAGCTCGGTGATCGCGCGGAAGGCCTCGACGTCGAACGTGTCGTCGTCCCGCAGGAACTTCAGCAGGTTGATGCTGGCCAGGTTGCAGGAAGAGTTATCGAGGTGAACGTACTCACTGCACGGGTTGCTCGCGGTAATACGACCCGATTCCGGGCAGGTGTGCCAGTCGTTGATGGTGTCGTCGTACTGGATGCCGGGATCGGCGCACTCCCAGGCGGCCGTGGCCATCTTGCGGAACAGGTCCTTCGCCCCGACCGTCTTAACGACCTCGCCGTTCTGCCTGGCCAGCAGGTCGAAGCTGGCGCCGGCCTGCACCGCTCGCATGAACTCGTCGGTCACGCGGACGGAGTTGTTCGCGTTCTGGTACTGAACGCTGCTGATGTCCTTGCCGCCGAGGTCCATGTCGAAGCCGGCGTCGCGCAGGACCCGGATCTTCTCCTCCTCGCGCGCCTTGGTGTCGATGAATTCCTCGACGTCCGGGTGATCGACGTCAAGCACCACCATCTTGGCCGCCCGCCTGGTGGCGCCTCCGGACTTGATCGTCCCGGCCGACGCATCGGCACCGCGCATGAACGACACCGGCCCGCTGGCCGTGCCGCCGGAGGCGAGCAGCTCGTGGCTTGACCGGATCCTGGACAGGTTCACGCCGGCACCCGAACCGCCCTTGAAGATCAGGCCTTCCTCGCGGTACCAGTCCAGGATCGACTCCATCGTGTCGTCGACCGCCAGGATGAAACAGGCTGATACTTGCCATGGCGAGGAAGTTCCGACATTGAACCATACGGGCGAATTAAAGCTAAAGACCTGATGAACGAGAGCGTGCGTGAGCTCGTCCTCGAAGATCCTGGCGTCGTCCTCCGAGGCGAAGTAACCGTACTTGCGGCCGGCGTCGCCGTAGGTGCCGACGACGCGGTCGATGAGCTGCTTGAGGCTCCACTCGCGCTGCGGGGAGCCGACCGCACCGCGGAAGTACTTGGTGGTCACGATGTTGGCGGCATTGACGGACCAGAAGTCAGGGAACTCCACGCCGAGCTGCTCGAAGTTGACCGAGCCGTCCCGCCAGTTCGTCATCACGACGTCCCGGCGCTCCCAGGTCACCTCGTCGTAAGGATGCACACCCTCGCGAGTGCTGATCCTACGGATCCGCAGGCCGTGAGCGCCGCCGCCCTTGCCGTTGTGCGCCGCCGACCCGCTTGCCGTCTCGGTCATGTCATCCCCCTTCGGAACCATCGCTGATTCCCTCATGAGCCGCTTACGGCCCTTGTTCCCGTTGCTTGTCATTTCCGTCCGTCTCTAACCCGTCGGCTGACTGCCGTTGCCGCTCTCCGGTGACCAGGTGCCGACCAGGTCCGCCTGGCTCGGCCGCCACGGGTCGTCCCCAGCATGTTGCGCGCGGAGCGAGGCGATTTCCGTTTCGAAGTCATCAAGCGACTCGAATCCCCGGTACACCGAGGCGAACCGCAGGTACGCGACCTCGTCGAGTGCGCGCAGCGGGCCGAGTATCGCCAGTCCCACCTCATGCGACGGCACCTCGCCGAGACCGCGCGACCTGATCGCCTCCTCCACCCGCTGGGCCAGGATCGCCAGTTGGTCGTCGGTGACCGGCCGGCCCTGGCAGGCGCGCCGGACCCCGCTGACGATCTTTTCCCTGTTGAATGGCTCGGTCGCGCCGCTGCGCTTGCCGACCATGAGGATGACGGTCTCCTGGGTGGTGAACCGCCGACCGCACTCCGGGCACGACCTGCGCCGGCGGATCGCGGCGCCGTCCTCGGCCGTTCGGCTGTCGATGACCCTGCTGTCCGGGTGACGGCAGTACGGGCAGTACACGCGATCACCCCCTGCGCCGCGTCCATGAAGCCGCTTGCCTTGATCACAAACTGTTGAATAACTACAGCGTTGTAACTACTAGATATTGTGGTCCTAAGCCCGGCGGAGCGCAACCCCCTCGGCGGCAGCTTGTGCGGGCACCTGATCGGCCCGCGGTCCGGAGGCCGACGAATGACCAGGCAGCGCGCTCCCGCGCGGTCGCCGGTTGGCCAGAACGGGCACGCCGGGGCCGCCGCCCGCGTACGTCGCCGGCGTGTCGCGCAGCCGGCCGGCGGGTGATCGGCAGGCCCATGAGGTCCTGGCTCGCGCCACGGAGCGCATCTAAGCGCCGCCGAAGGTGAAGAGCGGGCCGTCGGGTAGCGAAGCGGGCCGCTGCGGCCGGACCGCTCGCCCATCCTGCTCGCCCCTGAGCCTGTGCACTCCCACCGAGGTGAGTTTGCTGGTGTCGAGCGCGTCGAACGCCACCTCGTCAAAGCCGCTGTCGGCGAACCACGAACGCAGCCGCGGTGTCAGGTCAGGCGCCCTGCGGTGCCTGGTCCAGATCACTATGCCGCCGGGCGAGCACAGCGAGCCAGCGGCTCGGACGGTCCGCTCGATGTCGGCCTCGCCGACGTTGCCGAAGATCCCGCAGAGCAGAAGCAGGTCGGCGGGCAGGGCGTCGGCGAAGTTCGCCACGTAGCCGGCGTCCGCCTGCCGGACCTCGACCTGGCCGAGCCCGGCCGCGGCGGCGCGCTGCGCCGCGAGGCGGGCGTTGCGCGGGTCGGACTCGACAAGCAGCGCCCGAACGTCGTCGCGACGCGGATGCCCGGACAGGACGCCGATGACGTCGTGGCCCTGGCCTGCGCACAGGCTCACCACCTGGAGGCTGCCCGGCGGCATCTGGTCGATCGCGGCGGCGAGATGGCGCCTGACGCAGTCCAGCCGGGCGCTGAGCGAGGACGACGGATCGTCATACTCGCGGTGCCAGGC
>DATIZP010000108.1:0-11672 GCA_035517035.1 Streptosporangiaceae bacterium | reverse complement strand
GATCTTCATCGCCAGCCCGGTCCGGCACCGCGCAGCCACGCCGGACCGGGTGCACGACACCGGAGCCCGCCGTCTGTGGATAGGGGTACAGCCCCGGGTTTCAAGAAGGAGTCATCCGGTGCCGTGCAGTGCTATTAGGTTCCAAGCATTGCTCCATCGCCGTTCAGATCGGCGCTGACCGGAGACGGGGCGAGCCCTGGGGCGAACCTGGTCAGCAACGTCAAGGCGGTCCACTCGCGGACCGGTTCGGCCCGGGCAGCTGACCGGAATCGCTTGACCACAGTGCCACGATCTCGATCGACGTGCACCGCATGCGTACTTCTAACCACTGCTCGCCGGGGACTGGGCAATCGGTTTGCTGACACCGGGCTCCTGCCTCTTTGCCTCCCGGCCTGATCTTGGCCAACCATGCCAAGATCAGTAACTGGACCGGCGAGGTCAGCCGGACTCCGCTGGAAACTGGCGCAGCCGGAGAGCTGACCAGGTGTCACCGAGCGATATCTGGCGGACCGGATCCAGGCCGGCCCGTGGCACGAGTTCCCTGATGATGTCGCGATTGAGGTCGGTGGCGAGCTACCGCGCCTTGGGGTACGCGAGCCAGATGGCCCGGCCGCGGTAGGCGGCGTCGGCCAGCATCGGCAGCCGCTGGTCGAGCTCGGCCCGGTCGCGGGCGAACGCCAGCACCACATCCGCGTCCGCCGTGTCGGCGCGGCGAGCGGCGATCGGCAGATCCGGGCACGGTCCGGTGACCGCGATCGTCTGGCCAGGGCGGATCTGGAGCTTGGCATCTAGGTCCGGCATTGGGGTACCTCCCATGCTTTGGCTCGGCGGGTTTCTCTGCCGGCTCGGATCGGCGAAGGATTAGTACTCCCAGCTGACGGCCGTGCCGTACGCCAAGTACGCAATCTCGCCGTCTGGCTTCGCGCACATCATGAAATGAACTCCTATGATGGCGTCGTAGTTATTTTCCCGCACCCATTTTTCCAGGCCTCGGTAGGCCGACATCATGGTCGCGCCGCTGCCGCCCCAGGTAACTTCGCTCTTGCGTACTACCTTATTGCGAAATTCGGGAATGATATCTGTCGTTGACATGTAAATGTTCTGGCTCGCCATGCCACGAGTATGGACAGCCCCGCCTCCTGCGACAACGACGGGGGTCACTCACTCACTCACTCACTCCCGCCGCACCCGCCGTGGTGGCGCCGGGAGGACGTGGTCAGGTACCCCGCACGCCGTCGGCAAGCTCGCGGAGTATGTCGATGTGGCCGTTGTGCCTGGCCGTCTCCTCGACCAGGTGGAACAGGATCCACCGCAGCGTGACAGGCTCGTCCCGCCACTCCAGCTCGCCCTTGGACAGGCTGTCCAGCGGCAGGGAGGCCACCAGCTCTCGGTGGTGCGTGCAGGCGGCGCGGTAGTCGGCGAGCAGTTCGGCGAGCGGTACCTCGACGGCGATCCGGAACTCGCGGTCCGGGTCATCGGCAGTCCACGGCGGGTCGATCGTGCCGCCGAGCATGACCCGCTCGATCCACGAGCACTCGACCCAGCGCAGGTGGCTGACCAGCCCCGAGATCGTCATCAGCGGCGAGCCGGGCAGCGGCGCGCGGCGGGCATCGGCATCCGACAGGCCGGCGCACTTGGCGTGCACGGTGTCGCGGGCGTAGTCAAGGAAGGTGACAAGGACCGTGCGCTCGTCCCAGCTGGGCGGGACGTCATCGGTCCGGCCCTGCGGGGCCGGGCCCGGTGCTGACTGCGATGTCATGTCATTCCTCTGGGGTGGGCGAGGGGACTTGAACCCCCGACATCCAGGACCACAACCTGGCGCTCTGCCAACTGAGCTACGCCCACCATCGCCGCCGCAAGGCGGCTTGGAGAAGCATACCGGTCAGCGGCGGCTACTCAGAATCGGATTTGGCTCGGGCGGCGCCATCATCCGGCACACCCCCGTTCGCGCCACCGCTAACTCCGGCACCGCTCACTCCGGCACCGCAATCTCCGGCACTGCCCTCCGGGGCATCGACCACGAACCTGGACGCGATCTCACGCGCCGTCGGCGTGTCGGGACCTGGCATCGGCACGAACACGGCCTCACGGTAGTACCGCAGCTCGGCGATGCTCTCCCTGACGTCGGCCAGCGCCCGGTGGCCGCCCTTCTTGACCGGGCTAGCGAAGTAGGCCCTCGGGTACCAGCGCCTGGCCAGCTCCTTCACGCTGGATACGTCGACCATCCGGTAGTGCAGGTGCTCGTCGAGCCGCGGCAGATCCCGCGCCAGGAACGCCCGGTCGGTGGCGATCGAGTTGCCGCACAGCGGAGCCTTCCTGGCCTCGGGTATGTGCTGCACGACGTATCCGAGCACCTGGTCCTGCGCCTCGCCGAGGGTGATCCCGCAGGCCAGCTCGGCCAGCAGCCCGGAGGTCGTGTGCATCTGGCGTACGAGTTCCGTCATCTGGTCGAGCGCCTCGGCGGGCGGCTTGATGATGAGGTCGACACCCTCGTCAAGCTCGTTGAGCTCGCGGTCGGTGATCACGCAGGCGATCTCGACCAGTGCGTCGAGGGTCAGATCAAGCCCGGTCATCTCGCAGTCAATCCAGACCAGTCGGTCAGTCACAACTCCCAGCCTAGGGTAGTCAGGCCAGCCCGGCGCGCAGGCTGCTCGCACGCGTCTCGAGCTCGGTGATGTGGGCAGGTACCCCGATGCCCTCGCGCAGCAGCGGGTCGGGCTCCGCCGGGCCTACGGTCATCGCGATCGGCAGCACGCCGGCCCAGGCATCGAGCGCATAGTCCTCGTCCTCGTCCGACGGGCCGCCCGAGCGCACCTTGACCGACGCCTCGTCGAGAGGCAGCGCGAGCACGGAGGTGGCCGCTATCTCCTTCCTTGTCGGCCGCCTGGAGTTCGCCCAGCGGCCGGGGATCAGGTGCTCGGTGATCACGCGCAGCGCCTCGGTGCGTTCTGCCTCGCCGGTGACCAGGTGCGGGGAGCCGAAGATCACCGCGCTGCGGTAATTCATCGAGTTGTTGAACACCGACCTGGCGCAGACCAGCCCGTCCACCAGCGTGACCTCGACGCAGACCGGGGCATCGACGGCGTACCGGAACGAGCGGTTGGCCGATGACCCGTGCAGGTACAGCGTCTCGCCGGACCGCCCGTAACCCGTCGGCAGCACCACCGGCGAGCCGTCGATGACCACGCCGAGATGGCAGATCAGGCCCGCGTCGAGCACCGCGTGCAAAGCGGCCCGGTCGGTCTGCGCGCGGTCCTTGTGGCGGTGCAGCGTGGTACGCGACGTGGTCGAGAGTGCTTGAAAGAGGTCCATAATGCCCTACGGTAGCTGGGTGGAGAGCGTTCCTGGAATCAGCGACCCGGCCGGGCTCGGCGCCTGGATCAGCGCACATGTGCCTGGTTACGGCCCGCTGACGGGGGTGCGGCTGATCTCAGGCGGCCGGTCCAACCTGACCTACCGGCTGGAGTTCGGTGACCGCGCGCTCGTGCTGCGCCGGCCGCCGCTCGGGCACGTCCTGCCGACCGCGCATGACATGGGCCGGGAGTTCCGGGTACTGACCGCGCTGGCCGGCACCTCGATCCCGGTGCCCGTGGCCGGGGCCTTCTGCGCCGACGCGGAGATTGTGGGCGCGCCGTTCTACCTCATGTCCTACGTGGACGGCGAGGTGCTGCGCACCGTCGAGGAGTCCGCGCACGTGACGCCGGGCCAGGCCGAAAAGCTGTCCGAGCGGCTTGTCGACACGCTGGCCGCGATCCACGCGGTGGACGTCGACGCGGTGGGGCTGACCGGCTTCGGCCGACCAGAGGGGTACCTGAGCAGGCAGCTTTCCCGCTGGCAGCGGCAGTGGGAGCTGTCCAACTCAAGACCGATGGCCGGTTACGACGATCTGGTGCGCAGGCTCGCCGACGGCCTGCCGAGCTCGGCCGAAGGCACTCTGGTGCACGGGGACCTGCGGCTGGACAACATGCTGGTCAGGCTGGAGCCGGCGCCCGAGGTGGCCGCGGTGGTCGACTGGGAGATGTCGACGCTCGGCGACCCGCTGGCTGACCTCGGCCTGACGCTGATGTACTGGACGGACCCGGGCGAGGAGGACTGGCTGCGGCTCGGCGAGGCCGGCTCGGTCACCACCATCCCAGGATTCCTCAGCCGTGCGCGCGCCGCGGCCAGGTACGCGGAGCTGACCGGCCGCGACCTTTCCGGCATCGGCTACTACGTGGCGTTCGGCTGCTACAAGCTGGCGGTCGTGCTCGAGGGCATCCACGCCAGGTTCCTGCTGAACCAGACCGTCGGAGAGGGATTCGAGCGGGAGGGCCCGGCTGTTCCCAAGCTGATCGCCAGGGCGCACCGGCTGCTCGACGAGCAGTAGCCGGGCGCGCAGCAGTCAGGCGGGCGGGAGGCGACCGTCGGGCCGCTCGTCAGCCCCGTCCTGGCCCCACCGGGCCCGGATCAGGTGGCCACGCAGTTCGGGTCGCAGAGCCGGTGCGCGAGCGCGCGGAAGAACACCTTGGCCACCTGGGCCGGGCTGGTGATCTGGTACGCCTGCCCGCCGGTGGCGTCGGCGATCTGCTCAAGCTCAGGGAAGTCTGACGGCTGGCCGAACGCGATGATGATCACGCTCACCTTGCGCTGCGGGTTGGCCAGCGTGCCGAGCTCCTTGACAAGCTCAGGGCCGGTGATGTCACCCGGCGCGTTCTCCTCGCCCGAGGCGAGCACGACCACGGTGTTGAAATAGTTCTTCTGGTAGGTCCGCTCCATGTACTTGTACGCGGCCAGGATGGACCCGTACAGCGCGACATCGGACCCGCTGACGGGCTGAAGCCCAGCCGCGACCTTCGCGAGCTCGTCGCGCTGGGCCGTCGCGCCGCTGCTCGTTACCAGCGGCCCGATCGGCACCAGCGCCTTGTACGGCAGGTCGCCGTTCAGGTTCGCGGCGAATTCCCACAGGCCCAGACTCGTGTTGTCGGAGAACAGGGTCAGCCCGCGCGACGCCGTCTGGGTCAGTTCCTGCTCGATCGTCGGGCCGGCCGGATCGGCCGGATCGATGGGCGTGGCCATCACGGACGACACGTCGATCAGGGCAAGATCACGAGACCCGAGCGCGAGCTTGTTCCAATTCTGCAAGGTGGCAGGCGCGGTGCTGGCCGCCGCGGGCGGTGCGACCTGGAGCAGCTGGCCGGTCAGGCCGTAGCCCGCCGGAAACCGGTCGGGCACGCCGGCCCCCGGCCCGGTGCGGAACCCGGCGAACCTGATCACGCTGAGCGCGAAGGGCTCCGTCAGCATCTGGCCGAACGCCTTGGCCGCCGCGTACCGCATCGGGTTCGACGTGGTCATGACGTAGGGGTAGTCCATCTCAGGGCTGCCCAGGTCGGAGTTCGGCCCGGTGGGGTAGGTCGCCGCAAGCGGCTGGCGCGGGTTGGCCGCATCGTAGGTCAGTACGGCCTGCTCGGTGGTGACGGTGACCGGCAGGCTGTTCAGCGGGGGAGCGGCCAGGCTGGCGAAGTACTTTAGCGACACGGCATCGTCGAAGTAGGGCGTGACCTGCGAGGAGTAGACGAACCTCGTGAAGTCAACCCGGCCAGCGGAGCCCGTGCCGAGCATCCGGCTGATCTCGATAAGGCTGGCGAGCCCGGCCGCGCTCTGCGTCGGGTCGGGCAGGTCCACCCGCAGGCCGGACGGGACGACCGGGCCGCCGGCCGACTCCGGCAGCAGCAGCCGCCAGCCCGACTTGCCGAACGCGGCCACCCGTGCCGCCGCGGCCTTGGACGGCATCACGATCATCAGCGGCGAGTGGGCCACGCTGAACCCGGCCGGCTGCACGGTCGTCGCGCCCACCGCGAAATCGCGCGCCTCGTCCACCCACAGGCTGGAGTCGGGGATCCACGCGTCGATCCTGGTGCCGGCGCTGGCCGGCTTGGTGCCGTCGATCTCGGCGGTGGTCTGGGCCGACGGCGCCGAGATGACGTTGACCGCGACACACTTGCCGTCGGCCCGGCGCTGCTGGCGGTTGAACACGTCGGCGATCCGCTGGATCGCTGGCGCGATGTCGGTACTCGCGGCCACGTTGATGTCGACCGGGTGATCGTCGCAGGAGAGCTGGCCGAGCACCTGCTTGGTGCCGCGGACAAGCAGCAGGGCCAGGCAGGCCACCACGGCCACGAGTACCAGGGTCCTGATCTTCACCCGCCGTCGGCGGCGTCTGCCTGCCTTGCTGCGGGGGGTGCGCGAAGCGGTCACGGCATCCTTCGTCCGGGGATCGGGCCAGCACTAGATCCCCCGGCGGGCAATTCTACCGAATTGCACGCCGCGCCGGGACTCATCGCCCTGCGCCGCTCCGGCCGGTCGAGATGAACAGGGGCTGATCCCAGTCCGGCTCGGTCTGCTGACAACAAGCAAGGAGAACGAGCACCACCCCCGCGGCCCCGTCAAGCAGGCCGACGCCGGCCGCCGCTGCCCACCCGGCCTCGCACAGCGCCACGGTCCGCTCCGCCCATGTGATCGCGGCCTCGGCCAGCGCCTGGGCCCCGGTGAGCTGGTAGAGCCGGCCGAAGACGTGGGCCAGGCCAGCCGCGCCGTGACAGATGCCGGCCTGGTCGGCCTGGTCGGCCCGGTCGGCGCTCAAGGTGCAGCCGGGGCCGGGGCTGCGGGCCGCAGCGGCCAGGGCGAGCCGGGTGGCGGCCAGCGCCCAGGCCGGCTCGCCGACATCGCGCGCGGCGAGCAGCAGCGCGAGCGCGACCCCCGGGTCGCCGTCGCACCAGGCCAGCCGGGAGGCGGCCTGGCTGGCGCCGCCGTAACCGCCGCCGGTCTGGCTGGTGCCGCCGTTGCCGCCGGCGTTGGCGGCGGCGGGGCCGGCGGCGTCCGCGACGAACCCTGGCACGGTCAGGTCGGCTCCCGTCCCTGCCTGGTGGGCGAGCAGCCAGCGCACGGCGCCGTCGAGCAGCGGGCGGACGGTGCGGGGCTCGACCCCGAGCGCGTGCGCGCGGCCGAGCAGCGCGATCGGGCCGGCCATCCCGTGCGCCGCGGTCAGATCCACCCCGCCTCCGGGATGCCGCCGAGCCTGGCCGGCGGCCGTCGCTGACGGCGGCGTCCACCAGTACACGCCGTTGCCGTCGCGGCGGGCCCGCCCGGCCAGCCGCTCGATCACCGCGGCCAGGCAGTCGGCCGCGGCCGGGCGCGGCCACCTGGCCAGCGCGTAGGCGCCGAGCCCCGTCAGCCCGTCGGCGAGCCCGTAGGGCCCGGAGTCCGGGTATCGCCGCAGCGTCGAGGCCAGGACCGCGTCGATCGCTGCATTGTCGATGCCTGCGCTGTCGATGCCTGCGCTGTCGATCGCGGCGTTCGGGTCGTCGGTCGGCCGGCCGGGGAGCAGGCCGCCGACGAAGTCGGCGGCCCAGGCGACGCCGGGGAACCCCGAGTACAGCGCGGCAGGCATCACGTGCCGGGCCTGGGCCTGCCTGGCGGCCGCCAGGCAGGCCCAGGCCAGTCCGGCCGCACGCTCGTCGCCCCGTGTGCTCGCGGTCACGGCGAGGCACACCGCCAGTCCGGCCGCGCCGGATGCCAGCGGCCCGGATGCCAGCGGTCCGGATGCCAGCAAGCCGGGTGCGAGCGCTGCGGCGGTCGGACCGGCCTGCTGCCCGCAGTCGGCGGCCAGCGCCTGCCCCAGCGCATCGACCGCGCGGAGCGCGCGGTCCCGCAGGCCGCCGGTCAGCAGCGGTTGCCAGGGCTGGACGGCGACGGTCGCGGCCGCGGTCGGCCTGGCGGCGGTCGTGACCCCAGTTCGATGCCGGATCGTCCGGGCAGCGGAATGGCGCGCGCTATGCATCCATCTCGCCTGCTGCCATCATCAATAGAATAAATCCTCACTTGCCGGTTCCGGCTGCCCTATATGCGCGAAGTCCGGTATTCACTCCGCTGGTCAGCGTCCCTCTTGCCGCCGGAAAGCATAACGCCGCAGCGCGCATTAAACGCGCACTTGACGAAATGCCTGCCTTGGAATGAGCTGGATAATTAACGGGGATGCGCAATATTGCGTGGTCCTTCGGGCCGGCCTGCCGTGCGGCCGTGCGACCGGCCGAGCGCGTCGCGCGGTCAGGCCGGGAACGGGGCGTGCGCGTCGGCCGCGGAGCGCTCGGCGAACTGCTCGCGCAGCCGGTGCTTGGCCTGCGGGTCAGCCCCGGCCTCGTCGAGCCCGATCAGCGACGCGCCGCCTACCGGCGCGTGCATGAGCACCCGGATGTCGGCAGCGGGGAACTCCGCGGTGATCAGGCGCTCCGCCTCGCCGATCAGTAGCGCGTTGCCCGATGCCACGACACCGCCGCCGAGCACCACGGGAACGGGCATCCCGGCGAGGTCGAGCCGCACGATCGCGCTCTTGGCCAACAAGAAGAGCTCCTGGCCGAGCCGCAGCACCAGGTCGCGCGCGACCGCGTCGCCGGCGTCCGCGGTGGCCAGCACCATCGGGGCAAGGCCGGCGATCCGGTCCCAGGAGATCGTGCCGAAGTGCAGCCCCTCGGCCACGTCAAGCGGCTCGACCACGCCGAAGAACGCGGGCACCGCCTGGCGCAGCGCGGTCTGCGGGCCCCGCCCGTCGGCGGCGCGGACGGCGGCCCACTGGGCCTCCATCCCCAGGCTGAACCCGCCGCCCCAGTCGCCGGTGGTCATGCCAAGTGCCATGAACCTGGCCGTGCGCCCGTCGGGCGCGACACCCACGCAGTTGATCCCCGTGCCGCAGGTGATGCCGACGCCCCAGTGCCGTGCCGCGCCCGCGGCCGGCACGTCGTCCAGGCCGGCCCTGAGCACGGCGTAGGTGTCGTTGGCGACGAACGTCGTGGCCGCCCAGCCCTGCTCGGCCAGCATGGCCTCGA
Source organism: Streptosporangiaceae bacterium (assembly GCA_035517035.1). Lineage (GTDB taxonomy): Bacteria > Actinomycetota > Actinomycetes > Streptosporangiales > Streptosporangiaceae > Chersky-822. Next base: position 2,814 of record DATIZP010000108.1, on the reverse strand, counting down.
GCTGGCGCTCCTCGGCGGGCAGGTCCACGTTGGCGACGCAGGCGACGAGGTGCTCGGCGACCTCGCCCCCGGTCGCCTGGCCGTCGGCCGCCGGGAGGCCGGCCAGCTCGGCCGCCGAGCTGACCAGCCCGGCGATCACGGAGACGGTCTGGTCGCCAAGACGGGTCGGCATGCCGGGACCGCGCGCCACCGCGAGCAGGGTCCCTTCGGCGGTGACGAGGGCGACGTCGGTCTTGCTGTTCCCGCCGTCGATGGCCAGGACAGCAGGGAGCGGCTGCCTCACGAGCCGCTCGCCTCGCCGCCCGCCCAGGGCAGGAACGCGGCGTTCTCGGCAAGCAGCAGGTCGGTGAGCCGCTCGGCTTGGTCGTACTGGCCGACCAGCGGGTGCGCGAGCAGCGTGGCGAGCACCCGGTCCCTGCCGCCCAGCCTGGCCGCCTGCACGGCGAGCTCCTCGTAGGCGGAAACGTGCGCGGTCAGACCGCGCATCAGCGGGCCGAGCGGGTCGACGGCCGCCGGGGCGGCGCCGCCCTTGCCGATCACCGACGGGACCTCGATGACGGCCTCGTCGGGCAGGAACGGCAGCGTGCCCTCGTTGCGCACGTTCACCACCTGCGTGTCGCCGGCGTCCCTGACCAGGGAGGCAAGCAGGTCCACCGCTGCCTCGGAGTAGAACGCGCCGCCGCGCTGGCCGAGCAGGTCGGGCTTGCGGTCGAGCTTCGGGTCCGCGTACATGGCAAGCAGCTCGCGCTCGATCTCGGCAACCCGGTGGGCCCGGGTCTCCGCGGTCCGCTGCTCGGCCACCACCTGATCATGAGCGTAGAAGTACCGCAGGTAGTACGACGGGATCGACTCGGTCAGCGTGATCACCTCAAGCGGCAACTCGATCAAGCTGGCGAGGTCCTTGCCGTGCTCGGCGATCAGGCGGGGCAGCACGTCGGCGCCGTCCAGCCGGACCGCGCGCTCCCATGACAGGTGGTTGAGCCCGACGTGGTCCAGGCTGATCCGCTCGGGGCCGACGCCGAGCATCCCGGCGAAGATCCGCTGGAACCCGATCGCGACGTTGCACAGGCCGATCGCGCGGTGCCCGGCGTCGAGCAGCGCCCTGGTCACGATGCCGACCGGGTTGGTGAAGTCGATGATCCACGCGTCTGCCGCGGCCCGGGACCGCACCCGCTCGGCGATGCCGAGCACTACCGGCACGGTGCGCAGCGCCTTGGCCAGCCCGCCCGCGCCGGTCGTCTCCTGGCCCACGCAGCCGCAGGTCAGCGGCCAGGTCTCGTCGCGGTTCCTGGCGGCCTGGCCGCCGACGCGCAGCTGGAGCAGCACCGCGCCAGCCCCGTCCACGCCGTCGTCGAGGTCGGCGGTCCAGCGGACCGTCGCCGGGTGGCCGTACGCCCGCATGATCCGCTGCGAGAACGGTCCCACCACGGCGAGCCTGGCGGCGTCCGGGTCGACGAGCACGATCTCGGTGATCGACACCTGCCCGGTCAGCCGGGCGAAACCGTCGATGAGCTCGGGAGTGTAGGTAGAGCCGCCGCCGACCACCGCTACCTTCATTCAGAACGCCTTCACTTCCGCGCCGGACTGGGCCACGTGGCACGCGACATCGCGGCCGACGCCGATGGGCTTGAGCACCGGGGTCACGGTGTGGCAGGTCTCCATCGCCAGCGGGCATCGCCAGCGGAACCGGCAGCCCGGCGTCGGGTCGATCACCTTCGGCGGCTCGCCCCTGTCGGTCTCGGCGCCGACCCCAAGGGGCGCGCGCGGGTCTGGCGCGGCCGACAGCAGCAGCTGGGTATACGGATGCCTGGGGCTGGACATGACCTCTTCGATCGGCCCGGCCTCCGCGATCTGCGCCGCGTACATGACGATCAGCCGGTCGGCGACGTACCGCGCGCTGGCAAGGTCGTGGGTGATGTAGAGGATCGACACCCCTTCCTCGTCACGCAGCTTGACCATCAGGTTGAGCAGGCCGATCCGGATCGATACGTCGAGCATGGAGACCGGCTCGTCCGCCAGGATCAGCTTCGGCCGCATGGCCAGGGCCTGGGCGAAGCCGACCCGCTGCCGCTGCCCGCCACTGAGCTCGTGCGGGTACCGCAGCAGCACGTCCGCTGGCGGGGTCAGCCCGACCACGTCGAACACGCGCTCGGCCTCGGCCAGCTGATCCTGCTTCGACAGCTCCGGCCGGTGCAGCTTCAGGCTGCGCAGCATGCCGTGGGACACCCGGAACACCGGGTTGATGGACGCGAACGGGTCCTGGAACACCATGGGGGCCAGGCCGCTGTACCAGAGCCGGTCCTTGCGGCTGCGGAACGACGAGATCGGCCTGCCCTCGAAGTAGACCTCCCCGCTTGTCGGCTTGTAGATCTTGGCCAGCAGCCTGGCGATGGTCGACTTGCCGCTGCCGCTCTCGCCGGCCAGCGCCACGATCTGCCGGCTGCCCACCGACAGGTCCACCTCGTCCACGGCATGCAGGGTCTTCTGCGAGAGCGCGCTGCCGATCTTGAAGTGCCTGGTCAGCTTCTCGGTGCGGAGCAGCGGCTCGGTGCCGTCGGCCAGCACCTGCTCCGGCGGTGCCCAGGGCTCGGTCATGCCGCGCTCCCTGCCGTGTCCCGGCCCGGCAGGCCGGGCGCGGCGCCGCCTTCGAACAGCAGGCAGCGGACCAGCGTGCCGTCGACCTGGTAGAGCTCTGGCGGCTCGGTCCTGCACCGGTCGAAGACCTTGGGGCAGCGCGGCGCGAACCGGCAGCCCGGCGGCGGGCTGGCGAGATTGGGCGGGTTGCCGGGGATCCCGCTCAGCGCCACCTTGGGT
>DATIZP010000107.1:0-12650 GCA_035517035.1 Streptosporangiaceae bacterium | reverse complement strand
ACCGCCGTGCTCGGCATCGCGCACGCCGCCGTGCAGACCGGGCTGCTCCGGGTCATCGCGTACTCCAGCGTGGAGAACACGGGTCTGATCCTGACTGGGTTCGGGGTCGCCCTGGTCGGTGCGGCCGTACGGGACCAGCGCCTGGTCGCGGCCGGGCTGCTCGCGGCCACCCTGCAGGTGATCGCGCACACCGTGGCCAAGTCGCTGCTGTTCACCGCCAGCGCGGGCATGGAGTCCGCGGCCGGCACCGATGACCTTGACGAGCTGCGCGGGGTGGCGAACCGGGCACCGTGGCGTGGCACCGGCCTGGCCCTCGGCGCGCTGACGCTGGCCGGGCTGCCCCCCACGGTGGGGTTCGTCTCCGAGTGGTTCCTGCTCGAGGCGCTGCTCCAGCAGTTCCGGGTGCCCGGGCTCGGCTACCGGCTGCTGCTCGCCGCCGCCGGGGCCGCGGTGGCGCTGACCGCCGGCTTCGCCGGGGTCACGTTCGTCCGGCTGACCGGTCTCGTGGTGCTCGGGCCCTCGCCAGCCGAGCTTCCGCAGCCAGCCGGAGCCGAGGAGTCCGCGTCCGGCCGCCGCTGGGACGCCGGCTGGCTCGGCCGGGCCGGCATCGTGATCTTGTCGGCCTGCTGCCTGCTCACTGCCGCGCTGCTGCCGCTGGTCATCCGGGTGCTGGCCGCCGGGCTCTCGCCCGTCGTCGCCGCGTCGGCGGTGAACGGCGCGCGCCAGGCGCCCTGGGTGCTCGGCCCGGTCTTCGCCGGCTTCTCCGTCCTGTCGCCATCGTGGCTGTGGATCGTGATGCCGCTGCTGGCCCTGGCCGTGCTGGCCTTCACCAGGCTGGTCGCGGGGAAGCGGATGACGAGCGTGCGCCGGGTGCCCGCGTGGCGGTCGGCGACCGCCGGGGTAGAGGGTGCCGACTCCTACACGGCCACCGGATTCGCCAACCCGACCCGGCGGGTGCTGGCCGCCGTGCTGCATACTCGCGCGGAGGTCCGGCCGCTCACCGGGGCCGCATTGGCCGGCGCGGCCGACGCTCCGGCGGACGCCGGGGGCGCGACGGAACCCGGACCGGTACCGGGCGCGCGGCTCGGCTACAGCTCGGACGTCGTCGAGGTGGTTGAGGACTACCTGTACCGGCCGGCTTTGCGGCCGGTCATGGCCGTGGTGCGCGCCGCGAAGCGGCTGCAGTCCGGCCGACTGGACGCCTACCTCGGCTACATGCTGATCGCGCTCATCGCACTGCTTGCCGTCGTGGCGGCCCTTGCCTGAGCGCGGTCATTCGACGAAAGTTAGGCAAAGAAGAAGGGCTGCCGCCGCCCAATGCCCATCGCGGCGGAGGCGACATGCACGTGCCGGGATTCCTTCGGCGATAGGGAACCGCGCATGACGACAAGCGGGAATGCCGGACCCTTCAGGCGGCTGCTCGTCGCCTTCGATGGTTCGGCCGACTCGGCGGCCGCGCTCAGGACGGCCACGGCCATCGTGAGCGACGGCCAGGGTCACGTGGTCGCGCTTGCCGTGCTCGCCGGTGCGTCGCATCGCGAGGCACGGCAGGACGACCACGCGCAGAACTCCGACGAAGCCCGCCGGATCGGCGCGGCTTTCGATGCCATCCGCGCGGCGATCACGCAGTCATCGCCGGTCAGGATGGACCTGCACACCGTCCAGGCGCGACAGGTAGCCGAGGCGCTGTCCGGTTACGCCGCCGAGCATGGCTTCGATCTGCTGGTGATCGGCCGCCACGGCGGCGGGACCCTGATTCATCCCAGGCTCGGGCACGTTGCCGAGGCCGTCGCGCGCACCTGCCAGGTCCCCGTCCTGCTGGTCAGCGCTACCTGACCGCCAGCCAGGCGGCGATCTGCGGCGCGCGACGTCGCCCCGAGCTCGGTCAGGATGGCATGAACGTGGCTGTCCGCCGTGCGCACGGCGAGGAAGAGCCGGACCCCGGCCTGCTTCCTGGTCAGGCCCTCGCCGACCAGCAGGGCGACAGCGGCAGTCCCGGAACGGCCGGAATCACAGCGGGACGCCGGGAGCCGCCGACCCGTTGAGCCAGGCATGGCCCTCCGCATACAGCCGCTCGGTGGCCTCGCCGTCCAGCCCGGGCAGCCCGGTCTTCACCGCGAAGCCAAGCTCGGTCTGCAGGTAGCCAAGGTGACGGTAGCCGTAGGGGAACCTGCCGAGTTGCCCGGCGTCCAGCGTCAGGCCTGCCGCCGGATCGACCGGGTCCATCCGGTCCCGCTCGTAGATCGGCTGCCGGCGGACGATGGCCCACGTACCGTCGCGGCACTCGAAGAAGTCGTAGAACCGTCCTGTGCACACCACGTCCACCTCGACGCCGTGCACGGCGGCACGCTGGCTGATCGTCATCTTCGTCTGGGCGATGCCGCGGTCACCTCGCACGTCGACCGCGCTGCCGCCGAGGAAGTGCAGTATCCGCACGCCAGCCTCGTACGCCTGCCTGCTGACCTCGATGAAATCGCGGTAGCTGCCCTGGAACCAGGTCGCCGTCATATAGCCGTCCCGGTGCCATACGCCGGCGAACCTGTCCCAGTCCCCGGCGTCCCGCCAGACCGCCCAGCGTTCGACCACCTCGCGGATCTCCTGCCTGCTCGCCGTCTCGTCCACCGCACCGTCCTTCCGCAGCCGCCTCGATACATTCTCGGCTCCGGCGGGTCAGGCCGGCAGCCGCGGGATCAATCCCGCGCCCATCTGCCGACCCGTGGCAGACATGAGCGCCGGCGGGGTGAGCACCGGTTGCCGAAGCGTCCACCGGTCGGCCGGCCCGCGCTGAAGCCGCCGAAGGCGTCGGCCGCGGCCCTGGTGGCCAACAGCCTGCCGTCGGGCAGCCAGTCGATCGACCACCCCATCGGATAGCTGTCCGGATCCCGGGTGAGCACGACCTCGGGCGCGCCGTCGAGGCCGACGGCTACGACCTGCCGGTCGATCCAGTTGCAGAACCACGGCCGGCCCTCGTGCCGCCGTGGCCTCGGCGACGGCCGCGGCGGGATTTCTTCGATCCGCGGCCGGAGCGCGCGGCCGGAGCGCACAATGGAGGCGATGTCGCCGCTCGAGTCCGCGGCTAGGCAGAGGCAGCGACGAAATAATTACCTTGCTTGGGAGCGCGGGCGAGCCAGGGTTGCCACGGCAATTCCTTGGGAGGCATTGATGTGCGTTTCAAGGTAGCTGTTGCCATTTCTGTCGCTCTTGTTGCGGCTGGCGGGGCTGTTGCGTACGTGTTGACAGCTGGAGCTAATCGGACAACTGCTTTCGAGAACTCCGCCGGCCAGATACACGGCTGCGTCGCGCAGAACGTCGCGAGCCGACACCGGCCGAAATGCCCAAAGGGCATGATCCCGATCCAGTCGGCCGGCCCCGGCGCCCAGCCGTCATCTCCGGCCTCACCCTCGCCGTCGTCGGCCCCTTCGCCTACGGCGTCGGAGTCGCCGCCGCCCTCGCGGCGGTCACCTTCGCCGTTGTCGTCGTCGTCGTCCGCGCCGCCGCCTCCAGCCTCCTCAGGAAGCTATGACTGCGACTACCGGACGGACACCTGGAGCGGCGACTCGTCGTCGGTCGGATACTCGGTTCAGAAGATCAGCGCCGACAACGGCAAGGCGGCTAGCTTCTCGGTGAGGCTAAACGCCAACCCCGGCACGACCGAGGTCGTCGGCTACCCCTCCGACCAGTGCCTCATTTACTCAGCGCTGCCACACACGCTCACGTCCAGGTTCGACGTGACGCCACCCGCGAATTCCTCGAGCCTGGACTACGAGTTCGCCTACGACATCTGGCTAACCAGCGCGTCAGCCGCGACCAGCTATAACTGGAACAACGACCTTGAGCTCATGATCTGGACTTACGTGAGCAACCAGCGTCCTGCAGGCTCGAAAGTCGCCACGTTGGACGACGGCTCTGCAGTGTGGTTCACCGGCACCAAAGGCAGCAACAACGGCACCGTGTCTGTGGTGCTCCCCTCGAACACGACCAGTGGCACGGCTGATATCGCCGGTATCATCGCGCAGCTGAAGGCGCGTGGATACATTCCTTCGTCCGACGACGGCATCCTGGACGTCGAGTACGGCATCGAGGCTCCGTACGGCGGCGGCGATACCTTCGCTGTCAGCGCGCTTGCCGTCACCGGCTGATGTACTCAAAAACACGGATGGGCAGCCCAGGGCACGGCCTTTGCATAGTCGGTTGATGGTGTCCTTGGTCTTGGGCTGGGCGTTCGGGCGCTCGCCGGGTGAGCGGAGCTTCGCGTGCGCCTTATTGACCTGCTGGTACCAGCGGGAGATCAGGCGGATCGCCACAAGCACATATGGACTTCCATGCGGGCCGATTCCAGGGCATCCGGCGCGCCGGTCGACCGGGTCGCGCCAAGGGAGGCTCGGACGCGCCGCAGCGACTGGCCCGGCAGTAGGCCGGCACGGCGGTAGGCCGGCGGGCCCGGCGGCGGCCGCTCTGGCCGCTAAGGCGAAGGCTCGGCGGGCCCGGTGAGGGCCGACAGCCTGCGCCTCGCTGTCCAGCCGGCCGCGAGCGCGATCCAGAGCAACTGGAGTCCGAGGAAGGTCCGCTCGTACAGCCCGCCCGGCGCGTGCTTGTGCCCGACGGCGGAGCCGAGCAGCACGAACGCAGCTGCCCCGGCGATCGAGACGGCCAGCAGCAGGTTCGCCACCGGCTGCCAGGCCGGGTCGGACCGCAGGCCCGCCGAGGCCAGGATCGTGCCGATCGTGATGCACACGAACGCGATGAAGGCAAGCCCGAGATGGACCAGGCCGCTGCCATGCTGCGGCTGGCCCTCCAGGTCGTCGGCGAAGAACGCGAGCAGCCCGGAGCAGACCGCCCAGATCGTGACCAGGACGAGGCCGCCGCGTACCCGGCCGTCCGGCCGCGCGGCCTTGGCCACGGCCGCGGCGGCCGCCAGCGAGAGCGCGCAGCGCAGCAGGAAGTTCAGGTCCATCACCCAGAACCAGGCGCCGCGGCCGTAGTCGCTCTCGGCGTTGTAGAGCAGGCTGTAGCCCGGGCGGAGGAACTTCAGCAGCACGTCCACGGCCAGGTAGACGACCACCCCGGCCAGGGTGAACCAGGCCAGCGGCACAGCCCCTGGGCGGCCCGCGCTCCACGGCCCGAGGCCGCGGCGCGGCCGCACCTGCACTCCTGCGCTCATCGGGCACCTCCGCAGCCAGCCCGGCGCGCCGGACCAGGCCCGCCAGCGCGCCGGAGCCACGGTCCGCCGCTCACCAGGCGGGAACCAGAAAGGCAACCTAGTTGCATATCTGGAGTATGCTCGTCTCATGCCCGTGCAGTCAAGGCAGGCTTATCCGTTCGGCGACCTGCTCGCGCTGGCCAGGCAGAGCTGGCTAGGCGCGATGGCCGCCCGCCTCGCTGACCTCGGCTATCACGAGTACCGGCGCACTGACGCGGCGGCAACCAGGCTGCTGCTGCGCGGGCCGGTCTCGGTCGGCAGGCTCGGCATCACGCTCGGCGTCACCCGGCAGGCCGCGCGGAAGGTCGCCGACGCCCTGCAGCAGCGCGGCTATGTCACGACCAGCCGCGACCCGCAGGACTCCCGGCAGGTCAACGTGGCCCTGACCGAGGCGGGCGAGGAGTACGCCAGGGCGGTCGTGGCGGTCATCGCCGAGCTCAACACGGAGGTGGCCGCGCGGGCCGACCCGGCCGATCTCGCCGCCGCCGACGCCGTACTGCGCCTCGCCCTGTTCGACGACAGCGCCCGGCGCCGGGCGGACCGGCTGCCGCGGCCGTAGCGTCAGGTCAGGACCGCGGAACGTCCGCTCCGCCTCTCGCCCGCTAGTCGGCGACCTCAGTTCGGCAGCTGTACCAGCGAGCGGTAGAAGTCGTCGATCAGGCCGAGCGCCGCGACGAACTTGTCGTACTCGATCGGCTTGGTGACGAACGCGTTCGCATGCAGCGCGTAGCTGCTCACGATGTCCTGCTCGGCCTGAGAGCTGGTGAACACGACGACCGGGATGGTCAGCGGCTCAGCGTCGCTCTTGAGGTCCGCGAGCACCTCGAGGCCGTTGCGGCGGGGCTTGTTCAGGTCGAGCAGGATCAGCCCGGGCCTCGGAGCGTCCGAGTAGCCGTCGGAGCGGTGCAGGAAGTCCATCGCCACCACCCCGTCGCTCGCCACGTGCAGCCGCTCACCCATCCGGCGCTGCTGAAAGACCTCCCTCGTCAGCAGTACGTCCTGGGGATCGGCTCCGGCGTGGCCTGCGGGCAGCCTACGGCAGCTGGATCGTGGCGAGCACCGCGCGATGATCGCTGCCTGGCAGCCGGTGCACCGACGTGCCGAGCAGGGCGCAGCGCGGGTCGGCAAGCACGTGGTCGAGAGTCAGCAGGCCGAGCCGCCGGTCGGCCTTGCGCCCCCACGTCGGCACCAGCCCGTAGCCGGTCTGGCTGGCGGCGTCCACGAAGCCGCGGCGCAGCAGCCGGCGGAACTCGGCGTGGTCGAGCGTGCTGTTGAAGTCGCCGGCCATGATCACGGGCGGCCCGCCGGGCGTCGGCATCGCCTGGAGGGCACGCAGTTCAGATCGCCAGGCCGCCACGCCCTCGCCCGACCACACCGGCTTAGGAGTATGGAGATGAACGCAGACCAGCCGGACGACTCCCCCTGGCAGGCTCAGCGTGGCGGTGGGCTGGGCCCAAGGCGTCGCCGGAATGGCCGGGCACGGCGCCAGCGGCAGCCTGGCGTAGATCGCGTTCCGGCGCGAGCCGGGCATGCCGACGTCATTGACCGAGTGCGGCAGCAGGTCGCCGAGGCCGGCCAGGGCCAGGCTGCGCGCCTTGTCAGCCGTGAGTTCCTGCGCGAACAGCACGTCCACCTCGGCCTCGCGCACCAGGTCGACGACCGGCTCGGGCTCGGCCCGGCCAACGAACAGGTTGGCCGTGAGCACCCGCAGCACGGGCCCCGCGGCGGCCGGCTGGCGGCGCACGACCGCGCGCGGCGCGATCGCCGCGGTCATCGCTCCCGCCGCCACCGCCGCCGCGGTGGCCGCCCGCTCGTCGCGGAGCAGCAGCGCCCCGGCCCAGGCGACGGCGGCAGCCTGAGGGGTGAAGGAGAGCATGGCCACGGCCTGAGACGAGGTCGGGGCCAGCCGGTCGGCAGCCGCTACCCGTGCCAGCGCCCAGCCGGCGATGCCACTAGCGACTGCCCACTCCAGGCGTCGCGCGGGCACATCCCATTTTCGCATGACCTCGCCGCGGACGGCCCGGCGACCCGCGGGCGCGGCACGACCTGCGCAGACGCCGGGCCCGGCCGACCGGGACAAAGGGCGCGCAGGCGCCCAGCGGGTCGCCGCGGCGCGCTGGTTTGGGTTCGCAGAGTCGCACGCCCGCCTGGGCGATGGAACGATAGGCGTTGGCGGGCGGGGATGGCGAAGACCAGGACGGACGGCGATGGCGGCTTCGGAGGCGGGACAGGACGTCGCAGCGGCGTTCGCCGAGCTTGCCGAGACGCTCGCCAGCGACCCGGACCTCGGCGCGTATCTTGACGCGGCCTGCCGCCACTGCGTCGCCCTGGCGGGCGTCGACCACGCCGTGATCGTGCACCGGGACGCCGCGAGCGACGGCGCGCGCCAGGTCGCTGCCTCCGGCGAGATGGCCGACGCGCTGGTGTCCGGCTGCCCCGATCCGGCCGCCACCCCGTGGGCCGAGTGCATGGCCACCGGCCAGCCGGTCCCGGCAGCCGACCTGCGCGACAGCCGGGACCGGTGGCCCTGGTTCTCCGGCCACGCGCTGGCCGCCGGGCTGCGGACCGTCACGGCGCTGCCGCTCGGCGCGCATGCGGAGGTCACCGGTGCGCTCGTGCTGCTCGGCGGCGCGGCGCCTGACCCGGCGGGGATCGGGCTCGCGGCAGCGCTCGCCGACGCCGCCGGCGCCGGGATCGTGCTGGCCGGGGAACTGCAGCGGCAGCAGAATGCCATCGCGCAGCTCCAGTCGGCACTCACCAGCCGGATCGTCATCGAGCAGGCCAAGGGCATGCTCGCCGAGCGCTGGAAGGTCACACCCGACGAGGCGTTCGACGCGCTGCGCCGGCTGGCCAGGACAGGTCAGCGCCGGCTGGCCGACCTGGCCGTCGCCGTGATCGAGGGGCGGGCCGACGTGCCGACCGACATCACCAGGCCGGGCCCGAGCTAGCCATGCAGGCCGGCGGGCTAGGCCGAGCCGCCGGACCCCGCCCTGACCGCGTTGACCGTCAGCAGGTGCACGGGCTGAGAGCACGCCTGCGACCGGTACTGCAGGTCGATCGCGTTGGTCTGGTTGGGCGGGAAGATCTGCAGGGCGGTGGAGGTGACCAGGCCGCACTTGGAGGGCGGGAAGTTCCCCGCGTCCACGATCTGCAGCAGCGCGTTGGCGACCGCGCCCGGCGCGAGAGTGACCACCTCGCGCGGCGTGGCCGGGTTCTCCGTGGCAGCGGCCCCGATCTGGCGGAGCGGTGAGCCGCCAGCCAGCGAGACGCCCGGGTAGCCGTACAGCGTGCAGGTGCTGCTCGAGGTGTTGGTGAAGTCGATCACCTGGTACACGCTCCCCGCGGTGCCCTGGGACAGGCCGAGCTTGGCCGACAGCGACCCGTTCGGGCAGGCAGGGGGCCCGGCGGGGGCCGAGGACGGCGGGACCTGGCTGCTCGGAGCGGCCGCCGGGGACGAGGCGGGCGCGGTGGGCGTCCGGGTCACGGTCACCGTGGTGGCCGGGCTCGCCCCGGAGCCTGACGAGCCGCAGGCCGCGGTGAGCACGGCCGTGCAGCCGAGCAGGGCGGCCGCGACCGCTCGCCGCCGCGTCGGAGTGAACTTGTTCATCGGCACACCATGCCACATCAGCAGTCGCACGGTGAGCCGACCACGGCCGCGACGCGCCGCGCCGGCCGGCCCGGTGACGGCCTGGCGCACACCACCCAGGCCGCGCATGCCCCGCCCCGGCGGGCCGGTATAGGTTGGGCTGGCCATGGTCGAGATACGGGCGCTGTGCGTCTTTTGCGGCTCATCCACCCCGCCCGATCCGCGGTACGGGGCCGCGGCACGCGCGCTCGGGACCTTCATCGCTGAGCGCGGCATCGAGCTTGTCTATGGCGGCGGCCGGGTCGGCCTGATGGGCGAGGTCGCCGGCGCCGCGCTGGCCGCGGGCGGCCGGGTCACCGGCGTGATTCCGGTCGGCCTGTTCAGCCGCGAGATCGGGCATACCGGACTTACCAAGCTGCATGAGGTCGGATCGATGCATGAGCGCAAGCAGCTCATGTACGACCTGTCCGACGGCTTCATCGCGCTGCCCGGCGGACTCGGCACGCTGGACGAGCTTGCCGAGGTGACCACCTGGGCGCAGCTCGGCCTGCACGCCAAGCCCGTCGTGCTGCTCGACGTGGACGGCTTCTGGGACATGCTGGTGGCGCAGTTCGACCTGATGGTGCGGGTCGGCCTGCTCAGGCAGGCCAACTGCGACCTGGTGAGGCGGGCGGACACCCCGCAGCAGGCGCTCGACGCGCTGCTCGCCCCGCGCCCGGCAGGGCAGGAGAAGTGGATCACTCCCGGCGACCGGTAAGCGGGCGGGGATAAGGGAAGCCTTAATCCGATGTCGCTGCGCACCCGGCTGGCCAGCTACAGTCGAACCAGGCCGCGGACACGGGAGGTGAGCCGGGTGAGCAGCGTTGACCGGGGCCGGGAACCGGAGCACGACGCGAGCGCCGGTGCCCGCGCCGAGCCTGACCACCAGGCGGGCGAGACGATCGAGGTGCTGCGTGCGGTCTGGTCGGCACGCGGCCAGAGCAGTGCCGACCTCGAGGAGATGTTCGGGCCCGCCAGGTCCTGCAAGGCGATGCAGGATGTCGGCTTCGACGGGCTGGCGCAGGACGGCGACACGCGCTCGGCGTGGCGAGCCGCACTCGAGCGGGACGGCAAGCTGAGCCGCGAGGCAGGCAGCGTGCGCGACCTGGTGCTCGGGCCCGCCGAGCAGCCGCGCTGAATGGACGGTCCTGACTCCGTCGGCGAGCTGACCCAGACCCTGCGGGACGGCGGCTACCTGGCCGACCGCGGCCTGGCCACGGCGCTGTTCGTGGCGATCAGGCTGCACCGGCCGATCCTGCTCGAGGGCGAGGTGGGGGTCGGCAAGACCGAGGTAGCCAAGGTGCTCGCATCGGTCTACCGCCGTCGGCTGATCCGGCTGCAGTGCTACGAGGGGATCGACACCCACCAGGCGCTGTACGAATGGGACTACGCGCGGCAGATGCTGCACATCAGGGCGCTGTCCGAGCACCAGGTCGCCGATGCCGACGCGGTGGACAAGCTGTTCGGGCCGAAGTTCCTGCTCGAGCGGCCGCTGCTTGAGGCGGTCAGGGCCGGGGACCAGGCGGTGCTGCTGATCGACGAGGTGGACCGGGCCGACGACGAGTTCGAGGCCTTCCTGCTCGAGGTGCTCTCCGACTTCCAGATCAGCATCCCCGAGATCGGCACGATCAAGGCGGAGAGCCCGCCGCTGGTGATCCTCACCTCCAACCGGACCCGCGAGCTGCACGACGCTCTCAAGCGGCGCTGCCTGTACCACTGGATCGGATACCCGCCCGCCGAGCGCGAGGTGGAGATCGTGCTGGTCCGGGCTCCTGGCGTGTCCCCGGCACTGACCCGCAAGGTGGTCGCCGCGGTGGGCAGGCTGCGCGAGCTCGACCTGGCCAAGCCGCCCGGGGTCGCCGAGACGATCGACTGGGTGCAGACGCTGAGCTTCCTCGGCGAGGAGGATCTCACCGCCGCGGTGGCCAGTGACACCCTCGGCGCGGTCGTCAAGGAGCGGGACGACCTCGACCTGGTCCGCGACAACCTGGCCGACCTGACCTCAGGTGCCTGACCAGGCGCCGTTCGTCGGCCTGCTCACCGCGTTCTGCCGCGAGCTGCGGGCGTCCGGCCTCGCCGTGGGCTCCGGCGACGTCATCGGCTACTGCGCGGCCGCCGCCGAGCTCGACCCCGCCGACCTGGTCGACCTGTACTGGGCGGGCCGGACGATCCTGGTCTGCCGCAGGGATGACATCGCGGTGTACGACCGGGTCTTCCGGTCGTTCTTCCTCGGCATCGACGACCCGGTGGCCGAGCTGCTGCGGATCAAGGCGCGGGCGGACGCGCCGACCCAGGGCGTGCTGCAGATCCCGGCCACGGAGCCTGGCATCCAGGAGCGCGGCGAGGAGACGCAGCTCGGCCTGTTGGCCTCCGACGCCGAGACGCTGCGGCGCAAGTCGTTCGCCCAGTGCACGCCGGAGGAGCTCGCCGCCGTGCGCCGGATCATCGCCACGATCAGGCTGACACCGCCGCGGCGCAGGACCAGGCGGACCGCGCCTGCCCGCCGCGGCCGCGCGCCCGACCTGCGGCGCACGGTGCGGGAGACGATGCGCATGCACGGCGAGCCCGCCGAGCTGTACTGGCGCGGCCGCAAGGCGCGGCTGCGGCCGCTGATCCTGATCCTGGATATCTCCGGCTCGATGGCCGACTACTCGAGGAACCTGCTCCAGTTTGCCTACTCGGCTCGCCGGGCCGCCGCCAAGGTCGAGGTGTTCTGCTTCGGCACCCGGCTGACCAGGATCACCAGGACGCTCGACCGGCGCAGGCCCGACGACGCGCTCGGCCTGGCCGCCAGGGCGGTCTTCGACTGGGAGGGCGGCACCAGGATCGGCGGGTCCCTGGGCACCTTCGTGCACAGCTACGGGCGGCGCGGCCTGTGCCGCGGGGGCATCGTGGTGATCTGCTCGGACGGCCTGGACCGCGGCGACCCCGCGGTGCTGGCCGACGCGATGGAGCGGCTGGCCAGGCTCAGCCACCGGATCGTCTGGGTGAACCCGCACAAGGGCGCCGACCGCGACTTCCGGCCGAGCACGCTCGGGATGATCGTCGCCGCGCCGCACGTGGACCTGCTGCTGTCCGGTCACGACCTGCGCAGCCTGGAGGAACTCGCCGCGCTGCTGCCCACCCTCGGCTAGCGCGATCTCGGCCGCTCGGTTAGATTCCGGAACGGGCCTGCCAGCCGACGACAGGAGCATGGCCGTGAGATGGAGCGTGGGGATCCAGGCCGAGGGCGACCGGGTCCTGTCCCGCGAGGAGGTCGTCGAGCTGGCCGACGCGGTCGCCGCCTACGACGGGATCGCCACGGGCATCGGCACCAGCCGCTACGGCGCGCAGCTCGTGGTGCGGGCGGCGACCCGCGAGGAGGCCATCGAGAAGGCCACCGAGCACTTCACCCGCGCCGCC
The DNA here is from genome assembly GCA_035517035.1 of Streptosporangiaceae bacterium. Taxonomy (GTDB): domain Bacteria; phylum Actinomycetota; class Actinomycetes; order Streptosporangiales; family Streptosporangiaceae; genus Chersky-822. Next base: position 423 of record DATIZP010000107.1, on the reverse strand, counting down.
GCCCAGGCCAGGCTGCCGCAGGGGCCGATCGTCAGGACCGAGGCGATCAGCGAGGACGAGGAAGCGCTCGGATGATCAGGCTCGGCTCGGCCGCGGGCTACCCGTTCGAGGGCCCCAGGGTGCTGGCCGGCTGGACGGCGCCGGCCAGGCCCGGCGTGTACGCCATCTTGTACAAGCCAGAGCGCCAGGCCAGGCCCGAGCGGTATGCGGTGAGCTACGTCGGGCACGGCGACGACCTGTCCGCCGAGCGCTTCCCGTTCAAGCACCCGCTCGCCGCGTGCTGGGTGCGCCGGGCCGGGGACCGGTTCAACGTCTACATCGCCTGCTACGAGGTCCCGGGCGGCGGCCCGGCGCACCGCGAGCAGATCACCAGGGAGCTGATCGCGTTCTATCACCCCGGCTGCAACTCCCAGCAATACGACC
>DATIZP010000106.1:0-7194 GCA_035517035.1 Streptosporangiaceae bacterium | reverse complement strand
GTCACCAGGGTCAAGTCCATTCCGCTCGGCCGCCTTGAACGGGCCGCGGGATGGGGCATCGGCATGTCGCCGGTCTTCGACGTGTTCGTGGTCGACGACTCCATCACCACCAGCAAGCACATCGGCGGCCCGGGCGGGGACCTGCGGCTCATCCCCGACCTGGATCGGACCGTCGCGCTCGCCGCGCAGCCGGGCTGGGCGTTCGCGCCGATCGACCGCTATACCCAGGACGGCGCGAGCTACGTCGGCTGCCAGCGCACGTTCGCCCGGCTGATGACCGAGCGGGCTGCCGAGTACGGCCTCACCGCGTGGGCGAGCTTCGAGGTGGAATGGGCCGTCGGCACCGACGACAACGGCCGCTTCGTGCCTGCCTGCGAAGGGCCCGGCTACGGCATGACCCGGATCATCGAGCTGACCGACTACTGCCGCGAGGTGGTCGAGGCGATCGAGCGGGAGGGCGTCACCGTCGAGCAGTTCCACCCCGAGTACGCGCCGGGGCAGATGGAGATCTCGGTGTCGCCGAACGACCCGGTGGGCGCGGCCGACGACAGCGTCCTGGTCCGGCAGACCATCCGCGCTGTCTCCCAGCGCCACGGCCTGCAGGCCTCGTTCGCTCCCTCGGTGGTGGCCGGCGGCGTCGGCAACGGCGGGCACGTGCACCTGAGCCTGTGGCGCGACGGGCAGAACATGCTGGCGGGCGGGCCCGGCCCGTACGGGCTGACCAGCGATGGCGAGGCGTTCTGCGCCGGGGTGCTTTCCGCGCTGCCCGCGCTGCTCGCGGTCGGCGCTCCGAGCGTGTCCAGCTACCTGCGCCTGGTGCCATCGCACTGGGCGGGGGTCTACCAGTGCTGGGGCCGGGAGAACCGGGAGGCCGCGCTGCGCCTGGTCACCGGCTCGGCCGGGGAGCAGGACGTGCGGGCCAACCTCGAGGTCAAGTGCTTCGACCTGTCAGCCAACCCGTACCTGGTGATCGGCTCGCTCCTGGCCACCGGGCTGGCCGGGCTGCAGGCTGGCGGGTCGCTGCCGCCGGAGACCGTGGGCGACCCGGCAGGGCTGAGCGAGGCCGAGCTCGCCGCGTCGGGCGCGCGCCGCCTGCCGCAGTCGCTGCCCGAGTCGGCGGCCGCGCTCGAAGGCAGTGACGTGCTGCGCGGGGCGATGGGCGACCCGCTGTTCGAGGCCTTCCTCGCGGTGCGGCACGCCGAGTCCGAGCTGTTCGCCGACGCCGACCCGCAGGACATCGTGGCTCGCACCCGCTGGCGGTGGTGACGCCGGTGGAGACGGTGGCCGAGCGGATCGGGCTGCGCATGGCCGAGCTCACACCGGCCGAGCGCAAGGTCGCCAGGACGCTGATGGCCGAGTACCCCGTGCTCGGGCTTGAGCCGGTCGCCAAGCTCGCGGCGGCCGCCGGGGTCAGCGCCCCGACCGTGATCCGGCTGGTCAGCAAGCTCTCCTTCGACAGCTACGCGGGCTTCCAGCAGTCGCTGAAGTCCGAGGTCTCGGCGCGGCTCTCGTCGCCGCTTGCCATGCACGCCGAGCGGCGGGCCGGGACCCCAGGCGATGCGCTGAGCCGGGCCGAGGACCTGTTCTGCGACGGCATCAGGACCAGCTTCGCGCGGCTGCCGCGGCCGGAGTTCGACCAGGCGGTATGGCTCCTCGCTGACCACCGGCGCGCCGTGACGCTGGTCGGCGGCCGGTTCAGCTCCATGCTGGCCGAGTACCTGGCCGCGCACCTGCGGGTGCTGCGGCCCGGCGTGCATGTCGTCTCGTGCGCCGGCGCCGACCGGATGAGCGCGCTGCTCGACGTGGGCAGGCGGGACATCCTGGTGGCCTTCGACTACCGGCGCTACCAGCGCGACACGGTCAAGCTGGCGACCGCGGCGAAACGGCAGGGCGCGACGCTGATCGCGTTCACCGATCCCTACCTGTCGCCGCTGTCCGCGCACGCCGACGTGATCCTGACCTCGAGCGTGCGGTCGCCGTCACCGTTCGACGCGCTCACCCCGGCGGTCGCGCTCGTCGAGGCAGTGATCACCGCGCTCGTCGACCGGCTCGGTGACGGGCCGCTGACCAGAATGGCACGCTACGACGCGCTGTACGCGGGGACCGTCGACGACGTCGGCCCGAGGCAGGTCACCGCGGGGGGGTACATGTGAGCGGCGCAGCGGAGCAGGCACCGATCGCGCTGATCGACCATCACGTGCATGGCGTCGTCACCGGCGACCTCGACCGGTCCGGCTACGAGCTGCTGCTGACCGAGGCACCCGGGCCGCCGGCGCCCGGCACTACCATGTTCGACACCCAGCTCGGCTTCGCGGTGCGCCGCTGGTGCGCCCCGGTGCTCGGGCTCGAGCCCTCCGCTCCGGCCGAGGAGTACCTGCGCCGGCGCGCCGGGCTCGGCGCCGCCGAGGTGAACCGGCGGCTGCTCACCGCCGCCGGGGTCAGCCAGTGGCTGGTCGACACCGGTTTCCAGGGCGACCAGCTCACCACGCCGGCTCAGATGGCCGAGATCAGCGCGACCCCGGCCAGGCAGATCGTCCGCCTGGAGAGCGTCGCCGAGCAGGTAGCCAGGGCCGGTACCACGGCGGACGGCTGGGCCGACGCGTTCGGCTCCGCACTGAGCGCCGCGGTGGCCGAGGTCAGCGCGGTGGGGTTCAAGTCCATCGTCGCGTACCGGTTCGGCTTCGACTTCGACCCGGCCCGCCCGGCCGAGCCTCAGGTCGCCGCCGCCGCCGGGCGGCTGATCAAGGCGATGGCCGACGATCCGGCCGCTCGCATCGATGACCCGGTGCTGCTTGCGCACCTGATCTGGACCGCGATCGACGCGGGCCTGCCGGTGCAGTTCCACGTGGGCTTCGGCGACCCGGACGTCCGGCTGCACCGGTCCAACCCCTCGCTGCTGCACGACTTCCTGCTCGCGAGCGAGCCGGTCGGCACGCCGGTCATGCTGCTGCACTGCTACCCGTTCCACCGCGAGGCCGGGTTCCTGGCGAACGTGTTCTCGCACGTCTACATGGACGTCGGCGCCATCTTGAACCACGTAGGAGCGCGCTCGGCGACCGTGCTCGCCGAGGCCATGGAGCTGACGCCGTTCGGCAAGATGCTGTACTCATCCGACGCCTTCGGGCTGCCCGAGCTGCACTACCTGGGCGCGACCGGATTCCGCCGCGACTTCGCCAGCGTGACCGGCGCGTTCGTCGCCGACGGCCGGTGGACGGCGGCCGACGCCGACCGGGTGGGGCGGCTGATCGGATCCCAGAACGCGGCCCGCGTCTACCGGCTGGAGCAGGCGTGACTGACCTAGCCGCGCCGCCCGGCCCGCCGGACCTTGGTCTGGCTGGCCCCGATCCGGCGGGCAGGGCTCCGGCGGGCACAGGGCCGGTGAGCACGGGGCCGGTGAGCACGGGGCCGGTGAGAACGGGGCAGGCGCTGGCGGCCGCGCTGCGTGCCGCGGTGGCCAGTGAGCTCGAAGCTGCCGTGGCGCTGCGGCACGAGCTGCACGCCGATCCCGAGCTCTCCGGCGCCGAATACCGCACCGCGGCGAGGGTCGCCGCCGCGCTCGGCGACGTGGACGCGCCCTCGGTGGCCGGCACCGGGCGGCTGATCAGGATCGGCCGGGCCGACGGGCCGTGTGTCGCGCTGCGCGCCGAGCTCGACGCACTGCCGATTACCGAGCGGACCGGTGCACGCTGGGCCAGCGGGACCGGCGTGATGCATGCATGCGGGCACGACGTGCACCTGGCCGCGCTGGCCGCCGTCGGCTGGGCGGCCAGGACGGTCGAGGTGGCGGGCGGCCTGCCCGCGCCCATGCTCGCCGTGCTGCAGCCGCGCGAGGAGGCCATCCCGTCCGGTGCCCGTGACCTGGTCGCCTCGGGGGCGCTGGCGGCCGAGCAGCCCGCCGCCATCGTCGCCGTGCACCTGCAGCATCAGCTCCCGGTCGGCACCATCGCGGCCGCGGTCGGCACGGTCAACGCCGCCACCGACGACTTCGAGATCAGGGTGGACGGCACCGGCGGGCACGCCGGGTACCCGCAGCTCGCCGACGACCCGGTGGTCGCGCTGTGCCAGAGCGTGCTCGCGCTCCAGCACGCGGTCAGCCGGCGGTCCGACCCGACCCACGCGGTCGTGGTCTCGGTCGGCATGCTCAAGGCCGGCCAGGCCGCCAACGTCATCCCGTCCACCGCGGTCGCCAGAGGCACGCTGCGGGTGCTCGACGAGTCCGACCGGCCAGGCTTGCACAAGGCGGTGCGCGAGATCGTCGCGCATACGTGCCGCGCGCACGGCTGCCGCGGCACGGTCCGGATCACCGAGGGCGAGCCAGCCCTGGTCAACGACGAGGCGCTGACCGTCGCGTGCTGGCCATGGCTGCGTGAGGCCGGCTTCACCATCGACGCCTCGTTCCGCTCCTGCGGCGCCGACGACTTCTCTTACTACACCCGCGGCGGACGGACCCTGATGCTGTTCCTCGGCACCGGAGGCCCGCACACCCTGCACCACCCGTCGTTCCTGCCCGGCGACGAGATGGTCGGGCAGGCCGCGAGCGCCATGCTGGCCGGCTACCTGGGCGCGGTCAGCCTGCTCGGTGCTTCGGGCGGCGCGGCCACCGCAGCGGCCACCGAAGCGGCCATCACAGACGACACTCCGGTTGGGACATAGCAACGTCGGCTGAAGCCGGCGGGAGGAGGTACTGGATCCGATGCCAGCGACGACAGATGAGGCCACAGACATCAAGCTCCACCGCAACCTCAGCGTCTGGGAGGCCATCGGCATATCCCTCGCGCTCATGGCGCCCTCGATGGCGGCCAGCATCAACCCGCAGGGAACGGCGACTACCGTGGGCCGGGCGGTGCCGGTCGCGTTCGCGCTCGCCTTCGTCGGCGTGCTGCTCGTGGCCTACACGTTCGTCAGGCTAACGCAGCGGTTCCACCACTCGGGATCGGTGTACGGCTTCGTCGGTGCCACGCTCGGGCCCCGGGCCGGGATGATCTCCGGCTGGGCCCTGGCTGGGACCTATATCTTCTACGCCGTCACCACGGCGATGGCCGGCGGCCGGTTCCTTGCGGGCTTCTTCAGCTCCACCGGGATCTGGAAGGATGCCGCGACACTGAACTGGCCAGGGTTCCTGCTCGGTGCCATCGGGCTCGGCCTGATCTGGTGGCTGGCCACCGCCCCGGCGCGGGGCGGAACCAGGATTCTGCTGGCCGCCGAGGGCATCACGGTGGCGCTGATCCTGATCGTCATCGTGATCGTGTTCGCCAAGCTGGCCGGGCACAGCGGGCCTGGCAAGCTCGGCCTTACCGGATCGGCGTTCAGCCTGCCGTCAGGCACCCCGCTCTCCACGCTCTTCCTCGGCGTCGTGTTCGGCTTCCTGTCCTTCGCGGGATTCGAGGCCGCCTCCACGCTCGGAGAGGAGACCAAGAGGCCAAACAGGGACATCCCCCGCGCCATCCTGGGCGTGGCGATCTTCGGCGGCATCTACTTCGTGGTCGTCACCGCGGTCGAGTCGATGGGCTTCGGCACCTCGGCCGCGGGGGTCAAGGCGTTCATCAACTCGCCGTCGCTGATCGGCAACCTCGGGTCGATGTACGTCTCGTCGTGGATCGGCAACATCATCACGCTCGGCGCGATGGTCTCGGCGTTCAGCTGCGCGCTGGCGTGCGTGGTCGGAGCGTCGCGGCTGATCTTCGCGCTCGGCAGGGACGGCATCCTGCCCGGGTCGCTCGGGCACGTCTCCCCGTCCCGCCGGACCCCGACGTACTCCACCGGAGCCGTGGTGCTGGCCGCGTACGTGATCATCGCTTTCACCTGGTTCGTGCTGCGTGGCAGCCCGTTCGGCCTGTTCCTCGAGGCCGGAACGATCGGGACGCTGATCCTGCTGGTCGTCTACGTCATGGCGACGGTCGGGATGAGCAAGCTGGTCTTCTTCTCCGGCCAGCGGTCGGTGCGGAACTGGGAGATCGTGATCCCGATCCTCGGCGTGATCGTGCTCGGCTACACGCTGTTCCGCAACATCTACCCGTTCCCAAGCGGATCGGCCTGGTGGGGTCCGCTGACGGCCCTGGTCTGGCTGGTCGTCGGCCTGCTCTACGCGGTCATCAGGTCCGGTGCCGCGTCTCGGGCCGGCCAGCTCCTCACGCAGGCCGAGGGGCTGTCGGGCCAGCCCGCGGCGGTGACCGTTCAGGCGGCTGCCGGGCCTGCCGCCTGAGCACGTCGCGGCTGCCCGGGTCCCGCCAGGGCTCGGGCCAGCCCGCGGCCTTCCGTGTCCGCCCACCCGCCCGCGTGGTGATGCGCACCCGCGGGCATACCGTCCGGTCGGAAACAACCGATTGCGGAAGCGGCGGAGCGTCCGGAGCGTTATAGTTATGGGCCATATCCACCCGGCCCCGTGGGCCGGTTTTTTCGTTCTCTAGTGCCCGGTTACGGACGCCGTGCCGGGGAAGCTAGGCCTGGCGATTGGCTGAAAGGCGGCTGGTGGCCAATGACTATCGCGGAACTGCTCGCAAGTGCCGTGACGGCGCCTGCCGTAGAGAAGTGCTGCAACGGCGGCCTGTGCAGCTGCCTGGCCGCCTGCTGCTGCGACTGCCCCGACTGTGTCTGCTGAGTCCCGCCGCGTTCCGGGCGGCTGCTGACTAGGCCGGGCTGCCCCTGACTGACCAGCGCGAGCGGTCGCTGACCAGCCCACGGTCGCTGACCAGCCCACGGTCGCTGATTAGCCCACGGTCGCTGATTAGCCGCGCTGGCAGCTGATCGGGCTGGCGAGCTGACCAGGCTGGCGGCCATGGCGCCTGCTCGCGGGCGCGCACTCGCCCCGGCCCTGCCCGCGCCCGCGCAACGGCTCCGGCGCTGCCCGCGGCCGCGCGACGCGTCGGGTCCCGGCCCGCGGCCGCGCTACGCGTCGGGTCCCGGCCCGCGGCCGCGCGACGCCTCCGGCGTCCGCGCGACACCCCCGCCCATTGCTCCCCACGGCGGCAGCGCAATCAAGACGAACTCCCGGCGCTCCGCCGCCTAGGATCCGAGATCCAGCCAAGGTCAAGGCAGAATCAGGGTAATACCGTCTAATCCGAAGTTGCTGTAACTCTCCGTAGGGTTTGGGTCCTGAACTGGGGTTCCGGTGGAATCTGCGCATAGAGTGTAGTCAGAATTTCTGCGTGTCGCCGCCCGTTGCGGCGTTGCTGCGCCGGTATGATCTGGTTATGC
>DATIZP010000105.1:0-21114 GCA_035517035.1 Streptosporangiaceae bacterium | reverse complement strand
CGCCGCCGCCGGATGCAGGGCTACAACGCCCTCTGGCTGCCCGGCACCGACCACGCCGGCATCGCCACCCAGAACGTGGTGGAGCGCGAGCTCGCCAGGGAAGGCCTGTCCAGGCACGACCTGGGCCGGGAGGAGTTCGTCGAGCGGGTCTGGCAGTGGAAGGCCACCTACGGCGGCCGGATCCTGTCCCAGATGCGCAGCCTCGGCGACAGCGTGGACTGGACGCGCGAGCGGTTCACCATGGACGAGGGGCTGTCCAGGGCGGTCCAGACGATCTTCAAGCGGCTGTTCGACGACGGCCTGATCTACCGCGCCGACCGGATCATCAACTGGTGCCCTCGGTGCATGACCGCGCTGTCCGACATCGAGGTCGACCACTCCGACGACGACGGCGAGCTGGTCGCCGTTCGCTACGGCGACGGCGAAGCGTCGATCGTGGTGGCCACCACCAGGGTGGAGACCATGCTCGGCGACACCGCCGTCGCCGTGCATCCCGACGACGCGCGGTACACCCACCTGGTCGGCGCCACTCTCGAGCTGCCGCTGACCGGCCGTCAGATCCCCGTGGTCGCCGACCCGCACGTGGACCCGGAGTTCGGCACCGGCGCGGTCAAGGTGACGCCCGCGCACGACCCTGACGACTTCGAGATCGGCAGGCGGCACGACCTGCCCAGCCTGACGATCATGGACGAGCGCGGCGTGATCACCGCGCCAGGCCCGTTCGAGGGCCTTGACCGCTTCGAGGCCAGACCGGCCGTGCTCGCGGCACTGAGGGAGCAGGGTCGCGTTATCGAAGAAAGAAGACCGTACGTGCACGCCGTCGGGCACTGCGACAGGTGCGGTACCACCGTCGAGCCCCGGCTGTCGCTGCAGTGGTTCGTCAAGGTGGGCCCGCTGGCCAAGGCCGCCGGGGACGCCGTGCGGGACGGCCGGGTTCGGATCTACCCGGCTCAGCTGGCCGCCCGCTACTTCGACTGGGTCGACGACATGCATGACTGGTGCATCAGCCGCCAGCTGTGGTGGGGTCACCGGATCCCGGTCTGGTACTCCGCCGACGGCGAGGTCCGCTGCGTCGGCCCGGACGACGAGCCGCCAGGGGCGGGATGGACCCAGGATCCCGACGTGCTCGACACCTGGTTCTCCTCCGCGCTCTGGCCGTTCTCCACTCTCGGCTGGCCGGACGACACGGCGGACCTGCGCGCGTTCTACCCGACCAGCGTGCTGGTGACCGGCTACGACATCCTGTTCTTCTGGGTCGCGAGGATGATGCTGTTCGGGCTGTACGCGATGGCGGACGCCGGGCCCGACGGCTCGGTGCCGTTCCGTCAGGTGGCACTGCACGGCCTGGTGCGGGACGCGCTCGGCAAGAAGATGTCCAAGTCTCGCGGCAACACGGTGGACCCGCTCGACTGGATCGCCAGGTTCGGCGCCGACGCGACCCGGTTCACCCTGGCCAGGGGCGCGAGCCCGGGCGGCGACGTCGCGCTCAGCGAGGAATGGGTGGCCGGGGCGCGCAACTTCTGTAACAAGTTGTGGAACGCCACCAGGTTCGCGCTGATGAACGGGGCCGTGGCAGGAGGCGCCCCGCTCTCGGCCGACGATCGCGCCGCGCTCGGCGTGCTTGACCGGTGGATCCTGTCCCGGCTGGCCGCGGTGACCGCCGAGGTGGACGCGCTGTTCGAGGAGTTCGAGTTCGCCAAGGTCTGCGACGCGCTCTACCACTTCGCCTGGGACGAGTTCTGCGACTGGTACCTGGAGCTGGCCAAGCCCGTGCTGACCGGCACGGGTGCCGGCGGCGCCGAAACGGCTGCGGCGGAGCTCACCAGGCGGGTGCTCGGCCACGTGCTCGACCAGCTGCTCAGGCTGATCCACCCGGTGATGCCGTTCGTCACCGAGGAGCTGTGGACGGCGCTGACCGGCGGCGACTCTGTGATGGTCGCGGCCTGGCCGGCCGCCGACCAGGCCGCCGCTGACCCGCGGGCCGAGGCCGAGGTCGAGTCGCTGATGCGGCTCGTCACCGGGGTCCGGCGGTTCCGCGCCGACCAGGGCGTGCGGCCCACCCAGCGGGTGCCCGCGGTGTTCGACGGCCTGGCCGGCTCGCCGCTCGCCGGGCACGAGCCGTCGATCAGGGCGCTGCTGCGGCTGACCGAGCCGACCGCGGGCTTCGCGGCCAACGCCTCGGTGCAGGCCGAGGGCATCACCGTCCGGCTGGACACCTCGTCGGGGATCGACGTGGCCGCTGAGCGGCGCAGGCTGGCCAAGGAACTGGCCGCGGCGGAGGCCGACGCCGAGGGCTGCGAGCGCAAGCTGTCCAGCGCCTCGTTCGTGGCGAAGGCGCCCGCCGAGGTGGTGGCCAAGAGCAGGGAACGCCTCGCCGCCGCCCAGGCCGAGATCGCCAGGCTCGCCGAGCGGCTCGACGCCCTGGTCGAGCGGTGAGGTTGGCCGCGGGGACCTGGCGATGACCGCGGCTACCGAGGCCGAGCTCCGGCTGGTCGAGCAGCAGATACTCGCCCGCCGTCCCGAGCACTCGATCGACCCTACGCTCGACCGGATCGCCGACCTGGTGCACCTGCTCGGCGACCCGCATCGCGCCTACCCGGTGATCCACCTCACCGGCACCAACGGCAAGACCTCGACCGCGCGGATGACGCAAACCCTGCTGCACGCGCGCGGGCTGCGCACCGGGCTCTTCACCAGCCCGCACCTGAACTCCATGCGCGAGCGGATCTGCGTGGACGGCGTGCCGCTCAGCGCGGAGCGGTTCGTCGAGGTCTACCGGGAGATTGAGCCCTACCTGCAGCTGGTGGACTCCCGCCACCAGGTCAGGCTGTCGTTCTTCGAGGTGCTGGTGGCGATGGCGTTCGCCGCGTTCGCCGACGCCCCGGTGGACGTCGCCGTGGTCGAGGTCGGCATGGGCGGCACCTGGGACAACACCAACGTCGCCGACGGGGTCGTGGCCGTCATCACGCCGATCTCGATCGACCACGCCAAGTACCTCGGCGACACGGTCGCCAAGATCGCGGCCGACAAGGCCGGCATCATCAAGCCGGGCGCCGTCGCGGTAATCGGCCAGCAGCCGGTCGAGGCCGCCGCCGAGCTGCTGCGCCGGGCCGGCCAGGTCGGCGCCAGCGTGGCAAGGGAGGGCATCGAGTTCGGCGTCCTCGGCCGCGAGCTGGCCGTGGGCGGCCAGCGGCTGTCCATCCGCGGCCTGCTCGGTGAGTACCACGACCTGTACCTGCCGCTGTTCGGCGCGCACCAGGCAGCCAACGCTGCCTGCGCGGTGGCCGCGGTCGAGGCGTTCTCCGGCGCGCAGGGCTCGCCGGACGGCTCCGACCAGGCCGGCCAGGACAGAGGGCCGGACGCTGGGCGGGATCCGGGCATGGCGGTACGGGCCGCCGGGCGCGGGACCGTGCCGCTCGACGCCGAACTGGTCGCCGAGGCATTCGCCGCGATGTCCTCTCCCGGCCGTCTCGAGGTGGTCAGGCGCAGCCCGCTGGTGCTCCTCGACGCCGCGCACAACCCGGGCGGGATGGCGGTCATGGCCCAGGCGCTGCGCGAGTCGTTCGGGCCGGCCGAGGTGATCGCCGTGCTCGCGGTCAGCGCGGACAAGGACGTGGCCGGGATCCTCAGCGAGCTTGAGCCCGTGGCCGCCGCTGTCGTCGCGACCGGTAACTCGTCGGACCGCTCGATGGCGCCCGATGCCCTGGCCGATCTCGCGGTGGCCGAGTTCGGCCCCGACCGGGTCCATGTCGCGGCCAGGCTCGACGATGCGATCGAGCTGGCCGTGGGCCTTGCTGACGAGGCCGCCGCGCTCATCGGCGGGCCGCTGGCCGGGCTGATGCCCGGCGAGCCCGGCCTCGGCGCCGGTAGCGGAACGCTCGTGCTGGTCACCGGGTCGGTCGTGACGGTGGGCGACGCCAGGCTGCTGCTGACCGGCGCCGGGCTCGCCGACCGACAGGCGGACGGTGCCGGCCCGGTCGCGGGGAGTGAGCGGTGAGCCGGCTCACCGCCACGGTGCTCTGGCTCGAGGCGGTGCTGATCGCGCTGACGATCGTGCCCGCGGTGAAGCTCGAACACGTCGCGCCGCTCACCGCGAGCGTGGCGGCCGGGGTCGCCGTGCTCGCCGCGGTCGTGCTCGCCGTCCTGGCCAGGCATTACCTTGCGGCCACGCTGGTGGGCGGCAGCATTCTCCAGGCCCTGGTGATCGCGTCGGGAATCGTCCTTCCCGCTATGTATATTCTCGGTGCGATCTTCGCCATGCTCTGGGTGACCGGAATCTGGCTCGGTCATCGGGTGGAAAGTTCCTCGTAACGGGATTGCAACTTCTCGCGACTTGGTGTCTGATCTGGCCGGACCCGGTGAGGAAAGGTCATAGCCCGGCCGGTAGGCTCTTCCCCTGCGGATCGCCGCTGCCCGAGTTGGGCTGACACGAAGCGAAATTAAACAAAAGGCTGCGCAGCGGCCATTTTGCGGACATGGGAAGAATGCATTCGCAAAATTAGCATAAATGACCATTATGTTCGGAAAAGCTTGATGTGGGGACGCACATGAGCAACGCGCTGGGATTCATGGGCCGCGACATGGCCGTCGACCTCGGGACCGCCAACACCCTCGTCTACGTGCGCGGCCGCGGGATCGTGCTCAACGAGCCTTCGGTGGTCGCGCTCAATACCAACTCGGGCCAGATCGTCGCCGTCGGCCTTGAGGCCAAGCGCATGATCGGGCGTACCCCGGCCAATATCATCGCGGTCCGGCCGCTGAAGGACGGCGTCATCGCCGACTTCGACGTCACCGAGCGGATGCTGCGCTACTTCATCCAGAAGGTGCACCGGCGGGCGGGCCTGGCCAAGCCGCGGATCGTGATCGCGGTGCCCAGCGGCATCACCGGGGTGGAGCAGAGCGCCGTCAAGGAGGCAGGCCACCAGGCAGGCGCCAGGCGGGTCTACATCATCGAGGAGCCGATGGCCGCGGCCATCGGCGCCGGCCTGCCGGTGAACGAGCCGACCGGCAACATGGTCGTCGACATCGGCGGCGGCACCACCGAGGTCGCGGTGATCTCGCTCGGCGGCATCGTGACCGCGCAGTCGATCAGGGTCGGCGGCGACGAGCTCGACCAGTCCATCATCAGCTGGGCGAAGAAGGAGTACTCGCTGACTCTCGGCGAGCGGACCGCCGAGGAGATCAAGGTGACGCTCGGGTCCGCGTCCGAGACACCGGACGAGCCGAGCGCCGAGATCCGCGGCCGTGACCTGGTGACCGGCCTGCCGAAGACCGTGGTGATCTCCTCGGCCGAGATCCGCAAGGCCATGGCCGACACCCTTACCGTGATCGTCGACGCCGTCCGGACCACGCTGGACAAGTGCCCGCCCGAGCTGGCCGGCGACGTGATGGATCGCGGCATCGTGGTGACCGGCGGCGGCGCGCTGCTGCGCGGCCTCGACCAGCGGCTGCGCGACGAGACCTCGATGCCGATCCATATCGCCGAGCAGCCGCTCGAGTCGGTCGCGCTCGGGACCGGCCGCTGCGTCGAGGACTTCGAGACGCTGCGCCAGGTGCTCGTGCCCGAGTTCCGCCGCTGAGGGCGCCGGTCCGATGCGGGACACGCGACTGACCAGGCTGCTGCTCAGCGTCGCCCTGGTCGCCTCGCTCGGGCTGATCGCGGTTGACTACTCCGACGGCTCGTCCTCGATGGTCAGGTCGGCCAGGAATGCCGCCGGAACCATTCTCGGCGGCGCCGAGCGTGCCGTGAGCACCGTGACCGCGCCGGTCGGCCGGTTCTTCGCCTCCGGCCTGGCCGGATCGGGCGGCGGCAGCGCGGCCTCGCTGCGGCGGCAGCTCGCCGCGATGCGCGCCGAGCTGAGCGCCGCGCGGCTGTCCAGGGCGCAGTACGGCCAGCTGCGCCGGCTGCTCGGCGAGGCGGGCCGCGGCGGTTACCGGGTGGTCGCCGCGTCGGTGATCGGCTACGGCCAGGGCCTGCAGCAGACCGTGACCCTGGACGCGGGCAGCACCGCGGGGATCAGGCCGCAGATGACGGTCATCGACGGCGACGGCCTGGTCGGTCAGGTCATCGCGGTGAGCCCGGCGACGTGCACGGTGCTGCTGGCCAGCGCCCCGAGTTCGGTGGTCGGGGTGCGGCTGGCGCCAGGGGGGCAGATCGGCTGGGTGACCGGCGGCGGGCGCGGACCGTCAGGCCCGGCGCTGCTCAGGCTGCAGGTGCTCGACCCGGCAGCGCTCGCGCCCGGCGAGCAGCTGGTCACCGCTGCCTCGGTACGCGACCGCCCGTTCGTGCCGGGGGTTCCGGTCGGCGTGGTCGTGTCGGTACGCAGCCGCGGCGCCGCGCTGACCGGCCAGGCGCTGGTCAGGCTCTACACCGGGCTGACCGCACTCGACGTGGTCGGCATCGTGATCGCGCCGCCGGTCCGCAACCCGCGGTTCTCCGTGCTCCCGCCGCGCCCGAAGCCGACCCCCACCCCCACCCCCACGCCCACCCCGTCGTCGTCGCGGAGCGCCTCGCCGCACGCGCACCCCGCGACCGCGGCCGGACAGGGACCTGGCCGGCATGGCTAGGCTGCTCGTCGCCACGGCGGCGCTGGCCGCCGCCCTGCTCGCGCAGCTCACCATCGTCAACGGACTGCCGCTGCCCGGCGGCGCGGTACCCGACCTGGTGCTGGCCTGCGTGGTGGCCACCGGTCTTACCGCCGGGCCGCGCGCCGGCCTGGTGGCTGGCTTTTGCGCCGGGCTCGCCGTGGACCTCGCGCCGCCGGACACTGGCCTGCTCGGGGTGTATGCGCTGGCATTCTGCCTGGTGGGGTACCTGTGCGGGCGGCTGCGGGCGGTCACCCTCGCCTCGGCGGGGCTGGCGATGCTCACCGCGGCGTGCGCGATGGCGGCCGGCGAGGTCATGGTCGCCTGCCTGACCCTGGCGCTGGACACCCCTGGTCCCACGCTCGCGTCGGTCGCCACTGCGCTGCCGTGGTCGGTGCTGTACGACGCGATGGCGAGCCCGGTCGTGCTGCTGGTCTGGGTCAGGGCGGCGGCGCTGCTCGGCGTCAGCTTCAGCACGGTGGACGACACGCCGGCGGTGGAGGCCGGCGGCAGCGCGGCGCCCTCGGCGGTCGCCGCGGTCCGGCGCGGCACGCGCGGCGCGAGCCCGCACCCGGCCGGGGGCTGGCTGGTGGGCGACGGCGCGGGCGAGGCCGTCGCCGTGGGCGCGGTCGGCTGGCTGGACGGCCCGCCGCGATCTCGCCGGGCCCGCAGGCACCTGGCCAGGCTGACCGCGACGCTGACCGGCGCGAGCCCGCGTGCCGGGGCGTTCTGGGTCGGCAGCCGGCCGCCCGGCCTGGTAACGGTGCCACCCGCGGCGGAATCGGCGCAGAGTCGGCTGGCCCGGCTGCGCCCTGACGCCGGCACGGCCGGGTCGGCGGCGCCGGCCGCCAGGCCAGCCCCAGGGCGGCCGCCGGCCAAGCCGGTCAGGCTCGGGCTGGCCGGCGAGCAGCGCCGTCGCATGCGCAGCGGGCGCGGGCTGGCCTCCGCCGGCCCGCGTGACAGGGAGGCTGGGCAGCACGGCCCTGACCGGCACGGGATGCGCGGGCCCGGGCTGCCGAGCATCCCCTTCGGCGCTGGCGGACAGGCCGGCCCGGGGGACGCGCTCTGGCGGCGGGTCACCGGCCGGTCAGGCTCGGCGGGGGATCTTCCCGGCCGGCCACGGCCGGCCGGGAACGAGGCGCCGAGGATCGCCTTCGGATCCGGGGGCGGCCTGGCCGTCCCGCACCGGACCAGCCCGGGCCGGCCGGCCGCGCCGAGGTTCCGGGCCGGGCTGGCCAGGTCGGCGTCCGGCCCGTGGCTGGCCCGCAGGGGGACAGCGTCCGACGGGACCGCCGGGTTCGGCTCGGCAGCCGGGGACGGCCACGGGCCGGGCCTTGCGCGGCTCGCCGGCGGCGTGCGGCTCAGCGCGCGCGGGCTGCGGGCGGCCAGCATCACCCACGGCACGGCGAGCCGCCAGGGGCGGCCGCGCAGGGCCAAGACCGCGCGGATGTCGAGCCGGCGCAGGTCGCTCGGCTGGCTGCCCGGACTGCGCCGGGCAGGCGACCGGTCCGCGGTGTGGCGGATCGGCAGCGCGAGGACCGGCGGCGCTGGCGCCATGCGCGCCAGGGTGCGGAGCGCCCGAGCGGAAGGAAAGCCGTGATCCCTGCCTCGCGCACCAGGCTGGTGGCGCTCTACGTGGTCGTCGCCGCGCTGCTCGCCGGCCTCGGCGTCCGGGTCTGGTACCTGCAGGTCAGGACCGGCACAAGGTACACGGCGCTGGCGACCTCCGAGCGGGTGCGCGAGGTGGTCGAGCCGGCGGTGCGGGGCCCGATACTCGACGACACCGGGGCCCCGATGGTGGACAGCCATCCCGAGCTCGTGGTCTCGGTCAGCCTGCCTGTGCTGTGGAAGCTGAGCGACGGGGGAGCCGGGGTGCTGCGCAGGCTGGCCGCGCTGCTCGGCGTCAGCGACGCCAAGATGCGCTCGCAGGTGCGGCTCTGCACGGTCGGCGTGCACCCGCCCTGCTGGCCGGGCTCGCCTTACCAGCCCATCCCGGTGGCCGAGAACGTGCGGGCCAGGATCGGCCTCGAGGTGCTCGAGAACCAGCGGCTGTACGCGGGGGTCACCGCCTCGGTCCAGCCGGTGACGCGGTACCGCCAGCCGATCTCCCAGAGCCTCGCCCAGACGCTCGGCTACCTCCAGCCGATCACGGCCAGTGAGCTGAAGACAGAGGGCATCGCGGTCACCGGGTTCTCCGGGGTCGACCTGGTCGGGCAGGCCGGGCTCGAGCGGCAGTACGATCGCGCGCTGCGCGGCACTCCCGGGTACACCAAGCTGGCGGTGAACGCGGCCGGGCAGGTCACGGGGACCATCGCCAGGGTGAAGCCGCAGGCCGGCGACTACCTGGTGACCAGCATTAACGCGACCGTTCAGCAGGACGCGGAGAACGCGCTCGCCAACGCCGTCCGCACCAGCCAGTTCGCCGGAAGTCCGGTCAGCAACGGCGGCGCGGCCGTGGTGATGACCACCACCGGCAGGGTCATCGCGCTGGCCAGCTACCCGACCTACAACCCGGTGGTCTGGTCGGGCGGCATCTCGGAGCGGGAGTTCGGGCGGCTGTTCGACCGGGCGGACGGCGAGCCGGTGCTGAACCGGGCTACCCAGGGCGAGTACGCGCCAGGATCGACCTGGAAGGTGACGTCGGTCGCGGCCGCCGTCGCCGCCGGGCTTCCCCTGTACGGCAGCTACGAATGCCCGGCGACGGTCGGCATCGGCGGCAGCACGTACGCCAACGACGGCAGCCCCTCGCTCGGGCCGATGTCGCTCTACCAGGCGCTCGTGGTCTCCTGCGACACGGTCTTCTACGAGCTGGCGTACCAGATCTACCTGCGCGACCACCCGAGGCTCGACGACGTCACCTCGCCGCACTTCCCCGTGCAGGAGATGCAGAAGATGGAGCTGGCCTGGGGGTTCGGCCGTCCCACCGGGGTTGACCTGCCGGGGGAGAGCCCCGGCAGCGTGCCCACCCGCGAGTGGCTGTACTACCTGTGGAAGGACAACGCGCATGCCGGGCAGGACTGGTGCAAGTACGGCAGGGCGGGCGGAACCTACGTACAGCAGATCGAGTGGGACGACTGCCGGTACGGCAACGTCTGGACGGCCGGCCAGTCGGTGATCGCGGCGATCGGCCAGGGCTATGTGACCGTGACGCCGCTCCAGCTCGCCCGTGCCTACGCCGCGCTGGCCAACGGCGGCACGCTGTACAGCCCGCGGATCGGCGAGGCGCTGCTCAGCCCCCAGGGCAAGGTCGTGCGCAGGATCACGCCGCCGGTGGTCGGCCACCTGCCGGTCGCCAAGGCCACGCTCGCCTACATCAGGCACGCGCTGGCGGGCGTGGTCACCAGCGGCACCGCCGCGGGCACGTTCGCCGGGTTCCCGCTCGGCACCGTGTGCGTGGCAGGCAAGACAGGTACCGCCCAGGTGCAGGGCAGCCAGTCCACCTCGGTGTTCGCCTCGTTCGCACCCTGCGACCACCCCAAGTACGTGGTCGTGATGATGATCCCGAACTCCGGTTACGGCGCCGACGTCTCCGGCCCGGCCGTGCGCCAGATCTGGGACGGGATCTACGGCCTCCAGGGCCACAAGGCCGGGCTGCCCGGAGGGGTGCTGCCCGGACTGCCGCACCTGAACCAGGCTGGCCAGATGGTGCCGCCTTCGGCATATCTCAAGGCCACGCGGCACGCCGGAAAGAAGAGCAGGGGGCGGCACACGTGAGCTGGGTGAGCGGCCAGTCCCGCAGCCGCTACCGCACCAGGTACGCCGGACGGGGCAGCACCGCGGCGGCCAGGCTGCGCCGGGTCGCCGCCCAGGTCGCCGGGCGTGATTCGGCGCTGCGCCAGGCCGACTGGCTGCTGCTGGCCACCGTGCTGACGCTCACCCTGATCGGCACCCTGGTGATCTGGTCGGCGACCCAGCCGATGCTGCTTGCCCAGGGCGCCAACCCGCATGCCTACCTGATGAAGCAGCTGCTCAACATCGCGCTCGGGCTGATCCTGATGCTGGCCGTGAGCTCACTTGACTCGCGGCAGCTCAGGCTGTACGCGCCGGTGGTCTACGGGCTCTCCTGCCTCGGGCTCCTCGCCGTGCTCACGCCGCTCGGCAGCATCGTCAACGGCGCCAGATCGTGGATCTCGCTGGGCGGCGGATTCCAGGTCGAGCCGTCGGAGTTCGCCAAGCTGTCGGTGATCGTGATCTGCGCGATGCTCCTCTCCGAGCTTCGGCAGGGCGAGACCAGGCCGGGCGCGAAGGCGATCAGCAAGGCCGTGGGCATCGCAGCGATCCCGATCCTGCTGGTCGCCGCCGAGCCCGACCTCGGCGTGATGATCGTGCTCGTGCTGATCACCGTGGGCATGATCGCGCTGAGCGGTGTCAGGCTGCGCTGGCTGGCCGGGATGCTGGCGGGCGCCGTGCTCGCGGTCACCGCGATCGCCAAGCTGCACCTGCTGAAGGCGTACCAGATCTCCAGGCTGACCTCGTTCATCAACCCGGCAGCCGACCCGCGCGGCACGGGCTACAGCGCGGCGCAGGCGAAGATCGCGATCGGTTCCGGCGGGCTGCACGGCGCCGGCCTGTTCCACAGCCAGCTGATCGCCGGCAGCTTCGTGCCCGAGCAGAACACCGACTTCATCTTCGCGGTCGTCGGCAACGAGCTTGGCTTCGTCGGCTCGATCCTCATCATCGGGCTGCTCGGGCTGCTGCTTGTCTGCGCGCTGCGTATCGCCGCGCGGTCCGAGGACCAGTTCGGCATGCTGGTGGCCTCAGGCATCGCGATCTGGTTCGCGGTCCAGGCGTTCGTCAACATCGGGATGACCCTCGGGATCATGCCAGTGACCGGCCTGCCGCTGCCGTTCGTCTCCTACGGCGGGTCGGCCATGTTCGCCGACATGATCGCGATCGGCCTGCTGCAGTCGGTGCGCCGCCGCCGCAACGTCTTCGCGGACCGAGCCTGAGCGGCTAGGGACTCGACCGGTCTTCGGCGGCGACGGTGGTCGGCGCGTGGCCGTTCAGGGTGGGCGCCGGCGCTCCGGTCGCGACGGCCGCGGCCCCCGGGGCCCCGGCGGGCCCGGCGGCACCGACTGAGCCGGCGACGACCGGGGCGGCTACCGGCTGGGGCTGCCACGGCCTGGCCAGGACCAGCCAGGTCGCGAGGCCGGCGGCGGCGACCGCGCCGAGCGTGATCCCCAGCGCCGTGGTGGGGACGCCGACGTACTTCAGGCCGGAGGCGAAGATGACGAACGTGATGATCGGCCTGATGTAGCGATCGGGGGCGCGCGAGGAGAAGTAGGAGCCGACCAGCACCGCGGGCACGCTGCCGATCACGATCGAGGCCGTGACCCCGAAGACGACCTGGCCCCAGATCACCGCGCCGAGCGCCGCCGCCGCGGTCAGCGGAACGGCCTGGGTCAGGTCGGTGCCCACCAGCTGGTTGGCCCCGATCAGCGGGTAAACGAACAGCAGCAGAACGATCATCAGCGAGCCCGAGCCGACCGAGGTCATGCCCACGATCAGTCCGCCGACCATGCCGATCGCGATCGTCGGCAGCGGCTTGACGGCGAGGTCGGAGATGGTCGCCAGCCGCTGATGGCCGGCCCGCCGGTCAAGCACGTAGCGCAGCACCATGGCGCCGGCGCCGACCAGCAGGGCGACGCCGAGCGCAAGCTCCACGTGGGTCTGGTCGGAGGCGGCTCCGCCGCCGAGCAGGTGCAGCAGGTACGAGCCGACGAGTGCCATCGGCACCGAGCCGACCACCATCCAGCCCACCATGCGGAAGTTCACCGTGCCCTTGCGCATGTGCATGGCGGCGCCGAACGGCCGCATCAGCACGGCGGCGACCAGGTCGCTGGAGATCGCCGAGGTGGGCGTCACGCCGAAGAGCAGGATCAACATCGGCGTCATCAGCGCACCGCCGCCCGCACCGGTCAGCCCGACCAGCAGCCCGACGATCGCGCTGCCAAGGATCATGTAGCCATCCAGATGCATCGGCGCCCGCTCCTCCGTGACGATCCCTAGGTTGGTGCGGCCCGTCGGCGGGTCCCCGGCTCGCAATTACCTAGTCTTCTGATCTAGAATATAGATTATATTATATTGTATTCCCGATCGATATCCAATGGAATCGACGCCAGGCTCCCGCGCGCGGTCGGCGCGGGCAGCTGGGCCGGATAGCGGCCTGGTGTCGGTAAGCTTGAACGATGCCTGTCCAGTCGGTCTACTCCCGGCTCGAGCCGCTGCTCCCGCTCGTGCGTAAGCCGATCCAGTACGTCGGCGGCGAACTGAACAGCGTCGTCAAGGACTGGGACGGCGCCGATGTCCGCTGGGCGCTGATGTACCCGGACGCTTACGAGGTAGGCGTGCCGAACCAGGGCATCCAGATTCTTTACGAGATCCTGAACGAGCGCGACGGGGTGCTCGCCGAGCGCAGCTACTGCGTCTGGCCCGACCTTGAGGACCTGATGCGCCGCCACGGCGTGCCGCAGTTCACCGTCGACGCGCACCGGCCGGTTCGTGCCTTCGACGTGCTCGGGGTGAGCTTTTCGACCGAGCTCGGCTACACGAACCTGCTGACCGCGCTCGACCTGGCCGGGATACCGCTCAGCGCCGCCGACCGCACCGATGCCGACCCGGTGGTGCTGGCCGGGGGGCACGCCGCGTTCAACCCCGAGCCGATCGCCGAGTTCGTCGACGGCGCGGTGCTCGGCGACGGCGAGCAGGCCGTGCTGGCCATCACCGACCTGATCAGGGACTGGAAGCGGGCGGGCCGGGCGGGCGGCAGGGATGGCCTGCTGCTGCGCCTGGCCGTCAGCGGGGGCGTCTACGTTCCCCGGTTCTACGACGTCAGTTACGCCGCCGACGGCACGATCGCGGCGGTGCTGCCGAACCGCCAGGGCGTGCCCCGCGCGGTCGGCAAGCACACCGTCTCCGACCTGGACGCCTGGCCATACCCGAGCAAGCCGCTGGTTCCGGTCGCTGAGTCGGTGCACGAGCGGTTCAGCGTGGAGATCTTCAGGGGATGCACCAGGGGCTGCAGGTTCTGCCAGGCCGGGATGATCACCAGGCCGGTCCGCGAGCGCTCGATCACCACGATCGGCCAGATGACCGAGGCGGGGCTGGCGGCCAGCGGCTTTACCGAGGTCGGGCTCCTCTCGCTGTCCAGCGCCGACCACAGCGAGATCAACCAGATCGCCACCGACCTCGCCGACCGGTACGAGGGCACCAACACCGGGCTCTCGCTGCCGTCCACCAGGGTGGACGCGTTCAACGTCACGCTGGCCAACGAGCTCAGCAGGAACGGCCGCCGGTCCGGGCTCACGTTCGCGCCGGAGGGCGGCACCGACCGGATCCGCAGGGTGATCAACAAGATGGTCACCGAAGGCGACCTGATCTCGACCGTGTCCACCGCCTACGCCAGCGGCTGGCGGCAGGTAAAGCTCTACTTCATGTGCGGGCTGCCCACCGAGACCGACGATGACGTGCTCGCGATCGCGCGGGTCGCGCACCGGGTGATCGAGGCTGGCCGGGCCGCCAGCGGCCGGCGCGACATCCGCTGCACCGTCTCCATCGGCGGGTTCGTGCCGAAGCCGCACACACCGTTCCAGTGGGCGGCGCAGTGCGACCACGAGACCGTGGATGCCCGGCTGAAGGCGCTCGGCGCGGCGCTGCGGGCCGACCGCGGCTACGGCTCGTCGATCGGCTTCCGCTACCACGACGGCAAGCCGTCCATGGTGGAGGGGCTGCTGTCGCGCGGCGACCGGCGGGTGGCCAAGGTGATCAGGGCCGTCTGGGAGGACGGCGGCAGGTTCGACGGGTGGAGCGAGCACTTTTCGTACGAGCGCTGGGAGGCCGCGGCCGCCAAAGCGCTGGCGGGCGACGGCGTGGACCTGGCCTGGTACACCACCAGGGAGCGCGGCTACGCCGAGATCCTGCCGTGGGACCACCTTGACGCAGGCCTCGACCGGGACTGGCTGTGGCAGGAATGGCTGGCCGCGATCGACCCGGCCGGCGCGGCCGAGGTGGACGACTGCCGCTGGACGCCCTGCTTCGAGTGCGGGGTCTGCCCGGCGATGGGCACCCAGATCGAGGCTGGCCCGACCGGCAGGCGACTGCTGCCGATCACCATCCTCGACCGTGACCGGGCGCCCGCGGGCGCAGGTTCCGGCCCGGGCCCGAGCGCGCGGGCGGGCGGCTAGGTGGCACGGCCGGTTCCCGGCGGCCCGCCGCCAGCACCGATCGTTCAGCGCCTGACGATCAGGTACGCTAAGCGAGGCAGGATGCGGTTCGCGAGCCACCGCGACGTGGTACGCGCGATCGAGCGGGGAGTGCGCAGGGCAGGCGTCCCAGTCGCCTATTCCGCGGGGTTCTCACCGCATCCGAGGATTTCGTATTCGGGCGGGGCTCCGACGGGATCAGCGAGCGAGGCCGAGTACCTCGAGCTCTCTGTGACCCGCCGTTGCGAGCCCGCTGACGTCGGTCGGCGGCTCAATGATGCGCTGCCGGACGGGATTGACGTGGTCGAGGTTGTCGAGGCGGACGGCAGGTCCGCCGCGGTGGCGCCGGACGCCTCCGAATGGGAGGTGATCTGGCCTGGGGTGGCGCGCGCCGACGCCGCGCGCGCCGTGGCCGAGTTCCTGGCCGAGCCCAGCGTCCAGGTCGAGCGGCTGACCAGCAAGGGCACCCGCAGGCTGGACGCCAGGGCCGCCGTGGTTAGCCTGGATGTGCAGGCCGGCCCCGGTCGGCGCGCCGGAACGGGCGCATCTGCCGGATGTGCGATACTTCGAATGATTGTTCGGCAGATGGCACCGGCCGTCCGGCCGGATGACATCTTGACCGCACTCAGCCGGTCACCGGCCCTGGCGTCGGGGGCGCCCCCGGTGGTGACCAGGCTGTGGCAGGGGTCGCTGAGCGAGCGTGACGTAGTTCAGACGGGAATGATCGTGGGTGCCGAGGCAGCGCAGTCAGGTCGGATCGCGACCCTGCCGGTAGCCCCGACTCCGGTGCCTCCGCACCGACCAGAAGACCTGGGGCCAGCACACGACGGCCCCGAATCCTGGCCCGGACATGACGGGCCTGGACGCGTAACAGACAAGGAAGCGAGCCCGGAGACGGGGAGCGCCGCAGCGGCGCCCGCCCAGGCTCGCGCGAACCAACAGCTTCCGCGCGGCACGCTTGGCCAGCCTGCTGACCAGCGCGCCCGGGAGCCCTACGGAAGAGACTGCCCGGATGCTCGAGACCGAGCCACAGAACGACAGACAATCAGATCCCAGTGAGCCGACCGGTGGCGACCAGAATGCTGGCAAGGACAGCGGTCAGCGGCGCGGCCTGCTGCGCAGGGCGCGCCGCAGCATAGCCAAGCCGGCCGAGCCGACCTTCAGGTCGGGCGCTCCCGCGGACAGCGGCGCCGTCGAGGCGCCGGCCCAGCGCGGCCAGCGTCAGCAGCCGGGCGGCCAGGCCGCGCCGGCCGTTCCCGCCGTGCCTGGCGTGGGCGCGCCCGAGCCGGGCGGGCGTTCCGGCTCGGGCCGGGCAGGCTCGGGCCAGAAGCAGCAGCCGGTGCCTGCCGCGGCGTTCCAGCCCCCGGTGCTGGTCTTCCAGCCGCCCGAGCTGACCGAGCGCCCGGCCGGCGAGTCGGGCCCGGCCCGCGATGAGTGGGAGGACTCGGCCGGGGACGAGGCTGAGGGCACCGGCGGCGGATCGCGCCGGCGCAGGCGCGGCGGCCGCGGCCGCGGCAAGGGCGGCCCGAGCGAGCCAGCCGGCCAGGCCGCCGGCGCGCTCGGCAGCCAGGGTGGCCAGGCTCAGGCGGATCGCGATCAGGGCGGCGCTGGCGGTGGGCGGGGCGGCGCCGAGGGCGGGCCGGCCGACGACCGGCGCGGAGATGCCGACCGGTCAGAACCCGGCAGGCAGGACGGCGCCCGGTCAGGCAGCCCAGCGGACGGCGGGCGCGGGCCAGGCGGCGACGAGGCGACCGGCGAGGGCGGCGGATCGTCGAGCAGGCGACGGCGCAGGCGCAGGCAACGCAATGGCTCGGTGCCCGTCGGCGGCGAGGTGCCATCACCCGACGAGCCCGCCGACACCGTAGTGCACGTGCGCGAGCCACGGCAGGCCGCCGAGTCCGACGACGTCAGGGCCGTCAAGGGCTCGACCAGGCTGGAGGCCAAGCGGCAGCGCCGCCGCGAGGGCCGTGACACCGGCAGGCGGCGGCCTCCGGTCATCAGCGAGTCCGAGTTCCTTGCCCGCCGCGAGGCGGTCGAGCGGGTCATGGTGGTTCGCCAGCATGGCGACCGCACCCAGATCGCGGTGCTCGAGGACGGCGTGCTCGTCGAGCACTACGTGGACAAGGCGAGCCACCAGTCCTACGTCGGCAACGTCTACCTCGGCAAGGTGCAGAACGTGCTGCCCTCCATGGAGGCGGCCTTCGTGGACATCGGCAAGGGGCGCAACGCGGTCCTGTACGCCGGCGAGGTGAACTTCGACGCGAGCGGCCTTGAAGGGGTCGCCAAGCGTATCGAGTCGGCGCTGAAGTCCGGCCAGTCGATCATGGTGCAGGTCACCAAGGACCCGATCGGCCACAAGGGCGCGCGGCTGACCAGCCAGGTGAGCCTGCCCGGCCGGTACCTGGTCTACGTGCCGGGCGCCTCGATGACCGGGATCAGCCGCAAGCTGCCGGACACCGAGCGGTCCAGGCTCAAGCAGATACTCAAGAAGGTCGCGCCCGAGGACGGCGGGATCATCGTGCGGACCGCGGCCGAGGGTGCCTCGGAAGAGGAGCTGGTGCACGACGTGACCAGGCTGGTCGCGCAGTGGCAGGCGATCGAGCGCAAGGCGAAGACGGCGACCGCGCCCGACCTGCTCTACGGTGAGCCGGACCTCACCATCCGGGTGGTCAGGGACATCTTCAACGAGGACTTCACCAAGCTGGTCATCGCCAGCGACAGCGAGTGGGACCTCGTGGACGAGTACGTGCGCTACGTCGCGCCGACCCTGGCCGACCGGCTCGAGCAGTGGACCGACGAGAAGGACCTGTTCGCCGCGTACCGGATCGATGAGCAGCTGACCAAGGCGCTCGACCGCAAGGTCTGGCTGCCGAGTGGCGGCTCGCTGGTGATCGACACCACCGAGGCCATGACGGTCATCGATGTGAACACCGGCAAGTTCACCGGCCAGGGCGGCAACCTGGAGCAGACGGTCACCAGGAACAACCTGGAGGCTGCCGAGGAGATCGTCAGGCAGCTCAGGCTGCGGGACATCGGCGGCATTATCGTCATCGACTTCATCGACATGGTGCTCGAGAGCAACCGCGACCTCGTGCTGCGCAGGCTGATCGAGTGCCTGGCACGGGACCGCACCAAGCACCAGGTGGCCGAGGTGACCTCGCTCGGGCTCGTCCAGATGACCAGGAAGCGGGTCGGGACGGGGCTGCTTGCCGCGTTCTCCGTGCCATGCGAGCACTGCAACGGCCGCGGCCTGATCATCTCCACGGACCTGACCGACCTGCCTGCCGGCCGGAACGGCCAGCAGGCAGCGCAGGCCAAGCCAGGGCCGTCCAGGTCTAGGTCGGCGCGGAGCAAGGCCATCGCCCAGGTGGCGGCCGCCACGGCGGCCGAGCCAGTGGCGGCCCCGGCGGCCGAGACGACGGCGGTCGAGCCGACCCAGGCCGAGCCGGCAGACACGTCGGCCCAGGCCGAGCCGGCAGACACGTCGGCCCAGGCCGAGTCAGCAGGTGCTGGGTCGGCTGGGTCCGGATCTGCGGCGGCTGAGCCCGTGGCTGCCGCGTCGGGGACCGACGCCACCGCGTCGAACGGCGCGGGGTCGGCCGACGGCGCGCAGCCGGAGTCTGCGTCGTCGCGGCGCAGGCCGCGCCGGTCGGCCCACCGCGAGGCCGGGCCGCCGGACTCCGTGCTCGCCGCCGCGGCGGCCGGGGCCAGGGCCAGCGTGGTGACCGCCGAGCCCTCGGCTGCGCCCGCGTTGGCTGAGCCAGCAGCCGACGGTCCCGCGACCGCCAGTTCCGCGACCGACGCTACCGCGACCGGCGGTCCTGCGGCCGAAGCTCCCGCGACTGGCGATGTTCCGACTGCGAGCGCCGCCGCCGCGGCCGAGCCTGTGACGGCCGAGCTTGCGACGTCCGAGCCTGTGGCTGGCGAGCCTGTGACTGGCGAGCCTGTGACTGCCGAAGCAGGCGCGCAGGCGGATGCGGACGAGAGCGCGGGCAGTCCGGTCGAGACCACGGCATCCGGCCCTGCCGGGCGGGCAGCCGGCGGCGATGAGCAGGCCGATCAGCCAGCCTCCGCGCCTGAGGGCTGATCGGGCGCTGGGCCGCTGACGGTCATAGGGTCTGATATCCTTTACCGTCGGCGTGTCTGGCTGCCCGGACGGACGTGACGCGGACGAATCCCCTCGGTCACTGTGGCTGGGGACCGTCTGCGCCGCGAGGTACCGCGGGTGCGTGGCGCGTGATGGCAGGCGCGGTTGCCTCGACATCGGGACGACATCGGACGAGACCGCGATTCCCGCGGCGGGCTGGCTCCAGGGAAAGAGAGTTCCTTCGTGTACGCGATCGTTCGCTGCGGCGGCAGGCAGGAGAGGGCGTCCGTGGATGACGTCCTGACCGTGGACAAGCTGGCCGGCGAGGTCGGCTCCACCGTGAGGCTGCCCGCCGTGCTCATCGTCGACGACGGCAAGGTCATCAGCGACCAGGCCGAACTCGGCGGGTACGAGGTCACCGCCGAGATACTCGGCCCGGCCAGCGGCCCCAAGATCAGCATGATCCACTACAAGAACAAGACCGGCTACCGGCGTCGCCAGGGCCACCGGCAGAAGTTCACCCAGGTGAAGATCACCGGCATCGGGGCGGAGAAGGCCGGCGCGAGCAAGGCCGCCAGCAAGAAGAAGGTCTGAGATGGCTCACAAGAAGGGCGCCTCGTCCAGCCGGAACGGGCGCGACTCCCACGCGCAGCGGCTCGGCGTGAAGCGCTTCGGCGGCCAGGTCGTCAAGGCCGGGGAGATCATCGTGCGGCAGCGCGGCACCCACTTCCACCCGGGCGTGGGTGTCGGCCGCGGTGACGACGACACGCTGTTCGCTCTGGTCGCCGGGCGGGTTGAGTTCGGCCAGCGGCGCGGCCGGCGCGCGGTGAGCGTTGTCCCGGTGGCGGAGGCCGCGGCCGCCAAGGCCAGCTGAGGCTGCCGTGCTGACCGGCCGCACTGTCGGCGTGCCGGAGGGCTGGCGTGGCGGAATTCGCTGATCAGGCAGAACTGCGGATACAGGCGGGCAACGGAGGCAACGGCTGCGCCTCGGTCCACCGGGAGAAGTTCAAGCCGCTCGGCGGGCCCGACGGCGGCAACGGCGGGCGCGGCGGCGACGTCATCCTGCGCGTAGATCCGAGCACGGCCACCCTGCTCGACCTGCACCGCAGGCCTATGCGCCGGGCCGGCGACGGCAAGGCGGGCTCAGGCTCGCACAGGAACGGCGCGGATGGTGCCGACCTCGTCGTCAACGTCCCCGACGGCACGGTGGTGCTGACCGGGGACGGCGAGATGCTGGCCGACCTGGTCGGGTCCGGAACCGAGTTCGTGGCCGCCGCCGGCGGGCGCGGCGGGCTTGGCAACGCGGCGCTCGCGTCTACCAAGCGCAAGGCGCCGGGATTCGCCTTGCGCGGCGAGCCCGGCGAGCAGGCGGACCTGCTGCTCGAGCTGAAGACGATCGCCGACGCCGGGCTGGTCGGGTTCCCGAACGCGGGCAAGTCATCCCTGATCGCCGCGATGTCGGCGGCCCGGCCCAAGATCGCGAACTACCCGTTCACCACGCTGGTGCCGCACCTGGGCGTGGTCGAGGCGGGCCAGACCCAGTTCGTCATCGCCGACGTGCCTGGGCTGATCCCGGGCGCCAGCGAGGGCCGGGGCCTCGGCCTCGACTTCCTGCGGCACGTCGAACGCTGCACGGTCCTGGTGCACGTGATCGACTGCGCGACCGCCGAGCCAGGCCGCGATCCGGTCAGCGACCTGGACGTGATCGAGGCCGAGCTGACCGCCTACGACGAGCTGACCGGCGCGGACATGGCCGGCCGGCCGCGGATCGCCGTGCTCAACAAGATCGACGTGCCCGAGGCGCGAGACCTCGCCGAGATGGTCGAGCCCGAGCTGACCGCGCGTGGCCTGCCCGTCCACCTGGTCTCGGCCGCGACCGGCGAGGGCCTGCGCGAGCTGGCGTTCGCGATGGGCGAGGTGATCGCCGAGGCCAGGAAGGCGGCGCCGCAGGCGCCGCCGACCAGGCTGGTGATCCGGCCAGAGCCGGTCGCCGGCCCGGACTTCGAGCTTGTGCGCACAGGGCCGAACGCGTTCCTGGTCCGTGGCACCAAGCCACAGCGCTGGATCAGGCAGACCGACTTCAGCAACGACGAGGCCGTCGGCTACCTCGCCGACCGGCTGGCCAGACTCGGCATCGAGGACGCCCTGGCCGGGGCGGGTGCCGAGCCGGGCGCGGAGGTGCTGGTCGGCGACGAGGACGACGCCGTGGTGTTCGACTGGGATCCTGGGATGCGGGCCGGG
>DATIZP010000104.1:0-27905 GCA_035517035.1 Streptosporangiaceae bacterium | reverse complement strand
GCCTTGTCGGACCTTGCGCCTACCATCGAAGCTAGTGCCCCGAAGCCGGGCGCACCGCCCGGGAGTACCGAATTCGTCCCCGCGTGTCGGCGATCAGGAGAGGCCGGTCATCGTGAGAAAGCATCGCGGCAACCCGTGGGTCGTCCTCGTCGTCATGTCCCTCGGGTTCTTCATGACCCTGCTTGACCTCACGATCGTGAACATCGCGATCCCCAACATGATCACCAAGCTGCACGCGTCGCTTGACGGGATCCTCTGGGTGATCAACGCCTACGCGCTGGTGCTCGCGGTGCTGCTGATCACGGCGGGCAGGCTCGGCGACCTGCGCGGCCAGCGGAAGATGTTCATCATCGGCGTGGTGACGTTCACGCTCGCGTCGGCGGCCTGCGGGCTGTCGCCCACGGTCGGCTGGCTCGTCGGCTTTCGCGCCGTGCAGGGGGTCGGGGCGGCGCTGCTGATGCCGCAGACGCTGGCGATCCTGACCACGGTATTCCCGCCGGAGCGACGGGGCGCCGCGTTCGGCATCTGGGGCGCGGTGGCCGGCGTCGCCACCATCGCGGGGCCCACGCTGGGCGGCCTGCTGGTCAGCGCGTTCGACTGGCGCTACATCTTCTACATCAACGTGCCGATCGGCATCATCGTGATCGTGATGAGCCTGTTCCTGGTCCCGGACGTGCGGACCGGAGCGCAGCACAAGCTCGACATCGCCGGTGTGCTGCTCGCCAGCCTCGCGCTGCTCGCCATCTGCTACGGGCTGGTGGAGGGCCAGAAGTACGACTGGGGCCACATCGTCTCGTTCCTCTCGATACCGCTGGTCATCGGGATCGGCGTCGTGCTGCTCGCGCTCTTCCTGTTCGTGCAGGCCAGGACGCAGGACCAGGAGCCGCTCGTACCGTTCAGCCTGTTCCGCGACCGGAACTTCAGCCTGATGAACTGGGTCTCCGGCGCCGTCTCCGTCGGCATGATGGGCATCTTCCTGCCGTTCACGATCTACCTTCAGTCCGCGCTCGGCTTCTCCGCGCTGAAGGCCGGCCTGACCATGGCGCCGGCCTCGATCGTGTCCATGTTCGTGGCCCCGGCCGCCGGCCGGCTGACCGACCGGATCGGCGGCAAGTACATACTCTTCGTCGGGCTGCTGTTCTTCGCGGGCGGCATGGGCCTGACCGCGGCGATCGCCACGACGCATTCGACCTGGCAGGACTTCGTCCCCACCCTGGCCCTGGCCGGGTTCGGGATGGGCTGCACCTTCGCCCCGATGACGACCACGGCGATGCGGAGCGTGCAGCCGCGGACCGCCGGGGCGGCTTCCGGCATGATCAACACGGTCCGGCAGGTCGGTGCGGTGCTTGGCACGGCCGCGGTGGGTGCGCTGCTGCAGAACCGGCTCGCCGTCTCGCTGCCGGACGCGGCGCGTACCAA
The DNA here is from genome assembly GCA_035517035.1 of Streptosporangiaceae bacterium. Taxonomy (GTDB): domain Bacteria; phylum Actinomycetota; class Actinomycetes; order Streptosporangiales; family Streptosporangiaceae; genus Chersky-822. The sequence goes on along the minus strand of DATIZP010000104.1, from coordinate 26,486 downwards.
GGCCGCGGCTCTGCCCGCCGCCGTCCGCGGCCCGTTCGTGCGCCAGTTCGTCAAGGCAGCCAAGAGCGGGTCGGCGCTGAGCCCGGTCCAGCACGCGGCCAAGCCCACGCCTGGCACGCCGCCCTCGCTGATTGCCGAAATCGGCCACATCGCGCATGACGTCTTTGCCAGCGGTTACGTAACCGCCATGCACCTGACGATCATCATGCCGGTGGCCGTGATCGCGATCGCCGGGGTCAGCTGCCTGGCGATCAAGAAGGACACGCACCGCGCCAGGCCGGTACCGGCGGAGAGCGCGCCGATACCGGAGGCCTCACAGGCCACCGCGTGACCCAGGCCGGTGCCAGCGAGCCCGCGGGCCCGGTCTCCCGGGGCCTGCGGGACCAGGCTGGTGCCGACGTGGATGACCATGAGCCTGACCCTGGCGAGTCCTCGCGGCTGCCCGCGGGTCCCGGTGGTGCCGACGGTGCAGGCAATCCAGGGAGTCCGGGGAGCTCTGTGGGTGCCGGGCGAGGTCCGGGGGGCTCTGGAGGTCTCGGGAGGGGTCCGGAGGGCTCTGGCGATCCGGGGGGCGGCTCGCATCGGCCTGCCAGGGCCGGCTCAAGCCAGGCCAGGCCGATCACCAGGGCCGACGTGTATCAGCCGGTCCGGGCCTCTCCGGCCAGGCCGGTTGTCGCGGTGGACGCGATGGGGGGCGACAACGCGCCCGAGGCGATCGTGGCCGGGGCGGTCACGGCCTGGCGGCAGTGGGGCGTCAGGGCGGTGCTTGTCGGCCGGCCAGGCCAGCTCCGGTCGCTGCTCGCCGACCACGGCGCGACCGGCGAGATCCGGCTCGTCGCGGCCGAGGACTCGGTCGCGATGGAGGAGGGAGCGCTGGCGAGCTGGCGCCGCCCGCGGTCGAGCATCGCGATCGCGTGCCAGCTCGTTCATCTCGGCCAGGCGACCGCCGTGATGTCGGCGGGCTCGACTGCCGCGATCGTGTCGATTGCCCGGCTGCGGCTGCGCAACCTGACCGGAGTGCTGCGGCCCGCGCTCGCGGTCGCCCTGCCGACCAGGCCGACCCCGACGCTGCTCATCGACGCCGGCGCGATCGCTGACCCCAAGCCCGAGATGCTCGCGCAGTTCGCGCAGCTCGGCTCGGCGTACGCCGAGGTGGCGTTCGGCCTCACCAACCCGAGGGTCGGCCTGCTGTCGATCGGGGCCGAGCCTGGCAAGGGCAACAAGCTCGCCAAGCGCGCCTACGAGCTGCTGAGCGCCGAGGCGATGCACGGGACCGCGCCGATCAACTTCGCCGGCAACGTCGAGGGCGGCGACCTGCTGGCCGGCAAGGTGGACGTGGTCGTCGCCGAGGGGTTCACCGGCAACGTCGCGCTGAAGACGCTGGAGGGGACCGCGCGGTTCACCGCGAGCCAGTTCATGTCGGCACTCGGCGGATCCCGGCGGGCCAAGCTCGGCGCGCTGCTCCAGCGCAGGGAACTGCGCGACCTGCACGACAGGTTCGACCCTGAGACCTACGGCGGCGCGGCGCTGCTCGGGCTGGAGGGGACGGTGGTGATCGCGCATGGAGCCGCGACCGAGCGCGGAGCCGCCGCGGCCTGCCGGCTGGCCGCCGAGCTGGCCAGGGGCCACACCACCGAGCGGATCAAGGAACGGCTCGCGCCGCACCGGCAGGGGCATTTCCTGCGCCGGTCCTGACGTCGCGCGAGCTCGGCTCGTCAGCCGCGGGCCCGGCCGCCGGGACCCTACCACCCCTGCGGCGCCGCGGGCGCGCTCGGGCTTCATGCACCCTCCCGCCCCCACGCCCTCAGGAGGCGAGCTCGGGCGGCACGCACCCTCCCGCCCCCGCGCGCTCGCGGGGCGCGGGCTCGGTCCGCCATTTTCTGGCTGATCCGACCGATAGGCTTGATGCATGGCTGACCTGCAGGAGGAGCTCGCGGCGAGGGTACGGGAGGCGCTGGTCGCCGAGTTCGGGCCCGACTATGCCGACACCGACGCCCTGATCAGGTCCTCGGCGTTCGCCGATTTCCAGTCCAACGTGGCCATGGCGCTCGGCAAGCGGCTCGGCCAGCCGCCGCGCGAGGTCGCCGGACGGATCGCCGGCCACCTGGGCGGGTCGGCCATGTGCGAGCGGGTCGAGGTCAGCGGCCCCGGGTTCATCAACATCACGCTGAGCGACGCCTGGATCGGCGGCGCCGTGACCGGCCAGCTGGCCGACCCCCGGCTCGGGATCCCGGCCACCGGCCATCCACAGGTCGTCGTGGTCGACTACTCCGCGCCCAACGTGGCCAAGGAGATGCACGTCGGGCACCTGCGCACCACAATCGTCGGCGACGCGTTCGTCCGGGTGCTCGAGCGGCTCGGCGACCGCGTGATCCGGGCCAACCACATCGGCGACTGGGGCACTCAGTTCGGGATGCTGCTCGAGCACCTCATTGACGTCGGCGAGGCCGCGGCCAGCGCTCAGCTCGCGGCTGGCGAGATCAACGACTTCTACCAGGCCGCGAAGGTGTCGTTTGATGCCGACCCGGACTTCGCCGAGCGTGCCAGGCACCGGGTGGTCGCCCTGCAATCCGGCGACCAGGAGACGCTGCGGCTGTGGCGGATGCTCGTCGACGACACCAAGCAGTACTACAACACGATCTACGCGCGGCTTGGCGTCACGCTCACCGATGCCGACTCGGCACCCGAGAGCTTCTACAACCCCATGCTCGACGCGGTCTGCGCCGACCTGGAGCGGGCCGGCATCGCCACCATCAGCGAAGGCGCGCTGTGCGCGTTCCCGCCGGGCTTCACCGGCCGGGACGGCAAGCCGCTCCCGCTGATCCTTCGCAAGAGCGACGGCGGCTACGGCTACGGGACTACCGACATGGCCGCAATCCGATACCGGGTCACCGACCTGCACGCCGACCGGATCACCTACGTGGTCGGCTCCGAGCAGTCGCAGCACCTGTCGATGGTGTTCGCGGTCGCCCGCCAGGCCGGCTGGCTGCCTGATGCCGTGGTGGCCGAGCACGCCGCGATCGGCATGGTCACCGGCGCGGACCGCAAGCGGTTCAGGTCGCGCGCCGGCCAGTCGGTCAAGCTGATCGACCTGATCGACGAGGCCATCTCGCGGGCCGAGGAAGTCATCAAGGACAGGTACGACGAGCCCGAGCTCAGGGCGCAGATCGCCCGGGCCGTCGGCATCGGCGCGCTCAAGTACGCTGACCTGTCGGTGGCCAGGGACTCCAGCTACGCACTCGACTTCGACCGGATGCTCGCGCTGAACGGGAACACCGGCCCCTACCTGCAGTACGCCACGGCACGGATCAGGTCGATCTTCCACCGGGCCGGCCTGGAACCAGCCGAGGCGGCCGGGCCGATGGTGCTGACCGAACAGGCCGAGCGGGTACTCGCGCTGCGGCTGCTCGGCTTCGGCGCCGCCGTTACCGAGACCGCGGCGTCGGTCGGGCCGCACAAGCTGGCCGCGTTCCTGTTCGATACGGCCAGCGACTTCACGGCGTTCTACGAGCAGTGCCCGGTGCTCAGGGCCGACGATCCCGTCGTCCGGCAGTCCAGGCTCGCGATCGCCGCGCTGACGCTGAAGGTGCTGCTGTCGGGACTCGACCTGCTCGGCATTCCCGTACCCGACCGGATGTAGCCAGAGCAGCGCTGGCGATTCCCAGAGAAATCCCAGCATCTACCCGCCGATGTCCCAGAACGCGCTGGCAGCGTGGGCACCGTGGACGAGATATGCTCACCGCCAGCTGGCGGAAGATTCAAGGCCCTGTTCAGTTCGCGGCGGCAACGACGCGGCCGACACCCGGGCAGGATGGCAGGCCCCGCGTTCGCGGCGGTCGTCGTGGCCGGGTCTGTGCTCGGAGCCAGTCTGGCTGGCTGCGCATCAGGCCCGTCACGAGCGAACGCGGCGAGCAATGCCTGGCAGTCGGTCGTCAGCTCGGGAATCGGCGGGACGGCGCTGACCGCCATGCTCGGCAACCCCGCGTCGGTCAAGTCGGTCAGCGTCGCGGCGACGGGCAGCGGCAACGACGCGGCCGGGCAGTCGGCCGTTCCGGCCGCGGCCTCGCTGCGCGGCTGCGCCGCAGCGGCCAGGAGGCTGCTCGTCTCCGGTCATCGGCCCGCGGCCAGGGGCGCCTGGCACGCGTGCCTGCGTCGCTACCTTCGGCTGCGCCTGTGGCTGCGGCACCTGCTCATCGGCGGGCTGCACGGCCAGTTCACGATCACGACGGTGAACGGGATCAAGACCTTCGCGTTCGAGCGCGGCACCATCCAGTCCGTCGCCGGGTCATCGGTCGTCGTGCGGGCATCGGACGGCACGACGTGGACCTGGTCTCTGGACACGACGACGCTGATCACCAAGTCCGGGCAGAGCGTCCCGGCGTCCTCGCTCGCGACGGGCCAGCAGATCTTCGTGGCAGGCCCTGTGGTGAGCGGTGCCGACGACGCGAGGCGGATCCTGATCCGGCCGTAGCCGCCAGCGTGATCGGTGCCCGTCCCGCTCTCTGGGTCGACAGCCCGTCGACCACCACGGGCTGCCGACTCAGGCGCGAGATGACACCGATCACGTACGCTCCTCCTCAGGGCAATACCACCCCTGCGGGCAATTCCGCCCCATCCGTCCGAGCGGACAGTGAGCCAGGCGCAGCCATGACCGACTCCGAGCGCATACCGCGCGTGCTCGTCGTCGATGACGAGCCGAATATCCGCGAGCTTGTCCAGGTCGCGCTGAAGTTCCACGGCTGCGCCGTCAGCACGGCGGCGAACGGCAGCGAGGCGATACGCCAGGCCGAGGCCAGCGAGCCTGATCTCATCGTGCTCGACGTCATGCTGCCGGACATCGACGGCTTCGAGGTGTGCCGTCGGCTACGGGCGGCAGGCAACGAGGTGCCGGTGATCTTCCTCACCGCCAGGGACACCTCGTCCGATACGGTGACCGGGCTGGCGATCGGCGGCGACGACTACGTCACTAAGCCGTTCTCCGTCGAGGCGCTGGTGGCGCGGGTGCGCGCGGTGCTGCGCCGTGCATCCCGGTCAGCGCACGCCGCCCAGCGCAGCGATCCCGACGGGATGCTGCGAGCCGGCGACCTCGAACTCGACGAGGCCAGGTGGACCGTGCACCGGGCGGGCGAGCCGGTGGAGCTCTCCCCCACCGAGTTCAGGCTGCTCGCCTACCTGATGCGGCACCAGGGACGGGTGCTGACCCGGGCGCAGCTGCTTGAGAACGTCTGGGGCTGGGATTACGCCGGCGAGTCACAGATCGTGGAGACCTACGTCAGCTACCTGCGCCGCAAGCTTGACCCGCTCGGCCCGCCGCTGATCCACACCCAGCGCGGGGTGGGCTACAGCCTCAGGCTGCCCGAGCACGCGGCCGCGCACCGCGCCCACCAGGCCAGGCAGACCTGGCATTCCGAGCCAAGCGGCCTGTCGCTGCCCGACCCGGCCGTTCCCGCCGTACCGGAGCGGGACGAGAAACGGGCCGGGCCGACCGGGGAATGACCGGCCCGCGCAGGCAGTCGCTCCGCACCCGGCTGCTGGTGCTCCAGATCGCGGTGACGGCCCTGTTCTTGCTGATCATGGGGGTCGTCACCACGATGGTGTTCTTCCACTCCTTCAACAGCCAGTTCAGGGAGACGATCCAGGCCCAGAGCGTCCGGACCCCCGCCGACATCACCCAGCGGCCCACTCCCGGCATGTGCGCCGTGGTGGTCACCTTCGATCCTTTCGCCGTGGTGCCGCTGACCACAGAGAGATCAGCCGCCGACTCGACCCGCTCCCTGACCAGGGCGGTCTCGCAGATGCGCCCGCGGGTGGTCTATGCGCTCGGGCGGCGAGACGAGTCGTTCACGATTCCAGCCGGAGGGCTCGTCGACCGCCAGCTCCGGGCCGCGGCACGGCTGATCCCGGCAACGGAGAGCGTCACCAGGCGGCCGAGCGTACTGATCGTGGCCGAGGGCACCAGCGCCCTGACCAGGCAGCTGCGCAACCTGATCCTGGTGGAGATGATCACGGGAGGCTGCCTGCTCGCGGTGCTGGCACTCGGCGGCCAGTGGCTGATCGGCCGCGGTCTTGACCCGCTCGACCGGATGGCACGCACCGCGAACGACATCACGACAAGGGGCGACCTGACGGCCCGCATGGCGTGGGCCGGTGACCGGACCGAGGTCGGCAGGCTCGGCGCGGCGATCAACACCATGCTGGACCGGATCCAGCAGGCATTCGGCGCCAGGCTCAGCTCCGAACGCAAGGTCAGAGAGTTCGCCGCCGACGCCTCGCATGAGCTGCGCACCCCGCTCACCACGATCCGCGGCTACGCGGAGCTCTACCGCCAGGGCGCGCTCGGCCCCGAGCAGCTCCCCGGCGCGATGCGCCGGATCGAGCAGGAGGCTCAGCGGATGTCCACCCTGGTCGCCGAGTTGCTCGAACTGGCCAGGCTGGACCGTACGTCCTCGCTCGATCTCACCGAGACGGACCTGGCCACCATCGTCAGGGACGCCGTCGCCGACGCCACGGCGGTCGAGCCCGACCGCCCGATCAGCGCCCAGGCGCCGCCACGCCTGATCGCCGAGGTGGACGAGCGGCGGATCAGGCAGGTACTCGCCAACCTGCTCGGCAACGTGCGCGCGCACACGCCGAGGACGGCACCGGTAGCGGTCCGCCTCGGCCCGGTCCAGGGCGGCGTGCTGATTGAGGTGGCCGACCAGGGGCCCGGCATGCCGCCCGAAGACGCGGCCCGCGCGTTCGACCGATTCCACCGCGCGGCCGAGCCGGCGAGCCGACCGGACGAGGCGGGCGGGGACGTGTCCGGCGACAGCACCACGGGCGGCAGCGGGCTTGGCCTGTCAATCGTGCAGGCGATCGCCAACGCCCACGGCGGCCAGGCCACCCTCGAATCGTGGCTCGGCCACGGCACCAGGGTCCGCATCTGGCTCCCGACCCGCGCCACCGCCGCGTCCCCCTGAGCCACGACGCCTCGAACGCCGGTCGGACAGCCATCTCGGACGATCGGCCAGAATCCTCCGACCCCAGCCCGCCGACTCTTCACCAGCCGCGCCGCACTTCTCATCCGCCAGCGCCACTTCTCATCCGCTGGCACCACTTTGCATCCGCTAGCGTCATGATCACGCCTGATTTACCCCGTTTGGGCGGCACTAGCGGGTGTAAAGTCGACCGCGCCGGGGTGCCGACGACCGCGCCGCAGCGGCGCTGTTGGAGAATTGTTAGATTTCATGCGGTTTGTCGACGGGTCAGTCGGCGGGGTGGGTCTGCGAGCTGGGCGGAGCAAGGAACCGCCGCGCTGGGCGGCCGGCGCTCCTGACCGGACTCGCTGCGGCGCTGAACGGTTAGTCGGAACTGCCCGGGGCCGGGCTGGATGACTCGCCTGCCTCAACGTCGGCATGGTCGGCGGCAGCCGCGGCTTCGGACTCGGAGCCGGCGGACGGGTCCGGCAGGTGCTCGAACAGGTAGTACACGGCGATTATCGCGTAGATCGCCAGTGCGATGTCCGGCGAGAAGATCGCGACTACGGTCCCGACCACGTAGCCGGCCAGCCCGGCGCTGAACCGGATCGTCGCCTGGAGCGGTATCTTCATCGGCCGCGCGCCGAGCTTGTCCTGGTGCGCCGCCAGGTACTGCCAGGTACCTGAGAATGCGACCGAGATCGCGATCAGCAGCAGCCCGTAGGCCACCGCGGCGACCTCGGGGCTGACGTACGGAACGGCAACCGGACGGGCACTGACGTGCCGCGTCGGCGCGAGGCTCTCGGCAATCAGCGCTGTCGGGAACGGTACGGCCACCACGCCCATCAGCAGCAGCGTGTTGAGCACGAGCGTGACCCGGTCGACCTTGGCGACGTAGGTCAGCACCGTGTGGTGGTTCAGCCACATGATCCCGATGGTCAGGAAGCTGACCACGTACGCCGAGTACTGCGGCCAGTGGCTGAACAGGTCGCCGTAGCCGCGCACAGTGCTGTCGGCGATCGGGAGGAGGTTGAAGACCAGGACGGTGATCGCGACCGCGAAGACTCCGTCGGAGAACGACTCGACCCGGCGCGACTCCACCGCTACCCTCCGCTATGCCCGCCAGTCCGGCTAGCCGGCGGCCGACCCAGTGACCCCGCCCGATCCGTCAGCCTCGTCGGGTACCGACCCCGACCCTGACCCCGACCCAGGTTCGGAATCAAACCCCGGCACGGACCCCGGCGCCACACCGTCCGCCCCGGCACCGTCCGTCCCTGCACCGTCCGCCCCTGCACCGTCCGTCCCTGCACCGTCCGCGACAGCCACGCCCTCTGCCGGTCCGCCGGCAGGCACAGTCGCCACCGAGCGGACCAGCAACTGAGCCACGTCGACGACCTCGAGCGACTCCTTGGCCTCGCCTGAGCTCTTCTTGGCGCTGATCGCGTCGCCGAGCATCACCAGGCAGAACGGGCAGCCCGTGGAGATCGTGTCCGGATCGGTGCCCAGCGCCTCGTCGATGCGCTCGATGTTGATCCGCTTGCCGATCCGCTCCTCCATCCACATCCGGGCACCGCCGGCGCCGCAGCAGAACCCGCGCTCCTTGCAGCGGTGCATCTCCTGCGCCTTGACGCCGGGGACTTGCTCCATGATCGACCTCGGCGGCGTGTACACCTTGTTGTGCCTGCCGAGGAAGCACGGGTCGTGGTAGGTGATCTTCTCCTCGATCGGCGTGACCGGGGTCAGCTTGCCGTCGGCGACCAGCCTGGCCAGCAGCTGGGTGTGATGGATCACCTCGTAGTCGCCGCCGAGCTGGGGGTACTCATTGGCGAGCGTGTTGAAGCAATGCGGGCAGCTCGCGATGACCTTGCGGACGCCCGCCTCGTTCAGCGTCTCCACGTTCTGCTGGGCGAGCATCGAGAACACGAACTCGTTGCCCATCCGCCGCGCCGGGTCGCCGGTGCAGGTCTCGGCCGGTCCGAGCACGGCGAACGAGACCCCGGCGGTGTGCAGCAGGGTGGCGATCGCCTTCGTGGTCTTCTTCGCCCGGTCCTCAAGGGCCCCGGCGCAACCCACCCAGAACAGGTACTCCACGTCGTCACCGATCGGGCCGTCCACCACCGGCACGTCGAAGTCGAGCTCGCCGATCCAGTCGCCGCGCCTCGACTCGCCCATCCCCCACGGGTCGCCCTTGTTCTCCAGGTTCTTCAGCATGCCCGATGCCTCGGCAGGGAACTCGGACTCGATCAGCACCTGGTGCCGCCGCATCCCGGCGATGTGGTCGATGTGCTCGATGTCGACCGGGCACTCGTTCACGCACGCGCCGCAGTTGGTGCAGGACCACAGCACGTCGGGATCGATCACGCCGTTCGCTTCGGTGGTCCCGACCAGCGGCCGTTCCGCCTCCTTGCGCACCGGCTCGGGCAGCGCCTGCCTGGCCTCGTCCGAGGCCGCCAGCAGGTAAGGCGCCTTGGCGAACGCGTGGTCGCGCAGGTCGAGCACGAGCATCTTGGGCGAGAGCGGCTTGCCGGTCGCCCACGCCGGGCACTGGGACTGGCACCGGCCGCACTCGGTGCAGCTGCCGAGGTCGAGCATTCCCTTCCAGGTCATGTCCTCGATCTTGCCGAGGCCGAAGACGTCGGTGTCAGGGTCGGCCTCCTCGAAGTCGAGCACCTTCCCGTTCGAGCGCATCGGCTGCAGGCCTCGCAGGCCGTTCGGGCGGCGGGAGAACAGCACATTGATTGGCGCCAGGATGATGTGCAGGTGCTTGGAGTAGGTGACGAGGACAAGGAAACCCAGGACGACGGCGAGCTGGAGCAGGATCATGGCCGTCTCGATCGCCTGGTTGGCGCCGCGGCCGAGCGGGTGCAGCCAGTGCCCGACGATCTGCGAGGCGAACGCGCCGTGCGGGTAGGGGAAGTCGCCCGTGTTGATCTGGGCACCGCGATAGACCAGCAAGGTGGCGATCACCAGGAAGATCATCAGCAGAACGAGCCAGGCGGCGCCGGTATGCGAGCCGGAGAACCTGGACTTGCGCCCCTCGGTCTTCGGGTTGTTGCGCAGCCTGATCACGGCGAATGTCGCGATTCCGGCCAGGACGGCAACGGCGAACAGGTCCTCGATAAACCCGATGAACGCCCAGTGCCCGATCCAGGGGATCGCGAACTTCTTGCTGAACAGGTCACCGTAGGACTCGATGATCGTCAGCAGCAAGATCGTGAAGCCCCAGAACGTCATGAAGTGCGCGATGCCGGGCACGGTCCACTGCAGCAGCTTGCGCTGGCCGAGAACCTCGGTCGCCTCGGCCCCCACGCCGCGGCCAGGATGCTCCTTCAGCGCCTCGACGCGCTCGGGTGCGGGCTGGCCGCTGGTCCCTATCCGGTACAGCCACCACAACCGGTGGCCCGCGACCGCGAAGGCGATCACGGTCAGGGCGAGTCCGATGATGATCCGCAGCGGCAAACCGACCTCCGGGGACGATGTTGGGTGCCAGCGTACGCCGGCGACCCCCGGGCCCGGCTACCGACAGCCCGGCCATTCACGACGCAGGTTACCAGCGAGTAACTTTCTGCGCGGCAGGTGAGGTCAGGCACTCAGAAGCCGGCGCCGGACGCTCGGGAGCCAGGACCGGGAAGGCGCCAGCCAAGTACCCGGCCCGCGCGCACCGTCGGCCGGCCGAACAGCGCGATCAGGTACCGGGCGACGGGTGACTGGGCCGCTGTCACCGCGACGATAGCGTCGGGCCGCCAGAAGCCGAGGTCTGCGCGGAGTTCGGCGCTCGTGGGCGGCATTCCCGCCGACGGTATGCCCGCCGGGCCGGACGTGGGCAGCCCGGCCGCCCAGGCGACGCTGGCCAGCGGGTCGCTTTCCGGCAGCCCGGCGGCCCACAGCCGGTCGAGGTACCAGGCGGTGGGGCGGACTCCGTTGCCGCCGATGTAGGCCTGGCCGGTCGCGCCGGGTCCGATGAAGTAGCCGCCCGCTAGTTCGGGTGGCTCGCCGGTGTCGGCCTGCCAGCGCATCGCGACGGTCAGGATGTTGGTCGGAACCGGCACCACGAGCACCCGCGCCCCGGCCGGCAGCCGGAGCCCGGCGATTGCCGCCGACCAGCCCGCCGGCAGCGGCGTGGCCGAGGCGGCGGGCAGCGGGCGGGGCACCAGCGGCAGGCAGGCAAGCACCGCGACCACGAGCACGGCGTCCGCCAGCACGAGGCCCGGCCAGCGCCCCGCTCGACGAGAGCGGTGCCCGCGAGCCGCCAACCGGACCCTGGCGGCGTCGATCGCCAGCGCCAGCAGCACCGCCGCGACCCCGTCGGCGAGGATCGACAGCCGGTCGGGCAGCACCGACGACAGCAACGGGTGCTCCTCGAGCCAGTGCCATGGCAGGTCCACCGCGGGGTTTGTCGTCCCGCCCACGAGCGGATGACCGCCGAGTGAGAACACCACGAGAAAGGCCAGCGTCAGCGTCACCGCGCGCCCGATCGGCCGGCGCCAGGTCAGGACCGCCGCCGCGGCCAGAACGGCGATCAGCGGCCAGCCCAGGTACGCCAGGTACTCGGTCAGCCCGCCCTGGTACCTGGCGGCCGTAGCCGCCGTGGCCGCCGTGTGGAACAGCGGGAAGGCCGACGGCGTGACGAAGCTGGTCAGGTCGTTGACGTAGTAGTCGGGCGGGAACAGCGCGCCGTGCTGCGCCAGCGGGCCGTCGAGCTGGGTCGCCAGCGCGTGCCAGGCGAGGGCAAGGGTGACGGCTCCGGCGACTGCCAGGCCGGCCAGCAGCGGGCCGGCTCGCCGGACCGCCGTCAGCGGGCTCGCCGCGGCCAGCCCGGTCACCAGCAGAACCCCGGTGAGAACGGTGAGCAGGGCGATTTCCTCGCTGATGAAGACCTGCGCCGCGAGCAGCAGGCCGAGCCACGCGCCGTGTCGCACCGCCGCGGGAACCCTTCGCGTCCAGCCGGCCGCCAGCGGCGCCCCGGCCGGGCGGACGGCGGCTCGCCCGACCGCCAGCGCCAGGCCGGCGTCGATGATCAGCGGCGGCAGCACGGCGAACTGCAGGTCGTAGTGGCCGACGGCGGACTGCACGATCGCCGGCGAGAACCCGTAGACGGCTCCGGCCAGGGCAGCAGCACCGTCGCTGACCTGCCAGCGCCGCAGCACGAAGAACAGCGCCGCCGCCGACCCGGTGAACCCGGCCGTCATCAGGATGGTCAGGCTGACCTGGGGGCCGAGCAGCAGGGTGACCGGCGCGAGCACCACGCCGGGCAGGAGCAGCGAGGTGTTCCACATCATGTTCACGCCCTGCGGGGCGTTCAGCGCGCTGGTCACCAGCGCGGGCAGCCGCCCGTGGCTGACCGCCAGCGCCGCGTACCGCAGGTACCACGCGAACAGATCGGCGTCCGTCCAGTTGCCCGCGACGGTGTGCGACGCCGGGTCGACCCACAGCCGCCAGGTGAGCACGTAGGCAGCGATCAGGTAGCAGCCGGGCACGGCCACGGCAGGACGCCCCGCGAGCCGACCGAGCCGGACGGCCAGCCTCCGCCAGGCCGGCGACACCTCGGCGGCGCTATCCGGCCCCGGCGGGCGATCCGGCCCGGCCGGGCGATCCGTCTCAGTCGGCTCCGGCGACCGGGACAGCCCCGAGGAACCCGACGGGCCGGGCGGGCCGGTGTCGGGAGCTGCAGGGTCGGCCGTGAATGGAGACAAGGACTCCATCATCCTTATACGCTAATATATCGCCCATCAAGGTTAAGTCCGCCCGCGCGGCCCGTCCCGCGCGGCGTCCAGTGCGGCCGTCCCGTGCGGCAGGACGGAGCGTCCGGACGGGGCCCGGGAGCGCGACGGTTCGGGCAGCGCCGGACGCCGCTCATTCGCCCGGGCCAGCCAGCACAGCGACCCACTCGCTAGCCTGAACCTGAGCAGACCCCGTGCGCACCCCGAGATCAGGGAGGCGTCACGGCCCGGATGCCGCGACGAACCACCGCGGTCGCCGCTGCCGCGGGACAGCCGCTGCCGCAGCAACCACGGTAGAGCAGCACACGGTAACTCACCACAACGGTAGAAGAGATCCGACCGGGAGACGAGCGCCAATTGGACAACGAGGCCAGCGCCCGCGACCCGGCTCTGCTGCGCTCCGAACCGGCCCCGGCGGGGTCCAGCCAGCCGCCAAGCCAGCCGCCGCCCGGCACGCCAGCCCGCGCGGCCAGACCCGCGCCGCCGCCCCCGTCAGCCAGGCGCGCCGTCCTGGCCGGCTCGGCCGTCATCTTGATCCTGGCCAGCGTGCTGGGCGGAGCGCTCGCGTTCGGCGCCAAGGCAGCCTGCCGGGCCGGAGCGTGGAACATTGGCGTTGAGCAGTACCAGGCGCACTGCTACACCGACATCTACCCGCTGTACTTCACCGAGGGCCTGTCGGCCGGCCAGGTCCCTTACTTCGACCACCACGTCGAGTACCCGGTCGTGATGGGCGCGGTCATGGAAGCGGCGGCCTGGGCGGTTCACCCGATTGCCAACCCAGCGATCAGGGGCCGGGAGTTCTACGACGTGACCGTTGCGCTCCTGTGCCTTTGCCTCGTGGCCGGGGTGCTGGCGACCGCCTACTGCGCTGGCCCGTCCCGCCGGTGGACGGCCCTGCTCGTCGCGCTGTCGCCGGCGCTGATCCTTGCGGCGTTCATCAACTGGGACCTCATCGCGATGGCGCTGAGCATGCTGGCGCTCGCGGCATGGGCGGCGCGGCGGCCCGTGCTCGCCGGGGTGCTGCTCGGCCTGGCCGTCGCGACCAAGTTCTACCCTGTGATCTGCCTGGTGCCGCTGTTCGCGCTGTGCCTGCGGGCCGGCCGGCTCAGGCAGTTCGCCGCGACCACGGCCGCGGCCCTGGCCGCGTGGCTGGTGGTCAACATCCCGGTGGCCGTGGCGGCACCGTCAGGATGGGCGACATTCTATAGTTTTAACGCAAAACGCGGTGCTGACTGGGGTTCCATCTGGTACTTCTTCGAGGCGGAACGATGGCCCGTGCTCGGCAGCCTGTCGCTCTCGTCGATCAATCTCGCCTCCGCCGGGCTGTTCCTGATCGCCTGCGGCGTGATCGTCGTGCTGGCCCTGGCCGCGCCGCGGCGGCCGCGGCTGCTCCAGCTGATCTTCCTGGCCACCGCGGCCTTCCTGCTGACGAACAAGGTCTGGTCCCCTCAGTACGTCGTCTGGCTGATGCCGCTCGTGGTGCTCGCCAGGCCGCGGCTCGGCGGCTACCTGATCTGGCAGGTCACCGAGATCGGCTACTTCTATGCGATCTGGGGCTACCTGATCTACATCGTCGCCGGGTCGGGCACCCCGGGCGCGGTGGGCCCCGGGCTGTACTTCGCGGCCCTGCTCGCCAGGTTCGGCGCGGTGCTGCTGCTCTGCGCCCTGGTCGTCAGGGACATCCTGCGCCCAGACCGGGACGTGGTCCGGGCAGGCGGGGCGGACGATCCGGCAGGCGGGGTGCTCGACGGCGCCCCCGACCGGGTCGTGCTCGAGGTGCGCCCGACGCCACTGGCCACGGCCGCCGGTCGCTGACCACGGCCGTCGGCCGCTAACCCGCGGCAGGCGCAGATCGGGCCAGGCCAGATCGGGTCAGACTCCGTCAAAGTCTCCGATAAAGTTGAGCCACCCTGACTCAAGTCATTTGACGGGACGAGCTCATGATGGCAAACTTGAGTCACCAAGACTCAAGCTTCACGCCACCAACGACACGAACGAGGATTCACACATGGCACGAGCGGTAGGCATTGACCTGGGCACGACGAACTCCGTTGTCGCCGTTCTTGAGGGCGGCGAGCCCACGGTGATCGCGAACGCAGAGGGCTCGCGGACCACGCCGTCCGTGGTCGCGTTCGCCAAGAACGGGGAGGTCCTGGTCGGGGAGGTCGCCAAGCGCCAGGCGGTGACCAACGTGGACCGGACGGTCCGGTCGGTCAAGCGCCAGATGGGCACCGACTGGTCAATCAAGATCGACGACAAGAAGTTCACGCCGCAGCAGATCAGCGCGTTCATCCTGCAGAAGCTGAAGCGGGACGCCGAGTCGTACCTGGGCGAGACGGTGGCCGACGCGGTCATCACCGTGCCCGCGTACTTCAACGACGCGCAGCGGCAGGCCACCAAGGAGGCCGGGCAGATCGCCGGGCTGAACGTGCTGCGCATTATCAACGAGCCGACGTCGGCTGCCCTGGCCTATCACCTGGACAAGGCCGGCGAGGCCACGATCCTGGTGTTCGACCTCGGCGGCGGCACCTTCGACGTCTCGCTGCTCGAGGTCGGCGAGGGCGTCGTGGAGGTCAAGGCGACCAGCGGCGACAACCACCTCGGCGGAGATGACTGGGACCAGCGGATCGTCGACTGGCTGGTGAAGAACTTCAAGAACAGCTACGGCATCGACTTGTCCAACGACAAGATGGCGCTGCAGCGGCTGCGGGAGACGGCGGAGAAGACCAAGATCGAGCTGTCCAGCTCGACCGAGTCGCAGATCAACCTGCCGTACATCACCCACTCCGAGCAGGGCCCGCTGCACCTGGACACCAAGCTGTCCAGGGCGGAGTTCCAGAAGATGACCTCGGACCTGCTCGACCGGTGCAAGTCACCGTTCCAGCAGGTGATCAAGGACGCCGGGATCAAGCTGTCCGACATCCACCACGTAGTGCTGGTCGGCGGATCGACCCGGATGCCCGCCGTGGTTGACCTGGTCAAGGACCTGACCGGCGGCAAGGAGCCGAACAAGGGCGTCAACCCCGACGAGGTCGTCGCCGTCGGCGCCTGCCTGCAGGCCGGCGTGCTCAAGGGCGAGGTCAAGGACGTCCTGCTGCTCGACGTGACCCCGCTGTCGCTGGGCATCGAGACCAAGGGCGGCATCTTCACCAAGCTGATCGAGCGGAACACCACGATCCCGACCAAGCGGTCGGAGATCTTCACCACCGCGGACGACAACCAGCCGTCGGTGCAGATCCAGGTGTTCCAGGGCGAGCGCGAGATCGCCGCCTACAACAAGAAGCTCGGCATGTTCGAGCTGGCCGGCATCGCGCCGGCCCCGCGCGGCATCCCGCAGATCGAGGTCACCTTCGACATCGACGCGAACGGCATCGTGAACGTCTCGGCCAAGGACCTCGGCACCGGCAAGCAGCAGTCCGTCACGATCTCCGGCGGATCGGCGCTCGGCAAGGACGAGATCGAGCGGATGATGGCCGACGCCGAGAAGTACGCGAACGAGGACCGCAAGCGCCGCGAGGAGGCCGAGGTCCGCAACCACGCCGAGTCCCTGGTCTACACGACGGAGAAGTTCATGTCGGAGAACTCCGACAAGCTCCCCGATGACGTGAAGACCGAGGTGAGCGAGTCGATCGCGGACCTGAAGAAGGCGCTCGAGGGCACCGACACCGACACCATCAGGTCGGCGGCCGAGAAGGCCGCGCAGGCCAGCCAGAAGATGGGCACGGCGATCTACGCCCAGGCCCAGCAGGCGCACGCCGACGCAGGCGAGCATGAGGCCGGCACCCCGGCCGGCGAGACCGCCGACGACGAGGTCGTCGAGGCCGAGATCGTCGACGAGGAGCCGGGCTCGGGAGGTGACTCGGCCTGATGTCGGCATCGGAGGATCAGGGCCAGGGCCCTGTGATCAGGGATCGCAGGCGCATCGACCCGGTCACCGGCCAGCCCAGGGGCACCGCGGAGCCGGCCGGGGTGACCGACGCCCCGGCCGGGCGGGCCGGGCAGCCAAGGCCGGGCAAGCACGCGGTCACCAAGCCGGGCAGCGCCCGTCAGGACGCGGCAGGCGGCAGGCAGCCGCCTGCCGCGGACACGGCGACGGCAGCGAAGGCGGGCCCGGGCACCGGGCCCGCGGAGCAGCCAGCCGCGGGGAACGGCCCGGCGGCCAAGGCGCCGGCCGACTCCGAGGTCGCGGTCAGGCTCGCCGAGCGGACCGCTGACCTGCAGCGAGTTCAGGCCGAGTACGCGAACTACCGCAAGCGGGTGGAGCGGGACCGGGTCGCGGTCAGGGAGCAGGCGCTGGCGAGCGTCCTCGCCGAGCTGCTTCCCGTGCTCGACGACATCGGCAGGGCCCGCGAGCACGGGGAGCTGAGCGGCGGCTTCAAGGCCGTCGCCGAGGCGCTCGAGTCCGCCACCACCAAGCTCGGCCTGACCGGCTTCGGTGAGGCGGGCGAGCCGTTCGACCCGAACGTGCACGAGGCGCTGATGCACTCCTACGCCGCGGACGTCAGCGAGCCGACCTGCGTGCAGATCCTGCAGCCCGGCTACAAGGTGGGCGAGCGGATCCTGCGCCCGGCCAGGGTCGCGGTCGCCGAGCCGACCGACCCGGCCGGTGCCAGGACGGCGAGCGGCGACGCGGAGGCTGGCCAGGACGAGGACGGGCCGGCCGGCCAGGACCAGGGCGGGGCCGACGGCGCGGGTCAGGCCGCCGAAGACGCCGACTAACGCGCCAGGGTGACCGCTGCAGCGGGGCCGGCCAGCTGGCCGGCCAGCGCGCCGGGCCGGGCCAGCCCGGCCCGGCGCCCCCCGACCACCCGGCACACGAGATGACGACACCGATCAACCCCCGAGCAGGAGGGGCCTGTTGAGTACCAAGGACTTCCTCGAGAAGGACTATTACAAGGCTCTCGGTGTCTCTAAGAGCGCGTCCGCTGACGAGATCAAGAAGTCATACCGCAAGCTCGCCCGTAAGTATCACCCCGATGCCAACAAGGGCGACGCGGCGTCCGAGGAGAAGTTCAAGGAGATATCCGAGGCCTACAACGTCCTGTCGGACACCAAGCGGCGCAAGGAGTACGACGACGCGCGGTCGCTGTTCGGCACCGGCGGCGCCAGGATGCCAGGCGGAGCGGGCGGCCAGTTCGGCAACTTCGACCTGGGCGATCTGTTCGGGTCGTCCGGCGCGGGCAGCAAGATCGGCGACCTGTTCGGCGGCATGTTCGGCGGCGGCCGCACCACGACCCAGGCGCGGCCGAGACGCGGCGCCGACGTGGAGACCGAGGCATCGCTGTCGTTCAGCGACGCCATCGAGGGCTCCACGGTGACGCTGCGGCTGGCCGACGAGGGCCCGTGCTCGGTCTGCCGCGGCACCGGGGCCAAGGCAGGCACCGTGCCGAAGGTCTGCCCGACCTGCCAGGGCACCGGGCAGTCGAGCCGGGACCTCGGCAGCTTCGCGTTCTCCGAGCCCTGCACGACCTGCCGCGGGCGCGGCCTGGTGGTCGACGACCCGTGCACCGCCTGCAACGGCAGCGGCCGGGCGATGAGCGCACGGACGATCCAGGCCCGCATCCCCGCCGGGGTCGCCGACGGCCAGCGGATCAAGCTCAAGGGCAAGGGAGCCCCGGGCGAGCGCGGCGGCCCGCCAGGCGACCTGTACGTACGGGTGCACGTCGCCGGGCACCCGGTGTTCGGCCGGTCCGCCCACAACCTGACGATCACGGTCCCCGTGACGTTCGCCGAGGCCGCGCTCGGCGGGGAGATCAAGGTGCCCTCGCACCGCGGCATGCCGGTCAGCCTGCGGATACCCGCCGGCACGCCGAACGGCCGCGTCTTCCGGGTCCGCGGCAAGGGCGTCCGCCGCTCCGACGGCACCATGGGCGACCTCCTGGTCAAGGTCGATGTCCAGGTTCCAGCCAAGCTCGACGACTCGGCACGCGAGGCACTCGAGAAGTTCAGGGACGCGACGGCCGGCGAGGACCCGAGAGAAGAACTGCTGCGCAAGGGCCGGACGTAATGGAGTACACGGGGGAAGGCGCCGGGAGAGGCGATGACATGTCGAACGACTTCGAACTGACGGACGACACGCCGGTCTACGTCATCTCCGTGGCCGCGCAGCTGTCCGGCCTGCACCCGCAGACGCTGCGCGCCTACGACCGGCTCGGCCTGGTCTCGCCGGGGCGAGCCGCCGGCCGCGGCAGGCGCTACTCGCTGCGCGACATCCTGATCCTGCGCGAGGTGCAGCGGCTGTCGCAGGAAGACGGCGTGAACCTGTCCGGCATCAAGCGGATACTCGAGCTCGAGTCGCAGTGGCAGCGCAGCCGGGTCATGCTGGCCGAGATGCACGCCGAGATCAGCCAGCTTCGCACCGAGCTCGAGTCCACCAGGGCGGTGGCCGCCCGGCTGGCGGCCCTGCTGCGCACCAGGACAGACGGCGGCGCGCTGGTGCCGGTGCGGACCTCGGGCAGCCGGGCGAGCGAGCCGACCGGCGGCGAGGCAACCGGGACCGATGCCTGAGCACACGACTGAGGAAGGCAGTTAAGTGGACGACAAGCTGACCCGCAAGAGCCAGGAGGCGCTGAACGACGCCCTGCAGCGGGCCTCGGCGGCCGGCAACCCGAACGTGGACGGCCTGCACCTGCTCGCCGCGCTGCTCGATCAGGAGGGCGGAACGGCCGACGCGCTGCTCCGCGCCGCCGGGGCCGACCCGGCCGCCCTGGCCAGCCGGACCAGGGAGCTGCTCGCCAGGCTGCCCAGGGCCTCTGGTGCCACGGTCAGCGCGCCGGAGACGTCCCGCCCGCTGCTCGCCTCGCTGGCCGCGGCGTCGAAGCAGGCCAGGGAGATGTCGGACGAGTACGTCTCAACCGAGCACCTGCTGGTGGGCCTGGCCGCCGAGGGCGGCCAGGCCGCGACCGTGCTGCGCGCGGCCGGCGCTGGTCCCGACGAGCTGCTCGCCTCGTTCGAGAAGGTGCGCGGGCACGCCAGGGTCACCTCGCCGGACCCGGAGGGCACCTACCAGGCGCTGGAGAAGTACGGCATCGACCTGACCCGCAGCGCCCGCGAGGGCAAGCTCGACCCGGTCATCGGCCGGGACGCCGAGATCCGCCGGGTGATCCAGGTGCTGTCCCGCCGCACCAAGAACAATCCCGTGCTGATCGGCGAGCCGGGCGTGGGCAAGACCGCCGTGGTCGAGGGCCTGGCGCAGCGGATCGTGGCCGGCGACGTGCCGGAGTCGCTGCGCGGCAAGCGGCTGGTCGCGCTCGACCTCGGCGCGATGGTGGCGGGCGCCAAGTACCGCGGCGAGTTCGAGGAGCGGCTGAAGGCCGTGCTCAACGAGATCAAGCAGAGCGACGGCCAGATCATCACGTTCATCGACGAGCTGCACACCGTGGTCGGCGCGGGTGCCGCCGAGGGCGCGATGGACGCCGGCAACATGCTGAAGCCGATGCTGGCCCGCGGCGAGCTGCGGATGGTCGGCGCGACCACGCTGGACGAGTTCCGCGAGCGGATCGAGAAGGACCCCGCGCTGGAGCGGCGGTTCCAGCAGGTCTATGTCGGCGAGCCGTCGGTGGAGGACACGATCGCGATCCTGCGCGGGCTCAAGGGCCGGTACGAGGCGCACCACCAGGTGCAGATCTCCGACGCGGCGCTCGTCGCCGCCGCGGCCCTGTCCGACCGATACATCACCGCGCGGTTCCTGCCCGACAAGGCGATCGACCTGGTCGACGAGGCAGCCTCCCGGCTGCGGATGGAGATCGACTCCCGGCCGGTGGAGATCGACGAGCTCCAGCGGGCGGTGGACCGGATGAAGATGGAGGAGCTTGCCCTGGCCAGGGAGGCCGACCCGGCCAGCAAGGAGCGGCTCGAGCGGCTGCGGGCCGACCTGGCCGACCGGCAGGAGCAGCTGACCGGGCTGATGGCCCGCTGGGACAAGGAAAAGTCCAGCCTGAACAAGGTCGGCGAGCTGAAGAAGCAGCTCGACGACCTGCACGGCCAGCTTGAGCGGGCACAGCGGGACTACGACCTGGAGACCGCGTCTCGGCTGATGTACGGCGAGATACCGGCCAAGGAGCGAGAGCTCGCCCAGGCCTCGTCGGCGGCGGCCAGCGCGGACGTCCCGGCCGCCGCAGACGTCCCGGCTGGCGCAGACGTCCCGGCTGGCGCCGGGGTCCCCGCGGGCACCGAGGCGCCGGCCGACGGGCAGGTGCCCGCCCAGGCGGACAGCCGACCGATGGTCAAGGAGGAGGTCGGGCCCGACGACGTCGCCGACGTGGTGTCCGCCTGGACCGGCATCCCGGCCGGGCGGCTGCTTGAGGGCGAGACCGGCAAGCTGCTGCGGATGGAGTCCGAGCTTGGCCACCGGATCGTCGGCCAGGCCAGGGCGGTCAAGGCGGTCTCCGACGCGGTGCGCCGCTCCAGGGCCGGCATCGCCGACCCTGACCGGCCGTCCGGGTCGTTCCTCTTCCTCGGCCCGACCGGGGTCGGCAAGACCGAGCTGGCCAAGGCGCTCGCCGAGTTCCTGTTCGACGACGAGCGGGCGATGATCAGGATCGACATGAGCGAGTACTCCGAGCGGCACTCGGTGGCCAGGCTGGTCGGCGCGCCGCCCGGGTACGTCGGCTACGAGGAGGGCGGCCAGCTCACCGAGGCGGTGCGGCGCCGGCCGTACTGCGTGGTGCTGCTCGACGAGGTGGAGAAGGCCCATCCCGAGGTCTTCGACATACTCCTGCAGGTACTCGACGACGGCAGGCTGACCGACGGCCAGGGGCGGACGGTCGACTTCAGGAACACGATCCTGATCCTGACCTCGAACCTCGGGTCCGCCTACATCGCCGACCCGGCCCTGGACGAGGCGGCCAAGAAGGATGCTGTCATGGCCGTAGTCCGGGCCACATTCAAGCCGGAGTTCCTCAACCGGCTGGACGACGTCATCCTCTTCGACTCGCTCAACACCGAGGAGCTGACCCAGATCGTCGACCTGCAGATCGAAAGGCTGGCGCGGCGCCTCGCCGACCGGCGACTGACGCTGTCGGTGACCCCGGCGGCGAAGGAGTGGCTGGCGCTGACCGGCTTCGACCCGGTGTACGGGGCGCGCCCGCTGCGGCGACTTATCCAGTCGGCGATCGGTGACGAGCTCGCGCGCAAGCTGCTGGCCGGCGAGATCGGCGACGGTGACGAGGTGCTCGTCGACCTCGACGGCGACAAGGACGCACTCACCGTCACCGCGGCGCGCGGCCAGCCGGTCAGGCGCTAACCGGCGGCCGGGCTCCGGCGGTCCGATGCCCACTGGGCATCGGCGCTCCTGGGCTCAGGCGGGCTGGCCGTCAGGCCGTGAGCATGCGGTCGTACTCGTCCTCGGGCAGCCGCAGGTCGTTGCGGATCCGGTAGCGCAGCCTGAGCAGCTCGTTGAGCCCGGCGTAGGACTCGTCGTGACCGTTGGAGCCGCCGGCCGCGCCGCCGGAGCGTGACCCGCCGCCCTGCAGGATGAGCTCCACGCCGGCGGTCGCCCAGTCCAGTGCGCCGTCCAGGTCCGACTGCTCGACGAGCAGCTCGGTGATGACCTCGCAGGCACGCGGGTCCGATCGTCCCCGCGCCTTCACCTCATCGATGATCGCGCGCGCCTCGTCGCCGCGGCCCATCTGGAACAGCGCGCGGCACAGCAGCGCCCGCGGGACGACATCCACCGGGCCCCCGTCGGCCATCGCCATCCGAAAGGCATTCGCCGCGGCATCCGGATTGTCGGCGAGCAGCCATTGCTCGCCCGCCCGCACATAGGCTTCGGCTTTCGGCATCGAATCGGTGCCCGTGCCGTTCTGCGCGAGCACGGTCATCCGCCGCGCGGCCGCGAGGTGATCGCCCGAGATTGCCGCGTCGAATTCGATCGCGTCGAATTCTTCACGACTCAGGGCTGCCACGTCACCAACGTACCCATCGGCTGCCGGTTCCAACACGCGGGCGCGACCTCCAGCCGCCGCGCTACCTGCGAGCGCTTTCCAGCGCGTCCCAGAAACCGCGCCGCAGGGAATGGCGCACCTCGTCGTGCAACAGCGAGTCAATCGGCAGCGCCGAACCCTGGAGCAGCCGGGCCTCAAGGTCCGACGGCATTCTCGGCTTGCGCGCAATCACGGCCTCCAGCCAGAGCCCAGGGGCGTCCCTTCCCACGGACTCGCCGAAGCTGTAGCCCTCGGCGTGGGCCGCCTTGACCGCCTCGGGCAGCGAGATCGCGACCGGCTGCGGTGCGCGCACCGCAGGAACCGAGGCGACGACCTGCTGGCCGGGGTAGTACCCGCCGTCCTGCGGACCGTAGGGCACCTGGTGAATCGACGTCGGCGCCGCGGCGAAGCCGGTGCCGACGGCGGGCATCCCCTGGCCGCGCTGATCGCCGGGCGGGTACGAGCCCGAGTAGGTGCCGTTCTGCCCGGAGCCATTGAGGTACCCGCCGGACGGCATGCCGTTCTGCGCGGAGCCCTGGGGATAGCCGCCGGTCATCATTCCGGCTGATGGTGCGCCGCCAGGTGCCAGATCACCGGGGCCGCCTGGGTATCCGCCGGATGTCAGGCCGGGCTGGCTTGAGCCGCCCTGTGTCAGGCCGCCCTGTGGGATGCCATTCTGCGGCAGTCCGCTCTGGGCCAGGCCATTCTGGACCGGGCCATTCCGGGCCGGGCCATTGCTGGCTGGCCCGCTTCGTGCCATGCCGTTCTGCCCGGGGCTATTCGGCACTGAGGTGTTCTGGCCCATGCCGTTCTGGCCCATGCCGTTCTGGCCCATGCCGTTCTGGCCCATGTTGCTCTGGCCCATGTTGCTCTGGCCCATGCCGCTCTGGACCATGCCGCTCTGGACCATGCCGCTTAGGCCCATGCTGTTCTGGACAGAGCCGTTCTGACTGGGTCCATTCGCGGCGGCGCCCGCGTGGTAGCCGCCTAGCTGATACGCCCCGGACGGCGTTCCCGCGCCCTGAGCCTGGCCCGACTGGACGCCGCCGATCTGGGCGCCCCCGCCGTAGCTGGCGCTGTTCTGGCCGGCGTCGCCGCGCATGGCGGCGTTCTGTCCGCTGTTCGCCAGGCCGCCCGCCGGCATGCCGCCGGTAGAACGCGGCCCGCTCTGCCCTCCGGCAGCCGACATGCCGAGATCCTGCACGCCGGGGCCCTGCATGCCTGGACTCTGCACGCCGAGGCCCTGCGTGCCAAGACCCTGCGCGCCGGCGCCCTGCGGGCCGCCAACGGGACCTGAGCCGGGCTGCTGGCCGTCGTTCTGCATGCCGCCGAAGCCGGCTCCGTTCTGGTACCCGGCCGGCCCGGCACCGCCCTGGTAGCCACCCGCCGGCCCGAACACCGCCTGCTGCCCACTCTGGTAACCGTTCTGCTGCCCGCCGCCCTGGCCGACCGGACCTGACGCCGCAGCGGGAAGGCTGCCGTTGCGGTATCCGGCTTGGCTGCCCTGATAGCCAGGCTGGCCGCCGCCGTGGGGCATCGGGCCCTGGTAGACGCCGCTCTGGCCGGTGCCCCTCTGCGAGGAGTCCGCCTGGCCGAGGCCGACCTGGCCGTCACGGGCAAGGTCGGCCTCGGCGGCGGGTCCGCCCGCGTGCGCCGGCCGGTGCAGCGACGTCCCGCCGCCCGGCACCCCGTCGGAACCGGCGAGGTGCGGCAGCGAGGACTCCTGCTGGCCGCCGACCTGAGAGGCATGGTAGGCGGCCTGGGCCCCGGGCTGGCTGACACCTTGCTGGCCGACACCATGCTGGCCGGCACCGAGTTGGCCGACACCATGCTGGACGATACCGGGCTGGCCGATACCGGGCTGGCCGGCACCGTGCTGGCCGGCACCGGGCTGCCCGGCCTCGTGCTGCCCGGCCGCATGCTGGCCGACCACGTGCTGCCCGGCCATATGCTGGCCAGCCACATGCTGGCCGACCCCGCCCTGGCCGACCCCGCCCTGATAAGACTGGGTGCCCGCCCGGTAGTCCGATCCAACCGGCGCCGAATAGACGGCGCCGGGAGCGGGCAGCGCTGCGGCCGGTAGCCCCTGGTGAGTCAGTGCGCCGACCAGCGTCGCAGCGCCGTCGGCGACCGAGCGCGACCCGAAGGCCGCGTCGGCGTACTGCTCCTCGGGCGTGACCGGTTCGGCGCCGCGGACGAGCTCGACGAAGGGACGCAGGTGCACGCCGGATATCTCGACGATGTCGTCGCATTCCTGCCTGAGTGACGCCGGGATGGTCCAGCCGCCGTCCGAGGCGATGTGCAGGACCACCACGCGCAGGCCGAGGTCCTGCACCTCGGCCACGATGCCGGCCAGGTTCTCGTCGCCGCTGGCGATGAACGCGTCGGTGATTGCGCCGCTCTTGGCCAGGGTGACCAGGTCGCGCCGCAACTGGCTCTCGATGCCCTCGCGCCTGCCGGGCCTGGTATCGGCGAGCCGCAGCTTGAGCCCCGGCATCTCGGCGAGTGAGTCGTGCTCGGCAGTGCGGCCGCCCTCAGCGGTCTCGTACCAGTAGCAACGCAGAACCGGCAGGCCAGTGCGGTCACGCGCGAGCCCGGCGAGTAGCTTGAGCAGGCCAGCGTGGTCCCAGGAGACGGAGTCGCGGCGGCGCGTGCCATGGACGGCCATGGCGCCATCTGCGAGGGCATAGCCTGCATCAATGAACAGGGCACAGCGATCCACGCGACACCGTCCTTTCCCCTGACGCGAGACGTTACCAGCGCCTAGCGGCCTTCGTGACCGATAGCGCAGATCACAGGCCCAGCCGGCCGCTCTGGCCAAGGCGACATCTTCGGTGTTCAAACGGCGATTCCGCCGGGGCAGCCGCGTCCGCCGACGCCGCGCTGCCAACCGCCCAGCGGCCATCCACGGGCGGAGCCGATTTCGACCTGAATATTCCGTATATGAAGTTGCTAAGTCGGAGCCGACGCGAGACCCGGTGTACGATGCCGGGCCGCTGCGGCCGGATGGCGGCGGTGCTGACGATAGGCTCGGACCCGTGACCGACCGGACCGAGCTGCTCGACGAGATCAAGGCGAAGGCGGTCGTCCACGGGACCGTGACGCTGTCCTCAGGCCAGCAGGCCGACTGGTACGTCGACCTGCGGCGGGTGCTGCTCGACGGGAAGGCAGCCCGCCTGGCAGGCCGGGTGATGCTGGACCTCACCAGCGGCCTCGACTACTCGGCCGTCGGCGGCCTGACCCTTGGCGCCGACCCGGTGGCTGGCGCGATGATGCATGCGGCGTCGGAGCAGGGGCGGGCGCTGAACTCGTTCATCGTGCGCAAGGAGGGCAAGGCGCACGGCCTGCAGCGCAGGATCGAGGGTCCTGACGTCGCCGGCCAGCGGGTGCTGGCCGTGGAAGACACCTCGACCACCGGCGACTCCGTGCTCGCCGCCGTCGACGCGCTTGAGGAAGCCGGCGCCGAGGTGGTTGGCGTTGCCGTGGTTGTGGACCGTGGCGCGAGGGCCGCGGTGGAGCAGCGCGGCCTGCCATACCTGGCCGCCTACCAGCTATCCGACCTCGGCCTGAGCTGACCGCCCGCACCTGAGTCCCTCCCCGACCCGTGCCCCACCGGCCCCGTGCGTGCCCCACCGGCCCCGTGCGTGACCCGCCGGCCCCGTGCCCGACCCGCCGGACCGCGCCCCTGACCCCTCCGAGGCCGGCGAACGACCGGCCCGCGCGCCCAGGCTCCTGCGCGCAGGCCGGCCGCATCGGCGGCGGCACTGACTTTGCATCCGCTGGCGTCTCGCAAAGCAGGTCAAAAAGGACGTGATCATGACGCTACCGGGTGATAAGTGGCCGCAGGGGGTGAGAAGTGGCGCTGGAGGATGAGAAGTGGTCGCCGT
>DATIZP010000103.1:0-11189 GCA_035517035.1 Streptosporangiaceae bacterium | reverse complement strand
CAGCGACCCGGAGCACGGGGTCTCCGCGCTCTCCAGCGCCCAGACAATGTCGAACCTGCTCAAGGACCTCCTTCCGGACGCGCCCCGCGAGAAGAGCATCCTGGTCGCCGCCGCCGAGGCGGGACTGGCTGACACGCTGCGTGACCACGTCGCGCAGGGCATGGATCCGAGCACCGCGATCAGGCTGACCGCCTCGACATTCTCCTCGAC
Source organism: Streptosporangiaceae bacterium (assembly GCA_035517035.1). GTDB lineage: Bacteria > Actinomycetota > Actinomycetes > Streptosporangiales > Streptosporangiaceae > Chersky-822. The sequence continues at coordinate 10,979 of DATIZP010000103.1, read as the reverse complement.
CACGCCGTTCACGCCGGAGGCGTGCAGCTGGGTGACCGGCGAGATCGCCGGAGTCCTCGGCATCAGCCAGCCCGGTGGCGGAGCGGCAGGCGGCGGGGCGGCAGGCGGGTTCGGCGGAACCCCAGGCGGTTACGACCCGACCGGGCAGGGCGCGCCGACCCAGATGGCGCCCATTCCCGGATACACTCCCGGCCAGCAGGGGACCCAGGGGATGGGTGGCTACGGGCAGGGCACCGGCGGGCTGGGCCAGGCTGGCGGGTACGGGCAGGGCACCGGCGGCCAGGCAGGCCAGGGCGCTTTCGGCCAGGGCACCGGCTACGACCCGAACGCGACCGCTCCCGGCGCGTGGCCAGCCGGGACCGCTGGCCTCGGCGGTACCGGGCAGCAGCAGGGCCAGGGCGGCTGGCAGCAGGGGCAGGCGGCCGCGACCGGGCAGCAGGGCCAGGGCGGCTGGTCGCCGGCCCAGGGCGGGTACGGGCCCGCGGGCACCGGACAGCCGGTCCAGCCCGGCCAGGGCGGCTGGCAGCCGGCGGGTGTCGGATTCGGCGGCGGCGGGTTCGGCGGGACGCCGGGCCAGGGCCGCAGCAGGCGCGGCTGGTACATCGGCGGCGGCGTGCTCGTGGTCGTGATCGTGATCATCGTGATCGTCGCGAGCCTGGGCGGCCACAAGACCCCGAGCGCCAACACCCACTCCACGCCTCCCCGGTCGGTCACCCCGTCGGTGACTCCCTCGTCGACGACGCCGACCCCCAACGCGACCGGCGAGCAGAACCTGGCCACGATCATGAGCGCTCCCGGCGAGCCGATCGGCAAGACCTGCACGTCTACACCACCTGAGTTCGGGCTCAACGCGTCGACCGTGCTCGACCGCAGGTTCTGCGAGACCTACACCTCCGGCGTGATCATCTGGGGCTACCAGTTCGACAACGCCTCCGACTTCAAGGCAGGGTTCACCCACATTCAGAAGTACACGGGCTTCGACAACACCACCCCTGGCAAGGGCTGCCCGCCGCCTTCGGGCGTCAGCGAGGGCAAGACCTTGTGGTACATCAAGGACAGCCCGAGGTACAACGACTCGGCCAACAACCAGGAGCTCGACTGCTTCCTGAACGGCAAGACGCCGCAGCCCACGCTGATGTGGTCGATGCCGACCCAGAACGCGTTCTTCATCGCCAAGGACCAGAACTCGGGTGCCACGATCAACTCGATCATCAAATGGTGGGAGTCCATCCACTATGCCCAGTGACCGATCCCGGCCGGGCGTGGGCGCGCAGCAATGACCGAGACGCCATGACCGAGACGCAATGACCGAGACGCTCATGCCCGGCGGCGGTGTCGCCAGGCGGCCACTGCACTTCATCGTGATGGCGGACTGCTCGGGGTCGATGAAGGGCGAGAAGATGCAGGCCCTGAACTACGCGCTCAGGTCCATGCTGCCGCACCTTGTCGACTGGGAACGGGATCAGCTCCAGGCACAGCTGCTGATCAGGATCCTGTCCTTCGCCTCCGCGCCGAACTGGTACGTGCCTGAACCGGTTCCGGTCGCCGACCTGTCCCGGCACTGGCGGAACCTCGAGTACGTGCCGATGGGCCGCACCAACATGGGCCCGGCGTTCCGCGCGGTGGCTGATGTGCTCACCCCCGAGCGGCTCGAGCGCCGCGCCCTGCGCCCGGCCATCCTGCTGGTCACCGACGGCCTGCCGACCGACCCCCCCGGCGGGTTCGAGAACGGCCTCGCTGCCCTGCTCGATCTCGCGGCCGGGCGCTCCGCGCTCAGGCTCGCGGTGGCCATCGGCCGGGACGCGAACTCCGAGCCGCTCGACAGGTTCCGCAGCCCCGAGGTGCCCGTGCTGGTGGCCGACGGCACGGACGAGATCGCCGATCGGCTGGTCACGGCCTCGATCGCGGTGTCGCGCATGTCGGAGATCGGCGCGGACCGGGCCGCGCTCGCCGTGCAGCTGATCAAGGGCGGAGCGTCGAGCTCTGAACCTGGCTACCGGCCAGGTGCTGGGGCGCCGCCCGCGGCGGGCGGCTATGAGGACATCCTGTGATGACGACGCCGGCCGCGGCGTCGGCGGATCAGCCGGGCCGCCGCCCCTTCTGGCAGGTGCTGACCGCCTCTGAGCGCGGCGCATCGCACATTGCCATGCAGACGCCGAACCAGGACTCGGTGGCCTTCGAGCGAGCCGGCTCCGCCGGGATGGTGGCCGCCGTGGCCGACGGGCACGGCCACTCGCGGCACCTGCGCAGCGCCAGGGGGTCGCACCTCGCGGTCAAGATCGGCTGCCAGGTCGCCCAGGAACTCGCCGACATGCTCACCGCGGCCGCCACGTTCGGCACCGACGAGGCGCCGGCCGCCCCGGCAGCGGTCGCCGACGCCATCACCGACGCGGTGGAGGAGTTCCTCGTGCCGCAGATCGTGGACCGGTGGCGGGAGGCCGTGCTCGCCGACGTCGCCGCCGACCCGTTCACCGAGGCCGAGGACGAGCTGCGGCAGCAGGGCGACGACCCCACGATCGCCTACGGATCGACCCTGCTGCTCGGGGTGGAACAGCACGACTGGCTGATCCTGGCCCAGATCGGCGACGGCGACGTGGTGGCCGTACGGCCCGACGGCCGGGCGATCCAGCCGGTGCCCGACGACCCGCAGCTCGATGGGCTGGTCACCACCAGCCTGTGCGGCCCGGAAGCGCGCTCGGACTTCAGGGTCGCCGTCGTGGATACGACCCAGGTGCCGCTGCTCGCCGTACTGCTCGCCACCGACGGCTACGGCAACGCCCAGGTCGTGCAGGAGTGGCCGAGCGCGTTCAGCCAGGACCTGGCCTGGATGCTCAAGCAGCGGGACGTGCACTGGCTGGCCAGCCAGCTTCCGGTCTGGGCGGCGCGGTGCGCGTCAGCGGACGGCAGCGCCGACGACACGACGGTGGCCCTGATGCTGTCGCCGTCCGCCCTATCCGCCCTATCCGAGCAGTCCTGGCCGGCGCCCGCCGCCGCCGACCTCGACCTCGGCTCGGAGGAGACGACGATACCGGCCGTGCCGCACGACCAGACGATCCCGAACAACCTGCGCCCGCCCGATCACCCGTCCGAGCCGGAGACCGTGCGGCTCGCGCCGATCTCTGCCGCAAACACCGGCGCGGACGCTCACGGGGAAGGCGCGCAGCAGGGCATGAAGATCCACAGCGATAACGAATCGCACGGCGCCGGTCCCGCGGGCAGCGACGGCCAGCCGTCCGCCGAGCCGGACACCAACGAGCTCGGGCCGCCCGCCGGAGCTGGTGAGCGATGAGCCCCCAGCAGGTGTCCCTGCAGGGCAGGACCCTTCGGATGGTACGCGCCGGCACCGCCGTCACGGTCGGCGAGCGGCTCGGCGAGGGCGGCCAGGGCGTGGTGCACGCGGTCACCATCGGCGGCGCACCGTACGCGGTCAAGTGGTACCGCTACACGCCGTCGGGCGACCTGCGCAAGTCGATCGCCGCGCTGGTCGAACGCGGCAGGCCGCACCGTGACTTCATCTGGCCGATCGACCTGGTAGTCAGCGACGAGGTCGCGGGCTTCGGCTACGTGATGCCGAGACTCGAGCCGCGGTTCTCCTCCTTCGCCCAGCTGGTCTCCCGGCCCGAGCAGCCGCCGTTCCGCACCGTGATCACGATCGGCAGGCACCTGGTCACCGCGTTCGAGGCGCTGCATTCGGCCGGGCTGTGCTACCGGGACATCAGCTTCGGCAACCTGTGGGTGGACGCCGACGGCGCCGAGGTCGCGATCATCGACAACGACAACGTCGGCCTGGACAGCGGCGAGGTCTTCGTCTGGGGCACGCTGCGGTTCATGGCGCCCGAGGTCGTGCGGCGGGAGGCCGCCCCGTCCAGCCTGACCGACCTGCACTCGCTGGCGGTCTTCCTGTTCTACCTGTTCATGCACGGGCATCCGCTCGAAGGAGTGCGCACCGACGAGTCCTACTCGTGGGCCGAGAAGGACCACCATTCGGAGACCGACCTGGCGCTGCGCCATTTCGGCACCGAGCCGGTCTTTATCTTCGACCCGGTCGATCACTCCAACCCGCCGCGGCCTGGCGACCCGGTGAGCATCTGGTGGCGGCTGTACCCGAGGTTCTTCCGCGCGGTGTTCGAGCGCGCGTTCACCTCGGGGCTGCGCGACCCGTCCGGCATCGGCCGGGTGGCCGAGGGGGTCTGGCGGCGCGCGCTGATCAGGCTGGCCGACTGCGTCTCGGTCTGCTCATGCCAGGCCTCGGTCTTCCACGACCCGGACGACCCGTCGCTGCGGTGCTGGAACTGCAACCAGATCCCGCCACGGCCGATGCGCATGGAACTGCCTGGCTCGATCGTGGTGATGTCGCCCGGCGCGACCATCACGCCGCACCACCTGAGCAGGAACCGGGACGTGGACACGGTGCTCGGCGTCGTCGAGAACCACCCGGCCCGCCCCGGCGAACTGGTGCTGCGCAACTGCAGCACCAAGTCCTGGACGATGACGCCGGACGGCGAGGCCCCGAAGGCCGTCGACCCGCAGCGGCGGCTCGGCATCCGGCCCATGACGATTGACTTCGGGTCAGCACATGGCAGGATCATCAGCTAGATGACCCGGGAGGGGCGCCTCGGATGAGCGATTTGCACGTTACCTTTAGCGGCCGGGTATTCACCTTCGCCCCGGGGGCCACCGTACGGATCGGCCGGAGCTCGGAGAACGACGTCGTCGTCAACGACCCCACGGTCTCCCGCCGCCACGCGCAGATCATCTGGCAGGCCAACGGCTGGCTCTGGCAGAACGCCGGCCAGGCGCCGACCTTCCTGGCCGGCCAGCCGGTCGCCCAGTTCGGCGTGGCCCAGGCCGTGGACGTGACCCTCGCCTCGCCGCAGGGCCCTTCGCTGCGCCTGCAGGCGGCGGCCGCGCCTGGCCAGGCGCCGATGAAGACCGAACTTGCCGGTGTGGGTGGGCCCGGCCAGGGCGCAGGTGCTGCCGCCGGGCCGACCGCTTACGCGGCCGCGGCGGCGCCGTACGCGCCGGGGGCTCCGGCCGGGGCGCCGCAGGGCTATCCGCCTGCCGACGCGCCGCCGCCGGGTTACGGGCCGGGCGCCGGGGCTCCGCAGGGGTACGGCCCAGGGGGCGGTGCACCGGGGCAGCAGGGCTACGGACCTGCGGCAGGCGCTCCCCCGCAGGGCTTCGGCCCGGGTGCCGGCGTGCCGCCGCAGGGCTTCGGGCCTGGCGGGGCACCACAGGGCTATGGTGCCGTCCCGCCCGGCATGCCCGGCTACCCGGGCTTCGGCCCCGGCGCGGCCGCCGGCGGCATTCCGCTGTCCCAGCTGGACCAGGGCTCGTTCTTCGAGACCCTCGTCCCGATCAAGAGCTGGCTGCACGACCGTGGCTGGCGGCAGGGAATCAGGCTGCTGATCATTCCGTACGCGCTGCTGCCGCTGATCTTCCTCGGGCTGTTCTCCAATGCGCACAGCCTGACCACGCCCGGCTGGGCGTACAGCCTGTACGTCGCCCCGCTATGGCTGCTCGCGTTCTGGTACCTGATCAGGCCCCCGCAGATCGGCCGGATCGAGATCATCGCCGCGATCGGTGCCATCATCTGGACGATCATCTGGCTGCATGTCGTCACGATCAACATCAACGACTCGCTGGGCGCCACGCTCAACTTCCCCAAGGCGCTTGTGGTGGGCTACAACGAGGAGACCACCAAGGCGATCCCCGTGCTCGTGGCGGCGCTCGTGCTGCTCTACGGGTTCAAGAAGAAACTCGACCCGCGCACCTGGATGCTGATGGGGACGGTCACCGGCCTGACGTTCGGCCTGGTCGAGCAGTCGCTGTACACGCCTGCCGCGATCGTCGCGATCCACAGCGCGCCGGGGATCAGCCAGGCGGACGCGGGGGCGCTGCTGTTCGCGTTCCGGGTGTTCGTCGACGGCTTCCAGCACGCGGTGTGGGCCGGCGTCTCCGGCTTCTTCGTCGGCATCGCGGTGAACTACCGGCGCCGCCGCATCCCGATGCTGCTGCTCGGGGTCAGCATCCCGGCCATCCTGCACGCGCTGAACGACTGGACGCTGACGATCTTCAGCACGGTCTGGGTCGCCGTCCTGGTCCAGGCTCTCTCGCTGATCCTGTTCCTCGGCTACACGTTGCAGGCCTCCACCATCGAGCGCCGGGTGCGGCGTAACCCGAACTTCCGCGGCCAGTCGATCATGATGGAGCGCTTCAGCCAGCCCGAAGAAGCCGTCTAACCACCGCGCGCCTCTCGGGTACCGCGGGCCCCTCGGGATACCGCGCGTCCCTCGGGTACCCCGCGCCCCTCGGGGTATCGCACGCCCCTCAGGTACCGCGCGTCCCTCAGGTACCGCGCGTCCCTCGGGGTACCGCGGGCCCTTCGGGGTACCGCGCGCCCCTCGGGTACCGCGCGCCCCTCAGGCACTGTGGGTCCTCGGGCCCTGGCGTCCCCCGGGCCCCCGCGCGGGCATTCCGGCGACATCGTGCCTCGTTGATGTCGTGCGGAGCGACATCAACGAGGCACGATGTCGGGGCGGAGGCCAGACCGGGGGACGGCGCGGGCGGGAGTACGCGGGGCGGGCGGGGGAGCGGCTAGGTACGTGCGGGGTCGGTGACGAAGTCGATCAGCTCCTCGACCCGGCCGAGGAACGCGGGCTCCAGGTCGGTGAACGTGCTGACCGAGCGCAGTATCCGCTGCCAGGCAGCGGAGGGGTCAATGGGCCAGCCGATGGCGCTCAGCACGCCCTCCTTCCACGGCGTGCCCCGCGGCACATCCGGCCAGCGCTGCAGGCCGAAGATCGACGGCTTGACCGCCGCCCAGACATCCACGTACGGATGCCCGACCACCAGCACGTGCGGCGAGGTCACCCGGGCGGCGATCTGAGTCTCCTTGGATCCTGCGACCAAGTGATCCACCAGCACGCCGAGACGGCGGCGCGGCCCCGGGGCGAATCCGGTCACGATCTGCGGCAGGTCGTCGATCCCGCCGAGCGGCTCGACCACCACGCCGACGTCGCGCAGGTCATCGCCCCAGATCTTCTCGACGAGCTCGGCGTCGTGGCGGCCCTCGACGTAGATCCTGCTGGCCCTGGCGATCTTGGCCCTGGCCGGCGGCGCGGCCACCGACCCCGACGCCGTCCTGGCGGGACCACCTGGCCTGCCCGGCCCCTGCCCGCCCGGCCCCTGTCCGCCAGGCCCACCGGGAGCCGGCCTGACCAGCATCACCGGCTTGCCCTCGAGCAGGAACGGCGCTGGCCCGAAGGGGAACGCCCGGCGGCGGCCCCTGGCGTCCTCCAGGGTGACGGCATCCTTCTCCCAGCCGACGACCGCGCCGCAGAACTCACCGGCCGCATCCTCGACCACCAGGCCGTACTCGGCCTGGACTCGGGGAAGCTCGGCGGGACGGCCGCGCTTAGGCGCGGCGGCCAGCACGTCGCGGTCGTATCGCATGCTGCGCACGCCGAACTCCGTTCGTCCGGTGAGCCGTGTGCCCGGTCGGCCCGTGTACCCGGTCGGCCCGTGTGCCCGGTCGGCCCGTGGCCCGGTGAGCCCTGTGTCCCGGTGAGGTGTGTATCCCGGTTAGCTGTGTATCACAGCCGTGTCGTGGCAGAAGTGCACGCGCGCCGGCGCCACCGACTTGATCCTGGCGAGCGAGTCACGCCACGCCACCGGGTCGCTGGCCTGCCCGGCCGGCAGCTCGCTGTCGGCCGGGCCGTCATACTGCGCGGAGGTGTAGACCGCGTCCCCGATCAGCAGCTCGGGCCCTCCGTCGCCTGGCGCCACAAGCACCGACTGGTGGCCCACCGTATGCCCGGGCGTCGTGATCACGGACAGGCCCGGCACGATCTCGGTGTCGCCGTCGAGCAGCTCGAACCGCGCGCTGGCGAAGTCGAACCAGTCGTAAAGCTCGGGCGACTCGCGCCTGGCCCGGTCGAGCTCGGCCCGCTGCACGTAACAGGGCGCATGCCGGAACACGGCGTTCTGCCCGCAGTGGTCGAAGTGCAGGTGGGTGTTGATCACCAGGTTGATGTCGGCCGGGCTCATGTCGATCTCGGCGAGAGCGTCGCCGACTGACCTGTTCACCACCCGCCAATCGCGCAGCATTTCGCCTGGCCCGCCCACCCCGGTGTCGACCAGGATGGCCCCGCCCGGATGGGTGACCACGAACCCGTGCACCGGCCACCGCTCGCCGCCGACCTCGAGACTGGCGAGGTGCAGGCGCGTGATCGTCAGCATTGGTGCCTCCAGCGGGTCGCGGCGGGTGGGCGGGACGGCGGGGATTGGCGTGTCACGGAGCGGATCAGCTAGCCTGCCGCGTCCGTGATCGCCTCGATGGCGCGGGCCAGTGCGTCAAGCGCGGGCACGGCGTGGATCAGCGCCCTCCGCTGAGCCGCGGGCAGCTCAGAGACCGCGGCGCGCAGGATCGCGGCGTTGGTGGCCTGCCAGGTTTCGAGTGCCTCCCGGCCGGCCGCGGTCAGGTGCATGGCGACCGCCCGGCGGTCGCCTGCGTCGGCGCTACGGGTGACCAGGCCGCGTGGCGTGAGCGCGTTGAGCAGCGTGGTCACGGTGTTCGGCGCGAGCCGCAGCAGCCTGGCAAGCTCGCCGGGCCTGGCGCCCGGGTGCTCGGCCATGCTGGACAGCAGCTCGAGCTGAGCGACCGTGAGCATGTTGGCCGGGTCGGCGGCGCGGGCCGCCCGCCGCATCGCCCGGCGAAGCCGGGCGATGCTCTCGGACAGCCCCGCTGCCTGGGCATCGCCGGGACCTGGCCCGGACGCCGGCATCAGGCTGGCTGTCATGGGCAGACACGCTACCGGGTGCCAGCGGGAAGGCGGTAGCCGCCGCCTGCTATGGCAGCTAGCCGCCGCCCACCACGGCAACTGCCCGCCAAGACATCCGCCCGCCACGGCATCCGCCGGCCGCCGGCGCGACGCGGGCCAGCTCTGGCCTAGCTCCGCCGGGCGGCCACCCGGTCGAGCGCGGTCATGATCCGCTGCTCGGACACCAGGATCGCGGCGCCGAGCGTCTGGGCGAACAGGCTGATCCGCAGCTCCTCGATCATCCAGCGGACGGCCACGACGTCGTCGCGATCACGGGCGGGCGGCCGCAACCCGGCAAGCACCTGCTCGTACTCCTGCGTCACCCGGTGCACCACGTCCATCCGCTCGGCGTCCCTGCGCAGGTCGCCCGGCGCCTTGTCCAGCCGGACGCAGATCCCGCGCAGGTACCGGACCAGGTGCGGCAGCCGCTGCGCCCCGGCCTGCGCCACGAACCCCCGGTGCACGAGCCCTTCCAGCTGGCCGCGCATGTCGGCGGCCGCCGCCGCGAAGGCCGGGCTCCTGGCCTGGTCAAGCCCGGACTCCGCGGCGTGCGCCGCAAGCAGGATCGCGCCGACCCTGCTGACCACGTCGGCGGTTCGCGCCGGCAGCGCGGACCTGGCCTCATCGAGCAGCGCGGCGAACGCCTCGGCGTCCCAGGCCGGCCCGCCGGCCTCCGCGATGATCTCGTCGGCCGCGCAGGCCGCGCAGTCGTCGAGCAGCGCGGCGGCGCTGGGGTACGGGTGCCGGCTCATCGCAAGCTTCGCGCTCGACGGCAGCCGCATCGCGACCGCGCGGGCGCCGGTGGGCACCTGGAGCAGCAGCAGGCGGCGGTTGCCGCGCACCATCGCGGCGGCCGCCTGGCCCTGCGTCTCGAACAGCGCGATGCGCACCGAGTCGCCGTCGTCGTCCAGCGCCGGGTATGCCGTGACCTCCCCGTGGGCGAACACTCGCGGCAGTGCGCCGAAGTCCCACGACGTCAGGCCCGTCCTGGTCAGCTCGCCGGCGGCGTCAGCGAGCCGCTCCCGCAGCTGCGGCCGCAGCTCGTCGCGCAGCGCCTCCAGGTCCTTGCCGCTGGCCAGCACCGTCCCGTCATCCACGACCCGGAACGTCAGCCGCAGGTGGGCGGGCAGCCTGGACAGGTCCCAGGCATCGGCCGGGATGGTCACCCCGCTCATCCGGCGCAGCTCGGCGCCGAGCGCGTCAAGCAGCCCGCCGCCGTCGGCGGGCCCGATCCGCCCGAGCACCTCGCGCGCCACGTCAGGTGCGGGCACGAACCTGGTGCGCAGCTGCTTGGGCAGCGTCCTGATCAGCTCGGTGACCAGCTCCTCGCGCAGCCCGGGCACCTGCCAGGAGAACTCGTCGGCGCTGACCTGGTTCAGCGCCGCGAGCGGAATGTCGGCGGCGACGCCGTCGTCGGGCTGGCCGGGATCGAACTCGTAGCTCAGCGCCAGGCCGTCCCACGTGCTTGGGTAGTCGGCCGGGCTGACCTCGTCGGCGGCCGGCCCGGCCAGGTCGGCAGGCGTGAGGGTCAGCAGGTCGGCGTCAGCCTGCCTGGCCTTCTTCCACCAGGAGTCGAAGTGCCGCGCCGAGGTGACGTCGGCGGGAATCCGCCGGTCGTAGAACGCGAACAACGCGGCGTCGTCGGCGATGACGCCGCGCCTGCGCGCTCTTCGTTCCATCTCCTGCGCTTCGTCGATGAGCCGGGCGTTGGCCTGGAAGAAACGGTGGTGGGTCTGCCAATCCCCCTCGACCAGCGCGTGCCTGATGAACAGCTCGCGCGCCAGGAACGGGTCCACCCGACTCATCGTGACCGGCCGCGCGGCCGCGAGCGGCAGGCCGTGCAGGGTCACCCGCTCAAGCGCCATCGCCGCGCCGCGGCGGCCGTCCCAGTGCGGCTCGCTGTACTCCCGCCTGATCAGGTGCGGGGCGAGCCGTTCTGCCCAGTCGGGCTCGATCCTGGCCGCGATCCTGGCCCACAGCCGCGAGGTCTCGACAAGCTCGGCAGCGACCACCCATGGCGGCGGCCTTCTCGCCAGCACCGAATCGGGGAAGATGGCGAAACGGGCACCACGCGCGCCGGTGAATTCGGCTGGCCCGCGGCGCCGCTGCCCGGACTGCCTGGCGACGTCCTGCATGCCGATGTGCGACAGCAGGCCG
>DATIZP010000102.1:0-2010 GCA_035517035.1 Streptosporangiaceae bacterium | reverse complement strand
GCCCTTCTCCAGGTGCCGGACGGCCCTTCTCGGGATATAGGCCTCGGCCACCTGGCCCATGGTGATGGCCGTCTGCACCCGGGTCTCGACGCCGCGCTGCTCCAGCACGTCCTGCAGGGCCAGGCAGTTGATGACCGTGCTCAGCATGCCCATGTAGTCGGCGCGGGCCCGGTCGATACCCCGTTCGGCCAGGGCCGCGCCGCGAAACATGTTGCCGCCGCCGACTACCGCGGCGACCTGCACGCCGTCCTTCACGGCGGCGATGATCTCCGCCGCCAGGTGGGCCACCACGTCCGGCGAGATGCCCAGGGGCTCGGCGCCCGCGAACAGCCCGCCGGACAGCTTCAGCACCACCCGGCTCCAGCTCGGATGAAGCACCCCCGCTGGTCCGGAGTCCGGCATCAGGCCCTTTCTGGTGGTATTAAGGCTGGCCTGTTTAAGCCTGTCCGACCTGGAACCGGGCGAAGCCGGTGACAGTGACACCGTTCTGCGCCAGGACCTGCTTGATCGCGGTCTTCTGATCCTTCACGAACGCCTGCTCGGTGAGCACGACGTCCTTGAAATAGGCGTTCAGCCTGCCGTCCACGATCTTGCCGATGGCCTGCTCCGGCTTGCCCTCGTCGCGGGTGATCTGCTCGGCGATCCGGCGCTCCTTCTCCACCACATCGGCCGGGACCTGGTCCCGCGTGGTGTAGAGCGGACGCATCGCGGCCACCTGCTGGGCCAGGTCCTTGGCCACCTCGGCGTTGTCCTTGTCGAGCTGGATGAGCACGCCCAGGGTCGGCGGCAGGGCCGCGTCGCTGCGGTGCAGGTAGCTCGCTACGTAGCCGCCCTCGAACCGGGCGAACCGGCCGAGTTCCAGCTTCTCCTTCAGGCTCGCGCCGGCCTCGTCGATCAGCTGCTCCACGGTGGTGCCCGGGCGGGCCTCGGTGCTCAGCAGCGTCAGCCGGTCGGCGGCGCTGGCCCGGATCGCGGTCTTTGCGATCTCCGCGGCGGTCTGCTGGAACAGGTCGGTCTTCGCGACGAAGTCCGTCTCGCAGTTCAGCTCGACCAGCACGCCGGCCTGAGTGCCGTCGAGTTCGGCCACGACCAGGCCGTTGGCCGCGGTGCGGGTGGCGCGCTTGTTCACGTCCTTGGCGCCCTTGAGCCGGAGCAGCTCGATCGCCGCCTCGATGTCGCCGTCGGCATCGGTGAGTGCGTTCTTGCAGTCCATCATGCCGGCGCCAGTCTGCTCGCGGAGCCGCTTCACGTCAGCGGCGGAAAAATTCGCCATGTCCTCGTCTCTCACTCAGTCTCGTTGACTGCCTCGTCTACTCAGCCCCGTTGGCCTGGTCCGTCGCCTCGTCCGTCGCCTCGGCGATGCCGACCTGGTCGTCGGCCTGGTCGGAAGCGGCGGCCTCGTTGCTGGTAATAGCCGATTCAGCGTTGATCTCGGCGTCGGCGGCGCCCTCGGCGGCGGCCGCTTCCACGGACGGCGAGTCGGGCGGGGTTACCGTGTCCGCGGCGGCGGCGTCCGGGGTGGCGGCAGCGTCCGTGGCGGCAGCGTCCGTGGCGACGGCGTCCGGGGTGGCGGCAGCGTCCGGGGTGGCGGCAGCGTCTGGGGTGGCGGCAGCGTCCGTGGCCGTGGCGGCGTCGGCGGTCGTGGCGGCGTCGGCGGTCGTGGCGGCGGCCTGGGAACCTTGGAGCAGCTCGCGCTCCCACTCGGCCAGCGGCTCCTCGGTGCCCAGCCGGTCACCGGAGGGCTTCTCGTCATCCGAGGCCGCGCCCGCGCGGGCGATCAGGCCCTCGGCGACCGCGTCGGCCACCACCCTGGTCAGCAGCGCGACGCTGCGGATCGCGTCGTCGTTGCCCGGGATCGGGTAGTTGACTTCGTCCGGGTCGCAGTTGGTGTCGAGGATGGCCACCACCGGGATGCCCAGCTTGCGGGCCTCGTTGACGGCGATGTGCTCCTTCTTGGTGTCCACCACCCAGATCGCGCTCGGCACACGGGACATGTCCCTGATCCCGCCC
>DATIZP010000101.1:0-31416 GCA_035517035.1 Streptosporangiaceae bacterium | reverse complement strand
GCCGCCGTGAAATCACTGAAGCTGCCCGCCGCGGCGCGGCCGGTGCCGCCGCTGCCGGCCGGAGTCGACCTGCACGTCCCGGGACTGGCGTCGTTCATCACTCCGAACTCGGCCTTCTACCGCGTCGACACCGCGATCGTGCTGCCGCAGATCCCGCCGTCAAGCTGGCAGCTGCGGATTCACGGGATGGTGCAGCGGGAGATGACGCTCTCCTTCGGCGAGCTGCTCAGGCGCCCGCTGATGGAGGACTACATCACGCTGTGCTGTGTCTCCAACCCGGTGGGCGGGCCCTACATCGGCAACGCCAAGTGGCTCGGCGCCAGTCTGGGCGCGCTGCTGCGCGAGGTCGGCATCAAGGCAGGGGCCGATCAGCTGTACTGCACCTCGTTCGACGGCTTCACCTCGGGCACGCCCGTGGCCACGGCGATGGACGGCAGGGCCGCGATGCTGGCCGTGGGCATGAACGGCAAGCCGCTGCCGACCGCCCACGGCTTCCCGGTCCGCACCGTGGTACCCGGCCTGTATGGGTACGTGTCGGCCTGCAAGTGGATCACCGACATCGAGGTCACTACGTACGCGGCCAACCACGCGTACTGGACTCAGCGCGGCTGGTCGCAGGAGGCGACGATCAAGACCGAGTCGCGGATCGACGTTCCGTCCGGGCAGAACGTGCTGAAGAAGGGGCCGACCGTGATCGCGGGCGAGGCCTGGGCGCAGCACCGCGGCATCGAGGCGGTCGAGGTGCGGGTGGACCGCGGGCCCTGGCGGGAGGCGACGCTCGCCACCGTGCCGGGGATCGACACCTGGCGGCAGTGGTCGATCCCGTGGGACGCGGCGCCGGGCAATCACGTGATCGAGGCCCGGGCCACCGACAAGACCGGCTACACCCAGACCGCGCTGTCCGAGCCGCCCGAGCCCAACGGCGCGACCGGCTACCCGGCGGTGCAGGTGAAGGTCGCGTAGCGGAGTGATGCTACGGTCGGCCGGTGGCCGACCGTAGCATCACTGCCGTCGTGTTCGACATCGGCGGGGTCCTGCTCGACTGGAACCCGCGGCACCTGTACCGCAAGCTGATCGATGACCCGGCCAGCCTGGAGGAGTTCCTCGGCCGGATCTGCACGCCGCAATGGCATCTCGCGCACGACCTCGGCGCCGACATCGAGCAGTCCTGCCAGGAGCTGGCCGGCCAGTACCCGGCCAAGGCTGACCTGATCATGGCGTGGGCGAGGCGGACCGAGGAGATGGTGGTCGGCCAGATCGACGCGGGGGTGCAGGTGCTCGCCGAGGTGAGGGCCTCCGGGCTGCCGTGCTACGCGCTCAGCAACATGGAGGCGGACACGTTCGCGCTCCGGCGGGACAGGTTCGCGTTTTTCGACATGTTTGACGGCTGCGTCATCTCGGGCATCGAGCGGGTCGCCAAGCCGGACCCGAAGATCTTCGAGATCCTGCTCGCCCGCTACGACCTGGCGCCGTCGGCCACGCTGTTCATCGACGATGCCGACCCCAACGTCGCCGCGGCGCGCGGGCTTGGCATGGTCGCGATCAGGTACGCCGGCGCCGGCCAGCTCAGGGCGGACCTGCGTGAGCACGGGCTCCGCATCGGCTCCGGCTGAGCTGGCCGCCGAGCCGGCTACATCGGGCAGGCGCTGGCGGAGAACTTCGCCACCTTGAACCCGCCCTCCCCGTTACCGTTCACGCTCGTGCCGCTGTCCCCGGAGAACAGGTACAGCCGCTTGCCGCGGTAGGTGACCTGGAGCTTGCCGTGGAACGAGGCCGTCTTCAGGCAGTGCGTGCCGGTCGGCACGGTCGTGCCCTTGGGCATCACCAGCGGGGGCCAGACGGGCAGGCACGATCCCGTGCAGCTGCCCTTCGGCAGGATGTACAGGCTGCGACCCTTGGTCGTGGCGAGGATCTTGCCGAACTTGCCCCTGGTCACGACCTTCACGACCGCGGCCGACTTGGACGCCGGGGCCGCCTGCGCGGCCGTCAGGTCCACCGAGATCACGGTCAGGCTGCCGAGCGCGACCGCTCCCGCTGCCACGCGCGCCGTCCAGCGGCGGCCGGCCTTCCGGCTGGTACCGATACTGACCAAAGCTCCGCCCCTTTCACGAGGTTGCTGTCAACAGCTGACACGTACCTGGCCGGCGTCAGGTTCACCGGGCGGCGGTGTTCGGTCAGGACCCGCCGGGTAGACAGCAAGTAGCTGGTTGATTACAGGCTGAAGCGGGCCGGGGGCATGGGAGAACCTGGTCGCGATCGGCGGCCGGATCGACACCGGCACGCTGGCCGAGGACACCGTGAGCACGTTCCGCGCCCAGCTGGCCGGGCGGCGCGTGCTGTTCGAGCCGCATGCCAGGGTGTGGGCCGAGGAGCCCGGCTCCATCGCCGCGCTGTGGAAGCAGCGGCTGCGCTGGGCGCGCGGCAACGTCCAGGTGACCTGGCGGTTCAGGAGCGTGTGGTTCGGCACGCTGCGACTGCGCCGGTCCCGCACGCACCGGCTGGGCAGCGTCAGCTTCGGCGCGATCTGGTTCTCCGTGTTCCTGCTGCCGGTCACGCTGCTGGTCGCCTCGGCGGCGCTGGTGGCGCTGTATTTCGTGGACAACCCGCTGAGCCACACCGCGTTCCGCGCGCTGTGGATCATCAACGTGATCACCTATGTCTTCCTGCTCTCGTACTCGCTGCTGATCGATCCGCAGGTCGGCCGCCGCAGCTGGCGGCAGGGGGCACTCTTCCCTGGTGTGATCAGCCTGCTGATCATGGCCACCGTGCTGCTGTCCCACCAGGTGAGCTGGATGGTGCGGCGCGGCCTTGCCGAGTTCGGCGTGACGTACGGGCACGCGGCGCCCGCGGCCGAGGTGCTGTTCACCTACGTCTGGCTGGCCGCCTCGATGGGTGTTGCGTACCTGGCCAAGGTGGTGGAGGGCGAGAGCGGCCCGCGGCGGCACCTGAGCGCGGCGCTGCTGTACCTGGCCGGGTACGGGTCGTTGTTGTGCGCGATCACGCTCGCGGCCTACGCGAAAGAGTTCAGGGGGGCTGAGGCGGTATGGGACAAGACAGAGAAGACCGGCAAGATCGGCGTGCCGTGACGGCGGGCCTGCCGGCTCGGCGTATGACTACGACGCCGAGATCGCCGATGCCGTCAGATACGAACGGGCGCTTGCGGCCAAGGCGCTGATCCCTCTCAGCCTGGTCGGGCTGGTGATCCTCGCCTACCTGATCGTGCACGGTTAGCGCTGGTCACAGCAGCTGGTCACGCACTTTGCCGTACATGTACGCGCCGAGCCAGCGGCCCATCTCGTCGAACATGCGCTTGCGCTGCTCGGCGCCGGCCCCGCCGGCTGCGGCGTCGGGGCCGGGCTCGGGGTCCAGGTACAGCCAGGTGACGTGCTGGCCGAGCCGGACCGCGTCGCGGCCGCGCCGGTCCCGCCGGTCCTTGCGATCGGAGCGGTCAGCGGCCGCGGCGATCACCAGCACCGGGCAGCGGATGTCCAGGCTGCCCCGCAGCGCGCCGAGGTCGGTGCCGGACAGGATCAGCGCTCCGACCGGGCCGGCGTCGGCGCGGGCATCGCACCACAGGCCTGCCGCCACGGCGGCCGGTCCGTCCGCGCTCAGGATGATCGCGTCGATTCCGTCGGCCTCCCGCAGGTGCAGGCAGGCGGCATCCAGCGCGGCGAAGCAGGCGGGCTGGCGGCGCGACCCGCGGCGCCTGGCGTTCTGCAGTTCGCCGGTGTCGACGTCGGTCATGTAGAAGTGAAAGCCGCGCTCGTTGTACCAGCGGGCCAGGTCGGCAGGCGCGAACGACCCGGTCAGGTCGTGCAGGTGCAGTACGGCCCGCCTGCTCGGCCTGGCCGAGCGGCGCAGGAAGACCGCCGGCCCGAGGTGGGTCAGGCCGCCGCCCGCGGCGGGCGGCAGCGCTATCGCCTCGTATTCCTCCGAGTGCCCGGCGCGGTCAATCATCAGGCCCATTCACTTCCCCGTCCCTGTCGCACGCCCGACCGACGCTCCCCTCAAGGTTCGAGTGCCTGCCGGTACACATCGAGTGCCTGCTCACCAGGGCCGGCTATGGGTCAGGTCCCGCGTCACGGAGGCAGCGCGCACCGGGGCAGATGCGCCACTGGCCACAAGAGGCCGTAAGCGGACCGTCAGCGATCAGTGTCGCACTGTAGTCGGCTGGCCGCCCGTTGAATGCATTAACGATTACCTGCGATACCTGTATTCGGGCTATAGATCGAAGTGCGGCATGTGCCCGGAGTAATGCGCGATTGGAGAGACCTGTGCCTGGCGCGGCTAATATCCTCATCAAAGAGTAAACAAATAATGGGCAATGGCCCAGAATGAAGCACCGTAATTACGCCAAGGACCGATGCGTTCGCTGATGCTCCACCGCGTGACGCCGGTCGCAATACCGACAATCCCCGCTAACCACGCAAATACGCCTAGGCTGGCGGGCGCCCACGCCGGCGGCTGGCAGAGCGGCGGCCGACAGAGCGGCGGCCGGCAGAGCGGCGGCCGGCAGAACGGCGGGCAGAGCGAAGGCCCCTCCATGTATGAGATGGAGGGGCCTTCGCCGCCCCTGGCGCGCTAGCACGCCGATGACTCGGCGGCCGGTGCGCTGCCCCGGGCACCACCGGGAATCGGGCGCCGCTGGAGGTCGCCGGTCTCCCGGCACCCCCGGCGCTCCGCGGATCGCTCCTCGGACTGGCCCGGCGTCGGTGGTGAGAGAATTTCTACTGCCAATACGGTGGTTGGCACAAGGAGTTCGGCCAGTAAATACAAGATTCTTTTCGCTATCCACAGGACGTGTGGCGCTTATCCACCGTACCAGGCCGCAGATCTCATGTTGTCCACAGAATCATGCACAGCTTTATTCCCAGGCCTGCTGCGGCGGATCGGTCAGAACCGCTCAGCGACCGAGCTCGGCGAGGTCGTCCAGGATCGCGCCGAAGTGGCGCAGGATCAGGGTCAGGTGGCCGTCGCCTGACAGCAGGTGTGCACGTGCCCCGGGGATCCGGTCAGCCAGCCACTGCCCGTGCGCGAACGGCACCATCGCGTCCTGGTCGCCCTGCCAGACAGCGACCGGCACGGTGATCTGGCCGGGGTCGAACCCCCAGTCAGCGGTGAACGCCAGGTCGTCGTCGCGCCAGCCGGCGATCCCCGTGCTCAGCGCCGACCGGAAGAGCGCGGCCAGGTAGTCGGCGAATTCGCCCGTCAGTGCGTTCCGGTCCGCGGCCGTCACCAGCCCTCCGAGCTCGGCAGCGACCTGCTCGCCGGTCACTGCGGCCATCACCTCAGCCGCAGCCGAGAGGAGCGCGGTGAGCTCGGCCTCACCCCGCTCTGCGGCGCCGAACTCCGCCACGTTCTCGGCGGCCATCCCGGCGAGCCAGTCGAGCCCGTCGGCCTGCCGCGGCGCCACTCCGGCGATGCTCGCCGCGGCGGCGCACCGACCGGGCAGCAGCGCGGCGCAGGCCAGCGCGTGCGGCCCGCCGCCTGACCAGCCCGCCGTGATGAAGCGGCCGGCACCGAGGTGGTCAAGCACCGCGGCGAGGTCGGCCACTGCCGAGGCCACCCGCCGCCCAGGCAGCGGCGCGGAGCCGCCGTACCCCGGGCGGGCGTACTGGATGTAGCGCAGGCCGCGGCCGGCCGCGGCGTCGATCATCGGCCGGAAGGTCGCCAGGCCCGACGGCGTGCCGGTGTGGAACACGAAGGGCAGCCCGTCAGGCGGGCCGGCCACGGTCACGTCCACCGACCGGCCGCCGTCGACCGCGATGCTGAAGGTCTCCATGCGGTTACTGTGCCACTTCCGCACCATTGACAGTGAGCCACTACGGGGTTAGCTTCCGGCCGGGGTACCTGTTCGGAGGCGGCATGGGCATGCTGTGGCGTAACGGCATTCGGGCGGGCAGCGGCCTGGTGGCGGTCGCGGTCGTGGCAGCCATGGCCGGGCCGGCCTCGGCCAGCATGGCGGGTCGCGTCGCCGCGGCTCAGTCGCCGCCGGCGGTCGAGCGGGTCGGATACGGCCGCGTGACCGCGGTGATCCGGCGTGACTCCTACGGCGTGCCGAGTATCTACGCGCGGACGCTTGCCGGGATGTGGTTTGGCGCGGGCTGGGCGCAGGCGCAGGACCGGATGGCGCAGCTCGAGCTGACCAGGCGCGCTGTCGAGGGCACCCTGTCCCAGATATTCGGATCCGGTGAGCTCGGCCAGGACGAGACGGTACGGACGCTGTTCTACACCCCCGCCGAACTGCGGGCGCAGTTCCGCTCGCTGCCGTCGGCCGCCAGGCGCGCGATCGTCGCGTTCTCGGCAGGCATCAACGCCTACGAGGCGCATGCGTTCCGCACGGCGAACGCGGTCAGCCTCGTGCCGGTCGAGTTCTATGTGCTCGGCAAGGCGCTCGGCCTGTCCGGCCCTTACCGGCCAGCTCCCTGGCGCCCGATCGACACGATCGCCGTGGGCAACTACCTGGCCAGGGAGTTCGGCGGCGGAGGCGGCAGCGAGCTGCAAGACCTCAGCTTCCTGACCTATCTCAAGGCCGAGCTGACCACGACCGGCGACACGCACGCCGGGCCCGACGCGGTCGCGATATTCAACGACGCCCGCTGGATCGACGACACCACAGCGCCGACCACCGTGCCGCCCAGGTCGGCGGCCGCCGCGGCGGCCGAGGTCAGATCGGCCGGCCTGCCGGACCGGGCCGACGTCGCCGCGACCGCGCGGCAGCTCGCCGCGCTCTCGAAGATCAGGACGTCCGAGGTCAGGGCCGCCGAGCGGGCGCTGGCCGCGGACCGGCGCCGGATCCTGGCCACCGGCATCAGCCTGAAGGTGCTCTCCCATGGCGGCTCGAACGCGATCGCGGTCGCGCCGTGGCGCTCGGCCAGCGGCCACGCCCTGCTGTGGGGTGCTCCGCAGGAGGGGTTCGGCACGCCGAGCGTGGACGGCGAGGAGTACCTGCGCGGCCCTGGCTATGACGCGGGCGGCATGTACATCACCGGCGAGCCGTTCGTGCTGATCGGCCGCAACGCCAACCTGGCCTGGACCACCACCAGCGAGGAGACCGTCGACCAGCGCATCTACGCGATGCAGGTGAACTTCACGGTCTCCCCGCCGACCTACCTGTTCGATGGCACCTGGCGGAAGATGCAGGTGCTCACCGAGAAGATCCCGGTGGCCGGAGCCGAGCCCGCCACGTATCGGGTGTACCGGACCATCGACGGGCCGATCATCGCGCCGCCGCAGGGCGGGACGGCGTTCGCGATGAGGTTCGCGTCCTGGGGCAGGGAGACCGGCTCGCTGCTCGGGTTCTCCCAGCTTGGTGGTGACCGGAACCTGCGCCAGTTCACCCGCTCGATGCGGCTGGTCACCACGCTGCACAACTTCCTGTACGCCGACCGCAAGGGCAACATCGCCTACTTCGGCGACGGCCTGGTCCCGGCCGAGCCGCCGCTGGGCACGGTCGACCCGCGGCTGCCCGCGCTCGGCAACGGCACCGAGCAGTGGAACCGGTTCGTGCCGTGGCGCGGCATGCCACGGAGCGTGAACCCCAGGCAGGGTTATCTGGACAACTGGAACACCAAGCCGTCGGCGCGGGCCTTCTACCAGCAGAATGAGGGCGACGAGTACTGGGGCACAATCTTCCGGTCCTCGCTGATCGCCGCCATGCTCGCCAGGAGCACCACGATCACCATCGGGTACCTCGAGCGCATCGAGCACACGATCGGGACCATCGACAACCAGGACAACACCAGGCCGGCCGCGCCGTACTTCATCCCGTTCCTGGCGCGGGCCTACCGGCAGCTGAGGGCCGCGCAGAGCCCGCTGACCGACCCGGCGACCCATCCGGACCTGGCCGGGGCGATCGCCACGCTGCTGCGCTGGAACGGCGTCAGCACGCTGGGCAGCCCGGCCATGTCGATCTTCATGAACTTCCTCGAGGCCTACGAGCGCAACGTGTTCGAGGGCGGCCTGAACGCTGGCGAGCAGTACACGGGGCGCGTCAACTTCAGCGACGCCTCGCTCAAGATGGGCACGTTCGGCGGGCTCGGCGGGATGGGCACCTACAACCTGCTCTACCACATTCTCGCGCACACCCGCGGGGTGCAGCCGTGCGGGACGCTGTGCTATCAGGGCGACTACTTCGCCGGGCACCGGGACGAGCTCTTGGTCGAGAGCCTGAACGACGCGATCACGATCTTGTCGGGCACCGGCACTCAGCTCGGCCAGGATGTGCCGGGCTTCGGCACCGCCGACATCGCGCGATGGGGTTACCGGCCGGCCGTCGATCAGAACTGGAACAGCCTCGACCCGCTCGCGCAGGCAGCAAGCGTGGTGACGCACTGCGGCGCCAGCCCCTCGCAGAACCGCAGCACGTTCATGATGGCCGTCGAGGCCGACCGCGCGATGACCGGCCAGGACGTGCTGCCGCCCGGCCAGAGCGGGTTCATCTCGGCGACCGGCCTGCCGAGCCCGCACCTTTGCGACCAGGTGCACCTGTTCGACTCGTTCACCTACAAGAACATGCCACCCGCGTAGTTCGGGTCGCCGGAGGTCAATGCTGTGCCCGATTTCGGGCAAGAACTTGGCTTTCGGTGACTCGATCGCGGACTATGTGGGGGTGCCGCGATCTGAGCCGTCCGTCGACCGGGAGCTGGTCAGCCTGCTGTCGGAGTCCACTGGACTGTCGGCGGGAGAGGCAGCGCGGGTCACTTCCGAGGTCCTGGCGTGGTATCGCGAGCCAGTGGAGGTTTACGTACGGCGCCAGCATGCCCACTACCAGATGTACGGCAAGAAGAACGACGAGATCTTCCGGCTGATCGCCGCCGAGCTCGCCGGCCGGCTCGTGGCGGCTCCCGAGCTGTCCGAGCGCCAGCTTCGCAGGATCGTCTACGGCTGAGGCCGGACGAGTCATCACACCCAGAGGGGACAACAGCGCATGTGCGGAATCGTGGGCTACATCGGCAGCCAGAACGCGGTCCCGATCCTGATGGAGGGCCTGTTCCGGCTTGAGTACCGGGGCTACGACTCGGCAGGCATCGCGGTCATGTCGCCCAAGGGAACCCAGATCTTCCGCCAGGTCGGCCGGGTCAGGGACCTGGAGGCCGCACTGCCGAGCCGGCTGACCGGCAAGGTCGGCATCGGGCACACCAGGTGGGCGACGCATGGCCCGGTCACGCAGGTCAACGCGCACCCGCACGCCAGTGCCGACGGCCGCGTCGCCGTCGTGCACAACGGCATTATCGACAACGCCATGGAGCTGCGGGAGAAGCTGATCGCTGGCGGCGAGGAGTTCAGCTCGGAGACCGACACCGAGGTGGTTGCCCACCTGATCGCCCAGTCCCCGGCGCCGACCCTGGAGGGCGCGGTGCTCGACGCGCTGTCCAAGGTCACAGGCACCTACGCGTTCGCGGTCACCGACGAGCGCCACCCGGACCGGATCGTCGTCGCGCGCAACGGCTCGCCGCTCATCCTCGGCGTGGGTGACCGCGCGATGTTCATCGCCAGCGACCTGTCGGCCCTGGTCAGGCACACCAGCTCGGTGGTGCACCTGGACGACGGGGAGCTCGCCAGCGTGACGGCCAGCGGTTTCCGCACTTTCTCCAGGGAGGAGGAGGACACCGCGAAGGAGCCGACCACGGTCGACCTGGAGGTCGCCGACATGGAGCTGGCCGGCGCCGAGCACTTCATGCGCAAGGAGATCATCGAGCAGCCCCGCTCGATCGAGCGGATGCTGCGCGGGCGGCTGGACGAGCGGTTCGGCACGGCCAGGCTGGACGGGCTGAACCTCAGCCCGCGTGACCTGCGCTGGTTCCGGCGGGTCAAGATCCTCGGCTGCGGGTCTGCCTACTACGTGGGACAGATCGGCGCCCAGATGATCGAGGAGCTCGCCAGGATCCCGGCCGACGCCGAGGCCGCGTCGGAGTTCAGGTACCGGAACCCGGTGATCGAGCCGGACACGCTGTACATCGCGGTCAGCCAGTCCGGCGAGACCGCGGACACTGCCTTCGCGGTCCGTGAGGTCAAGCGCAAGGGCGGCCAGATCGTCGGGCTGGTCAACGTGGTCGGTTCGACCATCGCCAGGGAGTGCGACGGCGGCATCTACCTGCACGCCGGGCCGGAGATCGCAGTCGCGTCCACCAAGGCGCTGACCCACATGGGGATCGGCTTCGCGATGCTGGCACTGGCGCTCGGCCGGGTGCGCGACGTGTCCATCTCCGACGGCCAGCGGATCGTCAGGGCGCTGACCGCGCTTCCCGACCAGATCACCGAGATCCTTGCCGACGAGCCGCACATCGCGGAGGTGGCGGCCTCACTGGCGCCGGCCTCCAGCCTGTTCTTCATCGGCCGGGTGCGCGGGTACCCGGTCGCCAGGGAGGGCGCGCAGAAGTTCAAGGAGGTGTCCTACCGGCACGCCGAGGCCTACCAGGCCAGCGAGCTCAAGCACGGGCCGCTCGCGCTGATCGACAAGTCGCTGCCGACCGTCGCGATCGTGCCGGACGACGAGCTCACCGACCGGAACCTCGGTGCCCTGCAGCAGATCAACGCCCGCGAGGGTGACGTGGTGGCGATAACCCATCCCGGCGTGCTTGACGGCTCGGACGTGCCGCGGATCATGGTGCCCAAGAGCGAGCCCGAGCTCGACCCGATCCTGCTGACCGTCCCGCTCCAGATGCTCGCCTACCACGCTGCGCTGACGCTCGGCCTCGACATCGACAAGCCGCGCAACCTGGCCAAGTCCGTCACGGTGGAGTAGCCGGGGGGCAGAGCGTACGGTGAAATCCTGCGAGAACATAGGGAGACGCCCGTGCCGCTGCCTGCGATCGCCGAGCGCAACCGTTTCGCCCAGGATCTCTTCGCCCCGCTGCCCGACCGCTACGACCGCCTGGCCGAGCTGCTGTCGTTCGGCCAGAACGGCCGCTGGCGGCGGGCCATGGTCGACGCCATCGCAGGTGCCCCCGGCGACCTCGTGCTCGATGTAGCGTCGGGCACGGCGGGGGTCGCCATCCAGCTCGCCCGCCGGACCGGCGCCCGGGTGACCGGGCTCGACCTGACCGAGGAGATGCTGCGCCGCGGCCGCAGGAACGTGGCCGCGGCTGGCCTCGCCGGGCGGATCGGGCTGGTGGCCGGCCGGGCCGAGCAGCTGCCGTTCCCCGACGCCAGCTTCGACTCGCTGACCTTCACCTACCTGCTGCGCTATGTCGACGATCCGCAGGCCACCCTGGCCGAGCTGGCCCGGGTGGTCAAGCCGGGCGGGCGGGTGGCCAGCCTGGAGTTCTGCGTCCCGCCGTCGCCGCCCTGGCACGCCGCCTGGTGGCTGTACACCCGCACGCTGCTGCCCGTTGGCGGGCTGGTGACCGGCGGGAGCGAGTGGTTCGGCGTGGGGAGGTTTCTCGGTCCGAACATCTCAGCGCACTACCGGCGGTACCCGCTGAGCTGGACCGTCCGGGCCTGGGAGGCTGCCGGGTTCACCGGCGTGGGGGCCAAGGTGATGAGCCTCGGCGGCGGCTTGGTGATGTGGGGAACCAGGTCAGGTGGCTGACCCGCGGGCCAGGCCCGCCTACTACGCGGCCGGCCCCGGCCGGCTGCGGGACTGGTGGACCCTGCTGCACCCGCCGTTCACCGCCTGGCACCTGTCCTACGTGGTGATCGGCGCGATGATCGCGCCCGCGGTCCGGCTCGACCGCCTGGTAGCCACGCTGCTCGCCTTCTTCCTCGCGGTCGGGCTGGCCGCGCACGCGCTCGACGAGCTGTACGGCAGGCCGCTGCGCACCCGGATACCGTCGCCGGTGCTCGTCGCGGTCACGGTCGCCGGCCTGGCCGGCGCCGTGGGTCTCGGCATCGCCGGAGTCACCAGGGTCGGCTGGGTGCTGATCCCGTTCCTCGTGGTCGGGCCGGTGCTCGTGGTGGGCTACAACGCCGAGCTGTTCGGCGGTGTCATCCACACCGACCTCGGCTTCGCGGCCGCCTGGGGTGCGTTCCCCGCGCTGACCGGCTACGTGGCCGAGGCGGGGAAGGTCACGGTGCCCGCGGTGCTGGCGGCCGCGGCCGCGATGGCGCTGTCGGCCGGGCAGCGGCACCTCAGCACCCCGGCAAGGACGCTGCGCCGGCGCACCGCCGCGGTCTCTGGCAGCATCACGCTGACCAGCGACGATGTGATCGAGCTCGATGTCGGCAGGCTGCTTGAACCGCTGGAGCGGGCGCTGCGTTCGCTGTCATGGGGAGTGGTGCTGCTGGCCGCTGCCCTGGCAACGGCACGGCTCGCCTAGGGCCGGAGGAGTTCCTGAGCTTCTGGCTTCCGCTCGTAGCTGGCTGATGTGCTTTCTTGCGCCCGGCGAGGCTGCCTCGCTTTCCTTTTTCCGCGCGTGTAGCGTGTCAATGGCAGGCCCATTTTAATCGTCCGGACCGCCCCCGTGATAAGTCACATGAATTAATTATCAAAGGGTCGTGAGCGCCGTGCAAGCTGCAAATATAGGATATTCTCCGCGGCACGCCGCCACTACCCAGCATCGCCCGAATTCGGCGGGTCCATGGCGTCGGCTGCGTCTTATTCTGGTGATTGGCAGTTCTTTTGCCCTGTTGTGCGGTGTCGCCACCGCTGTGGTGCTTGCGGTGACCAGGAACCCGGGCTGCCGCCCGCCTGGCTGCCGGCCGCCCGGTCGGAGCAGCACCGGCACAAGCACCGCTGGCATGCAGGTCACGGTCGATGCCTCGGCAAGCTACGGCTTTCGCGGCCCGGCCGGCGTGACCGTGGCAGGCGGTCGCCTGTGGGTCACGAACTCGATCGGCAATTCGGTGACCGAATTCGGCTGGCGGGCCGGCGGGCGGCCCGTCGTGCGGCTTGGCGATGGCTACGGATTCTCCGGGCCGCGTGCGATCACGGCCGGCCGGCATCATCTATGGGTCGCCGATCTGGTGACTAGTTCGGTGACCGAACTCGACGCGGCGACCGGTGCGGTCGCACGGCGACTGAGCGGCTGGCCGCTGGCAGCGCCGAATGCGCTCGTTCTGTACGGAGCGCGGCTATGGGTGGCAAATGAGGGATCGGACTCGGTCGCGGAATTCAATGCCGATACCGGTGCCCGGCTCGCGATCGTGCGCCACGAAGGGCTCGACGCCCCCGACGCGCTCGCGGTCAGCGACGGCAGCCTGTGGGTCGCCAACGCGGGGAACGGCACCGTGACGCGGCTGAACGCGGCCACTGGGACGCTGGTCGGCACGCTGCGCGTCGGGCGGTCCGGAGTGGGTGACGTGCTCTGCGAGACCGCGAGCAAGACCAGGTTGTGGGTCGGCGACGAGGCGGCCGACTCGATCACCGAGTACAGCACGATCACCGGCCGGCTGCTCAGGGTGATCTCGGCTCCCGGGTTCCGCCTGGCGGCCCCGTCGGCGATGACGCTGGCCGGCGGCGACCTGTGGGTCGCGAACGCCCTCGGCGACTCGGTGACGCGCGTAGACGCGGCGACCGGCCGGCTGGCCGGCGTGCTGGCGGGCCGCAGGTTCGGGTTCGCCGTGCCGACCGGGATCGCCGCCTACCGCGGCATGCTGTGGGTGACCAATCTGGCGGGCGACACCGTGACGCAGATCCGGCCGTCCTGCTACAGGACGTCGACGCGCTGCAGGTAGTGCAGCGAGACCCATCCGGCCAGCACCGGGAGCCAGAACGTCAGCGTGCGGAACAGCAGCACCGCCGTGATCGCGGTGGCCGCCGGCACGCCTGCCACCAGGGCCAGTGATGTAGACAGGGCGGTCTCCACCGCGCCGATGCCGCCGGGAGTCGGGATGAACGTGCTCGCCGCGTTGCCGACCAGGTAGACGACCGCGATGCTGGCCAGCGGCACGTTCGCGTCGCCGACGGCGCGCAGCGACGCGGCGAGGCACAGGATGTAGGCGAGCATCATCAGCAGCGAGCCGCCGGCGCCCTGGGCCAGCTTCATCGGCCGCTGTGCCACGTCGAGCAGCCTGGGGATCACCTGGCCGGCCAGCGGCCCGACCCTGGAGATCAGCTGCCTGCGGCCGGCCGGCAGGGCGAGCACGATGAGGGCCAGGCCGACCAGCGCGGCGAGAGCGATGTAGGCCCAGCTTGGCGGGGTGAGCACCCGGGCGGCGCGGGACGACCCGGCGATCGTTCCGGAGACCACCGCCACCACCACGAACACGGCGAACGAGATCACCTGGGTGACGCCGACGCTCGCCCCCGCGTCGGCGGGGCTGAGGCCCGCCTTGCGCAGGTACCGCACATTGAGGGCCACCCCGCCGACGGCGGCCGGGGTGACCAGGATGACGAACGATCCGGCCACCTGGACGAGGAACGTGCGCAGCACGTTCAGCTTCTCGAGCACGAAGCCCGAGATCGCCATGGTCGCGCCCACGTAGGTCACGCCGGAGAGCACGAGGGCGACCAGGGTCCAGGGCAGACTGGCCTCGGCGAGTAGTTTCGAGAGGTGAAAGTGCCCTAGCTGGCCGGCGAGTATGTAAGCGGCGAAGACCCCGGCGATCAGGGTGATCAGGGCACGCGGTCGGATCCGTTCCAGCTGGACCGGGGCCACCTGCCCGTCGGGCGCTCCCGCGGTGAGCCGCTTGCGCAGGCCGGTCAGTACGCTCTTGCGGCCGCGCAGCTCCGACCTGGTGCTGCGGTAGAGCACGACCGGCTGCAGCAGCGGCACCAGCCCGAGCAGGTCGTCATGCGGCATCTTCTCGGTGGCGATGTCGGCCGCCCGGTCGGGCCCGACCAGCAGCGCGGTCTGCGCGATGAGCTGGGCGAGGTCCAGCCGGAACTGCAGATCGGTGGCGGCGACGTCACCGTTGCCCGGGTCGAGCAGCACGACCTGGCCGTCCTGCCCGTCCTGCCCGGCTGGCGAGTGCTGGTTGTTTGATGAGGGCCGGCGCCCCGGTGCGGGCTGGCCGCCCGGTCCGGGCCGGGCCGCGAACATGATCCGGTCGGCGGTCAGTGCCCGGTGTGTCACCCGGTGCTTGTGCAGGGCAAGCACGGTGTCCCAGACATGCCTGAGCTGGTCGTCGGTGGCGTTTTGGCCGATCTCGGCCAGCGTGGTGCCTTCCACGTGCTCGGTCGCCATCGCCGCGGCATCCGGCCCTACCTTGATCACGGCGTGCAGCCTCGGAGTGCGGACTCCGGCGTCCTCGGTCGCGTAGGCGAGCAGCGCCTGGCGCTCGATCGCGCCCTCCAGCGACAGTGGCGCGCTCCTGGACACGCTGGTTTTGAGCCTGATCCTGCGGTAAAGCCGGTAGAAGGCGTCGGCGGCCTGCTGGTCGCGGTCGAAGACGCTCACGTCGAGCCGCTCGCCGCCCGCGGTCGTGGCCGCGTACCTGCGCACCTCAGATCCGCCGTTTCCCAGCCTGCGGATCGCGACGATCGGCGCGGTGGTCGTGCCGAGCGTGGCCGCGATCTCGGCGGCGGTGGGCCGGCCGGAGATCGTGCCGAGCGCGTACCGCAGCCCGGATCCCACCCCGGACCCGAACGCGACCGTGATCAGCAGCGCCAGCACCGTGGTCGTGCTGTCGGTGAGCATGGCGACGGCGTAGA
Source organism: Streptosporangiaceae bacterium (assembly GCA_035517035.1). Lineage (GTDB taxonomy): Bacteria > Actinomycetota > Actinomycetes > Streptosporangiales > Streptosporangiaceae > Chersky-822. Next base: position 15,881 of record DATIZP010000101.1, on the reverse strand, counting down.
AGCCGATCGCGGTGAGGTAGGCGGTGCGCCAGCGGTCGCGGCCGCGCAGGCCGACGACGGTGACGTAGGCGACCAGGCCGGCCAGGTAGCCGTCGAGCGTCGCCTTCCTTGGCCCGAACATGCCCGCCTTGGTGGTGTGCAGGGCCAGGTGCAGCTCGTGCAGCGCGGGCTCGTTGAGCAGCACGTTCGCCAGCGCCACGACGCCTACGGCGATGCCGGCGGTCGCGACCGCCTCGGCCAGCCTGCGGAACTGCCGCAGCATGCAGAGCCTGACCGCGAGCGCCAGCGGCAGGATGAGCAGGGCTACATAGCCAGCGAAGCCGGCCAGCCGGAGCAGCGTGCCAGGGATTCGCTCGCTGGCGTTGACGAAGTCGAACTCCACGCCGGTGGCCGTCTTGCTTGCCAGCAGGGCCAGACCGATAAGCAGCGCGATCTCCACCACGGCGATGACGCAGCGGACCAGGTCAGCGGGGATGCGGACCCGCGGCTCGAGGTGGTCGTCGACCTGCAGGACGGGGTGCTCGGCCCGCCGGTCGGGCTGCGGGGTCGGCGTCTCGTCCGCGGCGCCTGACCCGCTACCCGCGCGCGTCAGTACCGCCATGACCGCTGGTCCTAGCGGCTTGCGACGCGACTTCATGAGACGATCGTTTCACCTGCGTCCAAACCTGACACGGCCGCACAGCCTCTCGCCGGCCGGCTGCCTGCGAAATCTGCGTCCCGCGGCGCTGGAACGCCGACTGCGGAGCATGTTATCGGTCAGGGAGCTACTAGCCGGTAAAACCGGGAGATGAGCCGCCCGCGTTTCTCGCGAACCAACCGTTTCCGAGGCACGTGCGTGTCGTGCCGATCGGGCTCGCTCGGCACGCGGAGTCAGCGGGCGGCGCAGCGCGCCAGCAACTCGTCGTAGACGGCCGTAGTCGCGGCGGCGGGCTGGCCGTCCGCGGAGATCTCCGCGACGGCGCTGCGGCAGCGGCTCCAGGCCTCGCGCACGCCCGCCAGGTTGCCCGCCGCGTGCTCCGCCCGCATCAGCAGCCGCCACAGCTGCTCGGCGGACGGGTCGGCAGCCAGGCCGGTCCTTGCTGCCCGCGCGGCACCGGCGGCGCCGGTCGCACCGGCCGGATCGGATTGGTTCAGCTCGATCTCGGCGAGCGCGGTCGCCGCGGTCACGATGCGCGCCCTGATCGACTCGATCTCGGCCAGGTCGAGCCACCAGTAGAAGCACCCGTCGAACGGCTCGCCGCGCACCTTGCCGAGCGCCTCGGTGAGCTGCCGGCGGTCTCCGGCCGCGAGGCCGGTCGCGATCAGCGCATCAAACTCGGCGAGGTCCACCTCGGCGGCCGGGTGTAACGAGTAGTGGCCGTGACCATGGTGCTCGATCCACTCCCGGCCGTCGCCCGCGCGCCCGAGCTGCCTGCGGGTCCTGACGATGAGCTGCCTGAGCGAGTCCGTGGGCCTGGGGTGGTCCTCGTCGGCGCCCAGCATGCCGCACAGCTGCCGGTTGGCCAGGCCGCCGGTTCGGCTTAGCGCGAGCGCCACGATCAGCTGGCTCTGCGCCGGAGCCAGGCCGCCCGGCTGGCCGTTGATCGTGAGCGTGCCAAGCAGCCCGATCCGCAGGCCAGGTGCCGGGGTCAGGGCGCGCGGTGTTCGGTCGGGTGGCGTTCGGTCCGACGGTGCCGGGCTTGGCTGTGTCCGGCCCGGCTGTGTGCGGCCCGGCTGTGTCCGACGTCCCCTGGTCCTTGCCGCAGCCGGCCCGGTCGGGCCGGGCGGCCAGGCGAGCGACCTGGCCGCCGGCGTCGATGCGCGCGTGGTAGAGGGTGTCGGCTGGCTGGGCGCCGGCTGGCTGGGCATCGCGGTACCGGGCTGACCGCCCGGGCGCGGCTCGGCGCGTAACGCGCCATAGCCGACCGCGGCCACCCCGGCGAGCGTGCCGAGCAGCCCGATCCGCAGGCCAGGTGCCGGGGTCAGGGCGCGCGGTGTTCGGTCGGGTGGTGTTCGGTCCGACGGTGCCGGGCTTGGCTGTGTCCGGCCCGGCTGTGTCCGGCCCGGCTGTGTCCGACTTCCCCTGGTCCTGGCCGTAGCCGGCCCGGCCGGGCCGGGCGGCCAGGCGAGCGACCGGGCCGCCGGCGTCGATGCGCGCGCGGTAGAGGGTGTCGGCTGGCTGGGCGCGGGCTGGCTGGGCATCGGGGTGCCGGGCTGAACGTCCGGGCGCGGCTCGGCGCGTAACGCGCCATAGCCGACCGCGGCCACCCCGGCCAGCATGCCGAGCGCGAAGACCGCAGGGCCGGGCAGCCAGGAAGAGACGGACGCGGCGGCGAGCCAGTGCAGGCCCTCCGCCGCGGACGCGGTGGGCGGGGATAACGCCATGAGGCCGCCGAGCTCCTGCGATCGTCGTCACGGTCAGGTCCGATTAGCATCGCCGACCCGATCGTGCCCGCACAACCCGTTTGGCGCGAAAGCAGCGCGGGACGCCGGGCGGGTCGGGCCGCGGCCGACCGCCCGGACAGGGTAGGCGAAGATGGACCAGCTAGGGAGAACGGGAGCCGCTGTTGTCCACGAGTTCCGCATCGTCCGCCTCAGCCAGGCCGGGGACGGCCAGGCCCGGCGTGTTCGCCGACCAGCAGGCGCTGCGCGCGTGCTGGCATCCGGTGGGTTTCGCCGCGGACCTGACCGACCGACCGATGCCGGCGGACCTGCTCGGCGAGCCCCTGGTGCTGTGGCGCGGCCGCGGCGGCAGCGTCCGGGTCATGTCCGACCTCTGCGTGCACCGCGGCACCGCGCTGTCGCTCGGCTGGGTCAGCGGCGACGAGATCGTCTGCCCCTACCACGGCTGGAGATACGGGGCGGACGGCCGGTGCGTGGCGATCCCCCAGCTTGAGGACCCCGGCCGGGTGCCTGCCAAGGCCAGGGTCTCCGCCTTCGCCGCGCAGGAGCGGTACGGCCTGATCTGGGTCGCGCTCGAACAGCCGCGGTGGGCGCTGCCTGAGGTGCCAGAGCTCGAGGACGGCGGGTGGCGGGTGGTGCGGGCCGGACCGTACCGGTGGCGCTGCGACGCGGCCAGGCAGGTGGAGAACTTCACCGACTTCGGGCACTTCCCGTGGGTGCACCCCGGGCTGCTCGGCGACCCCGATCGGCCGGTGGTGCCGAGGCACGAGGTCAGCACCGAGGGCAACGTCCTGCACTACTCGGTCGTCCGCCCGGAGGCGCCGAACAGCGACGACTTCCCCGTCTTCGGCAACGAGGACTCAGGCCCGCCGACCCGGCGCAGCCGTTACGAGCTGCACCTGCCCTACACGATCGCGCTCCGGCTCGGCTGGGGCGGCGAGCACGGCATGGTGTACTTCTTCGCCTCGCAGCCGACCGGGATCCACAGCTGCGCCGGATACGTGGTCATCGGCCGGAACTACAACTTCGGGCAGGACGATCGCGTGCTCGCAGAGTTCGAGGACACCATCTTCGGCCAGGACCAGATCGTGGTGGAATCGCAGCGCCCCGAGCGGGTTCCTTTCGACCTGGCTGACGAGCTGCACCTGAAGTTCGACGCGGTGGCGGTGGCCTACCGCAAGGCCATGCGTGCCCTTGGGCTTGCCGCTTCGGCGCCGGTCGGACCTGACTGACCGGACGGAGCCTGCGCCCGCCTCAGGCCGCGTGGGCCGGGGGCGAATGACTATGTCGGGCGCACGATCCGTCCGGGCTGGTCATGGTGGTCGTGCCGTCCGCGTTCAGCGCGATCGTCCAGCCCCACTGGTGCAGGCCGCCGTTGTACCTGTCAGGCCGGCCGGCTCGGACTCGCCGGCTCGGCATGCGCCTTCACCGGCGGCCGGCCGATCAGCTCGATCAGGCCGAGCCCGACCACGAGAACGACCGCGATCAGCAGCACGACCAGGCCGGTCGGATCGGTCCAGAACACGAACACGAGCCCGGCCAGCACCACGGCTGCGACGCGTAGCGCGGTGCGGTACCGGTAGACCCAGCTGCCGACCGGCCCGGTGCTGAGGCCGGCCCGCTCCCCCGTTCCCCGCACCCAGCCGAATGCCGCCTTGAACCCGTCTCTGGTCCGCACGGCCGTCACCGACGGCCCGGTGAAGAAGCCTGCCACGGCGACGACCAGGCCGAGTACGAGCAGCACCCGCAGGCCCTGCTTGATGAACCGCACCAGCGTGTCGAACACCACCGCGGCCGCGTCGGCGGGCAGCACGCTGCTCGGCACCTTGTTGAGGTAGATGGCCCTGGCGATGGCGAGGCCAAGGCCGAGCACGATCATCGAGGCGGCCAGGCCGAGGCCCGCGCCGACCAGGGCCCGTCGGTGGCGGCGCGCCACGTAGATCCCGGCGGCCAGCAGGATCAGCGTCAGCAGCGGGAGCGCCCACTTCAGCGTGGTCAGCAGGCGGTACATCGACTGCGCATGGACCAGGTACTTCGCCGAGAAAAGCGGGAACGTCGGGTTGATCGGCGGGAGGCTGTTGACCAGGGTCAGGCCGTGCGCCGCGAGCCGGTGCTTGACCTTGTCGATGATCGGCCCGAGGCCGATCACGACCTTGCCGTTGGACACGCTGAGCGCGCTCTTCTGCCCCGACAGCGCCTTGACGAGCTGGGTATGCGCCAGCCGGTTGGCGTGCACCCACAGCCTGGCGACCAGCGGGTTGCTGATGATCTTGGCGACGGTGCTGTGGATCAGGCCGTCCACGCCGCTCGCGATCGAGCCAGAGAAATTCGAGATCAGCGCGCCAAGCCTGGTCAGGCCCCGGCTGGAGAGCTCGGCGGCCGCCTTCTTGGCGACGCCCTGCACGTCGATCTGCGCGCTGACCGCGTTGCTGATCTTGTCGGTGAGAGCGTTCTTAACGGCGGGCTGAGTGATCAGCGGCGAGACGTTGGCGACGTACTTGCTGGTATCGGAGACCTGGTTGGCCGTCCACACCCCGAGCACAGAGACCGGCGCGAGAACGCAGCCGAGCACGATCAGCAGCGCGGAGACCGGCCCGCGCCAGCCGACCCGCCGCCGGGCACCGCGGTCACGGCCCTTGCCGGTGCCGGCGGCCTGCTGCCTAGCCTGCGTGAGCTGGGTCTTGAGCTCGCTGACCTCGGCGCGGAGCTGGTCAAGCTCGGCGTCGCGGTCGCTGCCCGCGCCTGCGTGAGTAGCCAGCGTCTCCCCCATCGGATCGTCCCTGCTGGCTGATCCTGACCCCGGGGCGCCCGGCTGACATCACCCGGCGAGGGTGACTGACCGCGGTTCGGAGCGGGAAGGGTTAGCGACTGAGCACGAGCAGACATCGGGGGAGACAATGACGAGCACTCGGTCACCCATGACCGGCATCCAGATGAGTTCCACCAATTCCAAGGCCATGATCGCCGGCTTCGCGCTGGTGGCGACCGGCGGGCTGGTGACGCTGAGCGGCATGGCCCTCAGCGGCACCGCGATCTTCAACGCCATCCGGCGCTGGATGATCGCGCAGCAGGAGCCGCCGAGCGCGATCATGCGGCGCAAGGTCGCCCAGGCCAAGGCCGCCACCCAAGCCGGCGCCAGCGCCTGGCAGAACGGGATGGCCACGTCGTCACGTTCGCACTGACGGCGATCGCGCGGCGCGCTGACTGAGCGCGCGAGCCGGGGCCGGGTCGGGACGATCTCGATCCGGCCCCGTCGCATGCCGACCGGTCCGGCCAGTAAGTCAATTTATCGATAATCGGAGGGAATGCGCGCGGTCGAGCGCCCGCGTCCGGCCGGCGCTAGATTCCGGTGAGGTGTGCGGGTGACCGGAGGTGGCGGATGACGGGCGCGGAGATCCTCGGGTACTGCCTGGCCAAGCCTGGCGCGTGGCAGGACGAGCCGTGGGAGGGCGACGTGGTGGTCAAGGTCGCCGGCAAGATCTTCGCGTTCTTCGGCGCCGACCCGTGGTCATCGATCGGGCTCAAGTGCGGCCAGGGACGCGAGGCGGCCGACGAGTGGCTGGCCCGCTACCCGGGCGAGGTGTGCGTGATGGCCTATATCGGCCGCTCCGGCTGGAACACGCTGCGCATCGGCGGCGCGATCCCCGACGACGAGTTGCTCGACGCGGTCGACGCGTCCTACGAGATGGTGGTCGCCAAGCTGCCCAGGAAGCTGCGGCCCGCGTGAAGACCGCGACCTTCAGGCTGCGGACCGGCGGCGGTCAGACCATCATCGACATCACCGGGCGGTGCGCCGACTTCGCGCGCGAGGCGGCAGCCGGCGGCGACGGGCTGCTGCACGTGTTCGTGCCGCACGCGACCGCCGGCGTCGTGGTGATAGAACTCGGCGCCGGCAGCGATCACGACCTGCTCGCGGTCCTAGCCGACCTGCTGCCGGCCGACGACCGGTGGCGGCACAGGCACGGGTCGCGCGGTCACGGCAGGTCGCACGTGCTGCCGGCGTTCGTGCCGCCGTTCGCGACGCTCCCGGTGGTCTCCGGCTCGCTCGCGCTCGGCACCTGGCAGTCCGTCGCGCTCGTCGACCTCAACGCTGACAATCCAGAGCGCACGGTCAGGCTGTCGTTTCTTTCTTAACCAGCCCGTCCGCGTGCTCGGCGTGCTCATATGTGCTCTTGCTCGCTGCCCTTCACCTCGAAGATGCTGATCGCGATCAGGCCGGCCACGAACACGGCCACCATCGCGATCAGCAGCCCGAGCTCGGTGTGGTTGGGCTGCTCCGGCTGGCTGAGCAGCAGCAGGATCCGCCTGATCACCGCCACCAGGCCGACCACCACGAAGGGCTGGGCGATCAGCCGGTGCGCCTGGAGCGAGAGCACGACCGTGTGCACGATCTCGATCAGGATCAGGACGAACAGCGCGCGGTCAAGCAGGGTCCCTGCCGCCGTCAGCACCGGGGTCCCGGCCGAGGTCTGCCGCACGAACTCGTCGATTCCCGAGATGAGCAGTGCCACCGACAGGAACAGCAGCACCGCGCCGATCAGCACCGTCACGATGTCCTGGGTGTGTTCAAGCGCCCAGATCGAGGCCGCCATGCCCCGCGATGGCTTGTGGCTGCCGTTGCCGGCTCCGTGCGCGGGCGGGCCTGCTCCGTGCGCGGGCGGTCCTGCTCCGTGCGCGGGCGACACAGCCTCGGCCGCCGGGGCGGGCTCGCGATCCGGTGAAGTGGACATCGCGCCGCCATTCCGCTCATGTAGCTCATGCCTGACTCAGGGCATGGTAACGGTCTTCTACCCAGCTAACATCCGGCCTTGTGCAGGTTGGGCCGCGCCCTCCCGGGTAGGGTGATTTCTCGGTGCCCCGACTCCCGACAGGATCTGCGTACGGCTTCTTATGGCAAGACATGGGCGAGCGCGTCACGCGCGTATCCAAGGTGGGCCAAGCCGTCGGGCAACGACACTGCGAGCGTGCGCCGTCGGGCTGGCGCTTGCCGTCTGCGTCGTCGGCAGCTTCAAGCTGTTCTCCTCGGCAACAAGCGCGGCCGACAACACCCCCGCGTCGCTGCGCGGCGCGCGGCATGCGGGGCTGCGGCCGGTCAGCATCGGCGTGGCGAGCAGACCGTCCCCCGGCCCGAGCAGCTCGCCATCGCCCGCCGTGCGCAGGCAGGTGTCCGGCGGCGAGGTGACCGCGGTCGGCGATTCGGTGATGGTGGCGTCCACGCCCGCGCTGGACCAGGCGTTGCCGGGGATCGAGATCAACGCCATGGTGGGACGGCAGTTCTCCACTGGCCTGCAGGTGATCGCCGCGCTGAAGGCCAGCGGTGAGCTGCGGCCGATCGTGGTGGTCGCGCTCGGCACCAACGGCACGGTCACCACCGGCGAGATCGACCAGCTGTACGCCGAGATCGGCCCGCACCGGCTGCTCGTCCTGGTCAACACCTTCGAGGCCAGGCCCTGGGAGCAGGAGGTCAACACCACGCTCGCCGCGGCGGCACGCGACCACCCGGGCACCGTGCTCGCCAACTGGTACACCACGATCGAGCACCGGACCAACTTGCTCTGGCCGGACGGGATCCATCCGCAGCCGGCCGGCGGGATCGTCTACGCCGCGATGCTGAAGGCCGCGCTGGACAGGCTGATCAACCTGCCAGGCTGAGCGCGTCCGGGCACCGCCCCGTGCGCTCAGCGGGTGATCGCGTACCGCAGTGGCCGGCGCGTGAGCCACTGCCAGAACGTGCGGCGCGGCGGGCGGGCCACGATGGTGCCGCTGCCGACCTTGCCGGAAATGGTCACGGTCAGTTCCGGCCGCACGTCGCTGCCCCAGGGCGCCTTGACCCGCACGTTGCCGCTGCGCACGACCACGTCGTCGGCATCGACCACGACCCCGGGCCTGGTGATCAGGCGCAGGCTCCCGCTGCGCACCTCGGCGTCGATCTCCAGCGCGCGCTGCTCGAAGACCGCCTGGGTGAAGTCCAGCTTGACGCCCCCGCTGGTGACCCTGACCTCGATGCGGCGCGGCACCACCCAGCGCCCGTCCCGCCTCGCGTTGCCGCTGCGGCAGTCGATCCTGACCACGTTCTTGGCCGACGGCGATGCCGCGAGCGCAGCGACCGGCTGGCCGACGACGGGCAGGTCGGCGGTCAGCAGCGCGAGCTCGCCGTAGGTGCGGGCGGAGAACGCGATCTCGATCCGCTCGTCGAGTTCCTCGGCGGTCAGCCGCCCGTCGCCGGCCGCGACCCGCAGCAGTTCGATCACCCGGTCCCGGTCCTCATGCGACGCGCGCAGCCGCTCGGGCGCGGGCCGGTCAGGCAGGGGTGATATGTCGCCCGTCATGGACCGACTGTAACCTCCGGGCGGCCGCGCTCAGTGCTGCGTTCCCCGCAGCGACCTGATCGCGGGCACCGCGATTACGGCGCAGGCGAGGGCCGCGGCGAGCAGTCCGAGGTAGGCGCCGATCTCCCAGCTCAGCAGGGTCGGCTTGAACAGGAACGCGATCACTACGAAGAACAACTGCACGACGGTACCGATGAGCAGCAGCGGCGCGTGCGCGATCGGCAGCCGGAACGGCAGGTTGTCCCAGCCCGACCGCAGCACCAGGTAGCCGATCATCACCAATGACGCGATCAGCGCGATCGCAAGGAAACTGTGCCTGGACATGCCGCTGATCGCGAAGCCCGGGTACCCGAACCACGGCAGGAACAGCGAGATGAATACCACCACGCTCGCGCCGCCGATGATCAGGTCGGTGGTCTTCAGCCGCCCCAGGCTGAACTGGTAGGACGGGGTCGACTTGCGCACCTGGCCGGGCTGCCCGAACGCCTGCGGCTGCTGGCCGAACTGCTGCGGGTGCTGGCCAAACTGCTGCGGCTGCTGACCGTACTGGGGCTGGCCGAACTGCTGGGGCTGCTGGGCGTACTGCTGCGGCGCCTGAGGCTGCCCGTACTGCGCCTGCTGCGTGGACGCCGAGGCACGGCTCAGCGCGGCGCCGCAGTTGGTGCAGAAGTCGGCGTCGGGCCGGACGGGCGCCTGGCACTGTGGGCACATCGGGATGCCTCCGTAACAACGTGGGCCAGCTCGGGTGACCCTACGCGGGCGATCGGCCAGCCTCGGGCACTCACCGGTCCTTAGCTGGTACGTAGGACAGCACGTTATTGTTCGCATCCGCGGCGACGCAAGTTCTCACTGCCGGGCAGCTCAGCGCATTGAAGGTGTTATTGCCGTCGATCTTTATCGGCGCGGTCCAGCTGCCGTGCTGGTAGAGCACGAATCCGCCGTTGCCGTCCACGGCGACGCAGTAGCCGTCCAGCGGGCAGGAGACGGCTCTGGCGTTGGTCCCTACCGTGCCCTGTGTCCACTGGTGCTTGGCGTAGGCCGCGTATCCGCCGTTGCCGTCCACGGCCACGCAGAACGCCGCGCTCGAGCAGGACACCTGGGTGAACCCGCTGCTCGAGTCCACCTGGGTGGCCGGACTCCAGGTGCCGCCCGAGTAGGTGTAGGCGTTGCCCGAGTCGTCGACCGCGGCGCAGAACTTCGCGCTCGGGCAGGAGACCGAGGTCAGCTCGTTATAGCTGGAGATGCTCGCCTTGCTCCAGTGCGTCTGGGCGCCGGTGAAGGTAAGGGCGTTGCCGCTGCCGTCGACGGCGACGCAGAACGTCGCGCTCGGGCACGAGATCGCATTGAGCGAGCTGTCCGGGTCGACCGCGATCGGGTCGCTCCAGGTGCCGTTGCTGAGGATCACCACGTTGCCCTGCCCGTCGGCACCCGCGCAGAAGGACGTCGTCGGGCACGAGATCGCCCGCAGTCCGCCTGAGCCGTCGGTGTCCACCACCGCCCACGATGTCCTGGCGTTCGCCTGGAGTATGTTGCCCTCGCTGTCGACGCCGTAACACTGGGCGGCCGACCGGCAGGACAGCCCCTGGATGGTGGCGTCGTCGTCGGTGAAGGCAGGCTGGTCGACCGGCAGCGGATAGGTCCAGCCCGCAGCGCCCGTGGCGGTCGCCGACGACGACGGCGACGCGCTGGCCGACGGTGAGGCGCTCGGCGAGGTGCTCACCGCCGACGGGGTCGGGGTGAGCGGGGGCGTGGAGTGCGTGACCGGATGCTTGTTCGAGGCGACCGAGTTGTTGCTGCTCTTGCCGAGCAACAGGTAGGCTGCACCGCCGCCGGCCAGCAGGATGACGACGATCGCGACGATGAGCCACATCCGGCCGCGGCGGCGCCGCGGGCCCGCGGGTGTCGGTCCGCCGCCCGCGCCATTGCCGTAGGCGGGCCCGACCGGGCCGGTGCCCACGCCGGGCAGCACGCTCGTGCGCCCGGTGTCGGCTCGACCTGGCTCGGTGCGTCCTGGGTCGATGCCGTACGCCTGGGTCGGCAGCCCGCCGGTGTCGTAACCCTGGGCCGCATGGCCGTAGGACGCGGGCGCCTGGGCCGGCCCGAGACCGGCGCGCTCGTCGGGCGAGAGCAGCAGCGGGGTCGCGCTCGGCGGATACGTGCTCATCGGGACGCCGCAGGTCTGGCAGGACAGCGCCCCTGGCTGATTCGGATGCCCCTGATAACAGCGCGGGCGCATATCGGCGCCGCACGTTCCGCAGAACGCTTCAGCGGGCGAAATGGAATGTCCATTGACGCATTTAGGCACACTGGCCACAGCTAGATCCCAATCTCTCCCCTGGCTTGGTCGGTGCATGCTAGGGCAATGACGACCGACCCTGCAACCGGGGTAACCGAGGTGTTAAGCGCGCCCGGCACCGCATTGAGTGCAGAACGCATTACCGGGGGCGATCGACCCGCCGCACTTCCCGCAGAAGCCCGACGGGCCTGGGTCGCTGGCCGGTAGCTGCGGTGCCTGCTGTACCTGCTGGGCTTGCTTGGCCGGCGCGAACCCGCCGGGGCGCTGCTGCGCGATCGCGGGGGCCTCGATCGTCGAGCCGCACTTCGCGCAGAACCTGTCGTTCGGCAGCGCGCCGTAGCCGCACGTAGCGCAGGTCCAGCCGGTCTGCAGGAACTTGGCCACGCGGGCCATCAGCCCGGCGCCCGCCTGGGCGGGCCGCTGGCCGCCTGGGGCGGGCCAGGCGGCGGGAGCGGCCGGGCGGCCGCCGCCCCTGGCGGCCTGAGCCTGGGCTCGCTGCTGGTCGTAGCGCTGGCGCTGCGCGTCGCCGGAGAGCATGTCCTGCTTGATCGCGCGGACCTGGTCGCGCAGCAGCCGCGACCGCTCGGGAGCGGTCACCGACAGCGCGGTGGCCTGCCTGCTCATCCGCTCCACGGCGGCCGAGATCTGGTCACCGGTGGCCGTGGCCGGCAGGCCGAGCGCCGCGTACCAGTCCGGCGGCTCGGCAGGCAGTCCCGCGTGGTACATCGCGCCGCTACTTCACGTCCATGGCCCTGACCGCCTCGTCGGCGGTCAGGTCAGCCTGCTGGTACGCGTGCACGATGGTCGTGCTTGCTGCCATCCCGGTCTCCACGTCGGCTGCGGACACTTGCAGTATGCCGTCCTTGTCCAGCCGCATGGTCACCTGGACCTGCTGGTGCGCCGGCCGGCCAGGAGGCAGCCCGTCGATCACCACCTCGCCGATCCTGCGGCAGAACTGCGGGTCGGAGTGCTCGCCCTCGAGCACCGGCACGACGATCCGCCGCTCGTCGGCCCGCGCGGTCAGCAGGGTCCGCTTGGCCTCCACCGGCAGGGTGGTGTTGCGCGGCAGCAGCGCCTGCATCACCTGCCTGCCCGGCGCGGTGGGCAAGCCGTCGGCCTGGCCGCCGTCGATGACGGTCACGCCGACGGTGTGCGCCGCGACGTCGGTGATCGTGAGCTTCTCCAGGTACTCGCGCGCCGATGCCTCAAGCTCGGGTGCGCCGCCGTACTCGATCTGCTGCCGGGCGGCGAACAGGGCCGCGCCGAGCGCGACTGCCTCGTCGGGCGGTACCGAGGTATCGGGCGCCGTTCCGAAGATGGCGGCGATCCGCTCGCGGACCGCGGGGACCCTGGTCGACCCGCCGGCCGCGAGCACGAACGAGACGTCCTTGGCGGCCACGCCCGCGTCGGCCAGCACGTCGGTGATCTTCTCGCTCACCTCGTCGAGCAGCGGCGCGCTCCTGGCGATGAAGGTCTCCCTGCTGACCTCCACCCGCAGCAGCAGGCCGGCCGCCTGGAGCGCCACGACGGTCAGGCCGGCGTCGGTGAGATCGTGCTTGGCGGCGATGGCCTGGGAGAGCCAGTCCTGCGACACCTGGATGTACTCGTCGAGCGACAGCGCTTCCGGGTCGTGCACGTCGATCCCGTGCTCGGTCCTGAACCGCTCGGCGAAGTAATCGAAGAGCACCTTGTCGAAGTTCGTGCCGCCCAGGTAGAAGTCGCCGCCGGTGGCCCGCACCGCGAGCTGGTGGCCGTCGTAGTCCATCACCGTGACGTCGAACGTGCCGCCGCCGAGATCCACCACAACGCCGGTGGCTCCCTCGGGGCGCCGATCGTAGCCGAAGGCCAGCGCGGCCGCGGTCGGCTCGGACAGCAGGCCGACCACGTCAAGCCCGGCAAGCTCGGCAGCGCGGCGGGTGGCCGACCGCATCGGGTCGTTGAAGTAGGCGGGCACGGTCACCGCTGCCTGCCTGACCTCTCCTGCGAGCCGTTGCGCATCATGGTGGAGCTTGCGCAGGATGAGCGCGCACACGTGCTCGGGACGGTAGCCGACGCCCTGGTAGTCGAAGGTCCAGTCCGAGCCCATATGGCGCTTGACCAGCTGAACGACCGACTCGGGATCGCTGGCCAGGTGGTCCCTGGCAGCCGCACCGACCACCGCGGTCGTGCCGTCGAACAGCACGACCGACGGGGTGGTCGGCGAGCCGTCGGCGTTCGGCAGCACGACCGGCGTGCCGTCGGTGCTGACCTGGGCGACGACCGACAGCGTGGTACCGAGGTCGATGCCGAGCGCGGTCGAGTCAGGCATGCACGGTCTCCTGGGTGCTGGCGCAGTCAGGCTAGCCGATGATAGTGCCCGACTTGCCCGCCAGCATCCCGGCGGCGTTGCGCAGGCTGCCGATCGCGGCCGTGCGCCCGGTGCCCTCGACGAACCGGCAGGCTGCCTCCACCTTCGGGCCCATCGACCCGCTCGGGAACGACTGCTCGCGCAGCCGCGCCGCCGTGGTCTGCCCGATCGGCGTGGCGGCGGGGGTGCCGTAGTTCTCGATCACCGCATCGACGTCGGTGAGCAGCAGCAGCGCGTCGGCCTTGACCTGGCGAGCCAGCAGGGCCGCCGAGAGGTCCTTGTCGATCACGGCCTCGACGCCGGACAGCTCGCCGGAAGGGCCGGCCACCACCGGTATGCCGCCGCCGCCCGAGCAGATCACGATCGCTCCCCCGTCGACCAGGGACATGATGATCGGCATCTCGATCAGCTCGCACGGCTCGGGCGACGGCACGACCCGCCGCCACGCCGCGCCGTCCTGGCGGATCGTCCAGCCCCGGCCGCCGGCCAGCTCGCGCGCCCGGGCCTCGTCGTAGACCGGGCCGACGAACTTGGTCGGGCTGGCGAAGGCGGGATCGTCGGCGTCGACCAGCGTCTGGGTGATGAGGCAGCCGACCGGCCTGCCGGGTACCTCGTGGCGGAGCGCGCGGGCTACCCAGTAGCCGATCATGCCCTGGGTCTGGGCGCCGAGCGCGTCGAAGGGATAGGGATGGGACAGCGCGGGATCACGCTCGCTCTCCAGCGCAAGCAGTCCGACCTGCGGCCCGTTTCCGTGCGTGATCACCAGGTCGTGCTCACGCGCCAGCGGTGCCAGCGCGGCCACCGCCTGCAGGACGTGCTGCTCCTGAATGTCGGAGTCGGGCCTCTCGCCCCGCTCGAGCAGCGCGTTGCCGCCAAGCGCCGCGACGATCCTCACCGCGCGTGCTCAGGCATCGTGGCGATCATCAGAGCCTTGATCGTGTGCATCCTGTTCTCCGCCTGGTCGAAGACGATCGAGGCAGGCGACTCGAATACCTGCTCGGTGACCTCGAGCGCGTCGAGGCCGCGCTTGTCGTAGATCATGGCACCGATCTCGGTCTCCCTGTTGTGCAGCGCGGGCAGGCAGTGCATGAACTTGACGTCGGGCTTGCCGGTGGCGGCCAGCACAGCCTCGTTCACCTGGTAAGGCAGCAGCTGGTCGATCCTGGCGTCCCACTCGGCGGCCGGCTCGCCCATGGACAGCCACACGTCGGTGTAGAGGAAGTCGGCGCCGGCCACGGCCTCGTCGACGTCGGCGGTCACCGCCACCGTGGCGCCGGAGTCCGAGGCCAGGTCGGCCGCGATCTGGTGTACCTGCGAGGTCGGCCAGAGCGCCTGCGGCGCGCAGATCCTGACATCCATGCCGAGCAGCGCACCGGTCACCAGCAGCGAGTTGGCCGTGTTGTTCCTGCCGTCGCCGAGGTAGCAGTAGGCGATCTCGGTGAGCGGCCTGGCGTTGTGGTCGCGCATGGTGAGGATGTCGGCGAGCATCTGGGTGGGGTGCCAGGTGTCGGTGAGCCCGTTCCACACCGGGACGCCTGACCAGGCGGCCAGTGTCTCCACGATCTCCTGCCCGAAGCCGCGGTACTCGATGCCGTCGAACATCCGGCCGAGCACCCGCGCCGTGTCCTTCATGGACTCCTTGCGGCCAAGCTGCGACTCGTTCGGGCCGAGGTAGGTCACGTGCGCGCCCTCGTCGTGGGCGGCGACCTCGAAGGCACATCTGGTGCGGGTGGAGGCCTTCTCGAAGATCAGTGCAATATTGCGGCCTGCCAGCCGGTTCGTGACGACGCCGCGGCGCTTCTCGTCCCGCACCTGGGCCGCGAATCCGACCAGGTACTCGAACTCCTCGCTGGTGAGGTCGACCTCCTTGAGCAGGCTGCGCCCGCGCAGATCGACCGGGACATCCTGGGTCATGTGTCACTCCCTGGTGGTGGCCGGTGAGTCAATACCACCATGCAGATACCCAGATAGGGCAGGTAGGGACCTATGTCCTGGTACGTCGGACGAACGGCACTGCCTGCGGCGCTGGTGCGCGAGGGACTGTGGAGTCGTAAAGCGAAGTCTAGGGCCCGCGGCTACCGCGAACCCCCCTGAGGTAGAGGACGGGGTCCCTATGTCAGTGAGTACTCGTATTCAAGGTGTGTTGCATCCTGGTCCGCAGCGAGCAGAAAGCGCCGACGGCCAGAACGGCCTGGCCGAGCTCGGCGGTCCGCGCCAGGAGGCGAAGGCCCGCGCTCTCGGCCTCACCTCGGCGACCGGCCTGGTGATCGGCAGCATCATCGGCACCGGCGTGTTCACCATGCCGGCCGTGCTCGCCGGAGCCGGGACGAGCTCGCTGCTCGTGCTGCTGGTGATCGCGATCGGCGCCATGCTGCTCGCGGTGCTCTTCGGCCAGCTGACCAGGCGGGTGCCGAACTCCGACGGCGGGCTTTACGCCTACGCCAGGCACGAGTTCGGCGACTTCGCCGGATACCTGACCGGCTGGTGTTACTGGGTCCAGTCCTGGGCCGGGAACGCGGCGATCGTC
>DATIZP010000100.1:0-10508 GCA_035517035.1 Streptosporangiaceae bacterium | reverse complement strand
GGCGGCGGACCTCCGCGGCGACCCGCGCGCCCTCGGCGCGGCCGGCCACCCTGGGCGTCACGGTCTTCATGACCAGGCCCATGCCGCCTGGGCCCGACGCACCGGACTCGGCGATCGCGCTGGCCACGAGCCCGGCAAGCTGCGTGCCGCCGAGCCCGCGAGGTCCGCCGCCGAGCCCGCGACTGCCCCGCTGAGCCTCCTGGGCCGCCGGAACCCGCCGGAACCGCCGCCCTCGGCTCGATCTCGATAAGATCATCAGGAAAAAAGCGGCATAAGAGATCCACAGGTGAATACGAAGAGAGCAATGCTACGCACGCGACTCAGGGCATCACGCGGCCGAGGACGACGGCTCGGTCCGGCGTCCTGGCGATCGCGCGGGCGTTGCCGCGGGGCACGCGTGCGAGGGTATGCCTCCGGAGAGCGACCGCGCGGCCGACGACGACGGCTCGGTCCGCCGTCCTGGCGATCGCGCGGGCGTCGCAGCGGGGCATGCGTGCGGAGGTATGCCTCCGGAGCGCAACAGCATGGGCGTCGGGCGGGAGTCGGCATGATCGCCGCGGCGGCGCTCGCGGCGCTCGTGGGTCTGGCCGCGGCCGGGTGCTCGTCCGGCACTTCGAACGCGCCCGGTGCCCACGGCCCCTCGGTCGCCTCGCTGATCAGGTCGATGAAGTCGGGCTTCGCCAGGGCCACGAGCGTGCGGGTGTCCGGGACGCTGACCGAGCAGGGCAAGACCATCACGCTGAACCTTGGCATGCTGCGCTCGGGCGACATGAGCGGCAACCTGACCGTGGGGTCCGCCCACCTGAGCATCCTGGTCGTCGGCGGCAAGGCCTACGAGCTGGTGACCAGGGCCTTCTTCAAGACCATCCAGCAGACCACGCACGTGCCGAGCTCGGTCTGCGCGCTGATGTGCGGCAAGTACCTAGCGGTGCCGGTCGGCTCGTTCGCCGCGTTCGGCCTGCCTGCCATGACCACCCAGATCGATAGCAAGATCCCGATCGCCAAGTCGGTGCCGCATGTGCAGGACACCACCTACGAGGGCGAGCCAGCCTACGAGCTGAGCGGCGGCAACGGTACGCGGCTGTACCTGGCAAGGAACGGCACGCACGACGTGCTCGGCATGGTGGTGGGCACGTTCGGGACGCTGAACTTCAGCGACTGGAACGCCGTCCCGCCGGTCGGTCCGCCTCCGGCCAGCCAGGTCTACACCATCGGCTAGCCAGGCTGCCGGCCTCGGCCGGCACCAGCCTCAGCCCACCCGCCAGGTGTCGCTGCCCGCCAGCAGCGCGGCCAGGTCACCCGCGCCCTGGCGCTTGACCACGCCCTCGATCTGGGCGGACATCGCGTCGTCGTACGTCGCCCGCTCGACGTCGCGGAAGACGCCGATCGGCGTGTGCGCGAAGTCCGTGCTGTCCAGCCTGGTCAGCGCGAACGCATACGACGGGTCGGTGACGTGCGCGTCGTGGACGAGCAGCGAGTCGTCGCCGGGGTCCGGTGCATCCACCACCTCGAGCGAGCCGAGCGGGCCGAACCGGAGGCCGTGGCCCGGCCCGGTGCCGAACCTGACCTGCTGGCCGTGCTCCAGCCTGATCACGTGCTCGTCCCTGGCACCCGGCTCGGTGACGGGCGCGAACGCGTCGTCGTTGAAGATCGGGCAGTTCTGGTAGATCTCCACGAACGCGGTGCCGCGGTGGTCGGCCGCGGCGCGCAGCACGCTGGTCAGGTGCTTGCGGTCCGAGTCGATGGTCCGCGCCACGAAGCTGGCCTCGGCCCCGAGCGCCAGCGACAGCGGGTTGAACGGGGTGTCCAGCGAGCCGAACGGCGACGACTTGGTCACCTTTCCCTGCTCCGACGTGGGCGAGTACTGGCCCTTGGTGAGCCCGTAGATCCGGTTGTTGAACAGCAGGATCTTGATGTTGACGTTCCTGCGCAGCGCGTGGATGAGGTGGTTACCGCCGATCGACAGCGCATCGCCGTCGCCGGTGATCACCCAGACCGACAGGTCAGGCCGCGAGTCCGCCAGCCCCGCGGCGATCGCAGGCGCCCGGCCGTGGATGGAGTGCAGCCCGTAGCTGTTCACGTAGTAGGGCAGCCGTGACGAGCAGCCGATGCCCGAGATGATGACGATGTTCTCTCTCGGCACGTCGAGTTCGGGCAGGAACGACTGGAACGCGGCCAGGATGGCGTAGTCGCCGCAGCCGGGACACCACCTGACCTCCTGGTCGGACTTGAAGTCCTTCGTGGACTGCTGGTGGTCGGCCCGCGGCACCAGCGTCAGCGACGCCAGCCGCGCGTGGCCGTCGGCCGCTGTCTGCGACTCGGTCTGCTCAGGCATTCGCGATCACATCCTGGATGACGCCGGCGAGTTCGGAGGCGCGGAACGGCATGCCGCGAACCCGGTTGTAGGAGATCACATCGATCAGGTAGCGGCCGCGCAGCACGAGCGCGAGGTGGCCGAGGTTGATCTCGGGAACCAGCACCTTGTCGTAGCGCTTCAGCACGTCAGCCAGGTTGGCCGGGAACGGCGAGAGGTAGCGGAGGTGCGCGTGGGCCACCGCGCCGCCGGCCAGCCTGACCCGCCTGACCGCGGCGCCGATCGAGCCGAACGTGGACCCCCAGCCGAGCACCAGCACCCGCGCGTCGCCCGCCGGGTCGTCCACCTCGAGCGGCGGGATGTCGGCGGCGATGCCGTCGATCTTGGCCTGGCGCAACCGCACCATCTTGTCGTGGTTGTCGGGGTCGTAGGAGATCGCCCCGGTGCCGTCGGCCTTCTCGATCCCGCCGATCCGGTGCTCGAGTCCCGGCGTGCCCGGGATCGCCCACGGCCTGGCCAGGGTCTGCGGGTCGCGCAGGAACGGCAGGAACGGCTGCGACCCGTCCGCGCCGTTAGCGCCGCCCGGCGCGGCGAACGAGAACTCCGACCGCAGGTCGGGAAGGTCGGACAGGTCGGGGATCCGCCACGGCTCCGATCCGTTGGCCAGGTAGCCGTCGGACAGGATGATCACCGGCGTGCGGTACTTCACCGCGATCCTGGCCGCCTCGATCGCGGTGGCGAAGCAGTCACCGGGTGTGGACGGCGCGAGCACCACCACGGGCGACTCGCCGTTGCGGCCGTACAGCGCCATCAGCAGGTCGGCCTGCTCGGTCTTGGTCGGCATGCCGGTGGACGGGCCGGCCCGCTGGATGTCGCAGACGACCAGCGGCAGCTCGACCGCGACGGCCAGGCCGATGGTCTCGGCCTTCAGGCACATGCCGGGACCCGAGGTGGTGGTGACGCCGAGCGCACCGCCGAACGCCGCGCCGAGCGCGGCGCCGACCCCGCTGATCTCGTCCTCGGCCTGGAACGTCCGGATGCCGAACCGCTTCAGCTTGGAGAGCTCGTGCAGGATGTCGGAGGCCGGCGTGATCGGGTAGGAGCCGAGGAACATCGGCAGCCCCGACAGCTGGGCGGCGGCCACCAGGCCGTTCGCGAGCGCGGTGTTGCCGGTGATGTTGCGGTACTGGCCAGGCGGCAGGGTGGCCGGCTTGATCTCGTACTGGACCGAGAACTCCTCGGTGGTCTCGCCGAAGTTCCAGCCGGCCTGGAAGGCGGCGATGTTGGCCCGCATGATCTCCGGCTTGGCCGCGAACTTGGACTCGAGGAAGCGCAGCGTGCCCTCGGCCGGCCGGCTGTACAGCCAGCACAGCATCCCGAGCGAGAACATGTTCTTGGCGCGCTCGGCGTCCTTCTTGGAGATCGCGAAGCCCTCGAGCGCCTTCACCGTGACCGAGGTGATCGGGATCGCGTGCAGCCGGTAGCCGTCCAGCGAGCCGTCCTCGAGCGGGTTGGCCTCGTAGCCGACCTTGGTCAGGTTCCGCTTGGTGAACTCGTCGGTGTTGGCGATGATGTCGCCGCCGCGCGGCAGGTCGTCGATGTTCGCCCGCAGAGCCGCCGGGTTCATCGCCACAAGCACGTCGGGCGCGTCGCCGGGGGTCAGGATGTCGTGGTCGGCGAAGTGCAGCTGGAAGCTCGACACGCCGGGCAGCGTGCCGGCGGGCGCCCGGATCTCGGCCGGGAAGTTCGGCAGCGTGGACAGGTCGTTGCCGAAGGTGGCCGTCTCCTGGGTGAACCTGTCGCCCGCGAGCTGCATGCCGTCGCCTGAGTCGCCTGCGAACCTGATGATGACGCGATCAAGCTGCTGTACCTGCTTGGTCACAGTGGAGCGCCTCCTCTGTGCACGCTAGGGCGCCGCGGCCGTTGCACAGCCGCCTGTGTGCGTGATTGGTGTGTGATTGTCGTCCTGGCGAGAGCAGCCAGATCCCCTCTGCTGACCTGCGGTGACGGTACCGTTCCGCGAGGCGCCGGGGTGGCGTGACGGGGGGCGGACACCTTGGCTGCATCCTATTACCCGCCCGCGCCAGATTGCGCGTTCGGTGTCACAACCGACACGCTGTGACGTCATTGACCCCCGCCGGGTTATCCAATCGTTACCGGCCGGCCGGCCGAACCGTCGGTAGCGGTGAGGCAACTGTCGGTTACGGTGCGTGTCAACCAGCCGGTGCCGCCAAGCGTCAATATCACGTCACCGCAGTTCAGTTGAGGAGGACGCGGGCCCATGACTGATCTCGCTCAGGGGCAGGCAGCCACGCCGGGCAGGACCGTTCCCAGCCCGTCGAGCATCCGCCCGCGGCCGCCGGCCGCCGCAGCAGGCTCAGGGCGTGCGACGGCCAGGGCGGTGCTGGACGGCGCGCTCCGCGGGGTCGCGCTGAGCACGGGGGAGCGCCGCTTCCTCACCCGGCTGACCCAGTGGGACAAGCGGAACGCCGCCACGCTCGCCGCGCTCATCTCGCGCGCCAGGCAGAGCGGCCGCCGGGAGGACGAACTGACCGCGGCCCAGCGCCAGGTGGTGCTCGAGGCGCTCGCCGACGCGTTCGCCTACCGCACCTCGGGCGCCGCGTCGGACGGCTGCTGGGACTGCGCGAACCTCTCCAGCGGGCTGTGCGCCGAGCACGCCGGGGACGCCGACCGCGCGCACGCCTTCGCCGAGGTCGCCGCCGCGCTGTCCGGTGACGCGCCGCACGCGGCGGTGCACCGCCTCGACCCGGTGGCTGGCTTCCGGCAGCGGGCCGCGGTCGCCTCGTAGCGGCGCTCAGCCGGCCGGCGCCCCGTGGCACCGCTTCCACTTGCGGCCGCCGCCGCATGGGCACGGCTCGTTGCGCCCGCGCCGGGAGTCGGCGGCGGCGTAGGCGGCCATCAGGTCGGCGGGCGGGCGGCCCGCCCGCAGCAGCGCCGACATCGCCCGCATCGGCTCGCTGACGTGGTGGAAGAAGTCCTTGTAGCCCGGGCACAGGTAATGCTGCCCAGGCTCCCCGTACGGTGAGGTGGCGAACCTGTCCTTCGGGCACCCGCCGTTGCAGGCGAACCGCACGTCGCAGTCCAGGCAGTACCTGGTCAGCGTTTCCTTCTTGGCCAGTCCGAATTCGCGCTGGGCGGGAAGGACGATCAGGTCCAACAGATTGCGCTCGCCGATGTTGCCCAGCAGGTAACCGGGCTCGACGTAATGGTCACAGGAGTACAGATCGCCGTTGTGCTCGAGCGCCACCTGCAGTCCGCAGGTCTCGGCGTGCACGCACATCCCGCCCGGCTCGCCGTGGAAGCTGGCCAGCGCGGTGTCGAACATCTGGACGTAGACGGTGCCGATGTCGCGGCGCACCCACTCGTCGAACACGTCGATCAGGAACCGGCCGTACTGCACGGGCCCGACCGACCGCCTGGTCACCTGGTCGCCGTCCTGGGTGTACAGCGGCCGACCGCGCACCCCGGCGCCCCAGCCCGCGTCGGCGACCGGCAGGTCGGCCTCGGTGACCCGCTCCACGATCGGGATGAACTGGATGAACCGCGCGCCGAGCTCGTCGCGCAGGAACGCGTACACCGCGCGGCCGTGGCCGCCGTTCACCGCGTGAACCGTGGTCAGCACGTTCCACTCCACGCCGTGCCGCCGCAGGACGTCCAGACCGCGGATCACCCGGTCATAGGTCGGCTTGCCGCCCTTGTCCACCCGGTACGCGTCGTGCATCGGCGCCGGCCCGTCGATCGAGATCCCGACCAGGAAGTCGTTCTCGGCCAGGAACGCGCCCCACTCCTCGTCGAGCAGCGTCCCGTTGGTCTGGATCGTGTTCAGCACCCGCTGGCCCGGCCGGGCGCAGTCCCGCTCGATCTTCATCGACCGACGGAAGAAGTCAAGGCCCATCATGGTGGGCTCGCCGCCCTGCCAGGCGATCACCACCTCGGGCGAGCGCGCGTGCGCGTCGATCAGCTGGCGGATGTAGGCCTCCTGCAGCTCGGCCGCCATGCGGAACCTGCTGCCCGGATACAGCATCTCCTTGGACAGGAAGAAGCAGTACTCGCAGTCCAGGTTGCAGATCGCGCCGGTCGGCTTGGCCATCACGTGGAAGGCCGCCGGGGCGCGCGGCACCGTCAGCGTCACCTGCCCCGCCTTGCTCACCTGGCCAGCTTAGGCCGGTGCCGATGGCGCGAAGTGGGCGGTGAACCACCGGCGGGCCAGCCTGGTGACGGTCGCCAGGGCGCCGGGCTCCTCGAACAGGTGGGTCGCGCCGGGCACGATCGCGAGCCGGTTCTCGCAGGTCAGCTGCTGCTGCGCCTGCTTGTTCAGGCCAAGCACGATCTCGTCGCGGTCGCCGACGATCAGCAGCGTGGGAGAACGGACGGCGGCGAGCCTGGGCTCGGCCAGGTCGGGACGGCCGCCGCGGGACACCACCGCGTCGATCCGCGCGCCGGGCTCGGCCGCGGCCCACAGGGCCGCGGCCGCCCCGGTGCTCGCGCCGAAGTAGCCGACCGGCGCGGACCGGGCTCCGGGCTGGTCGCGCAGCCAGGCGGTGACATCGTTCAGCCTGCTGGCCAGCTTCTCGATGTCGAACACGTTGGCCCGGTCCACCTCCTCGGCGGCGGTCAGCAGGTCGAACAGCAGCGTCCCGAACCCGGCCGCGTTGAGCTGGGTCGCGACGATGCGGTTGCGCGGGCTGTGCCTGCTGCTGCCGCTGCCGTGCACGAACACGACGATGCCGGCCGCGTCGGGCGGGATTGTCAGGTGCCCGGCCAGCCGGACGCCGGTCGCCTCGACTTCCACGTCCTCGTCCCGGTCAGGTTGGCCGGGAGTCGGCGGCGGGGATTGCGTTGGAAA
Source organism: Streptosporangiaceae bacterium (assembly GCA_035517035.1). Classification (GTDB taxonomy): domain Bacteria; phylum Actinomycetota; class Actinomycetes; order Streptosporangiales; family Streptosporangiaceae; genus Chersky-822. Next base: position 3,327 of record DATIZP010000100.1, on the reverse strand, counting down.
AGAAGGTGCGGTTCCGGTGGGCGGCGGGGCGGCGGTGCGCCCGGACGCCGGGACCCTCGCCGCGTCGGCGGCCCGGGCGAGCAGGTCGCTGACCTCGGTGTCCGGTACGTGCCTGAAGTCGTCGTAGAACGTGCCGACGGCCATGAAGAACTCCGGAGCGCGCAGGCAGACCACCTCGTCGCAGACGTCGGCGAGGGACTCGAGCGACTCGGGCGCGCCGACCGGGACCGCGAGCACGACCCTGGCCGCGCCCATCCGGCGGGCGACCTGGCAGGCGGCACGGGCGGTCGAGCCGGTCGCGATCCCGTCGTCGACCACGATCGCGATCCGGCCAGCCACCTCGACGTGCGGACGGCCCGCCCTGAACCGCTCGGCCTGGCGGACGAGGTCGGCGCGCTCGCGTTCCTCCACCGCGGCGATCTCCTGGCTGGTGATGCCGCCGCGGCGGACCACGTCATCGTTGCTGACCCTGATCCCGCCCTCGCCGATCGCGCCCATGGCGAGCTCGGGCTGGAACGGGACGCCGAGCTTGCGCACGACGATCACGTCGAGCGGGGCGCCGAGCGCCATGGCCACCTCGTAGGCGACGGGCACGCCGCCGCGCGGCAGCCCGAGCACGACCAGGTTGCCGCCGCGCAGGTGCTCGAGGGCCGCGGCCAGGCGCCGCCCGGCCTGCGTGCGGTCGGTGAATCGCGCCACCCTGCACCCCCTGGGTCCGGCGTCGGCGGTGGGCTACGAACGTAGACCAGCCGGTGCGCTCCGAACAGGGCCTTACGTCACCCTCAGACATACCCAGGTCCGGCCCGGGGGATGACCTGGACGGGAATCCGGGCCGGGGACCTGGGCCGGGGGACCTGGGCTGCGGTGGCCTGAGGTCCGCGGTGGTGGCCGGCTGACCGCGTTTGACCTGGGATGACGTGAAGCTGAACCTGGCGGCAGCGGGGTCGGCTCGCGCGGCGGAGCTTGGTTCGTACTGACGGGTAACTGCGGGACGTACGACCTTCACGGGATGACCTTCGGCCCTACGCCCCGGTACCGGGAAAGCGGGCAAATTGGAATTGAAAGGGGTGGGCATTGATCACTGATGCGGATGTGAGGCGGTTGCGCTCCGTGCACACGCCTGAGAGATCCGTGCTCTCGCTCTACCTGCGGGTTCCTGCCAACCCGGCCGAGTTCCGTGAGCTGTCCGCGAGGACGCACGGGCTGATGAGGCTGGCGGTCTCCAGCGGCGGCGGTTCGGAGGGGAGCGCCGGCGAGCTCTCGGCGAACGAGGGGTTCCCGGCGGCCGGCGGGCTCTCGGCGAAGGCGGCCGGCCAGCCGAACGGATTCGCTGAGAGGGCGAGCGCCCGTCCTGACGGCGTTCGCTGGCCGGCCGACAGCGAGCGGCAGGTGGACGCGATCCTCGAGGCGCACGCGCGGGACTGGCTCGGGCACACAGCGGCGATCTTCGTGGAGGCGCGGGCCGAGGCGCAGGCGGCGGATGCAGGGCTGCCCACGGCGTTCGCGCTGCCGTGCGCGCTACCCGACAGGGCCGTGCTCGCCGAGCGGCCGCACGTGCGGCCGCTGCTCGTGGCCGAGCAGCGCTGCCCCGCGCACATCGTGGCGGTCGTGGACCGCCAGCATGCCTGGCTGTTCCGGGTGGTCGGCGACCAGATCGAGATCGCGGGTGCTGCGCAGTCTGATCCTGCCGAGCAGGTGCGGGACAGCCGGTTCGGCGGGTGGTACGGCCTGGACTCCTACGGCGTCAGCAGGCGGGTGAGCGAGCTCACGCACCAGCACTTCCAGGCCGCGGCCGCGCTGACCCAGGCGGTGATGGGAACCGGCCCCGATCCGCTGGTCATCGGCGGGCACGAGGAGACGATCGGGCAGTTCGCCGCCCTGCTGTCGGCCGGCCTGCGCGAGCGGCTGGCCGGGAGCTTCGTGATCGACCCGCACGCGATGACGCCCGCGCGGGTGCGCGAGCTGGCGGGCCCGGTGATCGGCCGCTGGGTCGGCATGCACGAGCAGAGCCGCTCGATGGAGCTCCGCGAGGGCGAGGGGAGGCACGACCCGCTGACGGTCACGGGCCTCGCCCGGTGCCTGGACGCGGTCAATAGCCGCGCCGTCGACCTGCTCGTGGTCCCGGTCGGCGGCGTCATCGACGGTTACGTGTGCGAGCGGTGCGGCGCGCTCGGCGCCGCGGTCACCGGCTGCCCGGACGGCCCCGCCGAGAGCCGCTGGGTGCCTGACCTGTTCGAGGAGATGGTCGCCAGGACCATCGAGGACGGCGGACGAACGGAGGCACTCGCCGATCCGCCCGGCGACGTCGCGGCGCATCTTCGGTTCCCTGTAGTTAACGCTAGTTAAGCCAGCGGGAGGTAGGTCGCCATGTCTGACACCCAGACCCTTCAAGTGCAGACCCATGCCCAGGGCGCGGTCCCTGACGAGGCCATGGACCTGGCGGTGCTGCGACTGAGGTCAGTCCTGCGGCTGGCGCACGAGCCCGTGCTCTTCGCGCGGATCAAGCTCACGATGGCTGCCGACCCGGCGGTGGAGATGCCTGCGGTAGCGCAGGCCAACGTGGACCTGAACGGCCGGCCGGTGCGCGCGCAGGCGTCGGCCGCGACGATCCGCGACGCGATCGAGATGCTGGGCGACAAGCTGCGGATCCAGCTCGAGCGGGCGGCGCGGAACTGGGCCAGGATCCGGGGCAGCGTGCCGACGGGCGAGCCCGGCGAGTGGCGGCACCAGAGCGTTCCCTCGGCGCGGCTGCCTAACTTCCCGCGCCCAACCGACGAGCGGGCGGTGGTCAGGCACAAGTCGTACGGGCTGGCCAGGATGACGCCCGACCAGGCGATCGCCGACATGGAGCTGCTCGACTACGACTTCCACCTCTTCACCGAGCGGGTCACCGGCCAGGACACCGTGGTATACCGCAACGGCGACGGCTACCGGCTGGCCCAGTTGCACCCAAGGCCCGGTCTGGCCGGGTCGCTCGGCGAGGGCGTGGTTGCCGGTGAGGGCGTGAATGTCCGCGAGGGCGTCGGTGCCGGCGGGGGCGTGGCTTCCGGTGAGGGGGCGGCGGTCGGCGGGGAGGTGACGTTGAGCGAGGTCGGGGCGCCCAAGCTGGGGCTCGGCGAGGCCGAGGAGCGGCTCGAGGCGCTCGGGCAGCCGTTCCTGTTCTTCGAGAATGCCGAAAGCAGGCGGGGCAACCTGCTCTACCACCGCTACGACGGCGACTACGGGCTGATCACGCCCGCCGACGCGTAGCGTGCGGCGGATCGGCCGGCGAACTGGTGGGCCGGGAAGGCCCGGCTGGGCCCGGGCGCGTGCTCTGGGCGGGCGTCG
>DATIZP010000099.1:0-11388 GCA_035517035.1 Streptosporangiaceae bacterium | reverse complement strand
GTCCGCCGCCACGCCGCGGCGGCGCAGCAGCCAGGCCAGCGCGTTACTGCGCCGGTCAAGCTCGCCGTAGCTCATGCTGGCGGCGCCGGCGACCAGCGCCGTCGCGCCTGGATCCCTGGCGACCTGCGCAGCGAACAGCGCAGGGATCGTGGCATCCGCCGGGTAGGCGGCGCCGGTGCGGTTCCATCCGGTCACGATCCCGGCCTCGTCCGCCGCGGCCACGTCAAGCTCGGCTACCGGCGCCGCCAGCCGGCCGGCCAGCTCGATCAGCGTCGCGCGCAGCTGGTCGAGCATCCGCTCGGCCGAGCCGGGGGCGAAACGGCGGCCGTCCCAGTGCGCGGACAGATGGATCTGCGGCTCGTCATAGACGCAGAACGTCAGCGGATACGACGGCAGCCGGTCCACCCTCGCGGCGGCCAGGCCGGTGTCCCCGCCGGCCAGCCCGGTCCCGATCCTGCGCCGGTCGAACATGACCAGGCTGTCCATCAGCGCGGTGTCGAAGGGGAGTCCGGCCCACGCCAGCGCCGACCCCAGCGGGGTGAGCTGGTGCTCGCTGACCTGTCCGATGCCGTCGTCCACCGCCGCGAGCAGCTCGCGCACCGACCAGTCCTCGTCGATCCGGACCCGCAGCGGCACGGTGTTGATGAGCAGCCCGATGATGCCGTCGGCACCGGGGACGCTGTCCTTGCGGCAGGACCGAGTCACCGCGAGCACGACGTCGCCGACGCCGCCGTAGCGCGACCGCAGCAGCGCCCAGGCGGCGGTGACCATGGTGCTCGACTTCAGCCCGGCGGTCCTGGCGGCGTGGCGGATCAGCTCGGAGTCGGCGCGGGAGAGCACGGCCTGCGCGGTCATCGGCTCGGCCGCCCCGGCCACCGGCCCGCCGAGATAGCCGGGCAGCGGCCGCGGCACCGCGGTGCCGGCCAGGTGGCCGGCCCAGAACTGCTCAGCGGCCGAGCAGTCCCGCGCGTGCCACCAGCGGACGAAGTCGCCGAACGGCGTGCGCGCCCGATCGGGCACCGTGCGGCCGTCCAGGCTGGCCGCATAGGCCGTGCACACCTCCTCGACGAGCAGCCGCATCGATCGCCCGTCAAGCAGCGCGTGGTGGAAGGTCAGGACCGCGCGGTGCGCATGGCCGGCCGCGCGGCGCAGGATCGTCAGGCGGATCAGCGGCGCCCTGGTCAGATCGAAGCGCTCCCGCCGGTCCGCGCGCAGGAACGAGTCGAACGGATCGTCGGGTCCGCTGGCCGGAGGCGGCGGCAGGTCGCGCCACCGGATGTCGATCGAGGCGTCGGCGTCCACGGCCTGGACCAGCCCGTCGCCGTCGTCCAGCCGGAACGCTGTGCGCAGGGCAGGATGGCGCCGCGCGGCGTCACGCCAGGCCGCCTCGAACGGACCGGGCTGCAGCGGAGCCGTCCAGTCGAGCGTGATCTGCAGGACATCGACGCCGTCGTCGGGGAACCGCATGTTGTTCAGGATCATGCCCTGCTGAGCTGGTAAAACCGGATCCCAGATCGGTGCGGTGGCCGGGCAGACCGCAGTCCCGGTCACGGGGGCGCCATAAGCTCGCATCGGCAGCGGTTCAGTCGGCGCTAGCTTCGTCGTGCTCGCGCATCCAGCGGCGCAGCGACGCGGGCCGCATGTCTGTCCAGACCTCGTCGATGTAGGCCAGGCACTCGTCCTCGGTGCCCGTGAAACCTTCTCGACGCCAGCCCGCCGGCAGTTCCCGTTCCGCTGGCCAGATCGAGTACTGCTCCTCGTCGTTGACCACGACCGCATGCGGCCGGGTGTCCGGCGCTTCAGACATTCGGCACTCCTTCAGGTCAGGATGCGCTCGCGGCGGCCAGCAGCTGCTCGCGCATGAGGAACTTGCGTACCTTGCCGGTCGGGCCCACCATGATCTCGTCGTCGGGGATGGCCACGATCCGCCGCGGCACCGCCGCCGCCACCTCGCCAAGCGCGGCGCGGACCTCGTTGTCGTGGTCGGCTGCCGGATCGGCGTTCGGCGCGAGCAGCAGCAGCACATCGATCAGGAGCGTGCCGTCGTCGGCGCGGGCGGCGAGTACCGTGCAGTCCCTGACGTCCGGGCAGCGCCTGAGAATCCGCTCCTCGGACAGCGCGGTATACAGCCAGTTCCCGCCGCCGAGGTCGACCGCGTCGCTGATCCGGTCCATGTGGTAGAAGTAGCCTTCCTCGTCGCGGTGCATCAGGTCGCCGGTGAGGTAGTAGCCGTTCAGCCGGGTGCGGAAGGTGTTGACCGAGTCGTTCCAGTACCCGAGGGCCAGCGTGGGCGACTTCATCGCGACCATCCCGACCTCGCCCGTCGGCACCTGCTGGCCGGTGCGCGGGTCCACCAGGATGATCTCGGCGAACGGGACCGGCTTGCCGACGCAGCGGTTGTACCGCTCGCTGCTTGGCCGGTGGCTGATCATGAAGCCGCCGTAACCCATCTCGGTGGAGCCGAGCGTGTCGTTGAACCGGGAGCCCGGCAGGCTGACCACGCCGTCCTTGCTGTAGGCCTGGTGACTGCCGACCGCGATCAGCCGCCTGATGTGCGCCTCATGCGCGCAGTCCCCGCTGTTGGACCAGAACCGCACCGAGCTGATGTCGCGCGTCGTGAGGTCATAGCGTGCCAGCTCGGACCACGTGACGGCGAAGCCGTAGACCGCGGTCGGGTGCCAGCGCTCAATCGCTTCGATGATCACCTCGCCGCTGCGCGCGAACGCGCCGCCCTGCTGGGACAGGCAGAGCAGCTCGTATCCGTTGCACAGGGCCTCGTTGAGGATGATGATGCCGGCCGTGTGCGCCTGCGGGAACGCGGACATCTCACGGACCGGGCCGTGCTGGCGTGGCTCGGTCAGCCGGACCGCCCGCACCGCCGCGAACAGGCCGTGGTGTGAGTGCACGACGGCGGCCGGCATGCGGGTTGTGCCCGACGAATGCGTGATCGCCACCGGATCGCTGGGGTGGTGCCTGAAGTGCGCTGGCGCCCGCGCCGGATCACCCGTGCCGGTCTCGGCGGCGTCGCCGAGGATCGGCGTGCCGAGGTCGCGCTCGGCGAGCCAGGCGTGGTCGGCGTCGATAATCACGCCGACGGCCCGCAGCAGCCGGATGTACTCGACGGCGATCTCCGGCGGCATGCTCCCGTTCATCATGGCGGGTATCGCCCCGAGCCAGGTCAGCGCGAGGAAGTTGAGTACCGTGTCAGCCGCCGACGTCACGTAGACCGCGACCGGGTCGCGCCGCACGATGCCGTGCCTGGCGAGCCACTCGGCCCTGGCAGCTACTCGCTCGGTCAGCGTGCGCAGCGATAGCGGCGTCCACGCCGGGATCCCGTCGACCTCGGTATCGAAGGTCACCCGCGGCACGTCCATGTCGGCGCCATGCTCGGCCAGCCTGAGCAGCACGTTGCCCGCGCCGAGTTGATCATCGGCGGCCAGCACCGCCCGAAGGTTGCTCGTGCTCATCGGTCTGCCTCCTGGTTCATGCGTTCTCACGGGTAAAGATCCGGGACGACAACACCACGGCGATGACGGCCAGCCCGGCCAGGATGACCCCCGCCTCCCAGACAACGGGTGCCCCGATGTGGCCGAGGAACAGCCTGCGCATGCCGTTGGTGGCCCAGGCCCACGGGTTCCACAGGGCGACGCGGCGCACCCACAGCGGCGCGACGGAGAGCGGGATCAGCACGCCGGCCAGCAGCGAGAGCGGCTGGGCTACCCCGTTGGTCAGGTTGGCGAGGCCGGTCTCGTTCGGCACGGACAGCGCCAGGGCGTAGGCGATCGAGACGCCGAGCAGCACCATCAGCGCCAGCAGGATGATCGCGAGCAGCAGGTTGGCCGGCGGCACCCGCAGGCCGAGCGCGACGGCCAGCACGGTGATCACGACGGCCTGGAAGCCGATCAGCGCCACGAGCGTCAGTTCCCGGCCGAGCAGCAGCCCGACCCGGCTGAGCGGGGAGACCCGCAGGCGCGCGATGACGCCCTCGCGCATCGCACTGAGCAGGGCGAACCCGGCGAAGAGCCCGCCGAACAGGCCGAGGGTGCAAAACAGCGAGGGGACGTAGATGCGGAACGCCTCGTCGTAGTGCCTGACGTTCATCGCCGACTTCAGGAACGGGGTGAAGAACAGCAGGTAGGTGACCGGGTTCAGCAGCGTCATCACGACATTGACCGGGCTGTGCCACAGCTGCCCGGCCTCGTAGGAGAAGGTCAGCCAGGTGTCGCGGCCGAGCTTGAGCGCGCGGTTCATGCGATCTCACGGGTGAAGACTCGCGACGAGGCCACCACGGCGACGGCGGCCAGGCCCGCCAGGATGACACCAGCCTCCCAGACCACCGTGGCGCCGAGGTGGCCCTCGAAGATCTGCCGCATGCCCCTGGCCCCCCAGCCGAACGGGTCCCAGTCGGCGACCTCCTTGATCCACAGCGGCGCGACCGAGAGCGGGATCAGCACCCCGGCCAGCAGCGCGATCGGCTCGGTCACGCCGTTGGTCACGTTGGCGAGCACGTTCACGTTGGGCACCAGGATGGCCAGCACATAGGAGATCGAGACGCCGATGAGGACCATCAGCGCCAGCAGGACCATCGCGAGCAGGAAGTTGGCCGGCTGCATCCGCAGGCCGAAGATGACGGCCACCACCACGACCACCACCGCCTGGAAGCTGATCAGCAGCACGTACATCAGCTCCCGGCCGAGCAGCAGCCCGACCCGGCTGAGCGGCGTGACCCTGAGCCTGGCGATGACCCCCTGCCGGATCGCGGCGATCAGGGCGAACCCGGCGAACATGCCGCTGAACAGCCCCATCGCGCTGAACAGCGAGGGCACGTAGATCTGGTAGGCACCGCTGTAGGTGCCGACGCCCATCACGGACTTGAGGAACGGGGTGAAGAACAGCAGGAAGGTGACGGGCTGCAGCAGGGAGACCGCGATGTTGACCGGGTTGTGGATAAGCTGCCCGGCCTCGTACTGAAAGGTGAGCCAGGTATCGCGGGCGAGCTTCATTGCTGCCTTTCTCTTCCTTCTCGGCCGACCGGTCAGTCCTCGAGCGTGCGCCCCGTCTTGGCCAGGAACACGTCGTCCAGGCTCGGCCGGCGGGACTCGATCGCTCCCGGCTCGATCTCCTTGGCGCTCAGCGCGCGCATGACCTGGGGGATGGCCGTGGCCGCGCTGTCGACGTAGAGCCGCAGCGTGTGGTCGATGGTCTCGCAGGAGTGCACGTACGGCTGCTCGGTGAGGATCTTGGACGCTTCCAGCATCGTGGCGGGCTCCGGTGCTCCGGCGGTGTCCGGCGCGGCCAGGTCGACGATGATGACGTCGCCCGAGATCTCGCGCTTCAGGTCCGATGGAGTGCCCTCGGCGACGATCAGGCCCGCGTCGATGATCGAGATCCGGTCGCAGAGCGCGTCAGCCTCGTCCAGGTAGTGCGTGGTCAGGAAGATCGTCATGCCCTCCTCCCGCAGCCGGCGCACTTCCTGCCACATGCGAGCCCGGCTCGGCGGGTCAAGCCCGGCGGTCGGCTCGTCGAGGAAGATGACCTCGGGTGAGTGGATCACGCCGAGCGCGACGTCGAGGCGTCGGCGCTGCCCGCCCGAGTAGGTGGAGATCCGGCGATCGGCGAACTGGTCGAGCTGGAATGCCCTGATGGCGGTGTCGGCGAGGGTCTTGGCCGCGGACTTCGACGAGCCGTACATCCGTGCCTGGTGAATCAGGTCGCGCCGGGCGGTGGACTGGTCGTAGGTGCCGCTGGCCTGGGCCACGAAGCCGATGCGCTCGCGGACCTGGGCGGGGGAGCGCCGAAGGTCGACTCCGGCGATCGTGGCGTCGCCGCCGTCCGGCCGGATCAGCGTCGCCAGCATCCGCAGCGTGGTGGTCTTCCCGGCTCCGTTGGGACCGAGGAACCCGAAGATCTCGGCGCGCTGCACGGCGAAGTCGACGCCGCGCACCGCGTCCACGCTCGTGACCTTGCGTTTCCGCCGGGACCTGTATGACTTGCGCAGACCGCTGGCCTGAATCATCATCGCAGTCTCCTGGTGCGCGGAGCAGTCCGGTCGCTGGCAAAGCCGGGCATGGCTGCAGGCCCTGGGCGGAGACCTGAAATCACATCGTGATCCTAGAACGGCCACCTTAGTTAGACAACGGGCGCTTTGGCATCGGCTGCCCGCGCCATTGCGTCGGAGAGCGCGGGCCCAAGCCGCGCCATCGGCTCGGGAAGCAGCATCTGCCGATGGTCGCAGTCCAGTTCGACCCCCTCGATCGGGCCGTCGACGAACGGCTGCCAGCCTTTCAGCTTCTCGGGCAGGGGCGGCCCGTTGCGGCTGGCGGAGAAGAACAGCAACGGGCAGTGCACGCGGCCGGCCCGGTAGGCGCACCCCAGGGCGATGTTGTTTTTGATCACCCGCTGCAGCGCGCGTATGCGCTGGTCAGGCCAGTCCTCGAGGCCCAGGCCCGGTCGGCGCCGCACCAGTGCGAGCATCCTGGCCTCGGGATCGGGATCGGCGGGAGTCAGCGCGGGCACATACCCGAATTGGGCAAGCACGACGTTGTAGATCATCCAGGACTCGCTGTTCGACTCGGCCGCCTCGAATCCGGTCAGGGTCCCGTCCATGATTGCGAGCAGGCCAATCTGCTGCGCGCGGCGCTCAAGTTCCTCGGCGACCGCGAAGGCGATGTTCGCGCCCAATGACCAGCCGAGCAAATAGTACGGACCCGACGGCTGCGTCATTCTGATCTGGTCGGCGTAATCCTTCGCCATCTCCTGCAGGCTGGTTGGCAGCGGCTCGGGTCGCCGCAGTCCTCTGGCCTGCAGGCCGTACAGCGGGTACCTGGCGTCGACATGCGGCAGCATGGCCATGTAGCACCAGCTCAGGCCCACCATCGGATGCGCGCAGAACAGCGGCGGGCCGTCGCCGTCGATGCGCAGCGGCATGACCAGGTCGAGGATGCCGCCCGCCGCCCTGGCCGTCGCACGGAACAGCCGCAGCGTGTTGAGGTCCTCCGAGCTCCCCAGCCGGTCCGCGGCCCTGGCCCGGACCCCGGCAGCCGACGCGCCCGCCTGCTCGCCGGGCGCCTGGGCCGGCGCCGGCGGCTGCAACGCGGCGCCGCGCGCGGGGTCAGGCAGGGCGACGAACGAGAAGCCGGCGTCGCGCAGTCGGCCGATCAGTGCCCTGGTGATCTCGATGATCCGCAGGTCAAGATCGGCTTCGCTCAGCCCGGCCGGACTGAACTCGGTGGCCGCCGCGAAGTCGTGCAGCAGCGCGATGCCGCCGTCGCGCTTGATCAGGGTCTCGGCGATGGCGTCCACGCAAGCATCCACCGTCTGCCCGTGGCGGTAGGTGATGTCCCAGTCCCGTCCCTGCGCGTGCCAGCCGACCGGGCCGGCGAAGCCGGGAACTGGCCAGTCGCCCATGCCGTACGGCGGCCGGAACCACACCGTGCCGCCCAGGTAGCCGCTGATTCGGTCCGCGCAGCGGCTGAGCTCGCCGGCCGCGTGCTCGGCTGACGTGAACGGGCGGTGCCGGTCGCCGTGCAGCCCGATCGCGTGCCCGCATTCCAGGTAGGTGTCCAGCACGTCGCGATGGTGCTGGATGCTCTCGCCGAGCACGAAGAACGTCCCGGGCACGCCCTCGTCGCGCAGCATCCGCGCCAGTTCGGCCGACCGTGGGCCCGGGCCGTCGTCGAAGGTCAGCGCCACGCAGCGGGGCGGCAACTCCGGCGTGCCGCTCAGCAGACGAGACCCGTCGCCGTCCATCCGCGCCTCCAGGCCGGGGTAGTGGGACGATCCGATGCTAATCCGGGGCCGGCCGGCCCGCCTAGATGCCGCCGCCGGCGGCCAGCGCGGCCAGGTGCGCCGCCGCCGCGCCGGCACCGCCGGCCGCGGTGAACTGATCGGCGAGCCGGCCGGCCGCCGCGCGGTAGCCAGGCTCGTCGAGCACGGCCGCGACCGCGGCGGCGAGCTGCGCCGGGGTGGCGTCGGCGAACGAGACCGCGAGGCCGGCCCCGGCCCGCGTCACCTGCTGGGCCACGGCCAGCTCGCCGAGGCGGATCGGCGCGAGCACCATCGGCACGCCGTGCGCGAGCGCCTCGTTCACGGTGCTCTGCCCGGCCTGGCAGATCACGGCGTCCAGGCACGGCATCAGATCGAGCATCGGGACCCGCGGCGCCACCAGGACGTGCGGCGAGGGGTCGGGGAAGGCGTCAGCGGCGGCGTTGAGCACGACCTGCACCCGGCCGGCCATCGGCTCAAGCGCGGCCATCATCCGCGCCAGGTAGTCGCGCACCAGATGCGCGGACATGGTGCCGGCGGTGACGAGCACATGCCGCCGGTCGGAATCCCACCACTCCCACCGGAAGCCCGGGTCGGTGCGCCGGGCGCCGAGCGCGGCCCCGATCAGCACGTAGCGCTCAGGCACCGGCGCGTCGCCGGTCAGTGCCCGCGCGGTCGTGGCGATCACCAGGTGCGGCGAGAAGCGAAGGTCAAGTCCGTCGTCGGCGGGCAGGCCGGCAGCCTTGAGCGCGGCGGCGAGCCTCGCGCGGACCCAGTCCTGCAGGCCGGGATCGACCGCGGGCGGGGTGAGCTCGAGTATGCCCGCGCACAGGGTGGCCCACATAACGCCGCGCCTGACCGCCGCCATGGCTCCGGCCAGCGCGTACTGGTCGGCGACCACGACGTCGGGCTGGTACTGGATGACGGCCCGGTCGACCGGGTCGGCGATGAAGCGGTTGAGCGGCAGCACATACTGGTCCCACAGTTCCCGCACCGCCGCCGTGCCCACCTCGTGGAACTCGCGGTACGAGCGCTTGCCGGTGGGATAGATCGTCGGGTCGGCTGCCAGCAGCGGGCGGAGGTCGCTCTCCGGCCCGCACCACGCGACGTCGTGGCCGGTGGCCGTGAGCGCGTCGCCGACGGCCACGGCGGGCCAAAGGTGGGAAACGACGGGAACAACGACGAAAAGGAACCTCGCCACGCCATTATCGTGGCACACATTGACATTCACGACGCATCCTGATGCGGTGACAGCATGACCGCGATGGAGGCCGTGTCGGTGTACCTACCGCCGACCCGGACCCCCGTGGAGAGCCTTGCCGGGTCGCTGGGCCTGACCGACATGCAGGTCAGGCTGTTCAAGCGGTTTCACGGTCTGAGCGAGGTCGGCCGCGACCCTGACGCGTCGCTGTACGACCTGCTGATGATGGCCGCCGCGGGCCTTGACGCACTGCGCGGCCGGCAGCACCGGGTCAGATATGTTCTGTACGCGCGGGCCATGCCCGTGGTCGTGCCCTACCCGGTCAACCCCCTGCATGAGGTGTGCCAGGCGCTCGGGCTCGGCCACGCGCTCGCGTTCACGCTCACGCATCAGTCGTGTGCTAGCGGCCTGCTGGCGATCGACCTGGCCGGCCGGCTGCTCGCCGCCGATGAGGCAGGCCGACCGGGCGGCGCGGGCGGGGGAGACGGGCAGGATTGCGCTGACGGGCCGCTCGCGCTCATACTCAGCGGCGAGAAGGCGTTCACCCGCGAGGCGCAGATGTTCGCCGACACGACGATTTTCGGCGAGGGCGCGGCCGCCTGCCTGGTCAGCGCGTTCGGCACGCGCGACCGGCTGCTCGCGTACGCGTCCAGCGTGCGGGGGGAGTTCGACAGCGCCACCGGGGCGAACGACGCGCGGCTGCAGCGCGAGTACCGGCCGTCGCTGGCCGAGGTGATGCGGCAGGCGCTCGACGAGGCTGGCCTGACTCTCGACGACATCAGCGTCGTGCTGCCGCACAACGTCAACCTGGTTACCTGGCAGCGGATGTGCACGCTGCTCGCCTTCCCGCGCGACCGGGTGCTGCTTGACAACATCCCGACCAGCGGCCATGTCTTCTGCGCGGATATGTTCGTCAATTACCAGACCGCTTGCGAGCGCGGCCTGCTGCGGCGAGGCGACCCCTACCTCGCCGCCGCGGTCGGCGCCGGCGGCGGCGCGACGTTCTCGGCCATGGTGTTCGAGCACTGAGCACACGCAGGAGGCGCACATGACCGCACAGGAAACCGACCTGGACCCTGAGTTCCGCGAGCGCGTGGTCGGCACCATGACCACCGTGCTCGACCGGCTGCTTGACCGCCCGGAGCCGGTCACCGAGGACATGCGCCTGATGGAGGAACTCGGTCTGAGCTCCACGCTCGGCCTGGAGCTGATGCTTGAGCTCGAGGACCAGCTGGAGATTCTCATCGACGTCGAGCTGATGGACCAGGACCAGATGAGAACGGTAGGGGACCTGGCGACCTTCGTCGCCGGCCATTCGCGGCCCGCGTAGCTGCCGTGTTCGTCGCGCGCCCGCCGACCGGGCCGCCGCCCCGCCGTGACCTCCGCCTGGTGCGGGCCGCGCGCCGCACGTTCACCGGGCCCGCGGAATTCCTCGCCGACTCATCGAATCTGGCCAGGGTCGGCGAGTACCTGGCCGACATGGCCAGACCCTACCGGCGGCGGCTGCCCGCGGGCCCGCGCGGCGGGCCGCCCTCACGAGCGCTCGGGCAGTCGTACGGGGAGATGGCGCAGCAGCTGATCGCCGAGGCCGTATCCGCGGACGAGCCGGTCGACCTGCTGGTGCTGGCGTTCTCCGTGCACGACATGTGGCCCGGCAGGCAGACCGCCGCGTACCTTAGCGGCGTCACGCCGGGAGCGCCTTTCGCGTTCGCGGTCTGCGACCAGGGCTCGGCGGCGGCCTTCACCGGCCTGCGGATCGCCCGCGAGTACACCTCGTCGGCCGGGATCCGGAGGGCGCTCGTGATCGTCGTCGAGCAGGCCGCGCTCCCCTACGACTGCCCGGTCGCGCTTCCCGCACGGCACCAGGGTGTCGCCCTGCTGTTCGGCGACGGCCTGCCCGCGCGGGCCAGGCTCACCGACCTGCGCCAGCATGCCGGCGTGCCGCCCGCCGGCGTCGCCGACCTCGCGGCCGCGGAGCTCAAGGACCTGGCCGGCGACCCCGAGGCGGCGCTGGTGCTCAGTGACGCGCTCGGCGCCGCGTGGACGGCGCCCGCGGCCGGGCGGGTGCGGGTGATGCCGGCCGGCCAGCCATCCACCGACGTCTGGTGGGGACTCGCGGACGAGCTGGCCGGCGACCCGAGCGGCCCGGGCCGTCTCGTGGTCGCCGACTACGACCCCACCCTGCGCTATCTCTGCCTGGCGGCCTTCGACACCCGCCCGGCCTAGCCAGGCGGCTTCCTGCGCGCCGCCGCGGACCCGCCGCGCGGGCCGGCTAGCGCCTGTTCCGGCATGGCCGCCCGGATCTTCGCATACCACCCGAAACCTCCTGTGACCACCGGGGTGTCGGTGGAATGGATGCCACATCCACTGCGAATTCCGGGACATCCGCCACATCCATCAAGATCATCTCCCGGGGGCGAGGG
>DATIZP010000098.1:0-26027 GCA_035517035.1 Streptosporangiaceae bacterium | reverse complement strand
GTGCCCGGGGTGGCGATGAAGATCACGATGTCGCTCGGGGTCGGCAGGATCTCCCTGATCTTGTAACCCATCTGCTGACCGGACAGGTACAGCGCCTGTCCCACGTAGGCCAGCCGGTTGCTGCCGATGTCCGGCTTGCCGTTCACGTACGTCCCGTCGGCGTTGTAACTGACGACAGGGATGCCGTCATTGAGGGCGGTGGCGATCGGCGACGTGAAGGCAGTCGCGCTGATCACCGTGGTCGCGATGCCGGCTGCCTTCGCCGCCACGGCGGTGTTGAAGTACGAGATCATCTGCGGCACGCTCGATATCGTCGATCCGCCCCACTTGGGCGTCGGGATGCGGAGCAGTGCGGCGGCGTCCTGCAACCCGTAGATCGTCGGCAGGAAGAACGCGTTCGTTGTGACGTGGTTGTCGAACCAGAACTGCCACGGCGGAGTCTTCGGGAAGTTCCCGGCGGCGCTCTTGGTGCCGGTGGTCGAGGTGCTGCTGCACGCGGCAAGCAGGGCGGATGCCGCCGCGCTCGCGCTGAACAGGCCGGTGCCCGCGATGAGCCTCCTGCGGGTCGGTCCGTCCTTCATGTTCAGTGTCTCGATTGCCTCATCGACCTTAGGGTCGACCTTTGCCATCGCGGACCTCCGGATCTTGGATTAGGGGGCTGCGGCCCGTCGGGAAAGGAAAATTGGATCCATCTTCTCGACCGTCGTCACCGGTGCAAAGGGCCTAAAGTCCCGGTTGCGGCGACTTCGGCACAAGAGGCTCAGCATGTCGGCCGTGCGATGGCGGATGGTCATGTGATCGCTCACCTTCCGACCGTCCGCCATGGCGCGTCCCTCCCGGCAGGAGCATGATCAAGCCTCCTTGCTTGGGCCCTGCCGATCGCCGCCGCCGATGTGAGCGCTCACATCAAACGGCAACCGAACCCTGTGATGCCACAAGCTAGACCTACTACGACTTTCCAGTCAATGAAACTGCGCGATCTGTTGTGAACATGACATACGCCGCGCCGAAGTCAGCGGACGCCGTAGAGGTATTCCAGTGCGAGCTGGTCGAGGTATTCGAAGCTCATGCCGCGCCGGCCGAGCTCGGCGGCGTCTGGCAGGTACCCCGCGATGTCGCGCCAGGTCTCGCCGGAGTGCAGGGTGGGCAGGGACAGATCGGGGACGCGCGCGGCGGCCAGCGCGGCGTGGACGTCGGGATCGGCGCGGAAGGCCCGGGCCTTGGCGCGCAGGATGAGGTAGTTGCGCATGCAGGCGGCGGCGCAGGCCCAGACGCCGTCGTCGTCCTCGGTGCGGGGTGGCTTGAAGTCGAAGTGGACGGGCCCGTCGTATCCGCCGGCTTCGAGCGCGTCGACGACCCAGAAGGCGCCCCGGGCGTTGCCGGCGCCGAACCGCAGGTCCTGGTCGTAGCGCGGGCCGTGCTGGCCGTTCAGGTCGATGTGGTAGAGCTTGCGGTGCCAGAGCGCCTGGGAAATGCCGTGGGCGTAGTTCAGGCTGGCCATCTCCTCGTGGCCGACTTCGGGGTTGACGCCGACCAGCGCGGGATGGGCGAGTTCGTTGATGAAGGCCAGCGCATGGCCGGTGGTGGGCAGCAGGATGTCCCCGCGGGGCTCGTTCGGCTTGGGCTCGAGCGCGAACCTAATGCGGTAGCCGCGGTCGAGCACGTACTGGCAGAGGACGTCGAAGGCCTCCTTGAGCCGGTCAAGGGCGGCGTGGATGTCCTTGGCGGCGCCCGACTCAGCGCCGTCGCGGCCGCCCCAGCAGACATACACGCCCGCGCCGAGTTCGGCAGCGAGATCCAGGTTCCGCATGACCTTGGCCAGCGCGAACCGGCGTACATCCCGGTCGTTGGCGGTGAACCCGCCGTCCTTGAAGACCGGGTGGGAGAACAGGTTCGTGGTCGCCGTCGTCACGACCAGCCCGGTCTCGGCCAGCGCGTCGCGGAACCGCTTGATCGCCGCGTCCCGCTCGGCGGCGCTCGCATCGAAGTCGAACACGTCGTTGTCGTGGAAGTTCACTCCGTAGGCGCCGAGCTCGGCCAGCTTGCGCACCGCCCGCTCGGCGGGCATCGGCGGACGCGTCCCCGGGCCGAACACGTCCACCCCCTGCCAGCCCACCGTCCAGATGCCAAACGAGAACCGATCCTGCGGTGTCGGCAGGTAAGGGTCTGCGGTCATGAGTCGGTCCTTTCTCCCCAGCTAACCGTATTCTCGCGCAGAACGGCGTATCGCTCCCGGACTGCGGGCTGGGGTTTTCCGCGGTAGGTCGCCGCGTGCCTGGCTGGCCAGCTGGGGGGTTCCGGGGTGCCGGCCAGCGCCCAGGCGGCCTGCCTGGCCGCGCCGATCGCGACATACTCGTCCGGCTCGGGCACCACGACATCGCAGCCGAAAAGCCCAGGGGCGATCTGGCAGACGGCGGCCGACCGGGCGCCGCCGCCGGTCAGCAGCACCCGCCGCGCTGCGGCCCCAGCGCCCTGGCCGGTCAGCAGATCGGCGGCCTCGGCGAGGGAGGTGAGCACCGCCTCGAACGCGGCCCTGGCGAGGTTCTGCCGGGTCGCGTTGCGCGTGGTCAGGCCGCTGAGCACGCCGGCGGCGCCTGGCCGGTTCGGCGTGCGCTCGCCATCCAGGTAGGGAAGCAGCGTGATTCCGGCCGCGCCAGGATCGGCGGCCAGGGCGAGCGCCGACAGCTCGTCGAGGTCGGCGCCGGTCAGCGAGGCGGCGGCAGAGAGCACGAGCGCGGCGTTGATCGTGCAGACCAGCGGCAGGAAGCGCCCTGTCGCGTCGGCGAAGCCAGCCACCGCCCCGGTCGGGTCGGCGGCCGGGACCTCGCTCACCGTAAACACCGTGCCCGACGTTCCGATCGAGACGACCACGTCCCCCGGCGCGATGCCGAGGCCGAGCGCCGCGGCCATGTTGTCACCGGTTCCGGCCGAGAGCACCGCACCCCAGGTCGTCTGCCCGACAGTCTCGCCAGGCCCGGCGACCCGCGGCAGCAGCGGAGCGTGGCCGAGCGCGGTCTCGGCCAGGTCGAGCAGCCAGGCGCCTTCCGCCGGCGAGAAGTAGCCGGTGCCGGACGCGTCGCCTCGGTCGGTCACCGGCTCGGACGCCCCGAGGCGCCAGGTCAGCCAGTCGTGCGGGAGCAGCACCATCGCGGTCCTCGCGGCGTTGTCCGGCTCGGCGCCCGCCAGCCAGGCCAGCTTGGTGACCGTGAACGACGCGGTAGGCACGCTTCCGGCGTGCTCGGCCCACCACCGCGGGCCGCCGCGCCGGTCGATGAGCGCCGCGCCGGCCACGGCCGAGCGCAGGTCGTTCCAGAGCAAGGCAGGCCGGATGACCTTTCCGGCGGAGTCGAGGACGATCATCCCGTGCTGCTGGCCGGCCACGCCGACGGCGGCGGCCCGCTGGAGCAGGCCACGGCCAGCGTGCTCGAGAGCGGTCCACCAGGCGCCCGGGTCGCACTCGGTGCCGCCTGGGTGCGGCGCGCTGCCGCGGCCGACCACGGCGCCGTCCTCGGCTCGGCAGAGGACGATCTTCGTGGCCTGCGTCGATGAGTCAACGCCAGCGACCAGCATGGGATCCTTCCTCGCCGAGTGCGCCTTGCCCTTACTGAATATCAGCATGCACGGCACGCGCCGAAGGTCCCAGCGAAGACGAGGCAGTCGCCCCTCTACTCGGGCGGCAGCTCGTGGTAGACGAGGTCCACGTCGACGCCCTGGGACCGCCGCACGTACTTGGCGATGTAGTAGACGACGAGGCCGAACGCCGCTGTCGCGCCCATGAACACCGGGACGTACCACCAGTGCGACGTGGTGCCGATCGCCAGCGCCGGGTACTTGAGGGTGTCGTAGACCAGGAAGGCCATCACCAGGAACGACAGCGGCGCCACGATCTTGAGCACGGGGATGCCGCCCCACGTGATGTTGGCCGGCGAGGCCTGGTACAGGTCGGGCCTGCGGTCGGGGAAGGTGAACGCCGCGACGCTGACGATCCACACGCAGACCACGCCGGCCAGCACGCCGAGCGCCAGCCAGGTCTGGAAGGTGGTGGCCAGCACGCTCCATACGAGCATGACGGTGACCAGGAACATCACGGTGATGATCGCGGGCACGGGGGAGTGCGTCCGCTCGTCCACGTCGGCCAGCTTCTCGGGCAGCAGCCGGTCGAACGCCCAGGCGAAGACCGTGCGCACCGGCATGAACGAGTTGCCGACCATGGCCGGCAGGCTCCAGAACAGGAAGGAGCCGACGATCAGCACGGTCAGCACCGGCACGTTAACGGTCAGCGCCGCCAGGAAGTGGTACCAGGGTCCGGACGGGATCGTGTACGCCGGGTTCGGGCTGGTGTTCACCGCGGACATGAACGTGTAGCCGGCCACCTTGTAGATCAGCAGGACGCCGATGCAGATGAAGACCACATCCCAGGCCAGGGCCGTGAACATGATCTTCAGGTGCCTGTTGCGGTTCGACGCGCTCTTCAGCTCTCCGGACAGGTAGACGCTCCACCAGTTCCACATCATGAACGTCATGATCACGAAGACTGCGGGCAGCGTGCTCGACCAGGTCCCCGCGCTCGGGTGGGTGGCGATGCTGCTGCGCACCGCGCTGATCACGTGCTGGTAGGAGTTGCCATGGCTGCCGAACCGGTGGGACAGCGTGTCGAAATGGCTGCGGAAGGAGCTTGACGACCCGACCGCGAGCACGATGAACGCGAGGAAGGTGCCGGCCGAAGCGATGATCCAGAAGACGTTCTGCCAGCGCAGCGTCATCTTGGTGCCGGCGATGAGCAGCGCGGTCATCAGGACGATCATGAACAGGCCGCCGATGAAGATCCAGACGTGGTCGGTCTGGAACCGGTCGCCCCAGGTGATCAGCGAGTTGTTGTGGAAGAAGATGCCGAACGTCACCAGCGTCGGGCCGAGTGCGAAGACCGGGAAGTACCTGGCCCAGAAGGTGGCGCCGATCATCGCAGAGAACGCGGCGCCGAAGTTGGAGATCGTCGCCAGCGGCGGTGTCAGGATCCGACTGACCCAGACGTAGTCGCCGCCGGTGCGCGGCATGCTCGATGCCATCAGCGCCATCATGATCACGATCGGGATGTTGATCACGAGCGAGATCAGCGTGGCCGTGACCAGGTCAGCGCCGGGGAACGCGGAGAGCGCGAAGAACACCCCCCAGGCCAGCGTCGCCCCGACCGGGGCCGAGAAGACGGCATTGAAGACCATCGCGTCGAAGGCCGAGGCCTCGCGCACCAGACCGGTGCTCTTCCTGACAAAAAGCTGCTGTTCCCCGCGCGGCTCGGCGCTCATGGCATCTCCTCCAGCCTGAGCCCGTCCTGGCGCAATGGCCCAGGTAGTGGCGAGAGTAACAGAATCGAACATACCTGACAAGAGATACGTATATAGATTACCAGCTGAGAGTGTTACAGTCTGTGAGAAAGGAGGAGGGGTAGCGCGCAGTGTTCCCTGTCGACCGGCGCCGCCGGATCCTGCAGCGGGTGGCCGAGCAGCAGACCATCAAGATCGGCGAGCTTGCCCGCGAGCTCGGTGTCTCGGAGATGACGATCCGGCGTGACATCGGCAGGCTTGAGCAGGACGGCTTCCTCCGGCACACCTACGGCGGAGCCACGGCGCACATCACCAAGTCGATCGAGCTGGCGTTCAACGCCAGGGCGCTCGAGCACGCCGCGGAGAAGCGGCTGATCGGGATGCGGGCCGCCGAGGACCTGGCCGCGACCCCGGTGCTGTACGTCGGGCCAGGCACGACGACCGAGCAGTTCTCGCTGTTCCTCAGTCGGGCGACCGGGACGCAGGTAGTCACCGGCTCGCTGCCGGTGGCCAGCCTGCTCGGTTCACGGCCCGCGCACGTCGTGGCGTTGGGCGGCACGGTGCGCGAGGAGGAGCTTGCGTGCGTCGGCCCGATCGCGACGGCCTCGCTGGCCAGGTACCGGGCCGACGTCGCGGTGATCGGGGCGGCCGGAGTGTCGGCCAGGTTCGGCATCACCGAGCTCGAGGACGACTTGGCCGAGGTGAACCGGGTCGCGATCGGGGCCAGCAGTCGGCTGGTGGTGCTGGCCGACGGGTCCAAGATCGGCACCGATGCGCATGCGGTTGTGGCTCCGGCTAGCGCCATCTCCACGCTCGTGACCAGCGCCGGGGCCCCGGCCGCCGAGCTCGGCAGGCTGCGCGCGGAAGGCGTGGAAGTCATCATCGCGACGGCGGCCCGCCGGGTGGGCCGGGCCAGGCAGCCGGAAGGGGCAGGCACGTGAACGTACTTGAGCGCATCTTCGGTGTGACCAAGCCGCTGATCGCGATGTGCCACCTGCGCGCGCTGCCCGGCCGGCCGCGGCACGACGGGCGGGCCGGGATGGACGCCATCTACCGAGCGCTCCGCGACGACGTGCTCGCACTGCAGCGGGCCGGGGTGGACGGGCTGCTGTTCTGCAACGAGCACGACCTGCCGTACTCGGTCAGCGTAGGGGTGGAGGCCGCCGCCGCGCAGGCCGCGGTGATCGGCAGGCTAACCGCCGAGCTCACCGTGCCGTACGGCGTTGACCTGCTCTGGGATGCCAGGTCGGCGCTCGCGGTGGCCAGGGCCACCGGGGCGTCGTTCGTCCGGGAGGTGTTCACCGGCGTCTTCGAGAGCGACATGGGCCTGCTCGTCCCCGACTTCGGCGAGCTTGCCGGGTACCGGCACGCGATCGGCGGCGATGACATCGCCATCTTCACCAACGTCACGCCCGAGTTCAGCCGGTCGGTATCCGGCAGGCCGGTCGACGAGCGGGCCAGGGGCGCCGCCTTCCTCGGCGTGGACGCGCTGCTGGTCTCCGGGCCGCAGGCGGGCGCGGCGGTGGACCTGGCCGACCTGCGCGCGGCGCTGGACGGCGCCGGCGGCGTTCCCGTGCTGGCGAACACCGGGGTCACCCGCGGCAACGCCGGGCCGATACTCGCGCTCGCCGACGGCGCTATCGTCGGCACCGACCTGAAGGTGGACGGCTCGACCTGGAATGCCGTGGACCCGCAGCGGGCAAGCGAGATGGTAGCGGCGGTCCGCAAGGCCAGGAACGACCAGCAGGCCGGCCTAGGGGAACCCTCGTCCCCCGCGGAGCGCTAAGGCGGCGAGATGGCCAAGCGGACCAGGCTCTACTTCGTCAGCGACCTGCACGGGTCGGGCAAGTGCTTCCGCAAGTTCCTGAACGGCGGCCCGATCTACGGTGCCGACGCGATGGTGCTCGGCGGCGACCTGGCGGGAAAGGCCATCCAGTCGGTGACCAGAACGGCGGGCGGTCGGTACCAGTTCAGCTTCCGCGGTGCCGCCTACGACCTTCAGGATGGCGACGAGCTGCGCGCGGTCGAGCAGATGATCGCCGACCACGGCTACTACCCGTACCGCGCCGAGCCGGGGGAGCTGGCCGAGAAGGAGGCGGCGGGAACGCTGGACGAGCTGTTCCTCACGCTGATCACCGAGCGGCTCGGCCAGTGGCTTGAGCTGGCCGACACCCGGCTGCGGCCGCGCGGCATCCCGCTGTACCTGATGCTCGGCAACGACGACCCGAGCGAGCTCGCGCCGCTGCTCGACGACGCGCCGTGGGGCACGCACTGCGAGGGGCGTGACGTGCTGGTCGACGGGCACGAGATGATCTCGTGGGGCTACGCCAACACCACGCCCTGGCACACCCATAGGGAGATGACCGAGGACGAGCTTCGGTCGGTGTTCGCCAGGCTGGTCGCCGAGATGGGCGACGTCCAGCACGCGATCTTCAACCTGCACCCGCCGCCGTACGACACCGGCCTCGACGAGGCGCCGGTGCTCGACGAGAACCTCAAGGTGCAGTCATCGGCCGGCCAGGCCAAGATGAGCCCTGTCGGCAGCCATGCGGTGCGCGAGATACTCGAGCAGGCACAGCCGCTGCTTGGGCTGCACGGCCACATCCACGAGAGCGCCGGCTTCCGCAAGATCGGCCGGACGCTCGCGATCAACCCGGGCAGCGACTACGGCAGTGGTGTCCTCAACGGCGTGCTGGTCACGCTCGAGCCGCAGAAGGTCAAGGCCTACCAGTTCGTGCGCGGATGAGCAGGGCACCGTCCGCCCGGCCGCTCGCCGTCGCTGTCGACGTGGGTACCACGGGCGCCCGCGCGGCAGCGTTCAGCCTGGACGGCGTTCTGGTGGCGCAGGTGCGGCACCGGTACCCGACCACGGTGCGCCACCCGGGCTGGGCCGAGCAGGACGCGCGGGAGTGGTCAGACGGAGCGGTCGCCGCGCTGCGGCGGCTGGGAGGCAGGATTGGCCGGGCGGGCACGGTCTGCGGCATCGGGCTGACCGGGCAGTGCCCGACCGTGGTCCCGGTGGATCGCAGCGGCGCGCCGGTCGGGCCTGGCATGCTCTACCGTGACAACCGGGCGGTCCGGCAGGCCGAGCAGATGCGGGCGGCGATCGGCGCGGCGGAGTACCATCGCCGCACCGGGCACGTCCCCGAGGCGTTCCACGTCGGGCCGAAGGTGCTCTGGCTGCGCGAGCACGAGCCCGACGTGTACCGGCGTACGCGCTGCTTCCTGCAGCCGCGCGACGTGGTGCTGCACCGGCTGACCGGCGTGGTCGCGACCGACGAGACGCACGCCAACGCGACGCTGTTCTACAACCTGCGCGACCGGCGCTGGGACGAGGACCTGCTCGGCGCCTTCGGCGTCGACCGGTGGCTCTTCCCCGACGCGCTGCCGTCCTGGCAGGTCGCCGCCTGCCTGCCCGCAGCGGTCGCCGCCGAGCTCTCGCTGCCGGCCGGCCTGCCCGTGGTGATCGGCGCGGGCGACAGCCAATGCGCGGCATACGGCGCCGGGATCACCGGGCCAGGCGCGGCCAGCGAGATGGCCGGGGCGTCGTCCTGCCTGAACTCGGTGGTCGAAGCGCCGCTCGACGACCTGCGGGTCACGCACTACAGCTACCTCGTCCCCGGCAGGTACTGTACCGAGCTCGGCGTCAACACCACAGGCGCGGCGATCGACTGGGCGGTGCGTCGGCTCGGCTACCCGAGCCACGCGGCGCTGGCCGCCGACGCCGAGCGGCATGCGCGGCGGATGGGCAGGCTCGACCCGGTGGACGCGGCGCCGCTGTTCCTGCCCTACCTCGGCGACGGGGAGCGCGACGACCCTGGCGTACGCGGCGCGTTCGTGGGGCTGGCCGACCGGCATGACCGGCCCGCGCTGGCGTTCGCCGTGGTCGAGGGAGTGGCGCTGGCGGTCGCGGCGGTGCTCGGCGTGCTCCGTCAGGCCGGCGGGACGGCGGGCGAGCTGCGGGTGGGCGGCGGCGGGGCCGGCCTGCCGCTGACCGGCCGGCTGAAGGCCGAGGTGCTCGGGCTTCCGGTGCTGCACCTGGACGCCGACCCAGCGGACTTCGGCGCGGCGATGCTGGCGGCAGCCTCGGCTGGGCTGGCCGACGAGGCCGCCGCATCGATCAGCGCCGCGCTCGGCCAGGCCCAGGTGCTGCGGCCGACCAGCGCCGGGCAGGTGCGCGAGCGGGCCAGGTCTGAGTGGTTCGCGGCGGTCAGGGCCGCGGCGGCCGTGCACCGGCCGGCGTCGGGAGGGGAGCGGCAGTGACCGGATTCCAGCTCGGGATCAACACGTGCTTCGCGGTGAAGCGCTGGCCGCGGCCCGCGGACTGGGCCGCCGTGGTACGCGACGAGCTTGGCCTGGACCTGGTGCAGCACTGCCTGGACCTGGCCGACCTGGATACCGATGCCGACATGCACGACCAGGCCGGGCAGGTGCGCGCCGCGTGCGCGGCGGCCGGCCTCACGCTGCACTCCACGTTCACCGGCCTAGCGGCGTACTCGGAGAACCTGCTGCTGCATCCCGACCCGCAACGGCGGGAACGCGCACTCGCCTGGTACCGGCGGGCCATCGACTTCACCGCGGCGGCGGGCGGCCGGTCGGCCGGCGGGCACGTCGGCGCGTACAGCGTGGCCGACTGGCGCGACCAGGGACGGCGCGACGAGCTGTGGCGCGGCCTGATCGCCGCACTCGACCTGCTGGCCGCGCACGCCTGGGACGCCGGGCTGACCTCGCTGATGGTCGAGAACCTGGCCGCCGCCCGCGAGCCGTCGACCATGGCCGGCATCGCCTCGCTGCTCACCCAGGGCGACGACCGGCGGGTGCCTATCGCGGTGTGCCTGGACGTCGGGCACCAGTGCGTGCCAGGCTCGGCCGGGGACGAGGCCGACCCGTACGCCTGGCTTGAGCGGTTCGGCGCGCAGGCTCCGGTGGTGCAGCTGCAGCAGTCCGACGCGGTGGCCGACCACCACTGGCCGTTCACTGCGCAGGCCAACCGGGCCGGGCGGATCGAGGCTGGCCGGGTGCTCAGCGCGATCGAGGCGTCCGGCGCGGCGGGCACCGCGCTGATACTTGAGGTGATTCATCCGTTCGAGGCCGACGACGACCAGGTCATCGATGACCTGCGGGCCTCGGTCGAGTACTGGCGGGCCGCGCTGGCCGCCGGGGACGGAGGCTGACCTGATGAGCAGTCAGGCACCTGACCAGCTCGCGCCGATGTCGGACGTGCGGGAGGAGGGCCTGCGGCTGGTGCGTGCGGCCGACGC
The DNA here is from genome assembly GCA_035517035.1 of Streptosporangiaceae bacterium. Taxonomy (GTDB): domain Bacteria; phylum Actinomycetota; class Actinomycetes; order Streptosporangiales; family Streptosporangiaceae; genus Chersky-822. Next base: position 15,445 of record DATIZP010000098.1, on the reverse strand, counting down.
CCGCGGGCTTGCCGTCCGGCTGATCGGGGGAGTGGCGGTCTGGGCCCGCTGCCCGAGCGCCGAGCTACCCGGGCTGCGCCGCGATTACGGCGACGTGGACATCATCGGCCTGGCGAAGGAGTCGAAGAACCTCACCAAGTTCCTCGAGGAGATGGGATACCAGCCCGACAAGCTGTTCAACGCGATCCACGGCGCGCAGCGGCTGAACTTCGCCGACGCCGCCAGCGGCCGACCGCTTGACGTGCTGCTCGACCGGTTCGCCATGTGCCACGCCATCGACCTGCGCGGCAGGCTCGCCGCCGATCAGGTCACGATCCCGCTGGCCGATCTGTTGCTGACCAAGCTGCAGGTGGTCCAGGTCAACGACAAGGACTTCGCCGACCTGATGGCGCTGCTGGCCGACCACGCGCTGGACGGCGCGGACCGCGAGCACATCGACGTCGGTCGGCTGACCGACGTGCTCGGCCGGGACTGGGGATTCGAGCACACGGTCCGGATCAATCTCGGCAAGCTCGGCGAGGCCGTGGCCGAGCGCGGCCTGCCCGGCCCGGTGGCTGCCGCGATCGGCGAGCGCGTGACCGGGCTGCTCGGCGCGCTCGACCACGGCCGCAAGAGCGTGGCCTGGCAGGTGCGGGCCCGAGTCGGCGAGCGGGTCCGCTGGTACGAGCTCCCGGAGGACGCCCGCCGGTGAGGCGCGCCCGCCATCCGGGCGCACGCGGATGCTCGGGCCTTAGCGGGATTTCCGGCGTGAGGATGCCGTCAGGCGGGCTGCCACAGCTCGACCCGGTTGCCCTCGGGGTCGGTGACCCAGCCGAACCTGCCGACACCCTCCATGTCCTGCGACTCGCTCGCCACGTCTGCCCCCTGGGCGCGCAGTTGGGCGAGCATCGCGTCCAGGTCGCGGACCCGGAAGTTGAGCATGGCCTGCTGGGCGCGGGACCCGAAGTAGTCCGTTTCGGAATCGAACGCCGCGAACACGGTCGGCCCGGATTCCGGACGCCACAGGCCGTGCTCGTCGGCGTCCAGGCCCAGGCAATCGCGATACCACGCGCCCAGGGCCGCCGGGTCAGCGGCTCGCAGGAAGTATCCACCGATTCCAAGCACGCGCTCCATGCCGCCATCTTGCCAGGACGGCGATCGGGCGCGCGGGCATCCTGCCATCGCCTGCTTGCGGCTAGGAATCCAGCCGGGCCGGTCTGCGTTATACGGCGAAGATGGCAGGCCGCGCCGGGCCGTCAGGCGGCCTGCGGCTGGTCCGCGTACAAGGCGGTGATCTGCGCCGCGTACTGCTCGGTGACCACGTTGCGGCGGACCTTCAGCGTCGGTGTCAGCTGGCCGCCCGCCTCGGTGAAGTCCTGGTCGAGGATCGCGAACTTCCTGATCGCCTCGGCCCTGGACACCGACTTGTTGGCGTCGTCGACCGCGGACTGGATCTCCGCCCGCAGCGCCGGATCGTCGCGCAGATCAGCCACCGTGGCCTCGGCCGGCTTGGCGCGGGCCGCCTTCCACTGCTCGATGGCCTCGGGGTCGATCGCCACCAGCGCCGCGATGAACGGCTTGGCGTCCCCGACGACCAGGCACTGGCTGACGAGCCAGTGGGCACGCAGCCGGTCCTCGAGCGGGGCGGGCGCGACGTTCTTGCCCGCCGCCGTGATGATGAGGTCCTTCTTGCGGCCGGTGATCGAGAGGAACCCGTCCTCGTCCAGCGTGCCGATGTCGCCGGTGTGCAGCCAGCCGTCCTGGTCGATCATCTCCTTGGTGGCGGTCTCGTTGTTCCAGTAGCCCGCGAACACCATGTGGCCCTTGATCAGCACCTCGCCGTCCGCCGCGATCCGCACCGTGCAGCCGGGAATCGGGCGGCCGACCGTGCCGATCCGCTGCGCGTCCGGCGTGTTCGAGTTGGTCGCCGGGCTGGTCTCGGTCAGGCCGTAGCCCTCCATGATGGTGATGCCGCAGCCACGGAAGAAGTGCCCGAGCCGCTGGCCGAGCGGCGCCGCGGCGCTCCATGAGTACTGCACCCGGCCGCCGAGGGCAGCCCTGATCTTGCGGTACACCAGCCGGTCGAACACCGCATGCCTGACCCGCAGCCCGAGGCCCGGCCCGCCGGCGTCGAGCGCCTGGCTGTACGCGATCGCGGCGGCCTCTGCGCTGGCGAAGATCGCGCCGTGGCCCTCGCTGTCGGCCTTGTGCTTGGCGCTGTTATAGGCCTTCTCCCACAGCCGCGGCACCGACAGGACGGCCGTCGGCCCGAACGCGGGCAGCTCGGCCACGGCGTCGGCCATGTCGACTAGGCCGAGCACGGTGCGCGAGTAGATCGCGCCGTACTGGATAACCTGGGCGTAGCTGTGCGACAGGGGGAGGAACAGCAGCGTCGAGTGGTGCTCGCTGAACACCCGCTCGAATCCGTCGTTCATCATGCAGTTACGGGCATTGGCGACGATGTTGCCGTGGGTCAGCATGCATCCCTTGGGGCGGCCGGTCGTGCCGGAGGTGTAGACGATCTCGGCGAGGTCGTCGGCACCGCGGCTGGCGCGGCGCTTCTCGACCTGCTCGGCCGTGACCATCGCGCCGAGCGCGCAGATGTCGGCGATGCCGCCGCCGTCGATCTGCCACGCGTGCGCCATGGCGGGCAGCCCAGGCCTGGCCTGCTCGACCATCGCGCTGTGGTCGGCGGTCTCCACGATCGCGGCGACCGCGCCGGAGTCGCTCAGGATCCATTCGAGCTGCTCCAGCGAGGAGGTCGGGTATATCGGGACGGTGACGCCGCCCGCGGTCAGGATCGCGTAGTCAAGCACGGTCCACTCGTACCGGGTGCGTGACATCAGCGCCACGCGGTCGCCGGGGAGGATGCCGGCGGCGATCAGCCCGGCCGCCAGGTCGCTTACCTGCCCGGTGAACTCGCGCCAGGTGACCGGCGTCCAGGCGCCGTCCACCAGGCGGCGCAGGCCGACGTCGTCGGGCCGGTTCCTGGCGTGTTCGAAGATGTCAGCGGTCACGTTATCTTCGGGCCGCACGATGTAGGCGGCGGGAACGGAGAACTCTTGCATCGGTACCTCCCAGGTCAGCGATGCCACGGGGAGGTCAGCGGTGAAGCGTACGGGCCCCCGGAATGCCGGGTGCCGGCCTCCGTACTTCCACGTTAGGCCCGCCCTCGCCGGCCGGTGTAGGGCAGAAGGTCCCGTCCCGGTCAGCTGAGGTCTTAATGCTCAGGGACGCCTACCGGGCCGCGGCACCTGCCAGCCTGCACCTGCCAGGCTGGCAGCCCTCCTCGACGGGGTCAGGAGACCGCGACCAGCTGGCGGGCGAAGCTGACGATCGTGGCGCGCCACTGGTCGTGTGAGGACGCCTGGTAGAAGACGTGGTGCTTGGTCCAGCTCAGGTACAGCCAGATGTTGCGGGAGGAGCAGGGAGCTGGAACCTCGGGCAGGCCGCACACGCCGATGAGATACGCCCGGACGCCGTCGACCTGGTAATGGCCGAGATCCTTGGCGACTCCCACGTTGCCGCACGGCTGGCCGGAATTGTTCTGCTCTATGGCCAGGAAGGTCTTCGACGGCTTGCCGTATCCCGCCGCGACGAGGCGAGCCGATTCCTCCCCGGTGACCTCGCACTTGGAGACATCGATCTTGCCGGTCAGCTTGAGGCCGAAGGTCGTGCCGGGCCGGACGAGCTTAAATCCGGCCGCCTTCTGCGCGGCCGCCCAGGTCGTGAACGAGCCTGTCCCGGCGGGCCTGGCCGGAGCCGCGGGTGCGGCCGCCGCCGCACTGAGGCCGGATGCTGCAACGGCGAGGCCGAGCGCGATCGCGGCGGCTGTGCTGCGGATTCGGTGCATAGCTTGTTCCCCTCGGCGAGGCAGACCCTGCGGTTCCCTGGACGCTACATCGTGAGGCGACGCCCGCGCCACCGTCGACTGATTCGCGGTCGCACCGCCGATGGTCCCTGGAACACGTGCGGAAGGTCCTCCCGGTTCACGACCAACACCGGTGTGCTTCTGGCTGCCCAGGCCCTAGGAAGAGATTGGAGGCAGCGATGAGGTCCACGATCCGGCGATGGCTCTGTGGCGCGGTCGCGATGGCAGCCGTTACGTTGGCAGCGTGTGGCCAGGGCACGGTCGCGCACGGCACACAGTCCGCGCCCCGTGCGCCGTCCAGCTCGAGTGCGCAGTCCGCACCCGCGGCGAGCAGCAGCCCGGGCGCGCCTGCGGCGTATGTTCCGCCCGGCAAGCCGCTTTACTACGGTGAGACGGGCCCGGCAGTCACGAGCGTGCAACGGCGGCTCGCCCAGCTGCATTACTACCCAGGCCCGGTCGACGGCGTCTACAGTGACGACACGCTGGAGGCCGCCTGGGCATTCCGCGAGGTGCAGGGGCTGTGGGTGAGGCCGAGCAACGCAGCGGAGCCGATCGACATGGCATTTCTGAAGGCGCTTGTGCACCCGCGGCAGCCGTCCATGCTGGTGCCCAATGGCGGCCCGAACCGGGTCGAGATCAACCAGAACATTCAGGTGCTTGTCCTGTACCTGAACAACCGGCCCTTCCTGATCGCGCACGTCTCCACTGGCGGGCTGTACTACTATCCCTGCCCCGGCGACCCGAGCGCGACCTGCGGCCCTGCGGTGACGCCGGACGGTGACTTCCACGCGCTGTGGTTCTATCCAGGCTGGATGACTGTGCCGCTGGGCACCATGTACAACCCGGTCTTCTTCATCGACTCCGCGTACGCGATCCATGGCGACATACCTGTGCCGTGGTATCCGGTCTCGCACGGCTGCGTCCGGCTCTGGATGGACATCGCCCCCTGGTTCCACAACTACCTGAGCATCGGCGGGAGGCATCCGACGCCCGTCTATATCCGGGGAACCGCGCCGGCCTACCCGAAGTCCAACTAGGTTCGTGCCGGTCCTGCCGTGTGGCTGCCGGCTGGGCCGCCGGTCGAGCGGCTTTCTTGTCCGTGGCCCTTGATGAAGGCGGCGATCCGGTCGTTCAGTTCATCGATCCGGCTGAAGCCGCCGTGGCTGCCGGGGACGATGGCGACCTCCGCGTGCGGCATGAGGTTTCCCCGGGCGCTGGCCTCGGCCGGGGTGAGCAGGGCGCTGCGCGCCCCGGTGACCAGCAGGGTCGGCACGGTGATCGCGCGGAGTTCGTCGTCGGTGAGGATGTCGGGGAACTTCGGCTCGGCGTGGTAGCCGCGGGTGCCTGCCCACATAAGCGTCATCAGCTCGGGCTTGAGCATGGCTGGGCTGTCCAGCCACCAGGCGAGATGGCGGCGCAGCGGCATCGGGGTCAGGGTAGCCAGGCCGCTGATGGAGAGCCAGAACCAGAACCGGGCGTCGAGCCTGGTGAGCCCGGCTGGGTCGAGCAGCGTGATGGACGCGATCCGGCCGGGCGCGCGGATCGCCTGGTTCATGGCGATCCAGCCGCCGTAGGAGAAGCCGACCAGGTGTGCCGGGCGGTCACTGAGCTGGGCAAGCAGTTCGTCGAGCCAGGCGGCGCAGGATGCCGGCGGGGTCATCGGGGCGCGCGCCACGCTGGGGTTCGCGTCGCCGGGCAGGTCGATCCCGTAGACCGGGCCGTTCCCGGCGAGCGCCGCCGCGTGCGGGTACCAGCCCGCGGCGTTGAACGCGCTGAGCAGCACGACCGGGTCCCCGCCCGGGTGCGGCCGGTAGGCGTGCACCCGCGTGATGGCGGTGGCCGTCTCGATATCGAATTCCTCGCAGGGCTGCGGCCATAGCGTGAAGGCCCGCTCGTAGGCCGCCAGGAACTTCTCCCGCGCCGCATCGCTCACCCACGACCCTGGCGCGCCCTCGGGCGCCAGGTCTGCCGCGCCGGTGATGCGCTTGATCCCGAGCATGCCCATCGTGCTCCTCCCGGATCAGCCTGGCGTTATCATGATACGAACGTATCATGAAATTCGCGTGGCGGACGAGGGGTGCGGACGAGGGGTACGGTGGGCCGGTGCCGAAGCGGGTCGACCACGAGCAGCGGCGGCGGCAGATCGCGGACGCGCTGGTGCGGACGGCTGCCACGCGCGGGCTGCATGCCACCGGGATGCGCGAGGTCGCGGCGGAGGCCGGGGTGTCCCTGCGGCTCGTCCAGTACTACTTCGGCACCAAGGAAGGGCTGCTGCTGGCCGCCATGCAGCGGCTGGCGGTCCAGTTCAGCGACCGAGTTGTGGCGCGGATCCGGATGACGGAGACAGGAAGCCCGGCCAGCCCGCGCGATGTCATTGCCGCGATCCTGACCGAGGCGCTGCCCGCCGACGACGAGAGGCGCACCTTCACCATCGTCTACACGGCCTACCTGGCGCTCTCGCTGACCGACCCGGCGCTGGCGATCAGTCCGCTGGCCAGGAACTCAAGCGTGGTGAGCGACGTGATCGCCGCCCAGCTGCGGGCCGCGCAGGCCGCCGGCGACATGCCCGCCCGCCTGGACCCTGACCTGGAAGCCGTGATCCTTATGACCATGTCCGCGGGCCTGGGCACCGGCGTCCTGGTCGGCCAGTCCTCAGCCGGGCAGGCCCAGGCGGTCATCGATTACCACCTGCGCCGCCTGTTCCCCGCAGATTGCCCCGGGTGACGCCCTTAGCGGCCGGCAGCCGGTCGACCCGGGCCGGCGGGCACGGTTGGATGCGTGGTACTGCCGCAACTACGAAGGACATCGCCGATGCCGCCAGTCAGCTTTCACTACCTTTCACAAGACTGAACGCAGATCAGCGCGTACCGGTGGAATCCCCCCGGGCCGCCGTCCGCGGCCCCGTTCGCCCCGGCCAGGAGTGATCCGCTCGGACTTGCCGGTCTACATCGCGGTCGGCGAGGCCGACCCGGTGAACGGCGGGCTGACTGACTGGACCAGGTGCTCGCGGCCGACGCTACCTGACCTGCGCTCGCGCTAGCTGACCGGCATCGCGGCGCCGATCGCCTCGCGCAGTAGCGCCGCGGCCTCAGGGACGCCCGTGGCCGCCGGGACGAACGGGTCCTCGTGCTCGATCGAGATCACCTGGGCGTCCGAGCCGGCGATGATCCGCACCAGCTCGGTCCACCAGGCTAGGTCGTGGCCGCGGCCCGGCACGGCGAAGGTCCACGGCATCTGCTCGGCCGGGTGCGGCCAGCGCGCGTCGAGCAGCCCGTTCAGCGCCAGGTTGTCGGCATGGAAAACGGTGTCCTTGCCGTGCGCGTGACCGACCCGCTCGCCGAGCGCCGCGGCCACCCGGTGGCCGTCCATGCCCATCCAGAAGAAGTGGCTGGGGTCCAGGTTGGCATCGATCGACCGGCCGAGCCCGGCCACCCGGTCGAACGTCTCGGTGTTGAACACCGCCGTGCCGGGATGCAGCTCCAGGCAGACGCGCAGCTCGGGGTTCTCCGCGGCGGCGAAGGCGGCAAGCTTGGTCCAGTACGGCGCCACCTGCTCGGTCCACTGCCGCTCGTAGACGCCCTCCAGGTAGGGCAGCCAGCCGCCTGCGCCGAAGTGAGGCACCCGGTCTCCTGGCTCCGCCGACGGACAGCCCGCCATCGCGACGACCCGGTCGGCGCCGAGCGCGGTGGCGAGCCTGATCGCGTCGCGCAGGTCCTGGTCGTGCCGGCGGGCCAGGTCGGGGTCGGGGTGCAGCGGATTGCCCCAGGCGTTCAGCGCGTCCAGCCGGAACCCATGCCTGGCCAGCAGGCCGAGCCACGCCCGGCGGGCCTGCTCGCTGGCCAGCAGCTCGCTGACGTCGCAGTGCGGGTGCGGCGCGTATCCGCCCGCTCCCACCTCGAGCGCGGTGATCGGCGGCGCAGCCTGCCTGAGCCACGGCAGTAGCTCGTCGAGCGGCCGGTCGGTGAACGCCTCGAGCACGACGCCGATCTCCATGTCCGCTGACCGCCTTTCCTGCCCGCCTCGGGGCATCGTCTCAGCCGCGGGGCTGCATGCCGACCTCGGCCGCCACGGAGGCTACTCAGGGACAACCGGGGTGGCGCCCGCCGTCTTGTAGCTGCCGCCCTGCTTCGTCGTCGGCGTCAGCGTTAGCGTCACGCGCCGAGTGGCCTCCGAGGCCCGTGGGCGGTCCGCAGCTCGGTCCGAAGCGCCGCGATGAAGTCGCTGAGCGAAAGCCAGCCCTCGGTCGGCTCCTGTGAAGCGTGCACCGGACCATCCTGCCTCATCAGGCCGGGATGACGACCGTGCGCATCATCTTGTCGGCCAGCGTCTGGCGCTTGGGGTCCCACAGCGGGAACAGGTAGCCGATGTAGCAGATCAGGCCGTCGATGACGTGGCACAGGTCGCGCAGGAAGGCGTTGACCGTGCCGATCGGCTGGCCGGTGTCCTCGCTGACCAGCCTGATGTGAAGCTGCCTCTTGCCGATCGACTGGCCCTGCCCGCCGAGCACCCAGCGGTTCCACGCGCTGTACGCGATCGACCCGACGGCCGCGAGCAAGTAGAGCAGGATGTCCGGGCCCACGCTGCCGATGACGGCCGCGAGCACGCCGAAGACCACCCAGATCGCGATGATGGGGGCGATGTCCACGAGGTAGGCGCCCACCCTGGTGAGCCAGTCGCTGTACGGGTTGGCCGCCGGATACGGCTGCTGGTTCTGATACTGGTATGCCATCGGGGTGCCTTTCGTGGTGTCGGTGCCGCGGTGGCGCGGCAGCCGGTGCGGGGAGCTTAGCGATGGTGCTAGATGATGCCGTAGCGGTGCAATTCGAACAGCCAGTTCAGGCCGACAATCACGGACATCACCCTGGTGATGCGCCGCCTGGCTTGCTCGGAGGCCGGTCTCGGCGGTCCGGTCAGGCCGGCCGCCCGCGCGGTGAGCAGCGGAGCCGTGCAGACCGCGAGCAGGCCTACCAGGCAGGTCAGCGGGCTCGTCGTGGCCGCCGTCGTCCACTGGCCGTGCGCCAGCGCGACGGTGGCGGTGGTAAGGCCGCAGAACGGGCAAGGCACGCCGGTGAGCGTTCGCAGCGGGCAGGGGATGCCCTGGCCGCCCGTGTGCGCCATGATCAGCGGGTAGACCGACCCGACTGACGCCGCCGCGGCGCCGAGCAAGGTGATGCGCTCGGGTACCGAGTACGCCCTGTGGATGATCACTGCACTCCCGGTGACGGCACGGCGGAACGTCGGCACGGCGGAGCAGTGGTGCACAAGCACCGTGATGGTGCGCCATCGTACGGGCTCACCGGGCCGTATGGGTCCATAACGGCTGCTCTATGCTCGGCCAGGTGAGCGCGACGCTGCGGACCGACCCCCTGGACGCGCGCTCGGACCTGGCCCTGTCGCCGGTCGCGCTCGGCTGCGGCAACTTCGGCGGGATCGGCTCGGCGCCGGAGTTCTTCGGCCGGGGGCTGAGCAGGGACGAGGCGTTCGCGCTGATGGACGCGGCGTGGGAGTTCGGCATCACGCACTTCGACACCGCCGACGCCTACGGCGGCGGGCGCAGCGAGCGGGCTATCGGGGACTGGATGCGCTCGCGCGGCGTCCGGCCCGCGCTGACCACCAAGACCTTTAACCCGATGGCGGCGGGGGCGGACCGGGGGCTGCGGCCCGAGCGGATCGCCGTGCAGCTCGACGCCAGCCTGGACCGGCTCGGTGTTGAGGCCGTCGACCTGTACCTGGCGCACGACTTCGACCCCGACGTGCCGCTGGCTGACTCGCTCGCCGCGATGGACGCGGCCCGCGCCGCAGGTACCGTCGGCGCCTACGGCGTCAGCAACTTCGGTGCCGCCCAGCTCGCCGCCGCGCTGGAGGCCGGCGCGCCGCAGGCGATCCAGAACAGCTACTCGCTGCTCGACCGTGCCGACGCCGCCGACGTGATCCCTCTGTGCGCGGACCACCGTGTCGCCTACCTGGCGTTCGGCCCGCTGGCCGGCGGGTGGCTCACCGGCAAGTACCGCGGCGGCGAACCGTACCCCGCTGGCTCGCGGATGACCCAGCGCCCAGAGCCGTACCGGCACTTGGTCAGTGCCGAGGTGTTCGCCGCGCTGGGCAGGCTGCAGGCGGTCGCCGCCGGCCGGCATCTGTCGCTGGCCGGACTCGCACTTGCCTGGCTGCTCGCCGACGAGCGGGTTAGCCAGGTCGTCATCGGCCCCGGCCGGCCCGAGCACCTCGCCCCGGTCGGCGAGGCGCTTGCCCACCCGCTGGCCGAACAGGACCTGGCCGCGATCACCGGGGTGCTCCCGCGCCCCGTTCCCGTCACGGAGGTTGAGCCATGACCACGCTTGCCGAGATCGAGGCGGCCAGGAGCAGGATCGCAGGGACGGCGATCAGGACCCCGCTGGTGCGTTTGCACGCCGGTGAGCAGGGCACGGAGATCTATCTCAAGCTCGAGAACCTCCAGCCGATCAATTCGTTCAAGATCCGCGGCGCGTTCAACGCGGTGATGCTCGCCACGGCGGCCGAGCGGGCCAGGGGCCTGGTCACGGCCAGCGCGGGGAACATGGCCCAGGGCGTGGCCTGGGCGGCACGGGCGATCGGCGTCCCCGCCACGATCGCGGTTCCCGAGCACGCGCCCGAGGCGAAGATCGCGGCGATCGAGCGGCTGGGCGGCCGGGTCATCAAGCTGCCCTACAACGACTGGTGGGACGTCATCGTCGCCGCCCGGCTCGACGGGGTGGACGGGCTGTTCGTGCACCCGGTGCAGGACCCGGCGGTGATCGCGGGGAACGGGACGATCGGCCTGGAGATCCTGGAGGACCTGCCCGACCCGGACGCCGTCGTCATCCCCTACGGCGGCGGCGGGCTCACGGCGGGCATCGCGAGCGCGGTCAGGGCGCTGCGCCCGCAGTGCAGGATCGTCACGGTCGAGCCTGCACCCGGTGCCGCGTTTGCCGCCGCGGTGGCCGCGGGGGAGCCGGTGGACATCGACTTCCACGCCTCATTCGTGGACGGCGCCGGCAGCCGCCGGGTGCTTGACAGCATGTGGCCCGTCGTGCGGCCGCTGGTGGACAGCGCGCTCACGGTGCCGGTCGCCGACGTGGCCGACGCGGTCCGGATGATCGCCGAGCGCGCCAGGGTGATCGCCGAGGGCGCCGGGGCGCTGGCCGCGGCCGCCGCGCTGACCGGCCGGGCGGGCCGGGGCAAGGTGGTGTGCGTAGTCTCCGGCGGCAACATCAACCTCAGCAGGCTCGCGGAGATACTCGGGGAAGCGGCTGGGTAACGGGTCGGCATCGACTTCGCAACTACCCACGCACTTCTCAAATCACCGCGCTTGCACTCGCGTGCGGACAATGGTTTGATCATCCCTACAAATTTCACGCCAGGAAGGCGTTCTCGGGCAGGCAGTGTCGCCTGCGGCGACTTCGATCGAGGAACAGCGGAGGGGAGCCGTATCCATGTATGGACGCGGGATCATCGCGGCCACCGTGCTCGGAGCACTCGTGGTGGCCGGCTGCAGCAGCGGGGGCAGCAGCTCGAGCACGGCCGGCGGCGCCGCGAAGAAGTGCATCGCGTCGGTCGGCATCGAGGCGCCGCTCACCGGCCCGGTCGCGGTGCTCGGCCAGGAGCAGCTGCACTTCGCGGAGCTGGCGGTGGCCAACGACAACACCGCCAACCACACCGACATCACGCTGGTCCAGGGCGACACCCAGCTGAACCCCGCCCAGGCGACCACGGTCACCCAGCAGTTCACCTCCAACTCCGCCATCGTGGCCGTGGTCGGCCCGGCGGGCAGCCAGGAGGTCGAGGCGGTCGGCCCGCTGATGGCCAGGGCGGGATTGCCATTCATCTCCGGGTCGGCCACGGCGGTGGCGCTGACGGCCGGCAAGTACCCGACGTTCTTCCGCGTCGTGTCCAAGGACAGCGTGCAGGGGCCCGAGGACGCCAACTACATCATCTACAACCTGCACCCCAAGGCCCTGATGATCGTCGACGACCAGGAGGCCTACTCCACTGGCCTGGTCGCGGCGATGCTGCCGATCTTCAAGGCGGCCGGGATCAAGGTCGACCACGAGTCCGTGTCGCAGAAGGTCACCGACTTCTCCTCGCTGGTGGCGAAGGTCACCCCGGCCGAGACTGTCGTGGTGCTGCCCTGGCAGATCGCGGCCAACGCCCAGCAGTTCGGCCGTGACCTGCAGCAGGAGCACAAGAAGACGGTCATCTTCGGCACCGACGGCCTGTACTCGCCGGGCACGTTCACGATCTCCGGCTCGTACGTGTCCTCGTTCGGCCCGGACATCACCGCCATCCCCGCTGACGCGGCAATCGTCGCGCAGGCCAAGGCCAAGTACGGGTCGTTCGGCACGTTCGGCCCGCCGGTCTTCGCGGCCACGCACGTGATCGACGAGGCGATCGCCGCGGTCTGCAAGGCCGGTCAGACGCCTAGCCGAGCCAACGTCCTCGCCGCGATCAAGAAGACGGACGAGCCCACCTCGATACTCGGCCAGCCGATCAGCTTCACCTCCCACGGTGACCTGGTCAACGGCAAGTTCTTCCTTTTCAAGATCGATTCCAAGGGCAACTACCACCTGATCCCGGGCTGACCGCACGCGAGCACGCTGGCGGCTGCCCCGGCAGCGTGCCCGGCCAGAAGGGCCGGACGCGCTGCCGGGGCGCATGATGACGGCGGGATCGAGCACCGATGGGCTTCTTCTTCCAGGAACTCGTGAACGGGATCACGACGGGCGCGCTGTACTCCCTGATCGCGCTCGGGTTCTCGATGGTCTACGGTGTGCTCAAGCTGCTCAACTTCGCGCACGGCGACCTGTACATGGTGGGCGCGTTCATCGGCTACTTCGTGATCCAGTGGTTCGGCGGCCCGCAGGGCCTGAAGGTCCCGGTCCCGCTGCTCCTGGTGATCATGTTCGTGCTGTCGGCCGGCCTCGTGGGCGGCCTGGGCGTGGCGATCGAGCGGTTCGCTTATCGGCCGCTGCGGGACGCGCCGAGGATCGCGCCGCTGATCACCGCCATCGGCATCTCCTTTCTGCTGGAGAACTCGGCGCTGCTGCTGGTCGGCGCGCAGTACCGGGTGTACAACACTCCCGACTTCATCAAGTTCTCCTCCGGCATCCAGATCGGCTCGGTCAGCATCGACTCGGTGCAGATCACGGTGGTCGTGCTCGGCCTGGCGCTGATGGTGGGCCTGCGGCTGCTGGTCAACCGCACCAGGCTCGGCAAGCAGATGCGGGCGGTGTCGGCCGACCGCGAGGCCGCCGAGATGCTGGGCATCAACGTGAACCTCACGATCGCGGCGACGTTCTTCCTCGGCTCGGCGCTGGCCGGCGTGGCCGGGGTGATGGCCGGCCTGCTGTTCAACCAGGTGAACAACACGATCGGGTTCATCGCCGGGCTCAAGGCGTTCACCGCTGCCGTGGTCGGCGGAATCGGCTCGCTGCCCGGCGCGATGCTCGGCGGCCTGCTGATCGGCATCGCCGAGTCGTTCATCACCGGCTACCTCTCGTCGACTTATACGAACCTGTTCGTGTTCGCGCTGCTGATCCTCGTCATGCTGGTCAGGCCGAGCGGGCTGTTCGGCCGCGCGCAGCTGCAGAAGGTCTGACGCCGGTGAGCCTCGACCCGCAGCCCCCAGCGACCGGCCCTGAGGTCGGCGCCGACGAGTGGGTGGCCAGGCACGCCCACCGGCGCGAGTACCTGCCGTCTTGGCTCGGCGTCGCGCAGCGGGCGGTCGAGCGGGTCGGCTGGTGGCCGCGGCTCGCGCTTGTCGCGCTGGCCGGCGCGGCACTGCCCGCGCTCGGCCTCGGCGGGTTCCAGGTCCAGGTCGGGATCGACACCATGGAGGTCGCCCTGCTGGCGGTCGGCCTCAACATCGTGGTCGGCTGGGCCGGCATACTCGACCTCGGCTACGTCGCCTTCCTCGGGTTCGGCGGCTACGCGTTCGCGCTGCTGTCCTCCAGCCAGCTCGGCGGCGCCGGGGTGCACCTGCCGGCCATCCTCTCGATCCCGGTGGTGATGGTGGCCGCCGCCCTGCTCGGCCTGCTCGTCGGCTGGCCGTCGCGGCGGCTCATCGGCGACTACCTTGCCATCGTCACGCTGTTCTTCGGCGAGGCATTCGTCGAGTTCACCAATAACGTGGCCCCCGGCGTGCTCGGCGGTCCCAACGGCATCGTCGGGATCGACCCGATCCACTCCTTCGCCGTCTCGCTCACCAGCAACGTGAGCTACTACTACCTGCTGGTGATCGTGCTGGTCGCCGCGATGGCGGTGCTGCGGCTGCTGGAGAACTCCCGCACCGGCCGGGCGTGGCGTGCCGTGCGCGAGGACCCGCTGGCGGCCGCGTCGATGACGATCCCGGTCAACAGGGTCAAGCTGATGGCATTCGCGTTCGGCGCCATGGTCGCGGCGCTGACCGGCACGATCTTCGCCGCGCAGCAGATCAGTGTGTTCCCGACCGACTTCGACACCCCATTCCTGATCCTGATCTACGCCGCGCTGATACTCGGCGGGGCCGGCAGCATCGCGGGCGCGGCCACCGGCGCGGTGGTGGTGATGGTCATCTATGACGGGCTGCTGCGCAACGCGACCTACTCGGGCTACGTGTTCTACCTGCTGATCGCGCTGACCCTGGTGGCCAAGGTGCGCCCGTGGCGCAGGCTCGGCGTCGTGCTCGCGGCGCTGGTCGCGTTCGGCCTGGCCCTGCGCGCGATCGTGGGCGCGATCTCGGCGAGCGCGGTCGCCGGCGCGCCGGCCTCGACCGGCTGGCTCGGCACCGCGCTGCGCGACTGGGTGGTCATTCCGGCCAACTCCACGGGTGCGGGGGACTGGGGGTACGTGCTGCTGATCTGCCTGCTGATCGCGCTCGTGCAGGTCAAGGGCGTCTGGCGGACCGCGCTGATGGTTCCGGCGATTTACGTCGGCGCGTTCGTGTGGGAGACCAAGCTCGCCGCCAACCCGGCCATCACCAGGGAGATCATGATCGGCGCGATCCTGATCGTGATGATGAACGCAAGGCCGCAGGGGCTGCTCGGCACGCGGCGGGTGGAGGTCGTCACGTGAGCGCCGAGATCCCGGCCGCCGCCGATGCCGCCGCGCCGCCTGCGGCGCCGGTACTCGACCTCGACCGGCTGTCACTGTCCTTCGGCGGCCTGCGCGCGATCAGCGACCTCGACCTTCAGGTGGCCGACCGGGAGATCGTCAGCGTGATCGGCCCGAACGGCGCCGGCAAGACCACGGTCTTCAACGTGATCACCGGCGTGTACGAGCCGAGCGCTGGCGGGGTGCGGTTCGCCGGACGGTCCATCGCCGGGCTCGCGCCGCACGTCATCGCCGGGCTCGGGATCGCGCGCACGTTCCAGAGCCTGCGGCTGTTCCTGAACATGTCGGTGATCGAGAACGTGATGGCCGCGACCTACGGGAACACGAAGGCGATGCCCTGGGAGTCGATCCTGCGCCTGCCGCGGGCGCGACGGGAGGAGCGCGAGGTGCGGGCGCTCGCCGAGGACGTGCTGTCGTTCTTCGGCCAGCGCCTGGCCGGCTACCGGTGGGATCAGCCCGCGTACTCCCTGTCGTACGCGAACCGGCGCCGGC
>DATIZP010000097.1:0-17641 GCA_035517035.1 Streptosporangiaceae bacterium | reverse complement strand
GCGGGCGCTCTCGGGTCGGGATGGTGCGCCTGGTCGCGTTGGCATGCGCCATCCTCGTCGTGATCGTCGCCGCGCTGACTGGCGCCCTGCGGTCCGAGCCTTCGGTGGCGGCCAGTGTCTCCCAGTTCCTGCTTGCGTGGCAGTCAGGCAACTATCCGGCTGCGGCCGCCATGACCACCGGCAAGCCAGCGGCAGTGGCCGACAGCCTGAAGGCCGCCTACAGCCAGATCGGCGCCGAGGATCTCGCATTCACGATGGGACCGATTAGCGTGCACGGCACCAGCGCGCACGCATATTTCTATGCGTCTATCGATCTGGGACGCGGCGGTCAGCCGTGGAACTACCGCGGTAGTTTCATGCTGCGCCAGGTGGGATCGCGATGGCTGGTGGTCTGGTCGCCATCGGTGATCGTTCCTGGCCTCGGGCCGCACGACCGGCTGGCCGTCCTCACGGCGATGCCGCCACGCAGTCCGCTGCTCGACTCGGCCGGCCAGCCGCTGATCCTCCGGTCTCCCGTCTACGAGGTCGGCGTCATTCCCGCTCGCGTCACCGATGCCATGCTGACCGCACGCGAGCTGGCGCGCGCGACCGGACTGGCCGCGTCGGATGCCGACGAGATGCGCGCTCAGATCCTCGCCGCGCCTCCCGGGTCGTTCCTCGAGCTCGTCCAGCTGGCTCCCAGGCAGTACGCGAAGCTGCGTACCGCGCTACGCAAGATCCCGCATCTGGCTCACAGGCGAGTGCTCAAGCGGCTGTTCGAGAGCAGCGTTCCCGATATCACCGGCCGGGTCGGGACCGAGACCGCGCGGGTGCTTGTCGAGGACGGCGACCCCTACCTGCCTGGCACCACGGTGGGCCTGTCCGGGCTGCAGCTGGCGTACCAGTCCGATCTCATCGGCACGCCGACCACGCAGATCATCGTGCAGACCCCGTCGGGGCGTCGGGTCAGGGTTCTCAAGACCTGGCGTGGCAAATCAGGAACGTCGGTTCGGACCACCATCAACGGTGGGATCGAACAGGCCGCGAGGCAGGCAGTGGACGGCATCGCGTTGCCCGCCGCTGTGGTCGCCGTCCAGGCCAACAGCGGCAGGATCCTGGCCGTGGCCAGTCACGGCGTGCCAGGTCTGCCGACCGTGAGCCCGCTGCGCGGCCAGTACCAACCTGGGCAGGCGTTCACTATCGTGTCCACGGCCGCGCTGCTTGCGGCTAAGCCGAGCTTCGGCCCGAACTCTCAGGAGCCGTGCTATCCCGGCTTCAGCGTGAACGGGCAGACGTTCGCCAATGTCCCGCCCGAGCCGCGAGCTGGCAAGGGACCGCCGCAGTTCAGGGACGACTTCGCGAACGCGTGTAGCACCGCCTTCGCCGAGCTGTCGCTGAACCTGACCCCGGCCGAGATGATCGCTGCCGCCGACGACTTCGGCATCGGCGCGCGCTGGCAACTCCCTATCTCCGCGTTCGTCGGCGGCATGGTCAGGCCGGGCAGTTCGAACTCGCCGGCCCTGCCCGCTGACGTGACAGGTACGCACACGGTCGAGGTCAGCCCGCTAGACATGGCACTCGCCGCAGGTGTGGTGGAGGCAGGCTCGTGGCACCAGCCGTCGCTGGTGGCGAGTGCCACGGAGCCAAAGCCACCGTCGCGGGCCACGCTGCCAAGCCGGGTGCTCAGCCAGCTCAGGACGCTGATGGGCGATACCGTCAGGCTCGGCGCCGCGCGGGCGGCTAGGGTCGGCGGAGTTCCGCTGCTCGGCCAGGTTGGCATCGCTCCGCTGGTCGGCCACCGCGGCGTCAGGTCGATCTGGTTCGTCGGATACCGCGGCAACGTCGCCTTCGCGGTACTGGTGTTCTCCCGATCCGCTGACTACGCTCCGGCTCTTACGATCGCCCAGCAGTTCGCCGCCGCGCTGCGGCCAAGTTCCTGAGGCTGGATCGGCGCTCGCACGTCTGCGCGCCTCTCGGTACAGGGCCAGGTACAGGGCCGGGACCAGGGCCGGGACCAGGGCCGGGACCAGGGCCGGGACCAGGGAAAACGCCGTCTGAGGTCGGCCCGATTCCGGATCTCACAGAACCCAAGCGAGATCGTTACAGATTTCTGTTACTGAGAGCAACCATGTGGCGACTCTGTGGCGTCTTACCTAGTGAGGCTGGTCTGCCGCTTGGGGGGTTGCGGCCCAGCCGTCGTGATGAGAACCGGGCCTCATCTCGGGGGAGGCCCGGGCCATTGGGACCGGCCCCGACCCTGCCGGTCTAAGCCCCTGCGGGCGCGTCTTAGGCCACCGCCAGCGCCCGCGGGGGCTTTCTCATGCCCCGCTTCCCATGCCTCGCTTCGCAGTCCGCGTGGTCAGCCGTGATCAGCTCGCCCGCGATCAGCATGGACCACGCTCCGCGATCGGCGCGGGCCACGCCCAGAAGACCATGCGAGGAGAGCTAAGCCGCAATCAGCATGGACCACGCTCCGCGATCGGCACGGGCCGCTCCGCGATCAGCATGGACCACGCTCCGCGATCGGCACGGGCCGCTCCGCGATCGGCACGGGCCGCGCCCGGGAGACCGTGCGAGGAGAGCTACGCCGCAGCCGACTTGTGCCGTAGCAGACCCGCGTCGTAGCCGACCTCTGCCGAAGCCGACCTCTGCCGGAATGCCCCAGTCCGGATCGGTGTTAACATCGGTAAGCCGAGATGAGCGGCCGGGTGCCGGGCAGGTTGTTGGCGCCGGGCAGGAGTATCATCGGTGAAAACTGCATAGGGGGTGACTGGCTTCGACTTCGGTAGTTGACCCAGGAGAAGCGGGCCGAGGGTTGCGGTGATGACCTCGCAAATCCTGTTGCCGCAAAGAATAAGTGCCAAGACACCGCGCACTAGTCTCGCCCTCGCTGCCTAAGCGAGCATCGAGACCGTCAGTCCGGGAGGTCCTCCGGCCCGGTAACTGGCGTCAGCTAGGAGGATCCACCGGTTAGCCCGGTCGCGGGGATAATCGGGACAACAGACAGCGACTGAGCTCGTCGGCGGCTTGCCTGCGTGACCGCCGGGGCTGAGAAACACACAGTAGGCTGCGCCCGGAGAAGCCCTGGTGAGGTACTGAAGGACGCGGGTTCGATTCCCGCCACCTCCACAAAAGAAGCTAAATCCGCACAAAGGCGGCCGACTCGATTAGAGTCGGCCGCCTTTGTCGGCTCCGCGTCTTAATCCCCACGCCCCCTTGGCGTCGTCCACGACCGGCGAACAACCAGGATAAGGTAGGGCAAAAAGCCCCGCCGCAGGGGCGCTGCCATCCGACCAGATCGACTTTGCACCCTCTAGCGTCATGATCGCGTCCGTTTTACGGCTTATGTGAGACGCTAGAGGGTAATAAGTGGCAGCGGCGGGTAACAAGTGGCAGCGGCGGGTAATAAGTGGCGCTGGCCCCACGTGCCCCATGCTGCCGACGACTCATCACCCGCAGGTCTGGCGAGCCCGCTGGCCGTGGGAGTGCAAGAGCTCGGGTAGGCGCGGTACGTGGGGATGGCTGCGGTGCGGTTGCCCGACGGGGAGCAAGGGTTCGGGTGGACGGGGTACCTGGGGTGCCCTGAGGTCCGGGTGCCTGAGGGGGAGCGAGGGCTCGGGTGGGCGGGTGCGTGGGGGGCCCGGGTCCGGGTGCTGAGGTCGCAGTACGCGGCCGTGGGAGCGGCGGCGCGTGGCGTGCTGCCCGCTGCCGTCGCCGTGCTTGACCAGGCCGAGGCGGCCGACCTCGACGTGGCAGGGCTACTCGGCCGCACGAGGGCGCGGAACGCCAACGCGACCGCGTTCACCGCCGCCTACCGGCGGTACTGCTGGCCGACCGACGGCCTGGCCGGCGTGCGTTTCGCGCCGTTCCAGCTCCTCGCCGCCGAGGGCGCCGCCTTCCACCGGCAGCCGCACGACTGGCACCTGAGGATCGCCGACCGGCTCGTAGCCGCCGACCCCGACCTGATCGCGCCCACCCCGTCGGCTGGCCGCCGACACGACCGATCCGGACTCCCTGGCCGCGGCGATCACCTGGTGGGAGGAGCTGACCGCGGCCGGTGGCGAGGGCATGGTCGTCAAGCCCGCCGCCAACCTGATCCGCGGCCGGCGTGGCCTGGTCCAGCCAGGGCTCAAGGTGCGGGGCAGGGAGTACCTGCGGATCATCTACGGTCCCGATTACACCGAGCCGGTCAATCTGGTCCGGCTGCGCGAGCGCGGCCTGGGCCACAAGCGCTCGCTGGCCTCGCGCGAGTATGCGCTCGGTCTCGAGTCACTCGACCGCGCCGCTCGCGGCGAGCCGCTGTGGCGGGTGCACGAGTGCGTGTTCGCCGTCCTGGCGCTGGAGTCCGAGCCCGTCGACCCGCGCCTGCGACGGCCAGGTGACCGCGCCGCGGTATGGCCCGCTCCTCGTCGTTAGGCCGATCCGGCCTTCTGCATGCTCGTGATCAGGTCATGCAGCGGCTTGGTCCCCGCGCCGATGGTGAGGCCGGTCACGAGCAGGTCGAGGAAGGAATTGACGTGGCTGATCGCGATCGACTGGAGCAGGAACAGCCCGAAGGCGCCGGAAATGATCAGCCCGAGCGCGCTGGCGATGGCCCAGAACACGATCGTCCGCTCGGTCCGCAGCTTGTCCGCCTCGGCCTGCTTCTGCGCCGCGTCGTCCACCTGGCGCTGCACCTGCGCCGTGGGCACCGCGGCGTCGGCGCCGAGCGCCCTGGCCTGCGTCGCGGACGCCACCGCGGCGTCCTTGGCCGAGTCCTTGCGCGGCGGCAGGAACTGGCTCAGCGGTTCGAGCAGGCGCTCGAGCGCTGCCGTCACCGCGATCACCCCGGCATAGGGCACGTAGCTCCGCATGAGCCTGATCGGGGCCGGCCGGAGCCAGTACCGGTAGGCCAGCCACATCACGATCGCCACCGCGATGACCCCTGCGGTGGATCCGAACACCAGCCAGGGGTTCGGGCGGATCGACGCCGACCCGGACACCGGCGTCGTGCGGGTCGCGCCGAGAGCGTGCTCGGCATTAGCGACCGTCACCGTCGCCATGCGCGCTCACCTCGACCCAGGGACATACCGCCATTGCCGACAATGCGGATACCTATCTAAGGCCATTCCCGGCGTGCGCGGCAAGATCGGCGGATATCTTTGCCCGCCTCGGCTGGCGGTGCAGGCCGGCGGTGGGCCGGCTGGCGGTGCAGGCCGGCGGTGCAGGCCGGCGGTGGGCCGGCTGGCGCGACGGCGGGTGGCGCGCTGTGCTGAAATGAGGCATGAGTGACGAACTGCCAGCCCGTGAGGGATACCTGCCCTTCCACGGCCACCGGACCTGGTACCGGGTCACCGGCGACAAGGAAGAACCTGGCAAATACCCGCTGCTGTGCCTGCATGGCGGGCCCGGGGCGACCTGGCACCACATGGAGCCCTACCAGCAGCTCGCCGCGGACGGCCGCCGGGTGATCTGTTACGACCAGCTCGGCTGCGGCAACTCGGCGGTCACCGGCGAGCACGATCCCTCGATGTGGACGACCGAGCTGTTCCTCGCCGAGGTTGCCGCGGTGCGCGAGCACCTGGGCCTCGACCAGTGCCACGTGCTCGGCCACTCCTGGGGCGGCATGCTCGGCATGGCCTACGCGATCACCAGGCCGGCTGGCCTGATCAGCCTGCTGGTCGAGTCGTCCCCGCCCAGCGTGCCGTTCTGGCTGACCGAGCTGGCAAGGCTCAGGGCCGACCTGCCTGCCGGGGTGGACGAGGTACTGCGCAGGCACGAGGACGCAGGCACCACCGACAGCGACGAATACAACGAGACGATGGTCGCGTTCTACGACCGGCACGTCTGTCGCATGCGGCCGTACCCGGACTGGCTGGACCGCTGCTTCGCCGGGCTCAACGCGAACCCCGAGGTCTACTTCACGATGAACGGGCCGAGCGAGTTCCACGTGATCGGCCCGCTCAAGGATTTCGACCTGACCGATGACCTTGGCAAGATCGCCGTGCCGACGCTGCTGTTCTGTGGCGAGTTCGACGAGGTCACTCCCGCGACGGTCAGCCAGGCGCACGAGCGCATCGCCGGATCGCAGTTCGTCGTGATGCCCGGGTGCTCGCACATGAGCCAGGCGGAGCGGCCGGATCTGGCACTCGGGCTGGTGCGCGGCTGGCTGGCCGGAGCCGAGTCGGCACATGGCGCGTCCCGGGCATAATTCCTGCCGCCGCGCGGTTATCGGCTCGGGGTCAGGCCCAGGAGCGGAGCCTGGGTGTTGCCATCAAAGCCGTAGCCTCGCAGAGGAGCGATCGACCGTGTCCGTGCATGAGATCGAGCTTCAGACCATCTCCGGAGACTCCGCCACGCTCGGCGACTTCGCCGGCGACGCCATCCTCGTGGTGAACGTCGCGTCCGAGTGCGGGCTCACGCCGCAGTACGCGGGCCTGCAGCGGCTGCACGAGCGGTTCGCTGACCGCGGCCTGACGGTGGCCGGGTTCCCGTGCAACCAGTTCGGCGGCCAGGAGCCGGGGAGCGAGGAGCAGATCAGCGAGTTCTGCACGGAGAACTACGGCGTCACGTTCCCGATGTTCGCCAAGATCGACGTGAACGGCCCCGGGCGGCATCCGCTGTACACCGAGCTGACCGAGACGCCCGACGCCGAGGGCAAGGCGGGCGACATCCAGTGGAACTTCGAGAAGTTCCTGGTCGCGCCGGACGGCAAGGTAATCGGGCGGTTCCGCCCGCTGACCGAGCCCGAGGCCCCCGAGGTGGTGGCCGCGATCGAGGCAGCCCTGCCGCGCTGACGGCGCGGTCTGGCGGGATGGTCAGGCGGGGCGATCAGGCGGGAGGTCAGGCGAGCCGGCCTGGCCCGCGCTTGACCATCTGGTCAGCGATGATCGAGCGCTGCACCTCGCTGGTGCCCTCCCAGATCCGCTCCACCCGCAGCTCGCGGTAGAACCGCTCGGCGGCGTACTCCCGCATGTAGCCGCGGCCGCCGAACACCTGGACCGCCCGGTCGGCGACCCGGCCAGCCATCTCGGCGGCATACAGCTTGGCCATCGAGCACTGCGCGTGCTGCACCTTGACGTCGGTGCCGGCGTCGATGCCGCGCGCGGTCTCGTAGGTCAGCGCCCGGGCCGCGAACAGCTCGGTGAGGCTGTCCGCCAGCATCGCCTGGACGGCGCCGAAGTCGGCGATCGGGCGGCCGTTCACGACGCGTTCCTTGGCGAAGGCGGTCATCTCGGCGACGAGGCGTTCCGCCGCGCCCAGGCACCGCGCCGCGACCATGATCCGCTCGAACCTGAACCACTCGTAGGCGAAGCTCATCCCGTCGCCCTCGGCACCCACCAGCTGCCCGGCCGGGACCCTCACGTCCTCGAACGCCACGATCGGGTGCTGGTGCGCCGAGCCGAGCGTGTGCATGTAGGCCGGCGTTCGGACCACCCGGACGCCGGGGCTCGGCAGGTCGACGATCAGCATGGCGTGCTCGCCCGCGTGCCCGCCGCCGGTTAGCTTGCCCTGGAAGAACGCATAGTCGGCCGAGTAGAACGAGGTCACGTGCCACTTGACCCCGCTGAGAAGGTAGCCGTCGCCGTCCGGGGTGACGGTGGCCTCGATCGCGTCGACGTCCGACCCGGCGCCCTCCTCGGTGATCGCATAGCACTCGTCCCGGTCGCCGCGCGCGGCCGGCCTGACGTAGCGCTCGAGCTGGTCGGGCGTGGCCACCTCGGGCAGCCACGACGGGGGCGTGGCGACCACCCAGGCCAGCGCGTTGGTCACCCGGCCGACCTGCTCCTGGATCAGCACCTGCTGCAGGGACGTGCAGCCGCCACCGCCGACGCTCTTGGGCATGTTCGCCGCGTACAGGCCGAGCTCGATCGCCCGGGCCTTGTGCTCCTTCTCCTGCTCGGCAGGCACCTCGCCGCCGGCCATCTCGGCGCCGACCTCGAGCGGGATCAGCTCGTCGGCGAACAGGCGCGCCCGCGCCTGTATGTCCAGGTCCTGCTCTGACAGGCAGTACATCGGTCCTCTTCCAGGTCGGGCGCGGCGAAGGTCACTTGACTGAACGTTCAGTCTATGCCAGCATCGGCGGCATGCCAATGGTTGGGCGGCGAGGCGCGCAGGTGCCTGCCGGGCCGCCGAGCGCGGTGTCAGGCGCCAGCGTGGCGGTCCGCACGAACGGGGTAGGGCCAAGGATGTCGGCGAGGCTCGCCGGGAGGCTCGCGGGGAGGTGAGCGACAGGTGACCTCAGGCGACGGAGTCCCGCAGCGCGCCGACGCGGTGGTCGTGGGCGGCGGAACGGTGGGCGGGTGGTGCGCTTATTTCCTGCGCGAGGCCGGCCTCGAGCGGGTCGTCCTTGTTGAGAAGGAGACGCTCGGCCAGGGCGCGAGCAGCCGGGCGGCCGGCATCGTGCGCACCCAGGGCGGCAGCCCGTGGGCGGTCAGGCTCGGCGAGTGGACCAGGACGTTCTACCTGGGCCAGGCGGCGACGCTCGGCATCGATTCCGGCTTCACCCCGCAGGGCTACCTGCTGCCGTGCTTCGCCCCGGCCGACGTCACGGCCGCGCAGGAGCGGCTGGCGATGCAGCGCTCGCTCGGCCTGGACGTCCGCTGGCTGGAACCCGACGCGTTCGACGCGATGAACCCGGCCATGGCGCCGGGCAAGACGCTCGGCGCCACCTACTGCCCGCACGACGGCTACCTGCATCCGCCGCGCAACGTGCTCGCCTACTCGGTCGCGCTCGCGGCCAGCGGCGTGATCGTGTGCGAGCGGACCAGCTTCACCGGGCTTGAGGTCTCCGACGGCGCCGTCACCGGGGTCAGGACCAGCGCGGGAGCGATTGCCGCCCCGCTCGTGGTACTCACCGGCGGGCCAGAACTCGGGGCGGTGGGCAGGCTCGCGGGCCTGGCGATCCCGGCCGGCGCCGTCCGGCACCAGGTCGCGGTCACCGAGCCGCATCCTGATCTCGCCCCGTCCCGGCTGCCGATGGTGTTCGACCTGGCGGCCGGGTTGTACTGGCGGCCCGAGGAGGGCGGCATGCTGTTCGGCATGTCGAACCCGGACGAGCCGCCTGGCGAGGCCCGCCGCGTGGACGAGGAGTACCTGGCCAAGATCAGGGAGCGGTTGCGCGAGCTCGTCCCGGTGACCGGCGGGCTCGGGCTGCGGCGCACCTGGGCCGCGACGATCGACTACACCCCCGACCACCTGCCGATCATCGGCCCGGCGGTCAGCTCAGGCCAGATCATTAACGGGCTCACCGTGGCCAGTGCCGGCGGGCACGGCATGATGTGGGGTCCCGGTGTGGCCAGGGCCGCCGCCGACGTGGCGCTGACCGGCGGCTCCGACGTGGTGGACACCGCCGACCTCGGCCTTGACCGGTTCGACGAGCACGGCAACAGCCGGCTGGCGACCGATCCGATCGCGCTGCCGTTCCCCGAGCACGCGTCGCGCTAGCGACGCCGCCCCGGCCCGACGAAGACGACCCGGCTGCCGCCGGTGCCCACCCGATCGCCCACCAGGAAGGAACGCCTCGATGACCGAACCCAACCCGGCAACCCCGTACCTCGCCGCCGCCGCGACGGCCGAGCTCGAAGACTGGGGGCCGCTGGCCGAGGCCACCGGCGAGGAGATGACCACCAGCGGACTGACCCTGTGGAAGGACGGCGACCAGGAGGCCGGCGTCTGGGAGTGCACGCCCGGCCCCTCGCACTGGACGCTGGAGACGCACGAGTTCGTGCAGATCCTGTCCGGCCGGATGACCTGCACCCCGGACGGCGGTGAGCCGACCGAGATCGGGGCAGGGGACATCGCGGTCTTCCCGCGCGGCTGGACCGGGACCTGGCAGATCCACGAGACCATACGCAAGGTCTACGTGATCTTCGACTAGCCGGCCTCACTCCGGTCCGGCCGTGCTGGTGGCGCGCGTTGTTGGGGACGCGGCTGCGGTGGCGGCGGCGGCGGTGGTGGCGTTCGTGGTGGCTGGGGCTGCTGAACACCGTGCTTGCGGTGCTCACGCCTGCGACAGAGGGCTGGACTTCATGATCACGGTGGATTACCTGCTCTATATGACAGAAACCCACCGTGATCATGAAGTCAGGTTGGCGGGAAGGCCAGGTCGACGAGGCGGCTGACGGCGGACGCGAAGACGTCGTGGTCGCCGCGCGGCGGACCGGCGACCGCCAGCGCGGTGGCCAGGTGCGGGTAGTGGCCCACGGCGGCGGCCCTGGCCAGGTCCGCCGCGAGGTTCGTCCCCGCCGGGTTCGCCGCCGTGGGGTTCGCTGGTGCTGGGGTTGCCGGTGTGGCGGTTGCGGGTTCAGCTTGGGTGCCCGCGGCCGTGTGGGCGGCGGGGCCGCGCTCGCCGGCGAGCGCGGCCTGCATTCCTCCGTACATTGTGGCGAAGCCGCTGATCAGGCCGATCACTTCCAGCTTGGCGCCGGTGTCCAGCGATGAGGTGGCAAGCAGCCCCAGAAAGTAGTCCAGGTAGCGCAGGCCGTTCGGGCCGGGGGCCATGGGGCGCTGCATCAGGCTGGCCAGCCACGGGTGGCGCCCGGCGATCTCGCGCGCCTGGCCGGCCAGCGCGAGCACGCCTTCGCGGGGGAGCAGGTCGTCTCGGTAGACGTACTCGGCAGCGACGTAATCGATCATGAGCTGCGCCAAGTGGTCCTTGGTCGGGACGTACGTGTACAGCGACATGGTGGCCAGGCCGAGCTCGCCGGCGACCCTGCGCATCGTGACCGCGGTCATGCCGTGGGCGTCGGCGATCCGCACCGCGGCCGCGGCAGCCGCCGTGCGGTCCTGCCGAGCCTTCGGCCCCCTGCTGCCGCGCTCCGGCAGGTCCCAGATGGACTGCCCGGCCTGGCCGAGCGGCGTCTGCTGCATCATCGAGCTTTCTTCGTGCACTGTACGTAGTATTCTCGACCCCTAAACAACGTACATGATACGGTAATTCGGCCAGACCACCGGGGCCCTGCGCACCCGAGCCAGGAGGCAGGTCATGAAGACGATGTCATCGGCGATCCAGATCAGCGCCGATCCGATGGCGGTCTGGGCAGTGCTGACTGACCTGGAGAGCTACCAGGACTGGAACCCGCTGTTCCGGCAGGCATCGGGGACCGTCGCGCTCGGCGAGCGGATCACGCTGCGCAGCGTCCATCCGGCCACCGGCCGCCGGATGACCGTGCGGCCGAAGATCACGGCCGCCCGGCCCGGCGCCGAGCTGAGGTGGGTCTCCAGCCTGCCCGGCATCATGAGCGGCGAGCGCAGCTTCACGCTGACCGCCGAGGGCGACGGCACCAGGCTGGTGCAGAGCGAGACCTTCGGTGGTCTGCTCGTGCCGCTGTCCCGCACGACCTTCGCGAAGGCGGAAAGGAGCTTCGCCGGGCTCAACGAGGCGCTGAAGAAGCGGGTCGAGGGCGGCTGATCGGGCGGTCCGGGCCGGGTACCGGGCCGGACCGCGGTCCGGCGGGCTAGCGCGGGATCACGAGGGCGTCGACGGCGATGGTGCCGTCCGGGCCGCAGATCAGCGGGTTGACGTCGAGGGCCTCGATGTGGTCGCCGAGCTCGCACGCGAGCTCGGCGACGGCCGCGATCGCGCGGGTGATCGAGTCCTGGTCGGCAGGCCGGGCGCCGCGGGCGCCGTCGAGCAGCCTGCGCACCTTCAGTCCGTCGAGCAGCGCGGCGCCCTGGTCGGGCGTGAGCGGTGGCAGCGCGACCGCGCGGTCGGAGACGAGCTCGACCAGGATTCCGCCCGCGCCGACGACGACCAGCGGGCCGAGGTCGGGGTCGCGCACGATGCCGAGCGCGAGCTCGGTCCCGCTCGGCACGGTCTGGCAGACCAGCGCGGCCGGGCCGAGCCTGGCCGCGAGGTCGGCATAGGCGGCGGCCAGCTCGTCGTCGCCGGCCAGGCCGAGCAGCACCCCGCCGGCGTCGGACTTGTGCGCGATGCCCGGCTCGTCGGTCTTGAGCACCACCGGGTACCCGATCCGGCGCGCCGCGGCGAGCGCCGCCGCGGCGCTGGTGACGCGCTCGGCGCTGGCGGTCGCGATGCCGTACTCGCGCAGCAGGCCGAGGTGCGCGGCGCCGCTCTGGCGGCCCTGACCGAGCAGGTCGAGCGCGCGGGCGAGCCGCCCGGCCGGAACGGCCGGGCGGCCAGCTGCCGCGGCCGCTGGGTCGGCGGCGGCCCCGGCCGCCTGAGTTGCCGGTGCTTGCGGCACCGGCGGGCGGCGCTGGTGATCGAGCAGGTGGCCGAGCGCCCGGATCCCGGTGCGCATGCCTTCGAGCACCGGGATCCCGCTGGCGCGCAGCCGGGCGGCGGCGTCCTGGTCGATCGCGCTGGCCAGGTTGGCGATCACCGCGACCGGCTTGCCGGTTTGCGCGGCCGCGTCGAGCACGGCCAGCCGGTAGGAGTCGTCGGCGTCGTACTCGGTGACGAGGTCGACGGCGAGCGCGACCGCGTCCACGGAGTCGTCGCCCGCCAGGGTCACCAGGCACCCTCCGAACAGCTCCCTCGTGCTTGCCCCGGTGCCCCACACGTCGAGCGGGTTCGTGGCGAGCAGGCCGGGATCGAGCAGGTCGGCAAGGCGGGCCGTGGTCGCCTCGCTGATCGCGGCGAACGGCACGCCGGTCTCGCCGGCGACATCGGCCGCGTGTGCGCGTTCCAGCCCTGAGTCGTGCACGGTCGCGATGCCGCGGCCGGCCTCCGCCCGGTCCTGACCGCGGCGGATGCGGCCGACCTGGAGGCAGAACAGCTCGAGCACGTCGGCCATCTCGGCCAGGTCGGCGACCCGGTGCACGCCGTACGCCCTGGCCAGCGCCTCCCACCCGCCGTCGGTGCCCGCCAGCGCACCGGAGTGCGCCGCCACCATCGCGCGCCCGCTCGCCGAGTTGCCCGCGGTGAGCAGGACGACGGGGATGTCGCGTTCGGCCGCGGCGGCGAGCACGCCGCGAAGCCTGTCGGGCTCGCGCATCGCCTCGAGCACCAGCGCAAGCACCCTGGTGCCCGGCTGGCCGAGCGCGTACTCCAGGTAGGACGGGGTCGTGGTGACCAGTTCCTGGCCCGAGGAGACCGCGAGCGTGAAGCCGAGCGCCCGCCTCGTGCGCAGCAGTGCGGAGAAGACCGACCCCGAGTGCGTCACCAGCGCGATCGGGCCGGCCGGCAGCGGGTCGGGCTCCAGGTAGCCCATCGCGCGCAGGCCGTAGCCGACGTTGGCGAAGCCCATGCAGCCGGCGCCGCACACCTGCATCCCGGCCGAGCGGGCGACCGTGGCCAGCCGCTGCCTGAGCCCTGGCCTGGCGGGGTCGGCTCGGTCGGGAGAATGCGGCGCTGGCCCTGCCGGGAGCGGGTGGAGCCCGGCCGGCTCGGACGAGCCGGCCGGGCCATCGGGGGGCGCGGAGCCCGCGAGGTCGCCGTCGGCGGCACCTTCCCGGCCGGGTACGGCCGGGGCGGTGACGTCCTCGTGCGCGTTGCCGAAGATCACCGCGGACCGGCAGCCGACGTCGGCCGCCAGGGCAAGCTGGTGCTCGAGCGCGGCGTCGGGGACGCCGAGCAGCACCAGATCGGCGGGCTCGGGCAGGTCGGCCACCGAGGCGTAGCAGCGGCGGCCGCCGATGTCGGGGTAGCGCGGGTTCACCGAGTAGATCACCGGCCTGGCCGGGCTGCGGCCCGCCTCGGCGAGCATCCGCTCGCCGAAGCTGCCCGGCCGTGCCGACGCGCCGACGATCGCCACCGACCGCGCCTCGAGCATCGCGTGCAGGGCCGGCCGCTCGCTGCCGGGATGAGGCACCGCGAGTGGTTGCGAATGAATGTCGATCGTCATGCCCGCCGGCTACCTGGTGCCCCTGCTGCCCTTGGCCGACTTGCTGACCTTGCGGTCGGCGAGGGCCGCGCGTGCCGCCTGCCAGCCGGGGATGCCGCAGACGCCGCCGCCCGCGTGGGTCGCCGAGCTGCCGTAGTAAAGCCCGGAGATCGGGGTCCGGTAGTCCGCGTAGCCCGGGGCCGGCCGCATGTGGAACAGCTGCTCGAGGGAGAGCTCGCCGTGGAAGATGTTGCCGCCGACCAGCCCGTACTCGTGCTCCATCTGGTACGGCCCGATCACGTCGCGGTGCAGGATCGAGGCCTTGAAGTTCGGCGCCACCTCGTCGTAGAGCTCGATCATCCGGTCGGCGTAGGCCTCAAGCTCGCTGACGTGCGGCTCGAGGTTCCAGTCCGCGGGCACCCACTGGGTGAACAGGGACATGATGTGCGTGCCGTCCGGGCACAGCGTCTTGTCGAACGCGGTGGGGATCACGCCGTCGCTGAACGGCCTGGCGGCCGGCCGGCCCTCGCGCGCGTCGAGGAACGCGCGCTCGATGAACTCCATGGACGGTGCCATCTCCACCGAGCCGGTGTGGTGCTCGGCCAGGTCCGTGCTCGGGTCGGCGGTGAAGTTCGGCAGCTCGGCGAGGGCCAGGTTGATCTTGACCACGCCGCTGCGTGTCTTCCAGTGCTTGATGTCGGTGGCGAAGCCGGACGGCAGGTTCTGCTCGCCGACCTGGTCGAGGAAGGCGGTGCGCGGGTGCAGCGTGCTGACGATGGTGCCCGCCCTGATCTCCTCGCCGCTGGCGAGCGCGACTCCCACGGCACGGCCGTTCTCGATCAGCACCCGGCCGACCGGGGCGTTGAGCCTGACCTCGACGCCGAAGCCGCGGGCGGCCGCCTCGATCGCGTCGGACACCGCGCCCATGCCGCCCTCGGCGAAGCCCCAGTTGCCCAGGTGGCCGTCGCCGACGTCGCCGATCGAGTGGTGCGCCATCACGTAGGCGGTGCCTGGCTCGTACGGCCCGGCCCAGGTGCCGATCACGCCGTTGACCGCGAGCGCGCCCTTGACCTGGGACGACTCGAACCAGTCATCGAGCAGGTCGGCGATCGACATGGTCATCAGCCGGGTGGCGTCGGCGATGGTCCGCACGTCGAGGCCGCGGTGCCGCCAGGCCAGCCGCAACGTTCCGGCCAGGTCTCGAGGCTTGTGCGAGCCGATGTTCGGCGGGACGGTGAGCAGCATCGGGCCGAGCACGTCGGCGAGGCCGGCGATCCAGGCGTCCCAGCGCGGCATCGCCTCGGCGTCCTTCTTCGACCATTGCGCGACGGACTCGTAGTTACGCTTGGCGTCGTCGGCAAAGAGCTTGATCGAGCCGCCCTCCGGAAACGCCTGGTAGTACGGGCCCATCGGGTAGACCTTGTAGCCGTGGCTGGGTAGCTTGAGGTCGTTGATAATGGTTGGCGGCATCAGGCTCATAACATAGGAGAGCCTCGTCACCTTGAACTCTGGAGCGTCAGGCCATGGGGATTCTGTGGTCGCTGCGCCGCCCGTCTTATGCCGGCTCTCGAGCACGACCGTGCGCGCTCCGGCCCGCGCGAGATACGCGGCGGCCACCAGGCCGTTGTGCCCTCCGCCGATGACGACGGCGTCGTATGTTGCGGCCATGACTGTCGGTTTCCTTTCCGGCCTTCCGTCTCGCTCCGCGGCGACCTGCTCTGCCCTGACACGGGCCGCCCCGGTCGGGCGGGTCCGTGGCGGACAGGGCCAGCGACCGAGCCTGCGACCCGGGTGACCAGCGCTGACGCCGGGATCTCGCCGGGATGACACGATCGCGGGCCAGTCCGCGAGAGGACTGACTGAATGTTCAGTCTAAAAAAATGCTACGGTTACGACAAGAGGTGCGGAGGATTACGGGATGACTCAGCAGGCCGAGCGGACGCCCGCAGGCCCTGGTATCGCAGACACCAGGCGCGGGCAGATGCTCCATGCGGCCCTGGACGTGATCTCCGAGCGCGGCTTCGCCGACACCAGGATCGCCGACATCGCCGAGCGGATCGGGATCAGCCCAGCGCTCGTCATCTACTACTTCAAGACCAAGGACCAGCTGCTCACCGAGGCCATCAGGCACTACGAGGACTCCTGGTACGCCGAGGGCAAGCGGCGGATGGACGAGCTGCCCACCGCGGCGCTGCGGATGGAGGAGTTCGTGGCCATGAACCTGCTCCCGGACAGCGATCCTGACCTGGAGAGCAACTGGCAGCTCTGGCTAGACTTCTGGGTTCAGGCGGCACGGAACCCGGACGTGGCCGGCGTGCGGCGCTCGTCGGACGAGCGCTGGCGCGAGGTACTCGTCTCGCTCGTCAGGGAGGGCCAGGAGGCCGGGGAGTTCATCAGCGTGGACGCGCGCGAGTTCTCGATCTTCCTGTCGGCACTGCTTGACGGGATGACCGTCCAGATCGCGCTGGACGATCCGGTGGTTGACCCGGTAAGCGCATTTGAGCTATGCATGCGCTACATATCGGAACATCTCGGGTTCCCGTGGGCCCCGACCGGGCGCGCTTTCGTCAACGCGTCGGCGGCCGGGGCCGGAGCAGGAAGGTAGAGCGCCATGTCAGGTGGGCAGATCGAGCTCGTGTCGCTCAGCAAGCGATTCGTGGAGATGGCGGTCGACGACGTGGACCTGCTTGTCTCCAGCGGGGAGTTCTTCTCGCTGCTCGGGCCCTCCGGCTGCGGCAAGACCACCACCCTGCGGCTGATTGCCGGGTTCGAGCAGCCGACCTCGGGCAAGGTGCTGCTTGACGGCGTGGACGTCTCGAACGTGCCGCCGAACAAGCGCAACGTCAACACGGTGTTCCAGAGCTACGCGCTGTTCCCGTTCCTGTCGGTGTTCGACAACGTGGCGTTCGGGCTGCGCAACCGTGGCCTGGACAAGGCGGCCATGCGCAAGCGGGTCGGCGACGTCCTCGAGCTGGTCAGGATGACCTCCTACGAGAAGCGCAGGCCGGGCCAGCTGTCCGGCGGCCAGCAGCAGCGAGTGGCCCTGGCCAGGGCGCTCGTGCTCGACCCGGCCGTGCTGCTGCTCGACGAGCCGCTCGGCGCGCTGGACGCCAAGCTGCGCCGGTCGCTGAAGGTCGAGCTCAAGGCGCTGCAGGAGCGGGTCGGGATCACGTTCCTCTACGTCACGCACGACCAGGAGGAGGCGCTGACGATGTCAGACCGCCTCGCGGTCATGCGGGCGGGCAAGATCGTGCAGATGGGCGCGCCGCAGTCGATCTACGACGAGCCGGCCGACACCTACGTGGCCGACTTCCTCGGCGTCTCCAACCTGATGGAGGTCGACGTCATCGAGCGCGGCCCCGGATCCCGGTGCAAGGTGCGGCTCGGCGAGTCGGTGCTGTCGGCGGACTTCGGCGGCGAGGACGCGCCGGACCGCGCGCACGCCGTGATCCGGCCGGAGCGGGTCAGGATCGAGCCATTCGAGTCGGGATCGGGGTCAGGGTTCGGGTCCGGCGGGGTCGGATCGGCTGCAGGCGGCGGCCCGGCTGGCGGTGGCGGGCCGGTCGGCGGTGGCGGGCCGAACCGGGTTCCCGGCATGGTCGAGCGGCTGGTCTACCTGGGTTCGGCCACCCAGGTGATGCTGCGGCTGGCGCCAGGCGCGCAGGTCCAGGCGCTGCTGCAGAACGACGGCGGGCACGTCACCGCGCTGGCCCAGGGCACCCCGGTGCAGGTGCACCTGGCGCCGGACGCGCTCCGGGTGCTGGCCGGCGAGGGGATCAGCGCCACCGGCGAGGAGCCGGAGGAGGCCGAGGCCGAGCGCCTGCTGGCGGGGTAGGGCAGGCCGCAGGCAGTCACGGTTCCGGCGCGCGCTGTTATGTAGTTATCATCTACGTAGC
>DATIZP010000096.1:0-11102 GCA_035517035.1 Streptosporangiaceae bacterium | reverse complement strand
CAGACCGCCACGGGCATGCGGGTTCGCCGCGAGGTCCTCGGTGACGCGCACGTGGACCGGGCCGTGGCGAACACGACCGAGTTCACCGCGCCGTTCCAGGACCTGATCACCAGGTACGCCTGGGGCGAGGTCTGGACCAGGCCAGGCCTCTCCCGCGCCGAGCGGAGCATGATCACGCTGGCCGTGCTCGTCACGCTCCGCCACGACGAGGAGATCGCGATGCACGTCAGGGCCGCGCTGCGGAACGGCCTGACCGCCGACCAGATCAGGGAGGTGCTGCTGCACACGGCGATCTACGCCGGGGTCCCTGCCGCCAACCACGCGTTCGCGATCGCGGCCGGGGTACTGACAGATGCTCCGTAGTCCGCACAGTTGTTCACTTAGCGACCGCTGGATATCGTTTCGGTAGACGCGGCTGAGGAAGGCTGGTGCGGTGTGGCGGAGATCGTGTCGCTGGCCGAGGCGATCGCCGCTGCCATCCACGACGGCGACTCGCTCGCGATGGAGGGCTTCACCCACCTGATCCCGCACGCGGCCGGCCATGAGGTGATCAGGCAGCGGCGCCGCGGGCTGACCCTGATCAGGATGACGCCGGACGTCATCTACGACCAGATGATCGGCGCCGGATGCGCCAGCAAGCTGGTGTTCTCCTGGGCAGGCAACCCTGGAGTCGGCTCGCTGCACCGCTTTCGCGACGCCGTGGAGAACGACTGGCCGACCCCGCTGGAGATCGAGGAGCACAGTCACGCCGGGATGGCCAACAGGTACGTAGCCGGGGCGTCCGGGCTGCCGTTCGCGATCCTGCGCGGGTACCGAGGCACCAGCCTGACCACGCACACATCGGGCGTGGCCGAGATCGAGTGCCCGTTCACCGGGGAGACGCTGACCGCCGTCTCGGCACTGCGTCCCGATGTCGCCGTGATCCACGCTCAGCAGGCCGACCGGCTGGGCAACGTGCAGTTCTGGGGGATCACCGGAGTGCAGAAGGAGGCCGTCCTCGCCGCCGCCCACTCGGTCGTCACGGTCGAAGAGATCGTCGACGCGCTGCCGCCGCGGATTGGGGCGGTGGTGCTTCCGGCCTGGACGGTCGGCTTCGTCGCCCTGGTGCCCGGCGGCGCCCATCCCTCCTACGCGCAGGGCTACTCGGCCAGGGACAACGACTTCTACCTGGCCTGGGACGCGATCAGCAGGGACAGGGACGCGTTCGCCGCATGGCTTGACGAGCACGTCTACGCGTCGAGCGCCGAGGCCGCGGAGCGGCCGCGATGAGCTACACCGCGGACGAGATGATGACCGTCACGGCCGCGCGCGCCCTTGCCGACGGCATGACCTGCTTCGTCGGCATCGGCCTGCCCAGCGAGGCCGCCAACCTGGCCCGCGCGACGCACGCGCCCGGCCTGGTGCTGATCTACGAGTCGGGCACTATCGGCGCCAAGCCGACGGCGCTGCCGCTGTCCATCGGCGACGGGATCCTGGCCGAGACCGCCGACTGCGTGGTCAGCGTCCCCGAGATCTTCAACTACTGGCTGCAGCCGGGGCGGATCGACGTCGGCTTCCTTGGCGCGGCGCAGCTCGACAGGTTCGGCAACATCAACACCACGGTGATCGGCGCCGACTACGGCGACCCCAGGGTAAGGCTGCCGGGCGCCGGCGGCGCGCCGGAGATCGCCGCGGCCTGCCGCGAGGTGATCGTGGTCATCCGCCAGTCGCACCGGACCTTCGTCGAGCGCGTCGACTTCGTCACCTCGGTCGGCTACGGCACCGGCGCTGGCATTAGGCAGCGGCTCGGCCTGACCGGGGCGGGCCCGCGCCGGGTGATCACCGACCTCGGCGTCCTGACGCCCGACCCCGTGACCTTCGAGCTCTCGCTGACCGGGATCTACCCCGGGGTTTCCGTTGCGGATGTCAAGGACAGAACCCGGTGGGACCTGAAGGTCTCCGCCGATCTTTCCCCGATCCCGCCGCCGACGGCGTCCGAGCTCGCCGCGCTCCGCGCGCTGCGGGCGACCCTGCCTGCTAGCGGCGAGCCTGCCGCCATGGAAGGAGCAGCCTGATGACCGCCGACCCGCGCTCGGCCGAGGCCGGCCTCCGCCTGCCGCATTATCCGCGGCCGGACGGCGTGCACCCGCCGCTCGACTACCCGGACTACCGCTCGTCCCAGCTGCGCGCCCCCAGCCAGCCGCTTGTGCCGCTGCCCCAGCAGCTCACCGAGGTCACCGGGCCGCTGCTCGGCGCCGAGCGGGTCACCGCCGGCGACGCCGACCTGACGACCAGGCACGCGGGCGAGCCGCTCGGCGAGCGGATCATCGTCACCGGCCGGGTGCTCGACTCGGGCGGCAGGGCCGTGCCCGACACCCTGGTCGAGATCTGGCAGGCGAACTCCGCAGGCCGGTACCGGCACCGGGTCGACGACCACCCGGCGCCGCTCGACCCGAACTTCGACGGTGCCGGCCGCTGCATGACCGACTCCGACGGCAGGTACCGGTTCGTCACGATCAAGCCGGGCCCCTATCCGTGGCGGAACCACCTCAACGCGTGGCGCCCGGCGCACATCCACTTCTCGCTGTTCGGCCGGGCGTTCACCCAGCGGCTGATCACCCAGATGTACTTCCCCGGCGACCCGCTTTTCCGTTACGACCCGATCTTCAACTCGGTGCCCGACCAGAAGGCGCGGGAACGGATGATCTCGCGGTTCGACCTGGACCTGACCCAGCCGGAGTGGGCGCTCGGCTTTACCTGGGACATCGTGCTGCGCGGCGCGAGCGCAACCGTCTTCGAGCCGCAGGGGGACCGGTGATGCTGCCGGTGACGCTCCCGCTGACGCCGTCGCAGACGGTCGGCCCGTTCCTGGCCATCGGCCTGCCCTGGCCGGACGGCCCGTTCGTGGTGCCCGAGGGCACGCCGGGCGCGATCACGATCACCGGCCAGGTGATCGACGGGGCCGGCGTCCCGCTGCCGGACGCTCTGGTCGAGACCTGGCAGGCCGACCCGGACGGCAGGTTCGACCACCCGGATGATCCGCGCGGAGCCGTCGCGCCGCGGGCGGCCGGGTTCCGCGGCTTCGGCCGCTGCGCCACCGACGAGTCCGGCTGCTATCGCATCGTGACGCTGCGCCCAGGCCGGCTGCCGTGCCCGGGCGGCGCGCAGGCGCCGCACCTGGACGTGTCCGTGTTCTCCAGGGGGCTGCTCGACCGGGTGGTGACCAGGATCTACTTCTCCGATGAGACCGAGGCGAACGCGACCGACCCCGTACTGCGCGCCGTCGACCAGGCCCGCCGGGGCACGCTGATCGCGGTTGCGGAGGCGGGCGGGCACGACCGGTTCGTGTTCGACATCAGGCTGCGCGGCAAGGACGAGACCGTCTTCTTCGATGTATGAGCCGCCGGCCGCGACCCTCCGCCTGACCGCGACACTCGAGGGGCCGGCCGGCACGCCGGTGCTGGTGCTCGGCAACTCGCTGGGGACCTCGCGCGCGGTCTGGGACCGGCAGGCCGCCGACCTGGGCCGCCATTTCAGGCTGCTGCGCTACGAGCTGCCCGGCCACGGCGGGTCGCCGGCCGCGCCGGCGCCCTACTCGATCGCCGGGCTCGGCGCCGGGGTGCTCGCCCTGCTCGACGAGCACGGAATCGACCGGGCTGCCTACTGCGGGATCTCGCTCGGCGGCATGATCGGCATGTGGCTGGCCGCCACCGCGCCGGGCCGGATCGCCGCGCTCGGACTGGTCTGCACCTCCGCGTACCTGCCGCCGGCGTCGGGCTGGCTGGCCCGCGCCGACCAGGTGCGCGCCGCCGGGATGAGCTCGGTCACCGCGCAGTCGCTGGGACGGTGGTTCCCGGCCGGCTTCGCCGGCCGGGAACCACAGGCGGCCGCCGCGTTCGCCGCCGACCTTGAGCGGACCGACGTGAGCGGCTACGCGGCCTGCTGCGCCGCCATCGGCGCGATGGACCTGCGCGGCGCGCTCGGCTCGATCGCCGCGCCCACCATCGTGATCGCCGGCGCGGATGACCCGGCCACGCCGCCCGATCACGGCGCCGCGATCAGCGCGGGGATCGCGAGGTCGCGCCTCGCGGTGGTGCGCGGGGCGGCGCACCTGGCGAATGTCTCCTCTCCCGGCGAGGTCGGCTTCCTGCTGCTCGACCACCTGCGCCGGGCGCGGGCATTGCAGCGCGGCGGCGCGGGCAGGCCAGGCTAGCCTTCATTCCGGTCCCTGGCGCTACGATGCAGATGAGATGAGAACTTCCGGGCGCAGTGCGAACGCGGACGCTGAGCACGGGGCTCACACGGGGTACGGTCCGGCCGACGTACCAGCCGAGCCCGCCGGTGCGGCAGCGGCTTCCGGCGATGGCGCGGGCGCCCAGGGCAGGGACAGCGACTTCGTGCAGTCACTCGACCGCGGGCTGGCGGTGATCCGGGCCTTCGGCCCAGACCGCGAGCGGCTCAGCCTCAGCGAGGTTGCCAGGGCGACCGGGCTGACCAGGGCCGCAGCCCGGCGGTTCCTGCTGACCCTGGTCAAGCTCGGCTACGTGCGCAACGACGGCCGCGAGTTCTCGCTGCGGCCGCGGGTGCTCGAGCTCGGGTACGCCTACCTGTCCGGGCTGGCCCTGCCCGAGGTCGCGATGCCCCACCTGGAGGAACTCTCCGCCGAACTGCACGAATCCTCGTCGGTGTCGGTACTCGACGGCCATCAGATCGTGTACGTGGCCAGGGTGGCGCACAAGCGGATCATGACGGTCGCGATCTCGGTGGGCACCAGGTTCCCCGCCTACGCCACCTCGATGGGCCGGGTCCTGCTCGCCGGGATGAGCGAGGACGAACTCGACAGGTACCTTGCCGAGGCCACGTTCGAGGCGTTCACCTCGCATACGGTGACCGATCCCGCCGGGCTCAGGCAGATCGTCCACGACGTCGCCAGGCAGGGCTACGCGATCGTGGACCAGGAACTCGAGGACGGGCTCCGGGCCCTGGCTGCGCCGATCAGGGATGCCTCTGGCACCGTGACGGCGGCGATCAACGTCTCTGCCCACGCCAGCAGGGTCAGCCCGGACGCGATGCGTGCCGAGCTACTCCCCTCCCTCCTCAAGACGGCCCGCCAGATCGAGACCGACCTCAAGTCCCTGGCCCCGTCCTAGCCACCCCGCTCCTCCGCCCCACCCCGCCACCCGCTCCTCTGCCCCACCCCGCCACCCGCTCCTCCGCCCCACCCCGCCACACCACCCGCTACGCCAGCCCACCGACCCCGACCCCGCCAAGCCACCCCACCGGCCCCGCCGTCGCGGCCTCCGGCACGTGCAATCGTTTGTTCTGGCGGCTTTGGGTCGCAAAATGGTACTTCTCAGTGATCACACCGATACATGAGGACCGTTGACACTGGTCTCGAACGCTGATTAAGTTCTACATTGCGTATAGTCGTACGCCAAGCGAACATCCTGCGAGTACCTGTCCTGAAGACTCCGGCCGTCACCGGCGACGCTGGCCGCTCCCCTTCAGCTCGCTGGCGACCCGCGGGCGCTGACATCAGAGGAGACGGAATGGACCGTCAGGAAGCAGACCTCTCGGTGCCGCTGGATCAGCCGATCTCGCGGCGTTCTCTGCTTAAGGGCGTTGGCGTCGGCACGTTCGCCGTCAGCGCGGGCGGCCTGGTGGCTGCGTGCAGTTCGGGGATCAAGGGTGCGGGGTCGGCCGCGAAGGGGATCACGATCGGGTGGATTCACCCGCTGACCGGGGATCTGGCCGGCTTCGGCGCGGCCGACAACTGGGTGATCTCCAAGATCAAGCAGACCACCCCGTACAGCAAGGGCTTCAAGATCGGGAGCAAGACCTACCCGGTCACGATCAAGTCCTACGACACACAGTCCAGCGTGACCCGGGCGGGCGACCTGGCGAAGCAGGCGATCCTGACCGACAAGGTGGACCTGCTGCTCGCCTCCTCGACGCCGGAGACGGTGAACGCGGTCTCCAGCGAGGCCGAGACGCTGGGGACGCCGCTGATCTGCGCGAACATCCCATGGGAGTCCTGGTACCTGAACCTGTTCCCGAAGGGCAACCCGGCGCACGCCACGGAGAAGGCAAAGTACGTGATCATGTACTTCCTCGGCGCCGAGCACCTGGTCAAGGCCTTCATCCCGATGTGGAGCCGGATCCATGACCAGCTGCACACCGACAAGGTGGTCGCGGCGGCGTTCCCGAACGACTCCGACGGCGACGCGTTCCGCGCGGTGTTCCCGCCGATCGCCGAGGCCGCGGGCTTCACGTTCGACATGTCCTCGCCGTACCCGGACGGGACGACGAACTACTCCTCGATGATCTCGGCGTTCAAGGCCGACAAGGCGGACTTCTTCACCAACGTGCCGCTGCCGCCGGACTTCGCCACCATGTGGAAGCAGTCGGCGCAGCAGGGCTTCAGGCCCAGCCTGGCCACCGTGGCCAAGGTGCTGCTGTTCCCCTCCGACGCCTACGCGCTCGGCAGCCTGGCCTACAACGTGGCCACCGACTCCTGGTGGGTGCCGTCACTGCCGTGGAAGTCCTCCTTCACCGGGGAGACCTGCACCCAGATGGCTAACGAGTACGAGGCAGCCGCCAGGGCACAGTGGAACTCCAACATCTCCAACTACAGCCTGTTCGAGGTCGCCCACGCCGCCCTGTCCGCCGTCACCGACCCGCACGACAAGACCGAGGTCGCCAGCGCCATCCACCAGGTCAACATCCAGGCCTTGGCCGGGCCGCTCGACTTCGCCTCCGGCGGCCCCGCCCCCGGCGTCGCGATCACCCCGCCCGCCGGCGTCCAGTGGCAGAAAGGCACCAAGTACCCCGTCGAGATGCAGGTCGTGGACAACACCCTGATCCCCGAGGCCAAGATCACCGCCGACCTGCTGCCCACCAACAAGTAACCGGGCGGGCAGGCGCGACAGAGCCGCGACCGGCGCGCTGCCGAAGCGGCTGACCGGGGCGCGCTAAACCCGTTGCCAGCCGCGGCGGGGCGCTGGTTGAGTGGCCAGTCATGCGGGAGACACCGGTGCGGGAGACACTGGCGCGGGAGACACTGGCGGCCGCCTCCGCCGCACTGGGCGAGGAGCTGACCGATCCCGCGCGGCTGGCCGGCAGCGAGCGGTCCGCGGTGCTGCGGTGCCGGCGGCCGGACGGCGGCACCGTGGTGGTCAAGTGCTATCCGCCGGGCGGCGAGGGTCCGGCCAGCTACACGGCCGAGGCGGCCGGGCTGGCGTTCACCGCGGACCTGGAGGTGGGACCGCAGCTGCTCGCGACCGACCCGGCGGCGCGGCTGATCGTGATGTCCGACCTCGGTGACCAGCCCAGCCTCGCCGATCTCCTGCTCGGCGACGACGGGCCGCTGGCGAGGGCCGCGCTGCTCGGCTGGACCAGGGCCTGCGCCGGGCTCGCGGTCCGCACCGCGGGCCGCGAGGCCGAACTCGACAGGCTCACCGCCGTGCACGCGCCGCCGGCCGGCGCCGCGGGCCAGCAGCTGAGCGGCTGGCTGGAACGGCGGATCTGGCAGCTGCCCGCGCTGCTGCGCGAGCTGTCGCTTGATCCGCCGCCGGGTCTGGATCAGGACCTGGCCGCGCTGACCCTGGCGCTGCGGCCAGGCAGGCTCGCGGTGTTCTCGCCCGGCGACATCTGCCCGGACAACAACCTGCTCACCGGCGACAACCTGGTCACCGGCCACGGGGTCAGGTTCATCGACTTCGAGAGCGCCGAGTACCACTGCGTCTTCCTGGACGCCGCGTACCTGCGGATGCCGTTCAGCTCCTGCTGGTGCGTGTTCAGGCTGCCCGGCGACCTCGCCGACGAGGCCGAGTCGGTCTACCGGGACACGGTCGGCGAGGTCTATCCCGAGCTTGCCGACGACGCGATCTGGCAGCCTGGCCTGCGCGCGGCCGCGGCTGCCTGGACCGTGCACGCGATGACCTACCTGCTCGACAAGTCCGTGATCGCCGACGGCCTGATGATGGCCGATGGCCGGGCCGCACCGACCGCCCGCCAGCTCTTGCGCTACCGGTGGCGGCGGCTGCACGCCGAGCTCGCGGCGGCCGGGGAACTGCCGGCCATCGCGAGCCTCGCCGAAGGGTTGCTCGATGCCACGGAGCACTGGCAGGTGCCCGACCTGCCGCCCTACCCGGCGTTCCGCTGAGCGGGCCGGGCGCTGAGCCGGCCGGGCACGCCAGGGGGGGCGGGCCGCGCTACTGGCGCGACATCTCGGCCCGCGCGATCGCGTCGGCGTTGGCGGCCTCCGCCGCCGCGCTCCGCGCGGACACGATCTGGATCTCCACCCGGTCCAGCGTGCCCTCGAACGTGAACGGGCTGGCGTACCGGTCGCTGACCGGCGAGCCGTGGTCGTAGCCCACGCTCGGCCCGATGCTGGAGATGATGAACATGACGAACGGGATCTCCGCCTGCCCGCACGCGGTCCCGTTGATGGTCAGCGTCGCGGTGCCGTTCCCGGCCTGCGCTCGCCTGAACCGCACGCCGACCACCGAAGGGCCGACCGGAACGGCGATGCCGGACTCGGCGACGTGGTGATCGCCGAAGCAGTTGTAGTCGAAAACCAGCCGGTCGCCGATGATGAACAGGCTCAGCCCGGAATTCTGGTTCCCCGAGGCGTAGATCACCCCTCCGGCCCCGGCCGGCCGGTCGATGGTGGCGGCCAGGTCCCAGCTCCGGCCGCCGATCCTGGCGCCGGCCTGGGCGGGCATCGGCGACATCGGCGGCCGGTACACGTAGCGCCGGTCGGCCGGGTGCGGCGTGTAGTCCCTGCGGGACGCGGCCAGCCCGGCCAGCCCTGCCTTGGCCGCGTCGGCCGTTCCGCGCTCCCGCGCGCCGAACAGCTCGATGGTCCGATCGTCCAGCGGAAGCACGCCGTGCTCGCGCGCCTGCTCCCACCACAGCTCGACCAGCGCGGCGAGCCGGTGCGGCTGCTCGGCGGCGAGGTTGACGCACTCGGACCGGTCCTGCTCGACGTGGTAAAGCTCCCAGTCGTCGTCTTCGTACGGCACGCCAGGGGTGTGCCTCGTGACCGCCTTCCAGCCGTCGGCGTAGATCGCCCGGTGGCCCATCATCTCGAAGTACTGCACCGGCTTGTGCGAGGGAAGCTGCGCGCCGGCCAGGGTGTACCGCATGGACACGCCGGTGATCGGCAGCTGCGGATAGCCGCGGTAGACCTCGGGCGGCTCCACGCCGAGCACGTCGTAGACCGTCGGCGCCAGGTCGTTGACGTGGTGGAACTGGTCGCGCAGCCCGCCGCGGTCCTGCTCGGCGATCCCGGCTGGCCAGTGCACGATCAGCGGCACGTGCACGCCGCCCTCATGGGTGTTCTGCTTGTACCACTTGAACGGGGTGTTGCCCGCCTGCGCCCAGCCCCACGGGTAGTTGGTATGGCTGTCCGGGCCGCCGATGTCGTCGATCCTGGCCACCGCCTCGTCCGGCCGCTCGACCACGAAGTTGAAGTACTTCCACTCGTGCAGGACGCCGAACTGGCCGCCTTCCTGGCTGGCCCCGTTGTCCGAGAGCAGCATCAGGATCGTGTTGTCGAGCACTCCGAGGTGCTCGAGCGCGGCGACGAGCCTGCCGATCTGGTCGTCGGTGTGCTCAAGGAACGCGGCGAACGCCTCCTGGAGCCTGCAGGCCAGGCGGCGGTGGTTCTCCGGGAGGGTGATCCACTCCTCGACGCCGGGATTGCGGGGCGCGAGCTGCGTTCCCTGCGGAAGAAGGCCCATCTGAAGCTGGCGCGCGAACCATGCGTCCCTGGCCACGTCCCAGCCCTGGTCGAACGCGCCGCGGTACCTGGCCAGGTACTCCGGCGGCGCCTGGTGTGGCGCGTGCGTGGCGCCGGGCGCGAAGTACAGGAAGAACGGGCGGTCAGGGCGGATGGACACCGAGTCGTGCATGAACCCGATCGCGCGGTCGACCAGGTCCTCGGTGAGGTGGTAGCCCTCCTGCGCGGACTTCGGCTGGTCCACCGCGTGGTTGTCGTAAACGAGCTCGGGGTGGAACTGGTCGGTCTCGCCGTCGAGGAACCCGTAGAACCGGTCGAACCCGCGCTGCAAAGGCCACTGGTCGTACGGCCCGGCGGCCGACGCGTCCTCCATCTGGCACAGGTGCCACTTGCCGACCGCCAGCGTGGCGTAGCCCTCGTCCCGCAGCACCTCGGCCATCGTGGCCGCGTTGTTCGTGACGTGCCCGCGCATGTTCGGGAAGCCGGTGCTGAAGTTGGCCAGCGAGCGCATCCCGACCTCGTGGTGGTTCCGGCCGGTCAGCAGGGCAGCCCTGGTGGGCGAGCACAGCGGGGTGACGTGGAAGTTCGTGTACCGCAGGCCGTCGGCCGCGAGCCGGTCCATGTTCGGCGTGCTGATGGTGGATCCGTAGCAGCGCAGGTGCGCGAAGCCGGTGTCGTCGAGCAGGATCACGACGACGTTCGGCGCGCCGGGTCCGGGATGCGGCCGGGCC
Organism: Streptosporangiaceae bacterium; assembly: GCA_035517035.1. Classification (GTDB taxonomy): domain Bacteria; phylum Actinomycetota; class Actinomycetes; order Streptosporangiales; family Streptosporangiaceae; genus Chersky-822. The sequence goes on along the minus strand of DATIZP010000096.1, from coordinate 647 downwards.
GGCCAGGACGGCACCGACTCGGCCACGGTCGGCCCGATCACGCCATCGAAGTCCTCGTGCGCTGTCACCGGCACGCTCCCCGCTCGTGGCTGCATGGTTCAGGGCTGACGCGGCTGGGCTGCCAGCGCCTTGGACCCGCCGGGCCCGAGCAGCCTGCGCAGCCCGGCCGTCATCGCCTGGCGGGTCTGCTCCAGGGTGTACCCGCCGTCGACCACGAACCAGTCCATCATCTCGATCTGGGTGAGCGCGTCGGCCGCCGCCATGATGGCGTCGGCGTCCTGGCCGAACGTGGAGAGCTCGGGTTCGAACTGCCTGGCGAGCTGCACCCGGAGCATGCCGCGCCGGTTAGCCAGCCGTTCCCTGATGATCTCGCTGGCCGGCGTGCCGCGGAGCTTGGTGCGCAGCAGGGCCGCCCGCGCGGTGGGCGCGACCGCTTCGTACAGCCGCAGCCTGGCGGTCACGAATGCCTGCACCCTGGCCTCGAACGGGCCCTCGCCGACCGGCTCGAGCACGAACAGCGGCCCGATCCGCTCGATGTGCCGCTCGATCGCCGCGTTCACCAGCTCCTCGCGGTCCGACACATACCGGTACACCGACCTGAGCGAGACGCCGGACCGCTGCGCCACCGCCTCGGGGCTCGGGCTGAG
>DATIZP010000095.1:0-2561 GCA_035517035.1 Streptosporangiaceae bacterium | reverse complement strand
GCAGCGCGCGCTTGATCCCGGTCCGCCGTGCCAGCAGCCTGGCGACGAACCTGTCGTCGTCGAACGCGGCCTCAAGGGGGTCGGGCGCGATGTGCCCGATGGCGGCGGGGAGGTCGGCGCCACCCGGCGCGAACGAGAGGTGCCCGAACGTGCGCTGGTCGACAAACCGCAGGTCGGGACCACCGTCGGAGAACGCGAACCTGGCCCGCAGATGCGGCGAGTAGGGCCGGTCCGGGTCGCCGGTCAGCAGCTGGCCGCTCATGCCCAGGTGCGCGATCAGCGCGTCATCGCCGACCGCGAGCCACAGGTACTTGCCCCGACGGCGCACCTCGCCGACGCGCCGCCCGGCCAGCGCCGCGGCGAGGTCGTTGGGCCCGGCCAGGTGCCGCCGCGCCACCCTGGGGTGCAGCAGCTCAACCGTCTCGAACGTGCGGCCGCTGACCTCATGCGCCAGGCCGCTCCTGACGGTCTCCACTTCCGGCAGTTCGGGCACCGTTGCCGCCCAGCAGCCCGCTACGACCGGTGCACAGATGCGCCGGGTGCCGGATCGGCTCCGGGCTGACTCAGCTGGCCGCCATCCGGCCGGACGGACCCGGCTCCCGCGGGGCCGGCGGGCTCCCTGCCATCCGCGGCGTCTTCGTCACCGTCCTGGCCGTCGGCTTCGGCGTCGGCCAGGGCAGCCGTGCTGACCCGCTCGCTGAGCACCGTCCACGCGGCCTCCGCGGCCTGCTGCTCGGCCTCCTTCTTGGTGCGGCCCTCACCCTCGCCGAGGGTCTGCCCGCCGATCTTCGCCACCGCGCGGAACGACTTCTGGTGGTCAGGACCGCTCTCGTCGACCACGTACTCGGGGCCGCCCATGTCCTCGGCGGCGGTCAGCTCCTGCAGCGACGTCTTCCAGTCGAGGCCGGCTCCGAGCCGCGCCGACCTGGCGATCACCGGGTCGAACAGCCGGTGTACCAGGGCGTCGGCCGCCGCCATGCCGCCGTCCAGGTAGACGGCGCCGATGACGGCCTCCAGCGTGTCGGCGAGTATGGACGACTTGTCCCGCCCGCCGGTGCCCTCCTCGCCCTTGCCAAGCCTGATGTAGCAGCCAAGCTTCAGGCCGCGGGCGACGCCCGCCAGCGCACGGCTGTTGACCACGGCGGCCCTGAGCTTGGCCAGGTTCCCCTCGGGGAGGTCTGGGTGGCTGCGGAACAGCGTGTCGGTCACGATCAGCCCGAGCACCGAGTCGCCGAGGAACTCGAGCCGCTCGTTGGTCGGCAGGCCGCCGTTCTCGTAGGCGAACGACCGGTGCATCAGCGCGCGGTCGAGCAGCTCGTCGCCGATCGAGACCTGGAGCTTCGCCAGGAGGACGGCGAGATCGGCGTCTGCCGCCCGGCCGTCAGCCGACGCAGTGCTCACCGCCGCCTCCCTCCGATCGTCACGGATCGGCCCGCGAGGGGCCGTCTCAGGAAGAAGGAGTGATGACCTGACGCCGGTTGTACGTGCCGCAGGTCGGGCACGCCGTGTGCGGCAGCTTCAGTTCGCGGCACTGCGGGCAGGCCACGAGCGCCGGAGCGGTGGCCTTCCACTGAGCCCGGCGCGACCTGGTGTTGCTGCGCGACATCTTCCTCTTGGGTACTGCCACCTCAACGCTCCTTCGTACCGGCCGGGTCGGTCCCGGCCAACGTCGTGTCCGGCCGGCCCGCCGTGGCCGACCCCGTCTTCGCCTGCGCGGGCCTACGGTCATCCGTGGCCGGCTCCTCGCCGGCCTCGCCGTCGGGGAACAGGTCCCTCAGCACTGCCCAGACCCCGCCGTCATCGGCGTGCCGGTGCCCTGGCTCGGCCTCGGCGAGCCTGACGCCGCACACGGAGCACAGGCCAACGCAGTCCGCCGCGCACAGCGGCGACAACGGCAGCTCGAGCACCAGCGCATCCCGAAGGGCGGGCTCAAGATCGAGCAGGTCCCCATCCAGAAGATACTCGTCGTCGCCCGATCCGCTCGGCTCGGCAGCGAACAACTCCTGGAAACGCACGGTCATGCTCGAGCTGAACTCGTCAAGGCACCGCGCGCACTCGCCCGCCAGCGCCGCCGCCACGCTCGCGGTCACCAAGACGCCGTCGCTGACCTCCTCGAGCTGGACCTCAAGATCGAGGTCGCTGCCCTCGGGGACGTGCACCAGCCCGGTGCCGAGCTCGGCAGGGGCCGGGACGGTGCGGGTTTCCAGGCGCGCCGAAGCCGACCCTAGCGTCCGGGTGTCGAAGACAAGCGGACCGCGCGGATCGGATCGCGGTGTTCTCTTGGATCTCGCGTGAGGCATGGCTGTACAGGTATCGGGTTTGTGCTGGGCGGATAGCTTACCCGGAGCCGACACATTCCCCAACTTCCGCGTCGGCCGGCCGGCCGCTACTGGCTGGCCAGGCGCTCGGTGAGCCTGCGAAGCACCGGCTCGGGCACCAGGCCGCCCACGTGGCCGCCGTACCTGGCGAACTCCTTGACCAGGCTGGATGACAGGAACGCATACAGCGGGTTCGTGGTCATGAACAGCGTCTCGACCCCGGCCTGGCTGTAGTTCATCTGC
>DATIZP010000094.1:0-9566 GCA_035517035.1 Streptosporangiaceae bacterium | reverse complement strand
TCTCGGTGCCGTCGCCGCCGAGTTGCTGCTGCTCGGCGAGGAACCGCTCGAACTGCGCGCCGAGCTCGTCGGCGGTTGGCATGTTCTCCGGCTGATCGGCCAGCAGGTTCTGCCGCTCGGCCGTGAACGCGTCGTACTGTTCCTCCAGCGACCTGACCACCTCGGTCACCTCGTCCGAGCCAGCGACCTGCCTGGCGATCTCGGCGTCGGTGACCTGCGCGGCCTCGCGCAGCGCGTCGGCCGGCAGGTCAAGGCCGGTGGCGCGCTCGACGGCGGCGAGCAGCGAGAGCGCGGCCGCCGGGTAGGAGGCGTGCGCGAGGTAGTGCGGCACGTGCACGGCGAACCCGACGGCGGCCCGGCCGGCCTCGCCCATCCGGAACTCGATCAGCGCGGATGCGCTGCCCGGCACCTGGAGCCTGTCCACCAGCGGCTGATAGCCGTCGATCAGGCTCGGCTGGGTGGCGTGGCCGGTGACGCCGAGCGGCCTGGTGTGCGGCACGCCCATCGGGATCCCGTGGAAGCTGGCGGCCAGCCGCACGTTCAGAGCGTCGGACATCTGCAGCACGGCGCTGGAGAACGTCTCCCACTCGCGGTCCGGCTCGAGCCCGTTCAGCAGCAGGAACGGGGTTCCCGCCGAGTCCTTGAGCTTGTGTACCGCGATCTCGGGAACCTCGACGCTCTCCCAGTGGTCCTTGGTGAAGATCATCGGCGGGCGGCGTGACCGGTAGTCGATCAGCGAGTCCACGTCGAACCTGGCCACCTCGGTGTGCTCGAGCGTGCCGAGCAGGTGCGTGGCGAGCTGCCGGCCCGCGGCGCCGGCGTCCACGAACCCGTCCAGGTAGTAGAGCATCACCAGATCAGAGTCGGGCCCGAGCGCCTCGGAACTCATCTGATAGAGGTCTCCGGGATCGCGCGCCACGTCGGCAGCCTCCTCAGCCTTTGCGTTCTAACCAGTGTCACCTACGCCCGGAGCGGTTGAGCCCGCGGCTGAGTCGCGAGCCAGCTTGGCCTTGTGCTCCTGCCAGCGCACCCTGACCATCGGCAGCTCGGCGCTGACGAACTCGAAGTACTGTACCGAATCGGCCAGTCTCTCCCCGGCCGGCGTGTCGGCTCCGAGCAACTCGATCCCGTCCCGCAACGCGGCCGTCCACCGCACCATGACACGGTCGCGGCTGCTGACGACCTCGTCCCAGACGTTGTCGGGTACCCGGTAGTAGTGCCGCCGCGAGCCTGGCTCGCCGTCCCGGCTGACCATGCCGACCGCGATCAGGTAGCGGACGCCGCCCGACACCGCGGCCGGGCTTGCCTTGAGCTGCTCGGACAGCTCGGCCGCGGTCAGCCGCCCCGCGTCGGTGCAGAGCAGCGCGGCGAACACGCGCGCGGGCATCCGCGGGATGCCCGCCTCGACGAGCAGCGAGGCGAACCGCTCGACGAACCGGTCGCGCGCCTGCTCATCCCGCTCGGCCGGCGCGTCGTGCAGGCGCGCGGCACCCGCATCCGGCCCCGGGCCGGGATCCAGTTCTGCGCGATGTGGCGCGCTCCTGCGTCGGTCCGCGACCACAGGCCTCCTCTCGCGCCCGGCGGCTGAGGGTCACCAGGATTTAATGTGTTCATAACTTTCATGGTTTTGTGAAGTTAGTGTAATCTCCGAACCATGACTGTGGCAATCGACGTGGCCGGCCTGCGCAAGGCCTACGGCAAAACGCAAGCACTTGACGGCCTCGACTTGAGCGTCGCGCAGGGCGAGGTACACGGGTTCCTCGGGCCCAACGGCGCGGGCAAGACCACCACGATCAGGATCCTGCTCGGCCTGCTGCGTGCCGACGGCGGATCGGTCACGCTGCTCGGCGGCGACCCGTGGACGCAGGCCACGGGCCTGCACCGGCGGCTCGCCTACGTGCCAGGCGACGTCAGCCTGTGGCCTAACTTCACCGGCGGCGAGATCATCGACCTGCTCGGCCGGCTCCGGGGCGGCCTGGACGCCGGGCGGCGGGCGAGCCTGCTCGAGCGGTTCGAGCTCGACCCGACCGTCAAGGCCAGGGCCTACTCCAGGGGCAACAGGCAGAAGGTCGCGCTGGTCGCCGCCCTGGCCTCGGACGTCGAGCTGCTGCTGCTAGACGAGCCGACCGCCGGGCTCGACCCGCTGATGGAGGCCAAGTTCCGGGACTGCATCGAGGAGGAGCGCAAGAGCGGCCGCACCGTGCTGCTTTCCAGCCACATCCTGTCCGAGGTCGAGGCGCTGTGCGACCGGGTGACGATCATCAGGCTCGGGCGGACCGTGGAGACCGGCAGCCTCGCCGACCTGCGCCACCTGACCAGGACCTCGATCATGGCCGAGCTCGCCAGCCCGCCGGACGGCCTGGACCGGCTGCCCGGAGTGCACGACCTGGACGTCGAGGGGGACCGGGTGCGCTGCGAGGTCGAGACCGACAAGCTGGACGGCCTGCTCAGGGCGCTCACGGCGGCCGGGGTTCGGAGCCTGGCCAGCCAGCCGCCCACGCTTGAGGAGCTGTTCCTGCGGCACTACGCGGGCGACGGGCCGCAGCGCCAGGAGGTCGCGGCCGCGGCGCCGGACGGAACGTCGGCATGAACACCCTGGTCGGGACCGGCCCGCTGACCAAGCTGGCGCTTCGCCGGGACCGCATCATGCTGGTCATCTGGATCTACGCGTTCGCCGCGTTCGCCGGCGCGGCCGTGTACGGGTTCAAGAAGCTGTACCCGACCGTGGCAGGCCGGGAGGAGTTCGTCGTGGCGTCGAACCACAACACGGCGCTGCTCACGATCTACGGCCCGTTCTACGGCAACTCGCTCGGCTCGTTCACGGCCTGGCGGGACACCGTGCTGTCCGGGCTGCTGGCGGGGATCATGAGCATCTTCCTCGTGGTCAGGCACTCGCGCGGCGACGAGGAGGCCGGGCGCCTCGAACTCGTCGGCTCGGCGGCGGTGGGCCGGCACGCGGCGCTGGTGTCCGGGATGCTGGTGGCCTGCATCGCCAACGTCGTGGTCGGCGTGGTGATGGCGGTGGTTCCGATCGTGCTCGGGATTCCGGCGGCAGGCTCGATCGCGTTCGGTGCCGGGGTGGCGTTCTGCGGCCTGACGTTCACGGCCGTGGCCGCGGTCACCGCGCAGATCGCGCAGACGGCCCGGTCGGCCCGGGGCCTGGCGATCGGGGTGCTGCTCGTCGCGTTCCTTATCCGCGCGATCGGGGATTCGGTCAGCGTGACCGGGCCGATCTGGCTGAGCTGGCTGTCACCGATCGGCTGGGCGGAGCTCACCAGGCCGTTCGGCGCTATCCGCTGGTGGGTGTTCACGCTCCCGCTGGCGGCCGCCGTGCTCGTCGGTATCGCGGCCGCGCTGCTCGCCGTCCGGCGCGACTACGACTCCGGGCTGCTGGCCACCAGGAGCGGGCGGCCCGCCGCCTCGGCATCGCTGCGGTCGCCGTTCGCGCTCGCCTGGCGGCTGCAGCGGGCGACCGTGATCGCCTGGGTGATCGGCGCGCTGGTGTACGGCGTCGGGATCGGCTCGGCGGCCAAGGGGATCAGCGGTCTGCTCGGCAGCGCCCAGGTCAGGCGGGTCGTCGCCCGGATGGGCGGCCAGACCCAGCTCACCAACGCCTACCTGGCGGCGCTGATCAGCCTCACCGGGCTCGCGGTGGCCGGCTTCGCGATCGCCGCGGTGCTGCGGCTGCGCTCGGAGGAGACCGACCAGCACGCGGACCCGGTGCTGGCGACCAGGACCGGCCGGATCGGCTGGGCGCTTAGCCACCTGGTGATCGCGGTCGGCGGGTCGGTGGTGATCCTCGCTGTGGCGGGGATCGGCGTCGGCCTCGGGCACGGGGCGCGGTCGGGATCGCTCGGCACCGAGGTCGCGCGGATGGCGGGTGCCGCGCTCGCCCAGGCTCCCGCCGTGCTGGTCGTCGCGGGCCTCGCTGCCGCGCTGTTCGGCCTCGTGCCGCGGGCCAGCGTCGCGGTGAGCTGGAGCGTGCTCGGCGCGGCGGTGCTCGTGCTGTTCTTCGGCGAGACCCTGCAGTGGTCGCACTGGGTGATGGACCTCTCGCCGTTCACGCAGGCGCCTAAGCTGCCCGGCGGGGTGGTCAGCGCGGCGCCGCTGATCTGGCTGTGCGTGATCGCCGCGGCGCTCGGGCTGGCCGGCCTGGTCGGGCTGCGCCGCCGGGACATCCTCGCGTAGCTGCCCGGCCCGGGCAGGTAGGGCGCCGGGAGCCGGGCAAATGTCGTGAATGCATACTGAGGTCATGGGTACCGGCGAGCTCGGCCACTCCCGGCGGATGCTCGTGCTCGCGATCTGCTGCATGAGCCTGTTCATCGTCGGGCTTGACGTCACGGTGGTCAACGTCGCGCTGCCGTCGATCGAACGCCAGCTGCACGCCTCGGTGTCCGGCCTGCAGTGGATCGTCGCGTCCTACTCCCTGGTGCTCGCCAGCTTGCTGATGCTGTCCGGGTCGACGGCCGACCGGGTCGGCCGCCGCAGGACTTTCCAGGTCGGCCTCGCCTTGTTCACCCTCGGGTCGCTGGCGTGCAGCCTGGCGCCGACACTGGGCGCGCTGATTGCGTTCCGTATGCTCCAGGCGGTCGGCGGGTCGATGCTCAACCCGGTCGCCATGTCAATCATCACGAACACGTTCACCGAGCCGGGCGAGCGGGCCAGGGCGATCGGGATCTGGGGCGGCGTGGTTGGCCTGTCCATGGCGCTCGGGCCGGTGGTCGGCGGCGCGCTGGTCAGCGCGGTCGGCTGGCGCAGCATCTTCTGGATCAACATCCCGGTCGGGCTGGCCGCGATCGTGGCGACGGCGCTCTTCGTGCCCGAGTCCAAGGCGCCGCGGGCGCGCAGGTTCGACCCGGTCGGGCAGCTGCTCGTGGTGATCACGCTCGCCTCGCTGGTCTACGGGATCATCGAGGGTCCCGGCCGCGGGTGGACCTCGCCGCTGATCATCGGCTGCTTCGCGGTCGCGGCGGCGGCCGCGGCCGGTTTCGCGGCCTACGAGTCGCGGCACGACGAGCCGCTGCTCGACGTCAGGTTCTTCCGGAGCGCGCCATTCTCCGGGGCGACCTTGATCGCGGTGTCGGCGTTCGCGGCGCTCGGCGGGTTCCTGCTGCTGTCCACGATCTACCTGCAGGACGTCCGCGGCCTGTCCGCGCTGCACGCCGGGCTGTACATGCTGCCGATGGCCGCGATGACGGCGATCTGCAGCCCGCTTTCCGGGCGGATCGTCGGCAGCCGCGGCCCGAGGCTGCCGCTGATCGGCGCCAGCGTCGCGATCACGGTCAGCGCGATCACGCTGACGCGGCTGGCGGCCGGCACCTCGTCGGCCAGCCTGGTCATCAGCTTCCTGCTGTTCGGCCTCGGCTTCGGGCTGGTGAACGCGCCGATCACGAACACCGCGATGGCCGGGATGCCGCGGGCGCAGGCAGGGGTGGCCGCCGCCGTGGCGTCCACGAGCAGGCAGGTCGGGTCCTCGCTCGGGGTCGCGGTGATCGGGTCGGCGGTGGTCTCGGCGATGGTCGGCCCGATCAGGACCGGCTTCGTGGCGGCCAGCCACGTCGGGTGGTGGCAGATCGCGGGCTGCGGCGCGCTGGTGTTCACGGTTGGCCTGGTCACCACCGGCGCGCGGGCGCGGCACAGCGCCCAGCTTGTCGCGGCGCGGTTCCAGCCGGGTGCGGACGCCGGGATGGAACCCGCCGTGGTCAAGGACGCCGGCGGTGGAGCCCGCCGGAACTGAGCCCGGCCCGACCTGAGCCCGGCCCGGGCTGAGGACGGCCGGGTTGAGGACGTCGCGGCGGCTTACTCGCCGCTCGCCTGGGCCAGGCCCATGATCGCGAACACCGCGCCCTGGTCGTCGGCCAGGATGGCCATCCGGCCGTACGGGCTGTCCCATGCCGGGCGGATCACGCTTCCGCCGAGCTTGGTGGCCTGCTCGATCGTGTCGTCGGCGTCGTCCACGGCGAAGTAGGTCATCCAGTGCGCCGGGGTCTCGGGCGGTGCCATGCCGCCGAGGTCACCGATGCCGCCGAGCGGGTCCCCGCTGGTCTTGAACGTGGCGTAGTGGAAGTCACCGCTGCTCATGTCGTCGTAGCCGTAGCCGAACACGGCGTGGTAGAAGTCCTTGTTGCCGTCAAAGCTGCGGCTCATGTTCTCGTTCCAGCACACCGAGCCCGGCTCGTTGGCCAGCCGCATGCCGGTGTGGGCCCGGGCCTGCCAGATCCCGAACACCGCACCGCCCGGGTCGGTGGCGACCGCCATCCGGCCGACGTCCATCACGTCGAACGGCGGGGCGAGCAGCTGGCCGCCTGCCTCGGCGACCTTGCCGGCGGTGGCGTCTGCGTCGTCGGTGGCGAGATAGGTGGTCCAGCCATTAGGTTCCTCCGGCGGCCCCATCTTCGGCCCGATCCCGGCCACCGGCTTGCCCTGGACCTCGCACATCACGTAGCCGCCGGACTCCGGCGGACCGACCTGCGTGTCCCAGCCGAACAGCGACGAGTAGAACGTCGCGCCCCTCGCCACGTCGTCGACGGCCAGGTCGACCCAGCAGGGCGTGCCGGCCGGCCATGCGGTGTCGCGCTGCACCATGGTTCCTCCAGACGGTTTGAGATCCTCGAGAGGCGCGGAAGGCCTCTGGGCAATGGCTGGAAATGCCAGGACGATTGGACTACGCAAGGTGTCCGATCTTCGCAGCGTATCCAGTCTCCGCCGTTCGGTCAGGCGGATAGCGAAGGAGCCTGCGCTGCCACGCTCGTTCCGTGTGCATCGTTAGGCCGGTCCGCGAGGCGCGCCTGACTTGCTCTGCATTGCCCATCCCCGGCGCACCGAAGCGCGGCCGATGGGCGCCGCTTCGCGCGCAGCGGGCGGTGCCTGTCCGTAGCATGGCTGCCATGAGCACTCACCGGGCCCAGCGGCCGGGGCTAGCCGGGCATCGGGTGGGCCAGCCGCGCCGCCAGGCGCGTGACCAGGGCCCTGACCAGGCGCGCGGCCAGGCCGGTGAGGCGGGCGGGCCCGGTTCTGCCGGGGGGCGCAGGCCCGGTTCTGCCGGGGGGCGCGGGCCTGGCATTGCCGGGGGGCGCGGGCCCGATCTTGCCAGGGGGCGCGGGTCCGGCTTTGCCGACGGGGGCGGACGTCGCCTAGGTCTCGCCAGCGCCGGGAGCGGCACTGCCGGCGTGCGCGGAGCAAGGCTCGTGGCACTCGTGGCCGCAGTGGCGGTTGTGGTCGCTGCCGTCGTCGTCTTCGCGACCGGAGCGCTCGGCGGGCGCCACTCGGCGGCCGGGGGCACGGCGGCCGGCGGGAATGGGGGCGGCGGGTCTAGCGGGGCGACGAAGCCGGGCGGTACCGGCCACGGACACGGAGGCGGCGTGGGAGGCAGCGGCATCACGGCGGTGTCAGCCGGCATCGGGCTGGCCCCCGGCGCCACCTCGCCGAGCGCGGCCGGGATCGCCGCGGCTATGGCCGCGCTGCCGAAGCTCAGTACCCTTCAGCTCGCCGGGCAGCGAGTGATCTACAGCTACTCCGGCATGACCCCGCCGGCCAGCCTGCTGTGGCTGATCAGGCACGGCGAGGTGGCGGGGGTGATCTTCTTCACCGACAACATCGGCACGACGCCGGCCGACCTGGCCAATTTCAAGAGCGTGGTGTCGCGGCTCCAGGCGGCCGACCAGGCTTCGACCAACCCAGTGCGCGCGCCCCTGCTGATGATGACCGACCAGGAAGGCGGGCTGGTCAGGCGCCTGCCGGGGCGGCCGGACAAGTCGGAGAAGCAGGTCGGCCTGTCGGCCAACCCGGTGGGCGCGGCGACCACGGCCGGCCGGGGCGCCGCGGCGAACCTGCGCAGCTACGGCCTGAACGTGAACCTCGCTCCGGTGCTCGACGTGTTCCGCAAGCCGGGCGACTTCATCGATGAGTTCCAGCGGTCCTACAGCAACAACCCGCAGGTGGCCGCCAAGCTCGGGACGGCGTTCATCAAGGCGCAGCAAGCTGGCGGCGTGGCTGCCACCGCAAAGCACTTCCCTGGACTTGGTGCCGCCACCAGGTCGCAGAACACTGATCAAGGGCCGGTCACCCAGAAGCTCGCTCTCAGTCAGATCAGGACCATCGACGAGGTGCCATACCAGTCGGCGATCCCGGCCGGGGTCAAGCTGGTCATGGTCTCGTGGGCGACCTATCCCGCCCTCGACCCCAGGTACCCAGCCGGCCTTTCCGCGACGATCGTGCAGGGCGAGCTGCGCCAGCGGCTGAAGTTCGGCGGGGTGACGATCACCGACGCGCTCGAAGCGAACGGGCTGGAGAACTTCGGCACCACGGCGAACCGGGCTACGCTGGCCGTCAAGGCAGGCATGGACCTGCTGCTCTGCGCCGCCGAGCAGGATCAGCAGGGCGACGCTGCCATGCACGCGCTGAATGCCTACTACCTGGCAGCCTCGCCATCGGCGCGGGCAGCGTTCAAGGCCGCCGCCGAGCGGGTTATCGCGCTGCGGATGACCCTGGCGGGCGGCTGAGCCTGCCGGGGCGATGACCCTGGCTGGCGGCTGACTCTGGCGGGCGGCTGAGCCCGGCATGCGGCTGAGCTTGGCCATCAGGCGTCAGACCACGGGCGTGCCGGTCGTAGCGGTCAGCTCGGCGAGCAGCGCGGTCAGCCGCACCGTGACTGGCCCCGGCCTGCCGTCCCCGATGGCGCGCCCGTCGATGCTGATCACCGGCGCGATCCCGCCCATGGTGCCGGTGACGAAGACCTCGTCGGCGTTGTACAGCTGGACCAGCGAGTAGTCCCCGACGGCGCACTCGATCCTGGCGTCGGCGGCGAGTTCGAGCACCGCGGCCCTGGTGATCCCCTCCGGGCACGCGGCCGGAGCCGGAGTGCCGAGCACCCCGCCGTTCACGCAGAACACGTTCGTCGCGTTCGTCTCGGCCACGAAGCCGCGCTGGTCGAGCATGATCGCGTCGTCCGCGCCGGCGACGTTCGCCTCGATCTTGGCTAGGATCGACGGCAGCAGGTTGGCGTGATGGATCTTCGGGTCCAGGCAGTCAGGCGGCGGCCGCCTCATGCTCGAAGTGATCAGCGTGATACCGCTCGTCGAGTACACCGGCGGCTTGTGCTCGGCAAGCACGATGAGGGTCGGACCCGACTGGTTCAGTCGCGGGTCCATCCCGCTGGTGATCTTCACGCCCCTGGTCAGCGTCAGCCTGATGTGCACGCCGTCGGTCATCGCGTTGGCGGCGAGAGTGCGCCTGATCTGTTCGGTGATCTCCTCGTCCGACGGCACACAGTCGAACGCCAGCGCCCGCGCCGACCGGCGCAGCCTGGCCAGATGCTCGGACAGCCGGAAGATCCGGCCCTGATGCAGCCGCAGGCCCTCCCACACGGCGTCGCCGCCCTGAACCGCGGAGTCGAACGGGCTGACCGCCGCCTGGTCCCGGTGGGTCAGCCGCCCGCCGACGTTCACGATGATGTCGCGGTTCCGCTCGTCGAACACCTGCAGCATGCCAGTCACCTCTCCAGCGCCGATGCTAGACCGGCCCGCGCGCGGCGCCCCGGCCGGCCGACAGCCCCCGGCCGCAGACCC
>DATIZP010000093.1:0-2359 GCA_035517035.1 Streptosporangiaceae bacterium | reverse complement strand
TCGTCCCACCAGCCGTCCCGGACCGAGACGTTGAGCCCGCCGTTCAGCGCGGCCTTCATGCCCGAGGTGCCGCACGCCTCCAGCGGCCGCAGCGGGTTGTTCAGCCACACGTCGCAGCCCTGCACCAGCGCGTGCGCCATGGCCATGTCGTAGTCGGGCAGGAACACGATCCGCCGCCGCACCTCGGGTGAGTCGGTGAACTGGACCATCTGCTGGATCAGGCCCTTGCCGCCCTCGTCGGCCGGGTGCGCCTTGCCCGCCACCACGATCTGGACCGGCTGGAGCGGGTCGTTCAGCAGCTGGCTGAGCGTGGCCGGGTCGTTCAGCATCAGCGTCAGCCGCTTGTAGGAGGGCACCCGGCGGGCGAAGCCGATCGTCAGCACGTTCTCGTCCAGGACGTCGTCGATCCAGGTGAGTTCGGCATCGGAGGCGCCGCGCTGCCGCCAGGAGGCGCGCAGCCTGCGCCTGGTCTCGGCCACCAGCCGACCGCGCAGCAGCCGCCTGGTCTCCCACAGCTCCCCAGCCGGGGCCGTCGCGGCCCGCTCCCAGCCGCCTTCGGCGAGAGCCGTAATCTCGGGTGCCACCCAGGTGGGGGTGTGCACGCCGTTGGTGACCGAGCCGATGGGCACCTCGCGGGTGTCGAAGCCCGGCCACAGGCCGGCGAACATGTCCCGGCTCACCTGGCCGTGCAGCAGCGAGACGCCGTTGACGCGCTGGGCCAGCCGCATGCCCATCACGGCCATGTTGAACACCTCGGGGTCGCCGCCCGGGTAGGTCTCGGCGCCCAGCGCGAGCACCCGCTCGACGGGCAGCAGCGGGTCGTCGGAGAAGTGCTCGGAGATCAGGCTGCGCTCGAACCGGTCGATGCCCGCGGGAACCGGGGTGTGCGTGGTGAACACCGTGCCCGCCCGGCAGACCTCGAGGGCCTCGTCGAAGCTGAGCCCCTGCCCGGCGTACTCGCGGATGCGCTCCAGGCCCAGGAATCCCGCGTGGCCCTCGTTGGTGTGGAAGACCTCGGGCGAGGGGTGCCCGGCTAGCGCGCAGAAGGCCCGCACCGCGCGCACCCCGCCGACGCCGAGCAGCAGCTCCTGGCGCAGCCGGTGGTCGCTGCCGCCGCCGTACAGCCGGTCGGTCACCTGGTGCAGGTCGGCCTCGTTCTCCTCCACGTAGGAGTCGAGCAGCAGCAGCGGGACGCGGCCGACCTGGGCCACCCAGATCTGCGCGGCCAGCTCCCGGCCCGCGGTCAGGCCCACCTTCACGTGCACCGGCGCGCCGGAGGCGTCCCGGAGCAGCTCCAGGGGCAGGCCGTTCGGGTCGTCGGACGGGTACCGCTCGGCCTGCCAGCCGTCGGCCGACAGCGACTGGGTGAAGTAACCGTGCCGGTACAGCAGGCCGACCCCGATCAGCGGCACGCCCAGGTCGCTGGCTGTCTTCAGGTGGTCGCCGGCCAGGATGCCCAGGCCGCCGGAGTACTGCGGCAGCGCGGCGGTGATGCCGTACTCGGGCGAGAAGTACGCGATCGCGGCCGGGGCGCCGTCCTGGCCCGCGTACCAGCGCGGCTCGGACATGTACCAGTGCAGGTCCTGCTCGGCGTCGCCGAGCCGGCGCCGGAAGTCCCTGTCGGCCGCGAGCTCGGCGATCCGGGCCGGCGGCAGCGCGCTGAGCATCGCGATCGGGTCGCCCCCCGACGCCGCCCAGGCGGCGGGATCGATCGAGGCGAACAGGTCGGCGGCCGGGCGGTGCCAGGACCAGCGGAGGTTCAGCATCAGGCCGTGCAGCGCGGCCAGCGGCTCGGGCAGGGTTACGCGGACGGTGAACCGGCGAATCGCTTTCACGGGCAGACCTTAATCGGTCCGGGCCAGTGGCGCGGAACGATTGGCTGGGACGAGAGCAAAAACTAGGCCTCCCGACCGGGAATATCAGTTCAAATTATCCCGAACGGTCTGGCGAGATGCCGGTACGTTCGGTACCTGCTTTGACTTGGCTACGATGCCGGCCTTAAACCGGTACCCACTCTGGTGTGGAGTCAACCGCTCTCGGTAGCGTAACCAGGGTGATTGGACGAATCCCGATCCTTGACGTGGAGCCCGCGATCGAGTGCGGGCGGCGACCTGCGAGGGCGGTAAAGGGCGAGACATTCCGGGTCAGCGCCACGATCTTCCGCGAGGGGCACGGCGTACTCAACGCCGGCGTGGTGCTGCGCGACCCGGATCGCACGGCATCCCCGCTGGTGTACATGCGCGAGCTCGCGCCGGGCACGGACCGCTGGGGGGCGGACGTGACCGTGACGAGCGAGGGCGCGTGGCGCTTCCACGTGGAGGCGTGGGGCGACCCGATCGCCAGCTGGCACCACGACGCG
>DATIZP010000092.1:0-44945 GCA_035517035.1 Streptosporangiaceae bacterium | reverse complement strand
AGTTCGCTCCCGAACTCGGAGCGCATCCAGGTGTCGGCGTCGCAGTGGGCGCTGCTCAGCCGCGTCAACCGCGGCACGACGCCCCGCGACCTCGCCTGGGAACTCGGCCGCAGCGTGTTCGGGACGACGACGGATGCCCATCGGCTGATCCTGCTCGGGCTGCTCAGCGCCGACAGCCGTCCCGCCGACCGCCGTCCCGCCGACCACCGTCCCGCCAGCCGCCCGCACCGTGCGGACGAGCGCCGTCAGACGTAGTACCTGTACACGGCCTGCGCCACGCACGCGGGCTTGTCGGAGCCTTCGACCTCGACGGTGAAGTCGACCACCATCTGGACCGCATTGGTCCCCACGGACTCAATGGCGCCTAGCCGTCCGGCAAGCCTGATCTTCGAACCCACCCGCACCGGCGCGGGGAACCGCACCTTGTTCAGCCCGTAGTTGATCCCCATGCTGATGCCACCGACCTGAAGCAGCTCGCTGAACAGCGGGATCACCACCGCCAGGGTCAGGTAGCCGTGCGCGATCGTGCCGCCGAACGGGCCGGCGGCGGCACGCTCCGGGTCGACGTGGATCCACTGGTGATCGTCGGTCGCGTCGGCGAACGTGTTGACCCGGTCCTGGGTCATCTCCATCCATCCGGTCCGCCCGAGGTCGGCGCCGGCCAGCGCCTTCAGCTCCTCGATGCCGTTCACCGTGACGGTCATGCCTGCCCTCCCGCGCCGGTCAGCTGGTCTGTCAGTGGTCTGTCGATGCTCAGTCAGTGCTCGGTCAGTGGTCGGTCAGTTCCTTGGGGGCTGGCGAGGCGGCGATCTGCGCCTTGAGCGCCGCGAGTTCGGAGTCGACCTGGGAGTTCGAGGTGACCTCGTCGAGCTCGGCCTGGATGTCGTCGTGGCCCCCCACGTCCTCGAGCACGCCGGACTGGAGCAGCTCATCCATGGCACCGGCTCTGGCCTGGGTGGCCGCAATCTTGTCCTGCGCCCGCTGCAGTGCCGCGCCCGAATCGCCGATCGTCGTCGAGATCCCGGAGACGCTCGCGTCCACCGAGCTCATCGCCTGGGCGGCGGTGTACCGCGCCTTCAGCACCTCCTTGCGGGTCCGGAAGTCGTTGACCCTCTTCTGCAGCGCGTCGAGCGTCTGCTCCATCTTCTGTTCCTGCTCGGTGAGCTGCTCATGCTGCGCATCCATGCCGTCGACCTGCGACTGCGCGGCTGCCTTGCGGGTGAGCGCCTCCCTGGCCAGGTCCTCCTTGCCGGCCGCCATCGCCGCCTTGGCCTGCTCCTGCAGGTGATCGACGGAGTGCTGGAACTGCTGCTCCTGGAGCTCGAGCTGCTTGCGGGAGGCGGCGATCTGGACCAGCGCGCGCCGCACCTGGGTGATCTGGTCGAGCATCTGCTCGTAGGACAGGTCGAGCATCTCGTCGGGCTTCTCGGCCGCGTCAAGCGCCTTGTTTGCCTTGGCCTGGACGATGTCGTGGGCTCGCTGGTAGAGGCTCATGGACGGCTCCGGTGTCGGTGGCGAGCGGAATAATGCGGGACGGCGAGTCGGCTCACGTCCGGCGAGTAGCCGACGCGAGCTTGTTCCAAACCTCTCATGAGTCGGCCGCGGTACGCACCAGTTAACGCTACCGCCCGGGCATGCCAATATGGGTAAATGGACCAGGATCTCTCGTGGTGGTCCGAGGTCGTGTTCGGCCGCTGGCGTGACCGGCCTGGCCCGGCTTACCAGCGCCTCGCCGCCGCGCTGCTCGACGCGGTGAACCACGGGGTCATCAGGGCGGAGGCCAGGGTTCCCGCCGAGCGCACGCTGGCCGCAGCGGTCGGGGTGTCGCGCGGGACCGTGGTCGCCTGCTTCGAGCAGCTGGTGGCGGCCGGGGTGCTGCGCCGCCGGCAGGGTTCCGGCACATTCGTGGTGGGCCGCCGCTCCTGGGCCGCTCGCCCGGCCGCCAGCAGCGCCGTGACCCTGATGCTCCTCCGGATGGCCGCTGACCGGGAGAGCATCGACCTGTCGGTGTCGGCGCCCAGCGCGCTCAGGCACCTGCCCCCGGTCGATCCCGCGGCGGCCTGGGCGGCCCTCGACGGGCACGGCCTCGACCCGGCGGGGCTACCGCAGCTGCGTGCCGAGGTCGCACGCCACCTGACCGAGCACCAGCAGCTGCCCACCGAGGCCGACCAGGTCGTCATCACCGCGGGCGCGCAGGAGGCACTCTGGCTGCTCGGCCGCGCCATCCGGCCGCACGCGGGGTCGGTCGTGACGGGCTGCCCGACCTACCCAGGGCTCGCTGGCGCCCTCGCCGGCAGCGGCCGAGCGATCGTGGTCGCGGGCGCCGACGACGCCGGCGTCAGCCCAGGGGCCATCGAGCGGGCGGGCCGCAGTCCCGGCGCACTGGCCTACCTGATGCCCACAGGGCACAACCCGGTCGGCGTGATCATGCCGGCCGTCCGCCGGCAGTCGATCGCCGCGGTCGCCGACGCTGGCCGGGTCACCGTCGTGGAGGACCTCACCCTGGCCGACCTCACGCTTGCCACCCGGCCGCCGCCGCCGCCCGCGCCGCTAGCCGCCTTGAGCACCCGGGTGGTGGCGGTGGGATCGGTGTCCAAGCTGTTCTGGGGCGGGCTGCGGGTCGGCTGGATCAGGGCCGCCGAGCCGCTGCGGACGGCGATCACGGTCCGCAAGGCCGCGCTCAACCTGGCCACCAGCGCGGTCAGCCAGGCCATCGCGGCGCAGTTGCTCGCCGCGACCGACGCCGGCTGGCTGGCCGCGCACCGGACCGCGCTGGCACAGCGCCGCGACCACCTGGCCGGCCTGATCGCCGACTGGCTTCCCGCCTGGCGCACCGAACCTCCGGCGGCCGGGCTGTCGCTGTGGGTGGAGCTGCCGCTCGACGCCGCCGACGCCTTCGCCCACGTAGCCGCCAGGCACGGAGTCACCGTCGCCCCGGGCAGCGGCGCCTGCCTGGACGGCCGGCACCGCCAGTTCATCAGGCTGTCGTTCGCCGAGCAGCTCGACACGCTCGAGCTTGCCGTCGAGCGGCTCGCCGCGGCCTGGCGGGTCCATACCCAGAACCTGGCGGCGACCCCGGAGCCGAGCCGCTGACGGCATGCCGCTCGCCCCAATCACGGGCCGAGGTCCCGTCCGGGGACCTTCGGCCCTGCTCGGCGGGGGCGAGCGCGGCGCAGGATAGAAGGATGGCTGAGACCGCCGTTTCCGGCCCGGCACTGCTCGGGCCAAGGATCACCGATGACCTGCTCGCCAGGCTAGCCGGGCTGACCGCGCTCGCCGCCGTGGACGGGCCGCGCGAGCAAATGGCGGTGGAGATGCCGGCCACCGGTCAGGTGCTCGGGCACGTGCCGCGGTGCACCGCCGACGACGTGGCCGCGGCCGCGCGTGCCGCGAGGAAGGCTCAGGCCGGCTGGGCGCACATCCCGGTCGCGGTCAGGGCGCAGGTGCTGCTGAGGTTTGCCACCCTTCTGCTCGCCCGGCAGGACGAGTTGCTCGACCTGATCCAGCTGGAGAACGGCAAGGCGCGCCGACACGCGTTCGAGGAGATCATCGACGTCGCCCAGACCAGCCGGTACTACGCACGGACCGCACCGCGCTTCCTGGCACCGCACCGGCGGGCAGGCGCGCTGCCGGTGCTGACCCGCACCTGGGAGCGGCACCACCCCAAGGGCGTGATCGGGGTAATCTCGCCGTGGAACTACCCGCTCACGCTCGGCATCAGCGACGCGCTCCCCGCCCTGGTCGCGGGCAACGCGGTGGTCGCCAAGCCGGACAGCCAGACCCCGTACACCGCGCTGCGCGCCGCCGAGCTGCTCGCCGAGGCGGGGCTGCCGACCGGCGTGCTCCAGGTGGTGACCGGTGCGGGGTCCGAGCTAGGCGGGCCGCTGACCGAGCACTGCGATTTCGTCATGTTCACCGGCAGCACCAGGGTGGGCCGGATTGTCGCTGTCCAGGCCGCACACCGGCTGATCGACTACTCGATGGAGCTCGGCGGCAAGAACGCGATCCTCGTCCTCGCCGATGCCGACCTCGACCGGGCGGTACCCGGCGCGGTGCGGGCGGCGTTTTCCAACACCGGGCAACTGTGCATCTCGATGGAGCGGATGTACGTGGACGAGGCGATCTGGGACGACTTCGTGCCGCGCTTCGTAGCCGCCACGAAGGAACTGAGGCTCGGGCATAGCCTGCGCTACGACGCCGACCTGGGCTCGCTGATCTCGGCGGCCCAGCTCGACACGGTCACCAGGCACGTTGACGACGCGGTCGGCAAGGGCGCGACCGTTCTGGCCGGCGGCAGGGCACGGCCCGACATCGGGCCGTACTTCTACGAACCGACGATCCTGACCGGCGTGGCGCCGGGGATGACCGCCTACGCCGAGGAGACGTTCGGGCCGGTGATCTCCGTGTACCGGGTCAGCGGACCCGACGAGGCGGTGCGGCTGGCCAACGACAGCAGGTACGGGCTGAACTTCTCGGTCTGGACCAGGGACGTGCGGGAAGGCCGCCGGATCGCCAGCCTGCTCGAGGCCGGGACGGTCAACGTCAACGAGGCGTACGCGGCCACCTGGGGATCGGTGGACGCGCCGATGGGCGGCTGGAAGGACTCCGGCGTCGGCAGCCGGCACGGCGAGCACGGCATACTCAAGTACACCGACAGCCAGACCGTCTCGGTCCAGCGCCTGCTCCCGATCGCGCCGCCCGGCTCCATGCAGGCGGACACCTACGCCAAGGTGATGACCGCCGCGATGCGTGCGCTCCAGGCACTGCCCGGCCGCAAGTAACTGCAGGCGCACGCACTCGCAGTCGCGGGCAGGCGCATCCGGTCGTGGGCTAACCATACCCGACATATCCGGCTCATATAGTTTTTGGTCGTGAGGTCACGAGTGCGCCATTGGTTGCCGGATTAGTATTTCCTGTCGTTAACAGATCGTTATACGATTGATATCCAAATTGATTCGCCTGTGAATGGGGTGGAGTGAAGTTAGCGGTGATTGGCAACGGGGCAATCTCCGGGATTGGCATGTTCCCGCCAACAGGTACCGCTCATGGATCCTTTGCATGGCTAACTGGTCTTTACGCGGCCAGCGCCCTGTCGTACTGTACGAATTACCAGCCCGGCTGGCTACGAATCGGGCTATCAATGGCGAGGAGCCTGTTCATGGCGATACCGCGCGTCCTCTTCGTCGTTCCCGGGTTGTTAGCTGGACTGCTTGTTCCTGCCTTCGCCGTCGCGCCGAAGGCGCCCCCGGCAGGGTCAGTCGGCATGATCAGCACCGACTTCGCGCGGGACAGCGTGACGATCCACGCGGGCGCCAGGCTGACGCTGTTCAACAGCTCGGACGTCATCCATGTGATCGGGCCAGGCCGTGGCGGCAAGGTCATCGGCTACGAGCGGCACGTCCCGATGACCGGCTTTCATCTCATGCAGACCAACAGCGTCTACACGACCGGGCCGTGGACGACTCCAGGCACCTACTACCTCACCTGCTCGGTTCATCCGGACATGACGCTCAAGGTGATCGTCATCCCCTGACCCTTCCCTAGGTGCTGGCCCTCGATGACTGGGAGAGGAGGTAAGCGATGAAGTCTGTTGTCCGCAGCATCAAGCACGTTCGCTACGTGCTGGGCTCGATGAGCGCGGTCCTGTTCAGTGCCGCTGGCGGCGCCACGTTCTAAGGACGGCCGACACTGCCGGGGCCGGTGACGTCGAGCAATCGGGGTCGCCGGTCCCGGCACCGGCACGCCGGCACTGCAGGCCGGCACCGGTAGCGCCGGCACCGAGGAGAGGCGAAAGGCGATGTTTGAGACCGGCATCAGGCAGCTCCGGATGGCCGTGGGCACGCTCTCCGGTCGCCGTCTCGACACCCGCAACATCGGCCGTCTGGTCGACGACGCGCTCGCCACGCTCGCCGAGTTCGGCGAGCCCGGCGCTGACGTCCAGCAGCTGATCGGCGGCGGGGCCGCCGATCCGGAGGAGCGGCTGGAAGCCACCAACCGGGCCGTCCGGCGCACCGCGCGCAGGCTGGCCTCGGTCTCGCCCTTCTACGCGCGCCGGTTCGCCGCGATCTCCGCCGAGGTCGACCAGCTCGACGTGGCCGGCCTCCGGGCCATCCCGGTGACCACCAAGCACGACCTAGCCGAGCGGGCCGCCGACTTCCGGTGCACCGACGTGGCCGGCTACCTGAGCACCAGGACGACCGGCACTACGGGCCGGCCGGCCGAGATCTGGATGTCACGCTACGAGATGGAGCTGTGGCCCGCCCTCAGCGCCCTGGCACTCGTGCTCCGTGACGAGCTACGGCCCGGCGACATCATGCAGGTGAACTTCAGCTCGCGGGCGGTAGCTGCCAATCACCTGGCCTCAGCCCAATGCCGGCTTGCCAACGCGGGCTGCCGGCTGCTCGGCATCATGGCACCCGACGACGCGCTCGACAGCCTCGGCGAGTTCGGTACCACGCTGCTCGCTACGTACCCGAGCTACCTCGCGGAGCTGGTGACCGCCGCCAGGCGCCGGGGCCTGGGGCCGGAGGACTTCAGCCTGCGGCGCGTCACGGTCGGCGGCGAGGTGCTCTCCCCCACCCTGGCCAGGGCCGCGTGCCAGACGCTCGGGGTAGCGCACGTCGAGGACACCTTCAGCATGACCGAGGTGATCCCGGTCACCGGCCGCACCTGCAGCCAGGCGCACGTCCACTACGACGTCAGCACCGGCCTGACTGAGCTGCTCGACCTGGAAACCGGCGAACCCGCCGAGCCGGGCGCGCTCGGTACCGTCGTAATCACGCCGTACTTCCCCTACCGGGACTGCATGCCGGTCTTCCGCTACGACACGCGCGACGTCGCGCGCGCTCTCGCCGACGAGCCACTCAGCTGCGAGATGGCCGACGTTCCGGCCACCAGCCAGATCCTCGGCAAGGCCGGTGACCTGCTGCACGCCGCCACCGGGGTGGCGACGCCCCGGCAGCTCGTTGACGCCATCGAGGCGCTGCCGACCGCGCCATGGCCGGCCAGGTACCGCGCCGCGGTGCACGAGGGCAGGATCGCGCTCACGCTGCCCGCCTCGGCCATCGCCGATTACGGCGAGGCCGCGGCGCGCGAGCACTTCGCCGATGCCGGACTCGACGTTGAGCTGTCGATCGCCGACGACGGTCGGGCCAGGCCGATGCGCCACACCAGGAGCGATCTGCACGAGACCTCATTCAGCGCCGCGCAGGCACTGGTAGGAGCGTGACGAGGATGCATCACTTGGCGATCCCGCTCTGGCAGCAGAGTCTCATCGAGTTCGGCGTCACGCTGACCGGTGCGCTGATCGTGTGCACTGGCGCGCTGCTGTACTTCCGCCGGACGCGGATGGAGCGGCCGCCGGTCGGCACCTTCAACGGCCGGGACATCGCGATCCTGCTTGTGCTGATCCTCGGGCTGCCGTTCCTCTACGCGGTGCTGCCCACTTGGACGCTGACCGTCTTCCTGGCCCTGACCTTCGCCGCATCGCTGTCCATCGGATACCGCCAGATCGTCGGCCCCACCGTGCTCTGGCTGGGTCTCGGCCTGCTGCTCGGCGCCAACATCTGGGAAAGCGACACCATGATGGGAACGGTCGGCGGCTGGCAGCTGTGGTGGGTGGAGCTTGACATCCTGGTCGTGCTCGGCGCCATCGCGGTGGCCAACCTGTACGTCCAGGGCGGCATGCGGCTGCAGCACGTGGCCTGGTTCGGCCTCGGCCTGGCCTGCTACGACGTGTTCTCCACGCTCGGGATCAACGTGACTGCCGTGCTGGTCGAGGACTTCATCGGCAAGCCGCTCGACCCGACGTTCGGCATGCGCTTCCATGTCAACAACTACGGCATCGGCATCGGCGACCTGCTCGTCTACGCCATGTTCACGATCGCCTGCTACAAGGCTTACGGCCGGCCGGCGGCTCGGCTGGCCGTCGTCGTGGCCGCCATCTTCGGCGCGGCGGCGCCGAGCCTGTTCCCGCTGGCTGTCGAGCTGATCGACTACCGCAACGACATCTTGATCCCGTCTCAGCTGTTCTTCGCCCCGGCGGCGTTCGTCGCTTATCTGTGGATGCGCCGCCGGTACGGCAGAGAACGGACGATGGCCGAGTACCTCGCGAGCTCCGACAACGCGGCGCCGCAGGTCCCGGCCGCCCAGCGCGCGCCGGCCCGCGAGCCCGCGTCCGTCTAGCCGGCCAGGTAGGCAGGCGGCCGATGCCAGGGATGTACTCCGGGCTCAATGCCCGGAACGCCGAGGTGGTAGCGGCGTTCCGGGCCGCGCTGGTGCACCAGGGACTGCTCGCCGCGCTCATCTTCGCGGTGCTCGGCGCGACTTGGCTGGGCCTGCGGGCCTACAGCCGCGCACAGGGCGGAACTGCCGCCGGAGATGTCACCGCCAGCAGAGGCGGAACTGCCGACCGAGGCGGCCCGGCCGAGCCAGCCGGGCGGAAGGTGCTGGCGATCGGGTTCGGCAACCTGTGGCTCTTCGACGGGCTGCTTCAGGCCCAGCCGCAGATGGCGCTCGGCCTGCCCGCGCTGGTGATCGAGCCGGGGGCGGCGACCTCGCCGCACTGGGTGCAGCACCTGATCAACTGGGCGGGCACGGCGTGGACCTACCATCCGATGCAGGCCGGGGCCGCTGCGGTATGGATCCAGGTCGGGCTCGGCATCTGGCTGCTCGCGGCTCCGTACGGCCCGCTGTCCCGGCTGGCCGGGCTGGCCAGCGCGGGCTGGGGCCTGACGGTCTGGGTGTTCGGTGAGGCGTTCGGCGGGATCTTCGCTCCCGGGCAGTCCTGGGCGTTCGGAGCCCCTGGCGCTGCACTGATCTACGTGGCCGCCGGCGCGCTGATCGCGCTGCCCGACCGTGCGTGGCGCTCGCGCAGGCTCGGCCGCCTGACCCTGGCCGGACTCGGCCTCCTTCTCGCCGGCATGGCCATACTCCAGGCCTGGCCGGGCCGCGGGACCTGGTACGGAATCAGCCACGGCCAGTCCGGGTCGCTCGCTGGGATGGCGCTGTCGATGTCGCAGACGCCGCAGCCTGGATTCCTGTCCGGATGGCTGCTCGCATTCGGGACGTTCGACCAGGCACACGGGTTCGCGGTGAATCTCATCATGACGGCGCTACTCGCGGCGACCGGCGGCGCCCTGCTCAGCGGCAGGCCCTGGCTGATCCGGCCCGCCCTGGCCTGCTTCGGCGCGCTGAGCCTGGCCGACTGGGTGCTGGTACAGGACCTGGGCTTCCTCGGCGGCCTCGGCACCGACCCCAACTCCATGATCCCGTTCCTGCTGCTTGCGGGCGGCGGCTACCTGGCACTGACCAGGGTCGCGGCGCTCCCTGTCCCCGACCCGGCAGCCAGTTCGGCCGATACCGCCGCGGCCAGCCGGGCCACGCGCGCCCGGCCGGCCGTGGTCGCGCGGCAGGCAGGGGCGGCGACCGGCTGGTCGGTCGCCGCCGTCGGCGGCGCGTGCCTTGTGGTACTCGGAGCCGTGCCGATGGCCGTCGCCCAGGCCAGCCCGAATGCCGACCCGATCCTGGCCCAGTCGATCTCCGGACCGGCCGTCCAGGTCGACTACCCGGCACCGGGATTCTCGCTGACCGATCAGAACGGCCGCACGGTGACGCTGGCCGGCCTGCGCGGCAAGGTCGTCCTGCTCGCCTTCGTCGATCAGGGCTGCGCGACAGGCTGCCCGCCGGTCGGCCGCGAACTCAGCCAGGCCGTTGCGCTGCTCGGCGCCAGTGCTCGCAATGTCACGCTCGCCGCCATTGCGCTACCCGGCACGGGCCGACCGCCCGCGACCGGGTCGGCCCGGACAGGACCGGATGGCCTCGGCCCGGCCCGCCGCTGGCTCGACCTGACCGGGAATGCCGCGCAGGTCAGCCAGGTGCGGCGGCGATACGGCGTGGCGCCCCCAGGTCCGGGAGCGGCCACCTCCGATGAGGCCAGGGTCTTCGTAATCGACCCGGCCGGGCGGGTCAGGGCGGCCTACCGCACCGGGTCAGCAGAGGCAACCGCCGCGATCATCTCCTCGTTCGCCGTCCTCTTCGCCGACGCCGCCAGGCAGGCGCTCCGCGCGGGCTGATCGTCCAGTCAGTGGACTCGGGAGCGCCAGTCGTGCGGGACGCGGCCCGCGGGCCCGGGGACCGGCTGGTCAACCGGGTGGTGCTCGGGCGGCGCGAGGTCGGGACCGCTCTCGTAGAACTCGCCGTCGGGATAGCTGTAGAACCAGCTCTCACCCGGCTCGTAGCTGCGGATCACCGGATGCCCGGAGGCGGACGCGTGCAGGCTCGCATGCTGCGACGGCGAAGTGTCGCAGCAGCCGATATGCCCGCACTGGGCGCACCTCCTGAGGTGAACCCACCAGCCCCCGCTAGCGTCGCACTCAGCGCAGCCAGCGCCGCTCGGGGCCGTGGTCGGGTCGATCCCCTGCATCGATGTCATCGGCCGACTCCCTGCTCGCGCGTTCCTCCCCGTCCTGTCAAGGGGATACTTTCATGGACCTGGCATCGGCTCTGCACCGCGTAACAGCCGGAGCCGGAACGGCGCAGGTGGGAGGCAGTGGCGGCGAATGACGGAGCGCAAGCCCTCAGGGATGAGCTTCTCGTCCTGGATCGACCAGCAGATCGAGGAGGCAGCGCGGCGCGTTCGATAACCTGCCAGGTGCCGGCAAGCCGCTCCCCAGGCGGAGCGAGGCCGACGAGGGCCAGGCCTGGCTGCGGGACTACCTGCGCAGGGAGGGCGTGTCCGCCGACGTGCTGCTGCCCGCCCCGCTGAGGCTGCGCAAGGAGATCGAGCAGTTGACCGAGTCGGTCCAGGACTTGCCTTCTGAGCAGGAGGCACGCGATGCCGCGCGCGAGCTCAATCACCGGATCGCGCAGTGGCGTCGGATCCCGATCGGTCCGCCGGTGTTCGTGCCGATGGTGGATGAGGAGGCGCTGGCGGAGCGCTGGCGCCAGGCGCGGACCGCCGCGCCGGTAGCCCGGTCTCCCGACGCTCCGCAGGAAGCAGCGCTGGGCGCCACCGCACCCGGCCGCCGCCCGAGCCGCCGCGACCGCCCCGGGCAGCTCAGCCGCGGCAGCCGGCGCAGCGCCCGGCGGCGAAGTTAGCTCGTCGGAGTCATCGTGGGCGGGCTCTCGGCCGGTTCCCACGGCGGACCGCTCCTGGTGTACGGCCGGGTGATGCTGCCATAGCTGTGCCGCGGTACATACCTGCCGCTGGTGCGCCGCGCCGCGGCCACGGGCCCGTCGTGGCGCGCCACCGGCCGCGGGCCTGCCACCCGCGGGTCGGCCATGCCGGACCCGGCCAGCCCCGGCCCACCCGCCTCCGGCCCAGCCGGCCCAGACCCGGCCGGTTCATAGCCGGCCAGCCCCGGTCCGGCCAGCCCGGATCCGGCCGGCTGGTCGGG
Organism: Streptosporangiaceae bacterium; assembly: GCA_035517035.1. Classification (GTDB taxonomy): domain Bacteria; phylum Actinomycetota; class Actinomycetes; order Streptosporangiales; family Streptosporangiaceae; genus Chersky-822. The sequence goes on along the minus strand of DATIZP010000092.1, from coordinate 33,549 downwards.
ACCGGCCGACCCGACCGTGCTTGCAGTCATCGGCGGCGTCCTGGCAATCGCGACGAGCGTAAGCGCGAGCAGCAGCACCATGGCGCTCAGGAACGACTCGATCATCATGTTCCGGTCGGCTGGGCTCACAGCAGCCACCCTCCGCTTCTACCTCGATCCGCGAGGTGAGGCCGTTCGGCCGCGTTCCGGGTCGCTGGCGCAGCGCCTGCCGTCGATGGCGGCGATCGCGGTCACGCCCCAGACCGCGTCACTCATTCTCGCTGATTCTGTCTCCAGTACCACCATGTGGGACGAAAAATATAGACAATTGCTGGCCGGACGGCCGGAGTTCGGCTGGCGGCCGGCTCGTGGGCTGACCCGGCGGCAGCTGCCCGGCTTCCCGGCCGTTATTCCTGTCGCTTCAGGAATAACCAGAGGCCCCGTCGGTTCCGGCAGCCCTGGCAACCTCGGCAGCCCCGCCCGCCCCGGCGTCCCCGGTGCCGGCGTCCCCGGTGCCGGCGACGGCCGCGGCACGCAGCCCGCGGTACAGCAACTGCTGGTCGCCGAGCCGGTGCCGCAACTCGCGCTCCAGCCCGCCGATCGGCACCAGGTTCTGCGGCGCACGCGGGTCCTTGTGCGGCGTGCTGGCCAGCGGCGGCAGCACCCGCGCGGTCAGGTCGGCCAGGCGGGCTACCTCGCCGGGCGGCAGCTCGGCCGAGCACTCCAGGCGGACCACCCCGGACCATGGCACGCCGGGCGTGCCAGGCAGCTGCAGGTACCAGGAGTTGCGCCGCCACGAGGTGCCCATCGTGAACGAGGGCGTCCGCTGGCCAGGTCGCAGTGCACCGACCACAGCGGCCTGCTCGGCCGGCAGGTAGGACGCGTGATGGGTCTTGATGTAGCCGACCGTGCGGTCCAGGTGCGTGCGGCCGCGCAGCGGGCCGTCGACCACCAGCAGGTCGTCGCCGGCTGGGTGCGCGGCGCGGAAGGCCAGCGCGAGCTGCACCTCGGCGTCGGCCAGCCGCTGCTGGAGCGCGAGCGAGAGCTTGTCAAGGCCGGGCCCCTCGGCCATCCTGGCCGGGTAGTGAGCCGACCTGGTCGAGATCCCGGTTGCCTCAGCCGCCGCGGTGAACAGGCCGCGCTCGACCCTGACGTCCACCACCCGGGCGATGTCCCCGCAGGTCACCAGGCCCGCAGCGTAGGAGGCGGCGATGCCGGGAGCGGGCTGCGGATCGGTGCCGTGCACCCAGACGCGCGCGTCGATCCGGCGCACGCCGTCAAGGAACAGCAGCGTGGCCGGCAGCGCGGGCGCCGGGTCGGCGTCGACCGGGCGCCACTGGCCGGCCGGCACCTCAAGGTCCAGGTTGAGCTCGGCGGTGGATTCGGCCAGCGCCTCGCCCGCCGCCTCCTCGGCGAACGCGAGCCCGTAGCCGGGATCCCACGGGTCGACGGTGAAGGACACGGCGGCCGCCTGCGTCATGCCAGCACCCGCTCCTTGCGCAGCACCGAGGTCGCCGCCGTGCGGCTCACCACGAAGCGGACCGGCACCCGCTCGGCTAGGGCGGGCACGTGCGTGATGATGCCGATCATGCGGTCGGAGTCGGTGGCGAGGCGCTCCAGCGTCGTGCCGACGGTCTCCAGCGTGTCCTCGTCCAGGGTGCCGAACCCCTCGTCGAGGAACATGGAGTTCATCTCGCGCAGCCCGGCGGACAGGCCGACGACCTGGCGGGACAGGGCGAGCGCCAGGGCCAGCGAGGCCTGGAACGTCTCGCCGCCCGACAGGGTGTGCACCGGCCGACGGGACGCGGCGTCCTGGTAGTCGATTACCACGAGGTCATTGCGTTCGTCCCGGTCAAGCTGGTACTGCCCGCCGGACAGTTCCATCAGCGTCCCCGATGCCTCGGCGACCAGCGAGTCGAGTGCCTCCCCGCACAGCCACCGCTCGAACGAGGTGGCCCGCAGCAGCCTGCCGAGCTCGGCAGCCACCTCCTGTTCCTCGCGGTGCGCCAGCGCCCGCTGCTCAAGCCGCGCCGCCTTCGCCCGGTCGGCCCGGACGGCGGCCAGACGGCCGGCCGCGCGCTCGCGCTCGGCGACCACGGCGGCCGCCGCGTTGGCCGACACTGCCTCGCCGACCACTGCCTCGCCGACCCCGTGCGCGGCCAGCAGCGCAGCCAGCGCGGCCTGCGCACCGGTGACCTCGGCCTCCAGCGCGCTCGCCGCCAACGCCAGCTCCGACTCGCGCGCGCTGCGCTCCGCCTGCTCCGCCTGCGCCCAGCCGGTCAGCACCTGCCAGGCCGCCGCCAGGTCGGATCCGTCGACCGCGGGCGCGCCGAGGCCGACGACCGAGTCCCTGGCCCGGCCGAGATCAGCTTGGGCCTGCCGTTCCTCGGCGCCGAGCGAGGCGCGCCGCTTCTCGGCGGCCGCGCACTCCTCCCGGCAGGCCCTGGCATGCCGCTGCGCCTCGCCGAGGGCCGCGCTGGCCAGCGCGATGGCCTCGATGCCCGCGCTGATCTCGGCCTCCCCCGGCGAGTCGGCAAGAACGGCAGACACCTTCCCGATCTGCGCCCGGCAGCCCTCCACCGCGCGCCCGGCCGCGGCGGCGCTGCCCGCTGCCTGGGTGTGCGCCGCCTGCGCCTGACCGGCGCACCGCTCGGCCGTCTGGACCGCGCGGCGCGCCTGCTCGAGGTCGGCGGGCGCGGCAAGGTGCGGCAGGGCGGTCACCGGGCGCAGGCACACCGGGCAGTCCTCGCCGACCTGCAGCCGCTGGGCAAGCGCGGCCGCCGCGTGGGCCCGCTCGGCCTGCGCCTGGTCCTCCCTGGCCTGCCGCAGCCCGTCCTCGGCGGCCAGCAGGTCGGCCTTGCTGACATCCTGCTCGCGCTGCCTGGCCTCGTTCTCCCGCTCGAACCGGTCGAGCTGGACGGTCAGGTCGGCGAGCTCGGCGCGGGCGGCGCGCCATGCCTGCAACCCCGCCAGGTCGGGCAGGGCGTCCCTGGCCGCCTGCGCGGTCGCCTCGGCCTCGTCCGCGGCGTCCCGCCGCTGCCTGCCCCGCGTAAGCATCTGCTCGGCCTCGGCGATCCGGCGGGCCAGGCCGGGTAGCTCGGCGGGCATGCGCACGGCGGCGAGCAGGGCCGTCGCCTCCCGTGCCTGGCTGGCCTCGGCGGCGGCGCGCTCGGCCCGCTGGGCGAGCGCGGCCAGGGCATCCAGCCGCTCGGTCACCTCGGCGGCGAGGCCGGTCAGGTCCTGCACCCGGGCGGCGGCGCTGGCCTCCGCCTCCGGCGTGGCGCCGGACAGCTCGTCGCGGGCGGCCTGCACGGTCCGCATCCGGTCGGCGGCGAGCTCGGCGCGCCTTCTGGCCAGCTGGCCGACCGCGTTGTAGACGCCGAACGCCAGCAGCTCGACCAGCAGGTCCTGCCGGTCGGCGGCCTTGGCGTGCAGGAACTCGGAGAACCTGCCCTGGGGCAGCAGCACCGACTGGGTGAAGTGGTCGTAGGTGAGGCCGAGTATCTCCTGCACCGCGGCCTTGACCTGGTCGGGTCCCTCGGCGACCGCCTCGACGCTCGCGGCGAGCAGGTCGGCGAGCGGAGCGTCCGGCGGCACCGAGGGGTCGAGCAGCTCAAGCCGCGCCTCCTTGGTCTGCACCGCGCCCCTGGCGGTGCGGGTCAGCGCGCGGACCACGCCGTACCGCTTGCCTGCCGACTCGAACACCAGGCAGACCCGGCACGCGTTCGCCGCGGGGGCGAGCGCCTGGGCGATCACGTTCTCCTTGCCCCACCGGGGCACCGTGCCGTACAGCGCGAAGCAGACCCCGTCGATCACCGTGCTCTTGCCCGCTCCGGTCGGTCCGACCAGCGCGAAGAACTCCACGTCGGAGAAGTCAGCCTCGGCGGGCTCGCGATAGGAGCCGAACCCGTCGAGCAGCAGTCGCAGCGGCCGCATGCCTCACTCCGTCCCGGTCGCGTCGGGCTCCGGTGCCGTGGCCCCGGTCACCTCGTCCAGCAGGTCGGCGAAGAGCGCGGTGACCCGCGGGTCGTCGATGCTCTGCTCGCGCAGGTAGTCGCCGAACAGCTCGACCGGGCTCCGGCCCACCCGGCTCGGCCGGTCGCCATCGCGGCTGCCCGGACGGGGCCGGTGCGCCTCGTCGAGCATCACCTCGAGCGCGTTCGGCAGCTTGTCCCTGACCAGGTCGCCGAGGCCGGCCCGGCCGGGCTCGGCGAGCACCACCCGCAGGTAGTCATCGCCCGCCTGCTCGCCGTCGGCAAGTACCTGGTCGAGCGTGCCGCGCAGCGTGCGCAGCCGGCGACCGCCGGCGATCGGGACGGCCCGCGCGTCGGCGCGCACGCCGGGCTCGGCGCTGACGATCAGCGCGGCGGGCTCGTTGCCCTCCTCGCCGAAGTCGATGGCCAGCGGCGAGCCCGAGTAGAAGGCCGGGCACGGCCCGGGGATCTCCTGCTGGCGGTGCAGGTGCCCGAGCGCCGCGTAGTGCGCGGTCGCCGGGAAAACCCCGGCGGGCACCTCGTAGTCCAGGCCGGTCTGCACGTCGCGCTCGCCGCCGCCGCGCCGCCCGCCGAGCAGCGTGGCGTGCGACATGACCACGTTGACGCCGTCGTCGGCGAAGCCGGCCGTGAGCAGGTCGACGAACGCCCTGACCCGCTGGGCGTAGTCAAGGGCGTGCTCGGCGAACTCGTGGAAGACGACCTCGGCGGCCCGCACCGCGTACCGCTTGGACAGGAACGGCAGCGCGGCGACCCTAACCGTCCCGCCCGACCTGGGGCGCAGCGTCAGCGTGCCGCCCGACTCCGGCCGTTTCGGCAGCCCGAGCACGTGCAGCCCGAGCTCGCCGAGTACCGGCCGGTATACCGCGTCGATCAGGCCGGGGTTGTCGTGGTTGCCGGCGATCACGACGACCTGGCGGCCGTCCTCGCGCAGCGCGAGCAGCGTCCGCATGACCAGGCCCTGCGACCTCGCGGTGGGCGCCGCGCTCTCGAACAGGTCGCCCGCCACGAGCACCACGTCGGCCTCGTGCTCGCGCGCGGCGGTGACGATGCTCTTCAGCACCGCCACGTGCTCGTCGTGGCGATCCCTGCCCTTGAGCACCTTGCCCACATGCCAGTCGCTGGTGTGCAGGATCTTCAACTCGGCGCTCCTCGCGGCCTCGAACGGGCTGGCGGCCTAGAACGGCGGCGGGTCGTCCGCCCTGGGAATGACGGCGAACGGGTCGGCCGGCCGGGCGGGCCCGCTGTCGTGCCCGGTCCACTCGCCCTTCTCGCTCGGCCTGGTAGCCCAGGCGGGGAACGGGAAGTCGACTGCCAGCGGCACCGGGATGTCCGGCTGGGCGATGAACATGGTGCCCGGCTTGGCCAGGGTGGCCCGCTGGCGCTGCGCGGGCGGCAGGTAGCCGTACTCGGGCCGCTGCGCCTCGGCGGCGTCCAGCCGGCCAGCTACCCGGATCGCGCAGTTGGCCAGGATCCGCCGCTCCACCTCGCTGGCGGTCTGCTGCGCACCGATCAGGATCACCCCGAGCGACCGGCCGCGCTCGGCCAGGTCGAGCAGGATCTGCTTGATCGGGCTGTCACCTTCGCGCGGGGCGTACTTGTTGAGCTCGTCGAGCATCACGAACATCAGCGGCCTGGCCGTGCCCTGCCGCTCCTTGCGCGCGAACTCCGTGCGCAGCGTGACGCCGACCACGAACCGCTGCGCCCGGTCGGGCAGGTTGTGCAGGTCGATCACGGTCACCTGGGCGCGCGACGTGGAGATCGAGCGCTCCCCCCGGTGCGCCAGGTCGCCGCGGACGATCACCGAGAGCGGCGGCACCGCCGACCGCAACCTTCGGAGAAGGGCATTAACGCTACCCGTCACCGTGCTCCCGGCCACCCAGGCTGACCTGGTGCCGTCGTCGGTCAGCTCGGCCTCGAGCAGGCTGACCAGGTCGCCGAAGGTGCGCAGGATCGTCTCCCCTGCCGGGCCGGCGCCGGAGATCCTGACCGCGCCCTCGGTCCCGACCGCGACCGCGTCCCGGCGCAGCCGGGCCGCGACCTGGGCGATCAGCATCGTGTACTGGGCGCGCTCGTCCTCGCTGTCGGCGAACACGAACGGCAGCAGCTCCTGCTCGCAGAACTCGGCGAGCGTCCAGTAGAACGGGCTGACCGCCCGGTCCCGCGCGTGCACGTCGGGCGTGCCCGCGGTGTCCCCCTTGCGCGGCGGGGCGAACACGCGCACGTTGCCGAACGGCGTGGCCGGCAGGCCGAGCTCGCCATAGCGTGCCCGCTCCTCGGCCTTCAGGCGCGAGTTCTCGTAGTCGAGGAAGAGCAAGTCCTCGCCCTTCACGCTGAACACCAGCGCCTTGGTGTTGTGCGCCTCGCCGGCCAGCACGCCGCAGCTGGTGATGGAGTGCAGCAGGAACATCGCGAACGAGGTCTTGGTCGCGATCCCCGACACCCCGGAGATGGAGACGTGGGCGCCCCTGGTGCCGTCGATGAACTCGAAGTTCACGTAGACCGGCTGTCCGTCGCGGCCGAAGCCGACCGGCACCCGGGAGGTCCCCATCTCGTCGAAGTACAGCGCGGACTCGCGCTGCGGCCCGACCGCCCTGCTGACCACGGCGCCGGGCAGCGGCGGGACATAGAGCTCCGGCTCGACCCTGGTGACCGTCACCTCGGCGACCTCGCATACCTCGGCGGGAAGCGCGCCCTGGTCGATCAGGAACACGTCGCTGGCGAACCTGGCGCCCTCGTGCACGGCCTCGACATTGGTCACCACGCCGGCGATCCGCACGCCGGCCCGGCCAGGCAAGGCCCGCTCGGTCACCACCACGTCATCGAGTTGTGCATACTGGCCGGGAGCCAGGCCGACAGAGAACTGCAGCGGAGTGGCGGGAACGGTGCCCACCACCAGCCCGAGTGCGTGCCCGTTGCCGTCGGCGCTGCTGGCCAAGAAGTCCCCCTAAAGCGCAACTCGGCGTCGTCAACTGGACGAGCCTACGCCCGGAGGCCGACACGCGCCGGTAACTGCGGGCGGCCCGGCGATCCGATGGCGCGCACGAACCCTCTGGCCAGGAACGCGAGTCTAGTCAAGCGCTTTACGGACCGCGCGTATCGGTATTTTGCGGATCCCCATACCACAATGGGGACCGCGACGATAGCCTCATGCCGAGACAGTTGCTTGGGGGAAGTGCCAGGGACCACCAGAAATGACAATTCTATGACAGCGGGCATGGATCCCTCCGATCTCACAACGGCCATTGCGAATGAAATCAGGCGTCTGCGCAAGGGCCGCGGCCTGCGCATGCCGGATCTGGACGCCAAGCTGGGCGCCCACCTGCGCGAGCTCGCGGGGCTCCCGCCAGGTGCCGACATCGCCGCCGTCCGGCAGGCCCTGGCCAGCGAGATCAGCGCTCTCGCCGCCCGCCTGCCCGCCGACCTGCGGGAGGCCATCCTGGCTAGCCTCGGGATCAGCGAGCCGACCAGGAATATGCCCCGCTTCACCGACCGGGTCGTGTGGCTGGCGGCGGCGGCCGACCGCACCTACCGGACCGCGCTGCGCCGGATCGACACCGCGGAGCGGCTGCTCGCCGAGGAAATCGCGCGGGAACTCCAGGCCCGCCGCGGGCTGCCGGACTCGGATTCCCGCGGCTGGTACCTGGCCGACCTGTACACCTTGTTCCGGGTAGACACCCCGACCAACGAGGTGCACGAGCGCCGCCGGATCGTGGCGACCCGTGACGGCCTGGCCGAGGTGCTCGCCTGGATGGACGTCCCCCGCGACGACGGCAAGCCGAGCATGGCACTGGAAGCGGAGGTACGCTACGGCGGCCGCCTGGTCCGCAGGGAAACGCCCACCCGCAGCAGGTTCCACTTCATGGTCAAGTTGCCCAGGCCACTGCGGACCGGGGAATCACATGAGTACGAGCTGATCCTGCGCGCCCCGGCCGGCGACCAGATGCGGTCGTACTACATCTTCACGCCCGAGTGCCGGTGCGACAACTTCGAGCTCCGGGTCAGGTTCGACCCTGAGCATTTGCCCGGCTGGACGCGGCGCGTGGACGGCGAGCCGGTCCGCGTGTACGAGCAACTGCGGCCGGGCGCCGAGCATGTTCCGATCGACCAGGCTGGCGAGGTCCACCTGCAGTTCACCAGCCCCGCCAAGAACCTCGGCTACGGGCTGCAGTGGGAGCCGAACGGCACTGCAGCTGGCAACGGCGCCAACGGCTCGCACCGTTTATTAGCCGCTTATTAGCCGCTTATTAGCCGCGGACAAATCAGCCGCTGCCCCTCTCGCCCACACCTTGAAGCTGTGGGCACTCCTGTGGCCTTCCCTCATGGAGTCCCCGCCCGTCCCTACCTAGCGTCATAGCAGGTCGTCCCGCCGGGGCGGCCGGGACGCAGGGCGCCTCCCCGGGCGCCGAGATGGAGGGCCGGTGGTACTCGTTCTCCTGATCACCGCCGTCGGACTCGCAGTCGCTCCGATCATCGCCATCGTGGTTGTCAGCGTCGCCAGCAGGCGCGAGGACCGCGCCTGGAGTCTGGACAGGCCGCCACGCGGGCCGGTCGAGGCGCTCTCGCGGCGGATCGTCGACTTCCACTCCGAGGGCCATTACCCGCTGCCGCGCAGCCGCCAGCCGGCCGTCGGCTCGCTGACCTTCTCTCCCTACATAGCGAGTCGGAGGGAGGAGGTGAGGCCCAGTGGAGACGCACGGAATCACGATCCTGCTCGCAGCAGTCGCGACCGTGCTGGCATGGCTCGCCTGGTAACACGGGAGCACAGCGGTTGGGTAGCCCAGCGCTCCCGCGTTACCAGCGCAGCGCCAGTACGACCGGCGTCTGCGGTCAGCATAACGGCCCGGAGCCGGACCGGCACCGGCCGGACGCCCAGCAGGACCGGGCGCTGACCACAGCGCCGCCAAGGGGGGAGGATGAGCCCGTCCATCCGACGGGCTCATCCTCCCCGTTCAGCAGCTTCGCCTCAGCCCGCCTCGCCGGCGGCCCTGGTGCAACTCGTGATCCCGTCCAAGGCACGGGCCTCTTCCTTGGGCGCGTTCATCGAACGAGCGATACGCAGGGCCTGGTCGTAGGACTCACGAGCCTGCGCCGGGTTTCCTGCGGCCAGGGCTAGCTCACCGAGGTTATTCAGGGCACGGGCCTCGCCGGGCCGGTCGCCGATGTCGTGAAACAGCGCCCGCGCCGCCGCTATGTCCGCCGCCGCGACCTTCTCCTGCCCGCGGCGGCGCCTGACCGATCCGAGCTGTGCCAGGGCGGTCGCCTCGCCGTGCCGTTCGCCCAGCTGGCGGTACAGAATGAGGGCCTGCTCCAGCCCGTTCTCGGCGGAGCCGAGGTCTGCGAGCGCCTCCTGTGCCTCGGCCAGTGCCGTCAGAGCGTTCGCCTCGCCGAGTGGGCTGCCGATGGCCCGGTAAGTCTTCAGCGCTTCGGCCAGGGACTGCGCAGCGGCGGCCGGGTCGCCGGCCGCGTTCAGGACCTCGCCGAGCTTGGCCCGCGCGTTCGCCTCGCCTATCCGGTTGCCGAGGCTCACGCACAGGTCGAGCGTCTTGCGCAGGTTGACCTCGGCGGCCCGGTAGTCGCCGATCAGCAGCTGCACGTCGCCAAGGTCGTACCTGGCTCGCGCCTCGTCGATCTGGCCCTCGCCATGCAGCGCGGCTCGCACGGCCAGGTGGTCCAGCCGCAGCGCCTGACGCCAGTGCCCTTGCCTGCGCAGGAACTCATGCATGGCGGCCGGGATCGCAGCCGCGTGGCCGCGCCGCTCCCGCTCGGCGGCGTCCTCGGCTGTGGCCAGCAAGTTGAGTCGCTCCGCCTCCATCCACATGATGGCGTCCTTGCTGCCGGCGAACTCGGGAACGTGAGCCGGCGGGATGACTGCGACCTCGGGGATCGGATGTCCGAGCCGGTCGTCCGCGGCGCGCGCGACGTGCAGGTAGTAATCGAGCACCCGATCGGCGGCGGCGATCCGGTCGGCCGGCCGGTCCTCCTCGGCGCCGGCCCGGTGGGCGTACTCCCTGATCAGGTCATGGAAGTGGTAGCGGCCCCTGGCTGACTCGCTGACCAGATAGTGGTCATAGAGATCCTCGAGGGCCTGCCGGGCCGCGTCGAGCCCGATGTCGTCAAGTGCCGCTGCCGCGTAGCCGTCGAAGTCCGCGCCCGGATGCAGGCCAAGACGGCGGAACATCCGCCGCTGCGCCTCGGTCAGGTCGTCGTACGATAGGTCGAAGGCCGCCGCAACGGACAGGTTCTCCGACTGCATGAGCTTCAGTCGCTCGCGGGCCCCGGCCAGCTCGGTGGCCAGGTCGGCAGCCGTCCAGGCCAGGTGGTGGTGCAGGCGGCGTGCCATCATGCCGATGGCCAGCGGCAGGTTCCCGCACAGGGCGGCGATCTGCCCGACGGCAAGGTCGGCGCGATCCAGGTCATCCCGGTCGGCCAGCCCGACCAGGAGGTCAGCCGCCTCCCCTGGCGTCAGAGCCTCGAGGTTGATGGCGATGGCGTGGTCCAGCCCAGTCAGCCGCCGCCTGCTGGTAACCAGCACCAGGCAGCCCGCCGATCCCGGTAGCAGCGGGCGGACCTGCTCGCTGTCCAGCGCGTCGTCGAGCAGGATCAGCACTCTCTTGCCCGCTAGGTGACTGCGCCACATCGCGGCCCGCGCATCCGCGCCATGCGGAATCTGCTGCACTGCAACCCCAGCGGTCTGCAGCAGGCTGGCCAGGGCATCTGCCGGATCAGCGGGCTGCTGACCTGGCGTGTGCGCGTGCAGCGACAGATACAGCTGGCCATCGGGGAACTTCGCCGCCAGCAGATGAGCGGCGTGCGCGGCGAACGCTGACTTGCCCACTCCAGGCAGCCCGCCGATCGCGAACACGCCAGGACCGTGGATCCCGGCGCTGGCGATCCTGGTCAGCTCCTTATCCCGACCCACGAACTCGTCCACGTCGCGCGGCAGGGTCCTGCTCGTGGCGGCCACCGTAGGCCGGTCGCGCGCCGCGGCTAGGAAGTCCTCGCGCTCGACGCCGTCCAGTTCCAGCGCGTCTGCGAGCAGCTTCGCACTTGCCTTGCGCGCGGTCAGGTTGATGCCTCGCTCCAGGTCACTGACCGTGCGAGTGCTCAGCCCCGCCGCCTGGGCAAGGTCTTCCTGCGTCAGCCCGGCGCGCGTCCGCAGTTGCCTGAGCAGCTGGCCGAATGGAGTAGCCGATCTGAACTCGTCATTCGCCATGGCGAAGTCACTCCTCAGCCGGGCGGGTAACGGGAAACGCCGTCCAGGGTAGGAATGTCGTCGCCGACTGACCATGAGGAAAGCTCACAGGAGAACCCACAGTTTCAGCCCCGACCCCCCGAACCTGCGACCATTCACCTATGAATGAGCTCGATGCCGCTATTTCTAGCACAATGCCGGCTCCTCGCGCCATACCAGCATCAATCCCGCAGAGCACGTCGAATCTCAGGCCCTTTCCGGGAAAGAGATAGGGTGAGCGGCACGTGCTCGCGGCCTCGAGGAGTGGCGATGCCGGTGGTCCACGCAGCAGGCTCCAGGCCGGGCCGGCCGGATGCGGCCGATCCGGTCGGCGAGTTCTTCACCGCGCTCGGGCGGCAGCGCCACGTCGCCACGTTCGAGCGGGAGTCGGCCACGCTCCGCTTCGACATCGCCGACGGGGAAAGGGTCCGGCGATGGCTCGTGATCGTGGACAACGGCACGGTGGCCGTCAGCCACCGGAACGGCAGGGCGGACGCTGTGGTTCGGATGCGGCGTGCCGATGCCGAGGCGATCGTCACGGGGCGGATCAACGCGCAGGCGGCCATGCTGCGCGGCCTGATCGCCTGCCAGGGCAGCGTCGGGGCGCTGACGATGTTCCAGCGCTGCCTGCCAGGGCCGCCCGACTCCACCGGCCGCGTTGCGCCGATCACCTCCGAGCAGGTGATGGCAGAGCGGAGGCCGCGATGAGCGACGGCCTGGTGCAGATACTTGAAGGCAATACCTTCGTGGTCAGCGACGAGCGCGGCGACATCGAGGCCTCGCCGACCGATTCGACCGGGCTTTTCTCCTTCGACACCCGCTTCCTTTCCCGGTGGGTGCTGACCGTGAATGGCCAGCGGCTCAACGCGCTGTCCACCGACGACCTGCAGTACTTCCAGGCCCGTTTCTTCCTCGTCCCCGGTACCGGCACGGTCTACGTGGACGCCAAGCTCTCGGTCATCAGGCTGCGCGAGGTGGCCGACGGCTTTCACGAGGAAATCCGGGTGCTCAATCACGAGAACGCCCCGGTCGACCTGAAGATCCGGATCGACGCGGCGAGCGACTTCGCCGACCTGTTCGAGGTCAAGGATGCGCTGGCGAAGAAGGGCCAGTACCAGGCGCGCGCCGAGGGCGGGAGCCTGGTACTGGCGTACCGGCGGGAGACGTTCGGGAGGCAGACCTGGATCTCCTCGAGCGAGCCGGCAACGATCGACGAGAAGGGCCTGTCGTTCGGGATCACGGTGCCGGCGCACGGCGAGTGGATGACCGAGCTGAACGTGGTGGCCGCCGGCGAGGCGCCCGCCGACTCGACGGCCGGACTTGCCGGGCCGGCCGGCCACGGTCACCGGCACAGGGTGCGCAGGGACATGGCGCGCGGCCTGGCGAAGTGGATCGGGCGGGCTCCGGAGCTGCGGTGTGACTGGGAGCCGCTGGAGCGCATCTACCGGCGCTGCCTGACCGACCTGGCTGCCCTGCGCTTCTCCACCCTCACGATGCCGGACCGGGCGCTTCCGGCCGCCGGGCTGCCCTGGTTCATGACCATCTTCGGCCGGGACAGCATCTTCACCAGCCTGCAGACGCTGCCGTTCTGCTCCGAGCTCGCGTCGACGACACTGCGCGCGCTCGCCGAGCGGCAGGGCACCAGGATCGACGACTTCCGTGACGAGGACCCGGGCCGCATCATGCACGAGGTGCGGTACGGGGAGCTGACCGCCTTCGAGGAACGGCCGCACTCCCCGTACTACGGCTCCGCCGACGCGACGCCGCTGTTCGTCGTGCTCCTCGACGAGTACGAGCTCTGGACCGGCGACACCAGGCTGGTCCGCGACCTCGAGCAGGCGGCGCGCGCGGCGCTCAACTGGATCGACGAGTACGCCGACCTGCAGGGCAACGGGTACGTGGCCTATCAGCGCCGGAACGCGACGACCGGCCTGGAGAACCAGTGCTGGAAGGACTCGTGGGAGTCGATCAGCTACCGCAATGGTGACCTGCCCGGATTCCCGCGTGCCACCTGCGAGCTTCAGGGCTATGCCTACGACGCCAAGGTCCGGGCCGCCCGGCTGGCCCGGGTCGTCTGGAAGGACCCGGTCTTCGCCGCCCGGCTCGAGGAGGAGGCGGCTGACCTGAAGCGCCGGTTCAACAGGGACTTCTGGGTGGCCGACGGCGGCTACTTCGCCGTCGCACTCGACGCGGACGGCCGCCAGGTGGACTCGCTCGCCTCCAACGTGGGGCACCTGCTGTGGAGCGGCATCGCCGATAAGTCCAAGGCGCGCTCGATCGCCGCGCACCTGCTCGGGCCCCGGCTGTTCTCCGGCTGGGGGGTCAGGACCCTGGCCGAGGGCGAGGCCAGGTACAACCCGATCGGCTACCACGTTGGCGCCGTCTGGCCGTTCGACAACTCCTTCATCGCCTGGGGACTGCGCAGGTACGGCTTCCGCGAGGAGGCCGCCTGCATCGCCGACGGCATCCTGGGCGCCGCCGAGGTCTTCGACGGCCGGCTGCCCGAGGCGTTCGGCGGCTACGCCAGGAGCGTGACCAGGTACCCGGTCCGCTACCCCACGGCGTGCAGCCCGCAGGCCTGGTCCACCGGTGCGCCGCTGCTGCTGCTGCGGGTGGCGCTCGGGCTCGAGCCAAGCGGGGACAACCTGATGGTGGACCCGGCGCTGCCCGAGCGGTTCGGCCGCCTCGAGCTGCTCGACGTGCCCGGCCGCTGGAAGCGGGTGGACGCACTCGGCCGCGGCCGGGTCGACACGAGCCGGCTGCTGCGGCGCTGATCGGGCACCGGCCCGGCATGCGAGAATTGCGGCCATGGTGACCGGTCCTGGGCCGCGGCGCGCGACCGCGCGCGACGTCGCCGAACGGGCCGGCCGCTCGCTGTCGACAGTGTCGCTGGTGATCAACGGCAAGGACCAGGGCCGGGTGGCCGCGCAGACCAGGGCAATGGTGCTTGCCGCAGCGGCCGAGCTCGGCTACCGGCTGAACACGACGGCGAGCGCGCTGGCACGCGGCGCGCTCGACTCGATCGGCTTCGTCAGCCCCGACCCCACCAACCCGTTCTTCTCGATGGTCCTCGAGGGCCTGGCCCGCAGCGTGGACCAGAGCCTGTCGGTCTCGGTCCTGATGCCGCACCGCGGCGAGGACTACGACCTGACCACGGTCCAGCGGGCGCTCGCCGGGAACTTGGCCGGGCTGATCCTGGCCAGCCCCGGCACCAAGCTGCTCGAGGACTTCGTGGCCACCTGCCCCACCGTGGTGCTGGACTCCGACGGGTCGGCCGGCGCCTTCCCCAGCATCGACCTGGACGTGCGGCACGCCGCCGGCCAGCTGGCCGGCTACCTGGTCTCGCTCGGTCACCGGCGGGTCGCCTACCTGGGGGTGAGCAGGGACAAGGCATCGCTGCAGCACCGCAGGGACGGGCTGGAGACCGGGCTGCGCCGGCTCGGCGCCGGCCTGGCCGTGCCCGACCTCGTGCTCGGCGAGCTCGCCATCGACGTGGCCAGGGACGGCTTCCGCGCGGCCTGGGCGGCCTGGCGCGCGGCGGCCGTGACCGCCGTGGTGTGCGGTGACGACCTGTACGCCTACGGCGTCATGCGGGCATGCCGCGACCTGGGCGTCGCGATCCCCGGCGAGCTTTCCCTCATCGGCTTCAACGACCTGCCCTACTCCGAGCTCACCGACCCGCAGCTGACGACCGTGAACCTGTCGGCCACCGAGCTCGGCGGCACGGCCGCCGAGCTGCTGCGGGAGTTCATCGCCACCGGCCGCCCGCCGCTCAGCCGGGTGCTCTCGACCTCCCTGGTCGTCCGCGGCTCCACCGGCCCCGCCGCCACCGGCCCGGCCGCCCGTAACGCGCGCGGCTAGGGCCAGTCCTGTGGATCGTGGGTCTGGGTCGCGGAGCCAGGTCCTGATGGCCTCTGCCTTGTGGTCTGGCGCGGGCCGTCCCCGGGGCCGCCGCGGACCGCCGCCGACCCGCCGCGTCCGTGCCGCCCGGAGATGATCTTGATGGATGTGACGGATGTCCCAGAATACGCAGTGGATGTGGCATTCATTCCAAGCGACACCCAGGTGATCACACCCGGTTTCAGACTGGTATGCGCCGATCCAGGCGCCCGTGCTCGCTCAGGCGGCCGCGGCCGCGCGGCGCGAAGGCCAGCCGCGCTGCTCCGGGTTGTCCGTGGCCGGTGATGCCGCGCGGTAGAGCCGTCGGTGCCAGCGGAGATCTACGGGACAGGCGGCTAGCCAGCGAACCGGCTCCCGCCAGGCGGCCGGTAGACGTCGAGGAAGGCCCGGGCGACCGCCTCGTCGATGAACCGCGGCACCGGCACCACGCAGCCACTGGTGACCGAGCCGGTCGCGATCGCCTCCAGGCACCTTGCCTGCAGCGCGAAGCCCAGGTCCATGGACTCGATCGAGTTGCCGAGCGGCCGCGGCCCGGCGAGGTTGACCATGTGCCCGCCGGTCAGCAGGTGGATGCGGCGGCCGTCGGCCAGCCGCAGCGTCGATATCCCCTCGCTGCCGTTCTCGGTGCCCAGCACGCACGGCGCCTCTGCCAGCTGGTCCGCCGCGATCTCGGCGGGGAAGTGCCCGGCGTTGCACAGCACGGCGTCGTCCTTGAGCAGCGCGAGGTCCTCCGCGGTGATGACGCCGGTCGCACCGGTCGCGGTGATCACCACGTCGGCCAGGCGCAGCGCGTCGGCGCGGTCCGGCACGTCGTAGCCGTCCAGGCAGGCCTCCAGCCGCGCGACCGGATCGACCTCGACCACCGAGACGATCGCGTAGCCGCTGCGGAAGGCCGCAGCGATGCCCTTGCCGCACGCGCCGTAACCGAAGACCACGGCCTGCTTGCCGTTCGTCATCCGGTTGGTGATGCGCAGGTACGACTCGAAGACGCTCTGGCCGACCGCGTGCCGGTTCTCGGCGAACTGCTTGATCGGGCTGTCGTTGATCACCAGCACCGGCAGGTCAAGGGCGGCGGCCAGCGGCCGCAGCCGCATCCGGCCCGACGTGGTCTCCTCGGTACCGCCAAGCAGCCCGGGGTAGGGCTCGGCCAGGTAACCGCTGAACAGGTCGCCGCCGTTGTCGAGCAGCAGGTCGGGCCTGTGCGCGAGTACCTCCCCGATGTCCCCGGCGTGCTGGTCGCTGTCGGTCGTGGCCGCGCCGATCACCTGCACGCCCCGCTCACGCAGGTAGCCGACGGCCTCGGCCTGGGTGCTCGACAGGTTGCCGGTGGCGACCACCCGGGCGCCGCCCTCGGCGAGCGCCAGGATCAGCGCGACGGTCTTCGGCTCCAGGTGGATGCCGGTCCCGATGGTCAGCCCGTCGAACGGCCTGGTGGCGGCGAACTCGGCCGAGACGGCTCGCAGGAGCCGGCAGCTGCCCCGCACCCAGTCGATCCGCCCGCTCACCGGCCGGTCCGGGCACCGACGGTGCGCGCAATCAGAACCTCGCCCCCTGTTCGGTCAGCGGCGGCGTGACCGGCAGCGGCACCGGCAGCGGCCCGGCCTCGTCGCCGAGGCGCCGGCGCAGCCAGCCGTCGCCGTACCAGGACGACTCGTGCTGTACGAGCCCGCCGGCGATGTGGAAGATGTCGACCGCGCGCAGGAACACCTCGCGGCCGGCGCTCGGCGTGCCGTCGAACGGCGCCGCGATCACCGCGGGCTGTGCCCATTCCACCATCGCGGTGGGTCCGTCGATGGCCAGCCTGATCGGCGTATAGGTCACGTCGGGCAGCGCGCGGTAGTACATGTCGAGGTACGGACGGATCTCGTCGTGGCCGCGGAACGCGCGCGCGATCGTGATGTCCTCAAACACGCCGTCACGAGCCCACCATCGCATCACCGCGTCCAGGTCGCCAGTGGCTGCGGCACCGAAGATGCCGTCGATCACCGCCCCCGCTGCGCCGCACGACCGAGCTGGCGACGGCGTAGGCGAGCAGGATCGGCATCGCGAGCAGTGCCCGATCAGGATCGTCAGGTACAGGTTGGCACCGCCGTAGAACGGCAAGACAAATCCCCAGCAGGAACGACACCATGATCGGGAATGTCGCCGTGTACACGTTGACCAGCGAGGCGTCGGTCGTCGACGCGGCTCGCACCAGCCCCGAGGATCGGCGGGCGAACAGCTGCTCGCCGCTGGCCGGGAGGTCCTGGATGGTTCCCATAATCATCTCCTGAGTGCTGTCAGATGCGCGGTGCTGTCAGATGCGGGGGCTGTCGGATGAATGCGGTGCTAGCCAGTGACGAGCTGGCAGTTCCTGACCTTGCCGGGCTTGACCTCGATCAGCGCGCCGAGCAACGTCGCCTGCTCGTACTCGCTGCCCGGGTTGACCACCACGGTCCTGCCCTGGCGGGTGCTGCCGCGGCCCTCGTGGATGTGGCCGTGCAGGCTGAGTAGCGGCTGGTAGGCCGATATCGACGCGCCGACCGCGGCCGAGCCCACCGGGATCATGTCGGGCTGGCCGCCGACCAGCTGGATCCTGAGCGAGTCGTCCAGCCTCGGCGCCAGGTCAAGGCCGCAGTCGTACGGCGGCACGTGGATGTTGAAGATCGTGCGGGACGGGTCGGCCGACTCGTGCACCACCGTGAGCTTCTCGGCGAGCGCGTCCTCCGTGCACTCCCGGTTCGTGCGCCACGGCGTGATGTTGCTCCAGCCGAGCGAGACCAGGGTGAAGTCGCCGATGTCGAGCAGGCCGTCCGGCGCGTAGCTGACCGGGCCGAGCGTCAGGTAAGGGATCATCTCGTCGAAGTCGTCGTTGCCGAGGCCGATCAGCAGCCTGATCCCGGTGCCGGCCAGCCGGTCGGCCGCGAGGCTGATCCAGGCCTGGGTGCGCTCCAGGATGAGCGTGCGCAGGGTCTGCTCGACGAGCTCCTGGTCGGCCCGGAGCGTGGCCACGAAATCGGGATCGGTGCGCAGGGTGTAGGGGCCCATGGTGGCGATCCGCCGCTCGAACTCGGCGACCTCCGTGAGCGTCTGCATGCTGAAGTTGGCGCCGCGGAACCGCGCCGTCCATGTGCCGCCGCTGGCGACCACGGGGACGAGTTCCTTGCCGGCCAGGTCGCCGCCCATGATCACCACGTCGGCGCCGTAGAACTTGCCGGCGTTGACGAGCTTGCGGAAGCACGTCTGCGAGCCGTGGATGTCCGAGACGAAGAAGATCCTCACGGCCGACTCTCCCATGGCCCGCGGCGGCACTCAGAACGCGACCGGCGCGCGGCCTAGGTCCGAGCCGTTATGCGGACGCTACAGGCGCCAAAAACCTCAAGTCAAGCGCTTGACTTGAGGTTTTTGGCGTCACTCGGGCCTGGCAGGCTCGGCAGGTTCCGGCCTGGCCGCGGTGACCTGCTCGGCGAGCAGATCGAGCGGGCCGCCGCCGCGCAGTCCGAGCAGCTCCCAGGAGCGGACGATGCCGGCGCCGAACATGACAAGGACGAATGCCGCGCTGCGCGCCGCCGGATCGGAGCCGTCGAAGACGGTCAGTGCCTGCGCCGCGTACATCGCGATGATCGCGGCCAGCAGGCAGGGCCAGCGGCGGCTGAGCCTCTGGCCGTGCCTGGCCCGCCAGAGCCGCGCGGTCAGGCCCGCGCTGCTGCTCAGCCCGATCAGGCCCAGCACCAGCGCGGTGACCCGCAGGTTGCCGCCGGGATCAAGCCCGACCAGCGACACGAACAGCGCGTCCACCAGGGCGGTGAACGCGCTCGCCGCGATGGCCTGGTGCTCCACCGACGCGGTGCTGCCGCGGAATCGCTCGGGGGCGATCGACAGGGCGACGAACAGCAGGCCAGTCAGCGCGCCGGCCACGCCGGCGGTGCCGGCGAAGAAGCCGGTGTACGACGTCACCGTGGCATTGTCCGGGTCGAGACAACGGCGCCGCTAGGCGAACGCCCCGATGCCGGTGATGTCGCGGCCCACGATGAGCGTCTGGATCGTCTCCGTTCCCTCGAAGGTGTGGATGGCCTCCAGGTCGGCCATGTGCCTGGCCACGTGGTGGTCGAGCAGGATGCCGTTGCCCCCGAGCAGGTCCCTGGCGTCGGCGGCGATCAGCCTGGCCTTACGGGTGTTGTGCATCTTGGCCAGGCCAGCCACGGTCGGCGTGAGCCGGCCCGCGTCGGCCAGCCGCCCGATCTGCAGGCAGTACAGCTGCATCGCGGTGAGGTCGGCGAGCATGCTGACCAGCCGCTGCTGGACGATCTGGAAGCTGGCAAGCGGCCTGCCGAACTGGCGGCGGGCCAGCGCGTACCGCAGCGCCGCGTCGTAGGCCGCGGTGGCGTGGCCGAGCGCCGCCCACGCGCAGGTGCTCCTGGTGGCGGCAAGCACCCGGGTCGCGTCCGCGAACGAGCGGGCGCCAGGCAGCCTGTTCTGCTCGGGCACGAGCACGCCGTCAAGCTCGATATCGGCCTGCCACACCGAGCGGAGCGAGGCCTTCCCCTCGATCACGCTGGCGTGGTAGCCGGGCGCGCCCTTCTCCACCACGTAGGCGCCGACCTTGCCGTCCTGCGTGCTGCGCGCCCAGACGACGACGAGGTCGGCCAGCGTGCCGAGGCCGATCCAGCGCTTGCGGCCGCTGAGCACCCAGCCTCCGGCCGCCGGCGCGGCCGAGGTCTCCAGCGATACCGAGTCCGAGCCGTGGTCGGGCTCGGTCAGCGCGAACGCGCCGAGCCGCTCCATCCGCGCCATGGCCGGCAGCCACCGCTCCTTCTGCTCGGCGGAGCCGAGCAGCGCGATCGAGCGCATCGCCAGGCCCGCGTGCACGCCGAGCGCCACGCCGAGGCTGCCGTCGCCTCGGTGCAGTTCCATCGTGACCAGCCCGCAGGCCATCGCGCTCATCCCGGCGCACCCATAGCCCTCGATGTCCTCGCCCACGAGGCCGAGCTCGGGCAGTCGCCTGATCAGCGGCCAGGCGATCTCGGCCCGCTCCCAGTACCCTGCCGCGGCCGGGACGACTTCCTGGTCGACAAACCGCCTGGCCGCGGTGAACCTGGCCCACTGCTCGTCGGTGAACTGCTCGCGGACGTTGAAGAAGTCCGTGCCGAGCGCCTGGCCGAGGCGCGCGTCCGTGGTACTTGTCATGATTCTGTCCTTCCTGGCTGTGACCGGCCCGGCTGTGACCGGTCCGGTGCGGTACTTGGGGCCGGCCGCGCGTCGAGGAATGCCTCCACGACCGGCGCCAGGCGGCCAGGCTGGGCGATCAGCTCCAGGTGGCCGCCGTGGTAGACGTGCAGCTCGCTGTGCGGGATCAGCCGGTGCATGAGCCTGGCGTTGGCCAGCGGGATCACCGGGTCGTCGTCGCCGGCCAGCAGGAGCGTGGGCGGCCGCAGCAGCGGCAGCAGCGGCAGGCTGGTCCAGCCGACTCCGGCGAGCAGCTGGTAGTAGTAGCCGCGCCGCGGGCCGAGCTGGCGCCCGGCGTGCAGCAGCTCGCGGGCACGGTCCGGGTCGGTGCGCAGGCTCCCGCCGTAGATCTGGGCGGCCACCGCGGCGGCGTAGCCGGGGTCGCGATGCCGCTGCGGGGTGAGCATGTGCCTGAGCACGCGCGGGTGCGCGGGCACCATCAGCGTTCCGGTGCCGGTCGCGACCAGGACCAGCCTGCGCACCAGCCGCGGGTGCGCCAGCGCGAGCTGCTGAGCCAGGCCGCCGCCCCAGGAGATGCCGAGCACGTCGGCCTTCGGATGACCGAGCCGGTCGAGCAGGCCTCTGAGCAGGCCGGGCAGCGTGGTCAGGTGGTAGGGCACGGCGGGCGGCGGAGAGCCGCCGATGCCGGGCAGGTCGAACCTGATCACCTCCCGGCCGCGGCCGAGCGCGTCAGCGAACGGCGCGAGCTGCTCCAGGCTGCCGCCGATCCCGTTGCACAGCAGCAGCGGGGGCGGCGCGCCCGCGGCCTCGGGTGCGCCGCGGCGGTCCGGGGTGCTGATCAGGCCGCGGACCGCGACCCGCAGGGTCCGGCCGTTCACCGTCACCAGGCCGATCCACTCGGCCGCGCCGTCGGATGCTGGCATCGCTGGCCTACCGCTGCCTGACATAGCTGCCGGGGGCCGGCTCGCCGGGCGGGTGCTGGCGGCTGCCGAGCGTGGCAGGCGCCCGCCGCAGCGGCCCGGACCGCTCGTGCACCCAGGCCGCCCAGTGCCCCCACCAGCTGCCCTGGTGGCTCTGCGCCGCCGCCAGCCAGGCCTCGGGATCGGCGCCGGGCTCCGGCCCGGTGAGGTAACGCGCCTTAGGGTTGCCCGGCGGGTTGACCAGGTGCTGGATGTGCCCGCCGCCGGACAGCACGAAGGTCGCGTCGCCGCCGAGCAGCTGCGTGGTGCGGTAGGCGCCGCGCCACGGGACGAGATGGTCGGTCTGCGCTCCGATCACGTAGCTGTCCACGGCGCTCGCGGCCAGGTTCACGCCGGTGCCGAGCAGCGCCATCCCGCCCGACTGGGCGAGCAGGTTGCGTTCTGCGATCGAAAGCAGTTGCCGTTGCAGCGCACCGGGCAGGCGGGTCGCGTCGGCGTTCCACGCCAGGATGTCGAAGGCCGGCGGATCGGCGCCCATCAGGTAGTTGTTCACCCAGTAGCTCCAGACCAGCTCGTCGGGGCGCAGCCAGGAGAACATCGCGGCGAGATCGCGCCCGTCGACCAGGCCGGCCGCCCTGGTGCCGAGCCTGGCAAGGCCGGGCACCGGCCGGGAGAACGCCATCCCCGCCGGGCTCGGTTCGGACATGTCGAGCTGGCTGACACCGAAGCAGGCGTACCTGATCCGGTCGTCGCCGCGGCCGGCCAGCACGGCAAGCAGCGCGGCGAGCAGCTGGCCGCCCGCGCACAGGCCCATGGTGCCGACCTGCTCGCTGCCGGTGATCTGCCGCACCGCCTCGATCGCATCGATCAGTGCGGCGGCGTAGGTGTCCAGGTCCCAGTCCGCGTGGCGCCGCCCTGGGTTGCGCCAGCTCGTGACGAAGACCGGGATCCCCTGGCCAACCGCGTACTCGATGAAGCTGCGGCCCGGCGCGAGGTCGAGCACGTAGAAGCGGTTGATCAGGGACCACACGATCAGCAGCGGCACGGTCCGCACCGAGCGCGTCGCTGGCGCGTACTGGATCACCTCCACGACCTCGTTCCTGAACACCACGGCGCCCGGCGTGGCGGCGACGTTATCGCCGAGCCTGAACGGCCGGGTGTCGGCCTGGCGCGGCGTGCGCAGCCCGGCGCGCGCGTCGGCGGCCATGTTGCGCGCGCCGCGCACCAGGCTGAGGCCGCCGGTGTCCAGCGCTCGGCGGCACGCCGCCGGGTTGCCGGGCAGCGTGTTGGTGGGAGCCAGCGCCGAGGTCAGGATGCCGGCCGCGAACCTGGCCTGAGCGGCCCGCCGCCAGTCAAGGTCGGCCGCGTCCACCGCGTCGGTGATCGCCTGCGCGGTCGCCAGGTAGCCCTGGCCGATCCGGCGGTAGACCGGGTTGTCGGTCCAGGCGCGGTCGGCGAAGCGGCTGTCGCCGCGGGCCGGGGCCACCGCTGACCGGCCGGCGGCGATGGCGGCGTACTCGCGCAGCAGCGTCCTTGCCCGCTCGGCGCCGTCCGTGGTGCGGGCCAGCGCGCTGGCCAGCGCGGCCGCGGCCTCGACGGCGCCGATCCGGCCGGCCGCCAGGCCCGCGCTGATCGCTCCCGCCGCGGCGTCGGCCAGCGCCTGGGCCTGCGCCTGGGCCTGCGACTGGGCCTCTGACTGGGTCTCATCCGCTGACCGGGTCTCATCCGCTGATTGCGCGCCGGTCTGGGCCCGCGGTCCCTGGCCGGTCACGGCCGGCTCCGGCTGGCGAGCTCGCGCTTGAGTATCTTGCCGGTCGCGGTCATCGGGAGGCTGTCGGCGAACTCCACGATCCGCGGGTACTTGTAGGCCGCCATGGCCTGCTTGCACCAGGCCACGAGCTCGGACTCGGTCACCGACGCACCCGGCGCGCGGACCACGAACGCCTTGACCTCCTCGCCGTGGGTCGGGTGCGGGACGCCGACCACGGCGGCCATGCTCACCTGCGGATGGGTCAGCAGCACCTCTTCAAGCTCGCGCGGGTACACGTTGAACCCGCCGCGGATGATCATGTCCTTCTTCCTGTCCACCACGTACAGGTAGCCGTCGGCGTCCCGCGTGCCGATGTCGCCGGTGCGGAACCAGCCGTCGGCGTCGATCGCCTCGGCGGTGGCCTCGGGCCGCCCGAGGTAGCCCTTCATCACGTTGTGGCCGCGGATCACGATCTCGCCGGGCTGCCCGACGCCGGCCTCCCCACCGCCCTCGGCGCGGATCTGCACCTCGACGCCCCACACCGGCAGGCCGATGGAGCCCGGCCTGCGCGGCCGGTCGATCCGGTTGAAGGTGGCCACCGGGCTGGTCTCGGACAGGCCGTACCCCTCCAGGATCGGGACGCCGAAGCGGTGCTCGAACCTGCGCATCACCTCGGCCGGCAGTGCCGCGCCGCCGGAGACGGCCACCCGCAGCCGGGCGGCGATCCCGGCCAGGTCGAACTGGCCTGCGGCCGGGCTGTCAAGTAGCGCGTGGTACATCGTCGGCACGCCGGCGAAGAACGTGACCCGCTCAGCCTGCATCGCGGCCAGCGCCTGCTCAGCGCCGAACCTGGGCAGCAGCACGAGCGTGGCCCCGCCGAGCAACCCGGCGTTCATCTGCACGCTCTGGCCGAACGAGTGAAACAGCGGCAGCGCGATCAGGTGCACGTCGTGCTCGGCCGTTCCGAAGGTCCGCCCGGCGAGCAGCGCGTTGTGCACCATGTTGCTGTGGGTCAGCTCGGCGCCCTTCGGCTGCCCTGTGGTCCCGCTGGTGTACAGCACCACGGCGGTGTCGGTCTCGGCGGTGGGCGCGGACCGGCAGGAAGACGGCTGGCCACGGGTGAACTCGGCTAGCGTCTGGTGGCCGACGGCCCCTGTCGAGATGGTCTCGGCCGCGGTGGCCTCGGCCGGGGTGGCCTCTGCGGGGGTGGCGTCCAGGTCGGCGGTCAGCAGGACAAAGTGCTCGCAGCCGGGGGTCTCCCCGAAGGCGGCCGCGCCGGCCACGCCGACCGGAAGCTCGGCGGAGCCCTCGAAGCAGAAGTACGCCCTGGCGCCCGAATCGGCGAGGTGATAGGCGATCTCCCGCTGGGTGAGCAGGATGTTCAGCGGGACGACCACGGCGCCGGCCTTCAGGATGCCGTAGTAGACGACGGGGAAGCTGGCCAGGTTGGGGCAGCTGACCGCGACCCGGTCTCCGGGCCTGATGCCGCTGGCCGTGAGGGCGCCGGCGACCCGGCTCGCGGCCGCATCGAGCTGTGCGTAGGTGAGCCGCACCGGGCCCTGGACGACAGCGTCCCTGTCGCCCCTGGCGCGTGCGGTGTCTTCGAGCAGGACGGCAAGATTCAGCATGTGCCCACTGTGCGCGGCAGACGGGCCGAGGCGTTAGTGCGCGGACCACAAGGGACGTGGTGATCCGGTCATGAAGTTCCTGGCGGCCTGGCCGGCGCCCCTGGCGGCGCCGGCGCCGCGCCGAGCAGCCTGACCGCGACGAGCAGTTCCACCACGTCGGCGAGTCGCCGCAGGTCGCAGCCGGTCCGCTCGCCGATCCGGTCGAGCCGGTAGTAGGCGGAGTTGACGTGCAGGTGCAGCCGCTGCGCGGCGACCTTCGCGTTGAGGTCGCAGGCCGCGTACTCAAGCAGCGTGGCGATCAGCGCGCCCCCGGAGGCCGCATCCTCGGCCACGAAGCGCCTGACCTCGGGGCGGATCAGCCGCTGCGCGGTGCTGCTCTCCCGCAGGATCAGGTAGTCAAGGGCGGTGAGCAGCGGCAGGGCGAGCACGCCGGCCGAGCCGCCGAGCCCGTCACGGGCGGCCCGCGCCTCGGCGTACGCCTCGGGTACCTCCTGCAGGCCCGCATGCACCGTGCTCACCCCGACCGCCAGCCGGACCCGGTCAGGTGCGAGGGCCGCGCAGGCCTCGCGCAGGCCCGAGACCGCCGCCTGCGGGCCGGCGCGCGGAATCGGGACGACACCAACGATCTCGTCCTGCCGCACCGCCGCGAGCCCGCCCCCGCCGCGGCCTGCCCCGGCGATGGCCGAGGCCGCGGCCGCCAGCGCGCGCTGGTCTGCTGCCTGCTCGCCGGCCGCCGCGGCGGAGGCGACCAGAAGTCCGGTGTCAAGTCCGAGCCCGGCGGCATCGAGAACCGAGCGCTTGCGGCCGGCGAACGCCGTGCGCCTGGCGAGCAGGTCCTCGACCAGGTCCCGCGTGACCCGGTCACGCTCGGCAAGCTGGTGCTGCTGCGCCTCCACATACGCCTCGCCGGCCACCGTGCTGCCGAGCTCGATCACGATCATGATCCGCTCCACCAGGCCGAGCGCGGCCTCCCTGGCATCCTGGTCGCCCCGCGCCGCATCAAGCACGCCCTGCCACAAGGTGAGCTGACCGATACGAAAGGCCTGCAGGAAGTCGGCCAGCGAGATGCCCTGGGCGAGCCGCCGCGCGGCCTGTTCCCTGGTGAGGGCGAAGTCGCCGCGCCGGGCAGGCCGGCCGTCGGCCAGGCCGTCGAGGAAGACGTCGAAGATCGCGGCGACGTGCGCGGTGACATCCGCGCGCAGCTGCGGGTCGGCGCTGGCGGTGTAGGCGGGCACCTGCGACCAGATCGCATCGACCGCCGCCGAGATCAGCGGGCCGAGCGAGTCCTGCACAGACGCGGCGATCCTGGCGCGAGCGTCGCGCGGCTCGACCGCCGGCTTCACGGCCCATCACCTCCGGCCGGCTTCATGGCCCATCGCCTCCCGCCGTCCATCATGGCGCCGTTGTGGGCGGGCCACAACGGCGGTCATAGGGTAGATCAACGGATCAATGCCGCCCCACGGAGGACGAACACGATGGCATCCGCCACCGCGCCGCCGGCGAGTCCCCTGCGCAGTGCCTCGTGGTTCGCCGCGCAGGGCAGGGCCGGGATGATCTACCGGTCCTGGCTCCGGGCAGAGGGGTTCACCCCCGACGTCTTCGACGGCCGTCCGGTCATCGGCATTGCGAACAGCTGGTCCGAGCTCACCCCGTGCAACGTGCACCTGCGCGGCGTCGCCGAGGCGGTCAAGCGGGGCGTCTGGCAGGCGGGCGGGTTCCCGCTTGAGTTCCCCACCATGTCCCTGGGCGAGACGCTGATGCGCCCGACCGCGATGCTGTTCCGCAACCTGATGGCGATGGAAGTCGAAGAGCTGCTGCGGGCCAACCCGCTGGACGGGGTGGTGCTGCTTTCTGGCTGCGACAAGACCACCCCGGCGATGCTGATGGCCGCGGCAAGCGCGGACCTCCCCGCGATCATGGTGACCGGCGGGCCGATGCTGAACGGCAAGTTCCGCGGCTAGGACGTCGGGTCCGGCACGCACGTGTGGCGGTTCGAGGCCGAGCTTGCCGCCGGGCGGATGACCCAGGGCGAGGTGGTGCTGGCCGAGAGCGGCATGGCCAGGTCCTGCGGTCACTGCATGACAATGGGGACCGCGTCCACGATGGCGTGCCTGGCCGAGACGCTCGGCCTGCAGCTACCGGGGTCGGCGGCGTGGCCGGCGGCCGACTCGCGGCGGCTGCTGACCGCGCAGACCGCCGGGCAGCGGATCGTGACGCTGGCGCGCGAGAGGGTCCGGCCGTCGCAGATCCTGACCCGGGCCGCGTTCGAGAACGCGATCAGGGTCAACGCGGCGATCGGCGGCTCGACGAACGCGGTCATCCACCTGCTGGCCATCGCCGGCCGGGCAGGCGTCCCGCTGCGGCTTGACGACTTCGACGAGCTGGCGCGGCCGGTGCCGACGCTGGTGAACCTGATGCCGTCCGGCGAATACCTGATGGAGGACTTCTGCTACGCCGGCGGCGTGCTCGCGGTGATGCGCGAACTCGGCGACCTGCTCCAGGGGGCGCACGTCGGCGTGTCCGGGCGGCCGCTCGCAGAGATCGCCGCCGACGCGCAATGCTGGAACCGGGACGTGATCAGGTCGCTGGCCGACCCGCTGCAGCCGCCGGGCAGCGGGACCGCCGTGCTGCGCGGCAACCTGTGCCCCGGTGGCGCGGTGATCAAGCAGTCGGCGGCCTCCCCTCGCCTGCTGCGGCACCGAGGGCAGGCGCTGGTGTTCGACTCGATCGAGGAGTACCACCTGGCGTGCGACCGGGACGACCTGGCCGCCGACGAGTCCACCGTGCTCGTGGTGCGCGGCGCAGGACCGAAGGGATACCCGGGGATGCCCGAGGTCGGCAACTTCGTGCTGCCACGGATCCTGCTCGAGCGCGGGGTCACCGACATGGTCCGGATCTCCGACGCGCGGATGAGCGGCACCGGCTACGGGACCGTCGTGCTGCACGTGGCGCCCGAGGCTGTGGCAGGAGGGCCGCTCGCGGTGCTGCGGACCGGCGACTGGATCACACTCGACGTGCCGGCCCGCAGCCTGCGCCTCGAAGTGAGCGATGACGAGCTGGCCGCCAGGCTTGCGGTATGGCAGCCGCCGGCCAGCCCGTACCCGCGCGGCTACGCCCGGCTGTATGTCGACCACGTGCTCCAGGCCGACCAGGGTGCCGACCTGGACTTCCTGGTCGGATCGAGCGGAGCGGCCGTCCCCAGGCACAACCACTGACCTAGCCGCGTCCGACCCTGACCCAAACGCGCCAGCAGTTCCGGCCGGTCTGGCCGGCGACCGCGGGCGTCGAGCATGCCAGGCTGGGCAAGCTGGAGAGCAGAGGCAAAGGTCCCTGGACGCCGCTGGTGCTACGTGCCAGGCTCAGGTCTGCTGGAGGCGCCGCACTCGCTCATCCGGGCGATGATCGTCAGCGGGAACCGGACCGCCCGTGCGTCGCGGTGCCTGAGGGCCGCAAGTCATCAAAGGAGAACGCGATGAGCGTGTACAGGGTGACCGAGATTATCGGGACGAGCGGCACATCATGGGAAGACGCAGCAGCGGAGGCGATCAAGACGGCATCGAAGTCCATCCGCGATCTCCGAGTGGCCGAGGTCGTCAAGCAGGACATCCACCTGAGCGAAGACGGGGCCATCACATACCGCACCAAGCTTCAGCTCTCTTTTAAGTACGAAGACGAGCACTGAGCCCGACCCGGTCGTAGCGGGCGGGGTCGGTCGCGCTGCCCGGGGCCGGTTAAGACACCCTTTTCGCGCTATAGGCGGCTGCTCGTTTCTGGAGGAGGCTGGCGAGGAGCATGACGATGAGCGCGATTCCCACCCCGGCAAAGGTGAACAGGATCCGGCGTCCTTCTGCGGTGAGGCTGGCCGGGTGGGGGAGGTCGATGGCGATGAGCACGCCTGCGGCGACGGCTGCGGTGTACCAGGCGTAGTTCACGGTGCGGATCGATCCTGCCAGGGCGAACAAGATGACGATGACGATCTGAAGCGCGGTCTTGTTGTCGACGGCCGTGAGGAAGACGGCTGCCAGGGCCGCGCCGATGATCGTACCGGCGAGGCGCTGAGCGGCGATGAGCGCGGATTGCTGCAGGCTGGGTTTCATGGCGACGATGGCGGAGACGGGCATCCAGTAGGCATCCGGCACTGCGAGTCCGAAGCTGATCGCGACGGCGGCGGAAACCGCGACGGCCCGGATGATGGCGAAGAGGATCCGCGGGCGGGTCAGCGGGACTGGTGACGTGTCGCCGGGGATCTCGGCGACGGGCTGGGGTTGCGCTGTCCGCCCGCGCGCCAGCCAGATGATGGCTGATACCGCGATCCACACCGCTGACCCGGCAAGCCATGCGAGTGCCTGCGGCCAGGGGCCGGTCTGAATCCCTGCTGCGTGGTAGCTGGCGGGCAGGCCGAGGGTGATGACGAACCAGACGTCCAGCAGGTAGGCGGCAACGAACAAGTGCGAGCCCAACTTCACCGCCAGCCCGGCAAGCAGCGTGATCACGAAGACGGCGAGCACCACATAGCCCCACGCGTGCGGTCCGATGGCGAAGCCCAGCGCGGTCAGCAGCGCGCCGGCCGCAGCGACTGCGCCTGTCCTGGGAAGGCGGTAGCTGTAGTCCCCGCCGGGGTCGCACATGCTCACGAACAGCACGCCGAAGATCGCACTGAGGAAGTACTTCTGCTGCTCAGGGAACACGCCGATGACGATCAGCGGCACCAGGATGACCGCGAGCACGGCTCCCCGGCGCAGGTTCAGCCCCTGCCGGTTCAGCGCGAACACGTGCCTGAGCTTGATCATGTGCCGTCCCGTCCGCCTTGCTGCCCGGCCTGACCCGGTGCGGTGGCCGGACCAGTGGAATCCGGCCGGGCCTGGCGCGCCAGCCGCACGGCCCCCACGAACACGCGGATGCCCAGGCCCAGGGCAAGCAGGTCGAGGATCATCTGGACGGTCACGACGAGTCTCGCGGGCTGGCTGACCGCGGTGATGTCCCCGAACCCGACTGTGCTGAACACCGTGACCGTGAAGTACAGCGAGTCGGTGCGCGTCAGCGGATGGCTGAAGCTCCCCGGGCTGGCGCGGGCCATGGCGAAGTAGACGGAGGAGAACAGGAGCAGGAACAGGGGCAGCGTGGTGGCCAGGGCCTCCGCACCGCGCGCACCGGGATGACCGGACCGCAAGATCAGGTGCACTTGCCAGCTCGCTACGGCAAGCAGGATCACCAGCCCACCGGTGAGGATCACCGCCAGCGGCACGTTCGCGAGAAGGTCCAGCGGCAGCAGGTAGTACAGCGCGACAAGCACGGCCGTCGCCGTGAGAGAACGCAGCACCGCAAGGCCGATCAGCCGTCGCTGGCCGGGCAGCCAGGGAACAGCCACGTCCCTCACCCTTGGCCAACCCGCCGAGGCGTGTGGGCGGCGCGCTGCGCAGGTTCGCTCAGTGTTCTCCCCGTCCTCGCCGATGAACTACTGGCAGACAGAACGCAGCCTGCCGTGGCCCTTGCTCGCGTGCATCACTCCTTGCGGATGAAAGCGACGGAGCTCCGGAGACATGGCGCATATCAGGCCGAGCCCGCTCGCCGCCGGCCGATGGTGGTAACTGGCTGGCCTGTGCGGGTAGACCAGACGCAGTTTCACCATCGGCTGGCGGTGGTCCGGACGGGGCGGGGGCCTGTTCATGCGGCTGGGCACGCTCGCTGTGTCGGGCATGTCGGAGACGTCGTCGTTCAACACGGTCATGGATCATGTGGCGCAGGCGTTCGAGGGTCTTGGCGCGCTGATCCTGGTCGTCGGCGTGCTGTGGTCGCTCGTGCTGGCAGTGCTGGCGCGGCGTCGGCCGAGCTCCGGTGGGAGAGCCGCGTATTCCGCGCTACGGCAGGCGTTCGGCGGCACGCTGCTGCTCGCGCTCGAAGTCCTCGTGGCAGCCGACCTGATCCGGACCGTGGCGGTCGCCCCGACGCTGGATAACGTGCTGGTCCTCGGGCTGATCGTGCTGATCAGGACATTCCTGAGCTTCTCGCTGGAGGTCGAGATCGAGGGCGTGCTGCCGTGGCGTCGGGCAGCTGCCAGCGGAGCCGGCAGGCCGCGGCAGCCGGTACGCAGTGCTGGCCCGTCCGGCGATTCCTGAGCGTGTGAGTAGCTAATGGCGTTCAGGTGCTCATCGTTCGGTCGTGGCGGAGAAGTTCGGCACTGCCCGTCGGAGTGTCGGCCGCTCGGACGACGATGAGGGTGTGACGCATCCGCAGGTGCGGCCCGACCCGGCGTTCGGGCTGCTGAAGCTGTATGACGATGCGCTGCCCCACGTCTACGGCTACCTGCTGGCACGATGCGGCGATTCCGGACTTGCAGAGGATCTCACGGCCGAGTCCTTCCTGGCCGCCGTGCAGGCGGTCCGCAAGCCGGGCGCGCCCGATCCGTCGGTCCCGTGGCTGATCGGGGTTGCCCGGCACAAGCTCGCCGACCACTGGCGGAGGGTCGATCGCGAAGAGCGCGGCCTGCGCCTGCTGGATGGCGAGCCGGCGCGCGTCGACGACCCTTGGGAGACGGTCGTCGACCAGATCCGTGCCCGCGAGGTGCTCGAACGGCTCGGCGCGCACCACCGGGCCGCGCTTACGCTGCGCTACCTCGACGGACTGCCGGTGCCCCAGGTGGCCCGGCACCTGGACCGCACTGTGGACGCCACCGAGGCGCTGCTCGTGCGGGCCCGCGCAGCGTTCCGCCGGATCTATGCGGGAGAGGAGGGCTCGCCATGACCGATCCGTTCGAGGCTCTGCGCCAGCCCGTCACGCCCGTCGATCCCGACCCCGATTTCGCCGGGCGGCTGCGCAGGCGGCTGACCCGGGAGGTCTTCGCAGCCTCAGGAGGAACCATGTCCCAGCAGATCGCCGCGACCCGAGCCGAGCGCGAGCCCGTCCGGCCTCCGGCGCTGACCCCCTACATCGTGGTGTCCGACGCCCGGCGCGCCATGGAGTGGTACGTCGAGGTGCTCGGCGGGCAGCCCATCGGCGAGCTCTACGTCAACGCGGATGGCACGATCGGTCACGCCGAGGTCGGCATCGGCGGCGCGGTGCTGATGTTCGCCGAGGCTTCCGACCTCTGGCCCGACGTGCCCGTGCGCGCGCCCGACTCCCCCACCACCTTCAGCCATACCCTGCACCTGGATGTCGCTGACGTCGACGCGAGTACCGAACGGGCCCGGCGCGGCGGCGCCTCGGTGGAACGGGAGCCGGCCGACCAGCCCTACGGCCGCGCCGCGGTGATCGTCGACCCGTTCGGGCACCGCTGGATACTGCTCAGGCGGCCGGCGTGGGCCAGCGGGCCGCGCCAGGTCGACGTCGCGAACGTGACGATGGTGGCGCGGGACGCGCACCGGGCCGTGGAGTTCTACCAGGCCGTGCTTCAGGTGCCGTTCTCCCCCGCTCATCCCGGCACGTGGCGCACCGTCCAGACCGCGCCGCCGCTGGGCATCCGGCCATCCGAAGGCGCGGAGCCCGAGGTGCAGCTGTCCTACCGGGTTGACGATATCGCGGCCGCGGTCGAGCGGGTCCGGGCGGCCGGCGGCCACGCGAGCGAGCCCGAGCAAAGGCCGTTCGGGCTGAGCTCTGAGTGCATCGACGACCAGGGCGCGAGGTTCCGCCTCTGGCAGCCGCCCGACCCGCCCGAGCGCTAGAACGCGGCGGCGAACCGCCACCACCGACGCCGGCGTTCCTGCCTGCGGATTCATGAGCCGACCGTGGCCGCCGGGGGGGAGGCGGGACGGTATCCTGGCCGGACTCACCGGCAACGGCCCCTTCGCCTCGCGCTGCCCGTCACCGCCGGGCACGCCCCGCGCAACCATCAGCGACAGCACCGGAGGAACGCCATGACCCGCAGGCTCCTGACAGTCCTTGCGCTGGCGACCGGGCTGGCAGGGACGTTGATCGGAACGATTCCCCCTGCATCGGCCGCAGTCCTGCACCAAGCGGCACCCGCCACGGCCGGGCCACTGCCGGTCCTGTACAACTTCGGCGGAGGCAGCGGCGCGGACTGGAACCTCGCTCAACGCAGACCGGCAATCTTCTACCTGGCGGCCGACGGCAGCGCGGCCCTCGGGGACACGGCCCACCATCTGAAGTGGACGAAGTGGACCGCTTCGTCAGCGGCTGCGACCGGCGACTATTACTACCGGTCCGGCCCCTGCTGCACATACCGCTCGCACGCTGTCACGATCACCGCCAACCACGTCGTCCGGCAGACCGCGAAAAAGAGCTGGTATGACCGGATGACCATCCGGTTCACCACGAGCAAGTCAGTCACCATCCAGTTCGAGCGGATCGACGGCATCGGCTACTGGAAGACAGTGGCCGACCGATTCCCGTAAGGGCTCAGCCCGGCCAGGGTCCGGGCGGCCGGCGGCCACGCGAACGAGCCTGAGCAAAGGCCATCCGGGCGCTGGTCACTCTCCCGTTGGCCGGCGCGCTCGGCATCGCAGTCCTGCTGGCCCGCCGGCCTGCCGCTACTGCCCGATCTGCAGGACGATCTTGCCGCGTGTGTGCCGGCCAGCGACCCGCGCAAGCGCCTCACGAGCCTGGTCAAGCGGGGTCACCTCGACGTGCGCGGTCCTGCTGCGCTCCTTGAGTTGCCGAGCCCCGGCCGGAAGCCGCCGACGTGATCGCGCCCCTGGTGAGCAGCCAGGTGTCGGTCAGCGCTGACGGACTGCGCCTCGGAGCCGCCGTGGACAGCGCTCCCGGGCTGGCGACGGCTCTGGTGCGGGCGCTGGACCGGGCGGGGATGCTCGCGGACAACATCGAGGTCCGCCAGCCCTCGCTGGACGATGTCTTCTTCGCGCTCACTGGGGCCCGCGACAAGGAAGGGCGCAGCCATGACACCGGTAGTGACGCAGCGGCCGCGTGAGACGGCGGGAACCCGGGCGAGCACCACCGGAGTGACCGAGCGGATCAGGAACGTGCTGTCGATGACACGCCGTAATCTGGTGCACATCTCTCGGGAGCC
>DATIZP010000091.1:0-28557 GCA_035517035.1 Streptosporangiaceae bacterium | reverse complement strand
CCTGAAGGGGGAGGCATAGCCATGCTGACACTTGCCAGTGCCCTGATCGCCGTCGTCGGTGTGGTCTTCGCGCTCTACGCGCTCACCATCGGCGTGGCCTCGGGCCTTGCCGCCGTGGCGCGCCGAAGGGACCGGTGATGGGGCGATGATCGTGCACGTACTTGACTGGGTCGCCACGGCCGGCATCGTGGTCATCTTCATCAGCGTGGTGCGGCTCTGGTTTGTCAGCCGCTCCGCGCACGCACCGGAAGGCAGGGCCGGGGCGGCGGACGAGTTCCTCTTCGCGTTCCTGGTGCCCGCGCTCAACGAGGCCGGGGTCATCGAGCAGACTCTGGACCGGCTGCTCGACCTGCCGGTGCGCAACTCCATCGTGCTGGTGATCGACGATGGCTCCAACGACGGAACCGGCGCGGTCGTCCGGCACAGGCACGACCCCAGGGTGCGCCTACTGCGCCGCGAGCCGCCGGACGCCCAGTGCAGCAAGGGCGCCGCCCTCAACGCCGGGCTTGCCCGGCTGCGCGACGAGGCGGCGGACTGGCCGGATGACAAGGTGATCGTCGGGATCATGGACGCGGACGGGCGGCTCGACCCGCAGGCGCTCGATCGGGTGGCGCCGTACTTCGCCGCGCCGGATGTGGGAGCCGTGCAGATCGGCGTGCGGATCTTCAACCGCGGTGACGGCGCGCTCGCCCGGATGCAGGACATGGAGTTCGTCACCTACACGGATGTGTACCAGAGCGCGCGCGATCGGTGGGGCGTGGCCGGGCTCGGCGGCAACGGCCAGTTCGTGCGGCTGGCCGCCCTGATTGACCTGATGCCCGCCCCCTGGACCGACGGCCTAAGCGAGGATCTCGAGCAAAGGCTCCGGCTGGTCAGCTCGGGCTGGCGCACCAGGTACTGCCGTGACGTCGCCGTGCACCAGCAAGGGCTGGTCTCGATGCGGCGGCTGGTGCGGCAGCGGTCGCGGTGGTTCCAGGGCCACCTGCAGGCCTGGCGCCAGATACCGGGAGTGGTCCGGCGAGCTCCGTTGCGCACCGTGCCGCATCTGCTGCACAGCCTGCTGGTACCCGTGCTCCTGCTCGCGAACGTGCTGCTGCTCGCCGCGCTCGGGATCACGGTGGGCGAGCTGGCCTTCTCCCCGGCCGGGCGGGCCGAGCTCGCCAGGCCGGGCCTGCTGCTCGACTGGTACTGGCTCACCTTCGCGCTGGCCCTCCTGCTCACCCTGTCCGTGTACGTCAGGCGCGAGCGGGGGCTGCGTACCTGGCGTGCCATCGCGCTCGGCCATTCCTTCGCCATCTACTCGCTGCTGTGGATGGTGGCCGGCTACTGGGCGCTCGGCCGGATTGTGCGCGGCAGGCACGGCTGGCTGAAGACCGAGCGGGTGACCGACCATCCGGCG
Organism: Streptosporangiaceae bacterium; assembly: GCA_035517035.1. Classification (GTDB taxonomy): domain Bacteria; phylum Actinomycetota; class Actinomycetes; order Streptosporangiales; family Streptosporangiaceae; genus Chersky-822. Next base: position 27,158 of record DATIZP010000091.1, on the reverse strand, counting down.
CACGGGCCGCGCCCGGAGCCGACGGCTGCGGAGTCGTCGTGACCACCGCGAGGACGCGGCGCCTGCGCGCCGCCGGGGCCTGCGGTGCGCTCGCCGGGGCGCTCGCCGCGGCGCTGCTGGCGGCCGGATGCGGGCGGTCGGCCCTGCCGGCCGTCCCGGTGGGCGGGCCGTGGCACGTCGCCTACGACGGCTACGGCCGGGTCAGCACCGCGAGCGGTGACCGCGGGGCGATCACGCTTACCACGGCGAGGCCCGCCACGCCGGGCAGCACGCACGCCGCGCTCGTGCTCTCCGCGAGGACCTGGCGCGGCTTCCGGCTCGACCTGCGCCTGCGGACGAACGGCCAGCTGCGCCGCGACCGGCCGAACGACTGGGAGGTCGGCTGGGTCGTCTGGCACTACCTCGGCAACGACCACTTCTACTACCTCATGCTGCGGCCAGACGGCTGGGAGCTCGGTCAGGAGAACCCGGCCTATCCGGGCGAGCAGCGCTTCCTGACGACCGGTACCCGTCCTGCGTTTCCGCTGCACCGCTGGTACCAGGTGGTCGTCAGCCAGCGCGGCGACGTCATCACCGCCAGCGTGGACGGCCGGCGACTGGTCAGGTTCGCCGACACGGCCAGGCCGTACCTGTCCGGGCGGATCGGCCTGTACGCCGAGGACGCGTCGGCCAGCTATCAGCCCGTCAGCCTCGCACCGCTCAGGTAACTCATCAGGGGGGAACGAACCAGATGATCAGCGCAGGATCAGCCAAGCGGGTCATGGTCGTGTACGGAACGCGGCCGGAGGCCGTCAAGCTGGCTCCGGTGATCCAGGGGCTCGACGCGTCGGCCGCGCTCACGCCTGTGGTCGCGCTCACCGGCCAGCACCGAGCCATCGTGGATCAGGTCAACGACCTGTTCGGGGTGCGCCCCGAGCACGACCTGAACGTGATCAGGCCCAGGCAGTCCCTGGACGGGCTGACCTCGCGCGTGCTCGAGCGGCTCGGCGAGGTGATCCGCCAGGAACGGCCGGACGCCGTGGTGGTCCAGGGCGACACCACGTCGACCTTCGCCGGCGCGCTTGCCGCGTTCTATGAGCGCATCCCCGTCATTCACGTCGAGGCCGGGCTGCGGACCGGCGATCTGTACGCGCCGTTTCCCGAAGAGGCGAACCGCCGTCTGACCACTCAGGTGGCATCGCTGCACCTCGCGCCCACCAGGCAGAGCGAGAACAACCTGCTGGATGCGGGAGTTGCGGAGCGCGACATCCTGGTCACGGGGAACACCGTGATCGATGCGCTGCTATGGACCGTCGACCAGCGCGTGCCCTACGGCAGCACCGAGCTTGAGAAGGTGGACGCCTCAGAGACGCCGGTGCTGCTCGTCACCGCCCACCGGCGGGAGTCGTGGGGTCGGATGGAAGACATCGGCCAGGCGGTCGCACGCCTGGCCCGCCGCCATCCTGACATCAGCGTGGTGCTGCCCGTTCACCCCAATCCCGTGGTCCGCGAGGCGCTGCTGCCCGAGCTTGACGGCATCCGCAACGTCCTGACCGTAGACCCGATGAGCTACGGCGCGTTCGCCAGGCTCCTGCGGCGGTCCATGATCGTGCTTACCGATAGCGGCGGCGTCCAGGAGGAGGCACCCAGCCTCGGCAAGCCAGTGCTGGTGATGCGGGACACGACCGAGCGCCCCGAAGCCGTCTCGGCTGGCACCGCCCGGCTGGTCGGCACCGATCCTGACCGGGTCTACGAAGAGGTCAGCCGCCTGCTGACCGATCCTCCCGCCTACCGGGCGATGGCCAGGGCGGTGAACCCGTACGGTGATGGGCGCGCGGCTGAGCGGACAGTCGGAGCAATCGAGCACATGCTGGGCCTCGGCCCGATGCCCGAGCGGTTCGATTCGCTGGCTGCCTAAGCGGCGGGCCGCAGGTTTCGTTCCGCGCCTATCCCACGCCCGAGACGGCAACGAATGACCGCGGAGATGCCCCGCCCCCCAACAAAGCGCCCCCGACTCTTCACCCGCCAGCGCCACTTCTCATCCGCTAGCGCCACTTCTTACCCGCTGACGTCATGATCACGGGTGATTTGCGGCTTATGTGAGGCGCTAGCGGGTAAGAAGTCGCGAGGAGGCCGGTGTGGCACCGGCTCGGGGGGCTCGGGGGGCTCGGGGAGTCGGGGAGTCGGGGAGTCGGGGAATCGGGTGACGCCGAGGGGCGGGGGCTCAGGGCTGGGGGGAGTGCTGGGCGAGGGCGGCTAGCGCGGCTAGGGCGGCTTGGAATACTTCGGGCGGCGGGGTGACCAGGCCGGCGCCGACCTGACCAGTCCCGGCGCGCTTGCCCGCCATGCCGGTGTTGATCTGCGGCAGGATCCCGGTCCGCGCGACCAGGCTGACGTCGATCCCGACCGGGGTCCCGCGGAAGTCCAGCGCGGGCACCTGGAAGAGCGGATGCTCGGCCAGCGTGATCTCGTACATCCGCTCCGTGCTGGCCAGGGCCGACGCCGCGGTCCCGCCGACCAGCCGGACGATCGCCGGAGCCGCGGCCATCGCGAACCCGCCGAGTCCCGCCGTCTCGGTTATCGCGGAGTCGCCGATGTCGGGGTTGGCGTCGTCGGGCCCGTAGCCGGCCAGGAACAGCCCCTGCGGCACCAGCGCCGGCGCGGTGAACCACCGGTCCGCCGTGCCCGAGACCTGAATGCCGAAGTCGGTGCCGTTGCGCGCCATGGCCACCACCATCGTGGATCCTGGTACGCCACGGGCGGCGTCGAGCGCTAGCTTGCATGCGGGCATCGCGAGGTTCAGGAAGAAGTGGTCGTTCCCCGCGACGAACCTGACCGCGTCCGCCACGTCCGACGAGGCAAAGCCGGACTCGATCATGGACGGCAGCAGTTCCCTGAGCAGCATGAGGGTGCCTGCCCGGTTCCGGTTGTGCGCCTCGTCGCCCATCTGCACCATCTGGGCGCAGATCGCGGAAAGGTCGACCGGCCCGTGACGGCGGACCGCCGCCTGCAGCAGCGGGCCGAGCACCGCCGACATCCACAGCAGCCTGGCGATCACCTCGGCCGAGTAGGCGCCGTACCGCAGGACCTTGCCGAGGCCCTCGTTCAGGGAGCAGTAGGCGCGGCGGCCGTCGGCGGGATCCTCGATCACGAAGACCCACATCGAGGGGGAGACGACGCCGGCCATCGGGCCCACGGCACCGCGATGATGACACGAATCGAGCGCAACGATCCCGTGCGCCGACTCGCCAGCGTCCGGGTCGGCCTCGGCGACCAGGCCCTCGAAGACCGCCGCGCCGACCAGCGCCCCGCGCATGGGGCCCGATGCGCGCTCCCAGGTGAGCGGCGGGCCGGCGTGCAGGAACTCCCCGGCGCCCAGGCCGAGCGCCCGGCTCGCGGGGAGCACGTCGACCAGGTGCGCCCGCACGCCGAGCATCCGCGCCACGGCGAGGTCATTGCCTGCCTTGCGGCGCCGGTCGGCCAGCACGACGGCGAGATCGGCCTCGGTCCCCGGCATCGGCGGCGCCCAGTCCACCCTGGTGACCTCGACGCCCTGCGCCGCGATCGCGTCGGCGAGCAGATCGATGCCGGCCGTGATCACGCGGGGCTCACGGCGGAGCAGGCCGGTCACGCGTAGTCCTCCTTCCCGCCCGGCCATCCGGCGGGGTGACGGTCGGCCATCCCGCGATGGCCCGCCAGCCGCGCGCCGCACCCTTCCGGCGGAGCCCGCCGCGGCAGTGATCAGCGAACACGCGAACCTGGCCGCCTGCGCGTTTGAGGCGAACACGTGAGCCCCGGCCCCGGCGAGTGCCTCGGCCTGGGCGGCGAGCCCCTGCGGATCGGTCCTGGCTCCGATCAGAGCGACGACGACCGGCAGGTCGCGGCCCGACCTGGCCGCCTCGATGGCCGGCCCGAGTTCGGCGGCGGGGTCGGGATGTGCGCCGTGGCCGAGCACCACGTCGAGCAGGATCACCCCGGTGGCCTGGTCCGCTGCGTCGGCAGCCAGCCGGTCCAGTCGGAGCCGCTGGTCGATCATCGGATGCGGGCGCCCCGCCGTGAGCTCGTCGTCGCCGTAGTCGATCACGACGTGCCGGGGGTCGCCCCGGACGGCGGAGCGCGGGTCGATGCGCCACTCAGGGCGCAGCGGGATGTTCGAGTAGACCGGGCCGAGCTGTTCTGCGGCGATCACCATCGCCTCGTCGCAGAGCGTCCCGCCCGCGAACAGCCCGCGGAGCGCACGTCCCGCTCGGGCCTCTGCGACCGGGCTGGCCTGGGCACTGGGCTCGGGCCGGTCCCAGCGGGGCCAGTCGGGGACGGGCAGGCCGATCGCGCGCAGCGCTTCCTCGGTCACGGCGGTCAGGTCGGGCTGGCCCTGGCCGATCAGCGCGAACAGGACCGGAGTCGCGAGCGTGCCCGCAAAGGCGCGCAGGTCGGCGGCGACCTCGGCGGCCGGTGGCTTGGAGAGCAGCATGATCAGCTCGCATCCGGGTTCCTCGTCGAGCGCGGCGAGCGCGGTACGCGCGGAGCGGCCCCCCACGGCCGCCGACAGGTCGCGGCCGCCGGTGCCGAGCACCGCGCTGGTCCCGGCCCCGGCCGCGTCGAGCAGGCAGATCACCTGCTGCGCCCCGGTCCCCGACGCGGCCACCAGGCCGATCGGGCCTGGCGGCACCGTGTGCGAGAAGCCGAGGCCGACGCCGCTCAGCACGGCGGTCCCGCAGTCCGGCCCCATCACGAGCAGGCCGCGCTCGGCCGCGATGTCCTTGAGCGCCACCTCCTGCTCGACCGGGACGTTGTCGGAGAAGATCATCACGTCGCAGCCCGACTCCAGCGCGTCTACCGCCTCGGCGAACGCGAACCGCCCGGGCACCGAGATCAGGCAGAGCCCTGGCCCGGACCTGCGGGCCGCGCTGCCCGCGGTCCTCGGCGGCTGCGCGACCTGGCCGGCCACCTGGCTCGCCGCGCTGCCGCCTGCCCCTGGGGGGCGGGCGGTGAGCGCACCGTCGGCGACGGTCAGCGCGGCCGCCAGTGCCTCGGCGTCGTCGGCCTCGATGGCGACCAGCAGGTCGTTCGGTCCGGCGGCGGCCGGCGCGGTCATGCCGAGGCCGGCCAGCAGGCCGATATTCAGCTCGGTGGCCATCGCGACCAGCGCGGCCCGGACTCCCGGTACTTCCTGGACCCGGGCGCTGACCTGCATGAGCGTGACCGAGTCGGCGTACGCGCCGGTCCGTGCCTCGACGTGCCGCATGCCTGCAGACTCCTTCGTGCTACGTGGGCCCGGCTCTCATCTGCCCTGATCCCACCGCTCAGGGCGGCCGATCGCCACGTCGACCCCCGGGGAGTAGTGGACGAGGGGCGGGCCGTCCGGAGCGGGCAGCCCGGCGGCCGCGATCAGGCGGTCGTCGGCACGCTCGGCCGTCGCCCGGAACAGCGGCCACGGCGAGTGGCATGCCCTGGCCAGCCGCCGCCGATCGCCTGACGCGCTGAACAGGATCCAGCGCGCGGTCAGGAAGTGGTCGCGCTCGTCCAGGTCACCGGGTTCATACCGGTCGCCGATCCTGACCCGCACGTCGCTGGCCGCCGCCGGGCCCGGCAGCCTGCGCCGGCAGCGGTAGGACACCGCGTCGTCGCCGTCGGCGATGCTCATCGCCGACCAGAAGTACGGCAGCCGGTAGGTCGCCCTGGCGACGGCGACGGCCCCGAGCCGTGCGGCGTCGAGCGAGAAGAACCAGATCCCGGTCCGCCCCGCCCGGTCGCGCACGTACGTCCTGACATTGGTCTCGCAGAACCTCGACACCCACGGCGCCTGGTGCCCGTGCCCGGTCCCGACCCGCATGAAGAACGGCACCAGCCCCACCCACGCCGCCCCGCCGAACAGGTCGGCCTCCAGGCCGGCCGGCAGCAGCCGTTGCACCCGCGCCGGGTCGAACGACCAGTGCAGGAACGTCAGGCGTTCCCACCGCTGGCGCATCACCGGCCGGTCGACCGTGAACGGGCAGGTACCCGCCGGGACGTCCGCTCGCCGCGCCGAGCCGGAACCATCGGCCTCCATCGGATCATCATCGCTGGGCGCTGCCAGACTGGGCGTACCGGGTTCGCCGTGCGCCGGCGCGCCCGTCCGTGACGACACTCGCGATCGGCGGGAGAGCGCAATGACGCAGCACTGGCGGGACCGGATCGGCCGGTTCGGGATCTGGCGCGGCTACGGCCAGATCGGCCCGGACTTCGCGGCCGAGGCCGAGGAACTCGGCTTCGGCGCGGTCTGGCTCGGCGGCTCGCCGGGTGCCGAGCTGGCCACGGTTGACGGGCTGCTCGAGGCGACGACCAGCATCGTGATCGCGACCGGCGTGGTGAACATGTGGCAGAGCGATCCGCATGAGGTCGCCCGGTCGTTCGCCAGGATCGAGGCCGCCCATCCTGGCAGGTTCCTGCTCGGCGTCGGAGCCGGCCACCGGGAGGCCACCAGGCAGTACGCCAGGCCGTACGAGACGCTCGCGGGCTACGTCGACGTGCTGCTCGACGCCGGAGTGCCCGGCGATGCCATGGTGCTCGCCGCGCTCGGGCCGCGGATGCTGCGGCTGGCCGCCGAACGGACCGCCGGGGCGCACCCGTACCTGGTCACCACCGCCTACACCGCGCTGGCCAGGGAGATACTCGGCTCCGAGCCGCTGCTCGCGACCGAGCACAAGGCGGTGATCGAGACCGACCCGCAGGCCGCGCGGGTGATCGCCAGGTCCAGGGTCCGGACCCCGTACCTCGGCCTGGTCAACTACACGTCCAACCTGCGGCGGCTCGGCTGGACCGAGGCGGACCTGGCGGACGGCGGCAGCGACGCGCTGGTCGACGCGCTGGTCGCGCACGGCGACCCGGCGCATGTCGCCGAGCAGCTCACCGAGCACCTGGTCGCCGGCGCCGACCACGTCTGCATCCAGCTGCTCGGCGCCCCCGACTTCGACCCGCTCGACGGCTTCCGCCGGCTGGCCCCCGCGCTCGCGCGGTGAGCCCGCTGCCTGGGCGCGACCCCGGCGCGCGGCCAGCGGAGTCACTGTGATCACGCAGATCGCCGGGGGCTAACGTAACCGGGGTGAAGCCGTCCGCTTTCGGCTACTCCCGGCCGGAGTCCGTCGCCGAGGCCATTGCCGCGCTGGCCGAGGCCGGGCCCGACGGCAAGGTGCTGGCCGGCGGCCAGTCGCTGGTTCCGCTGCTCAGCATGCGCCTGGCGGCGCCGTCGCACCTGGTGGACATCAACCGGCTGACCGAGCTGAGCTACATCAGCGTCGCCGACGGCCAGGTCAGGATCGGCGCGCTGGCCAGGCACGCTGAGGTGCTGCGCGATCCGGCGGTGGCGGCCGCCGCGCCGCTAATCAGCGACGCGCTCGCGCTGGTGGCGCACCCGGTAATCAGGAACCGCGGGACCACGGTGGGCAGCATCGTGCATGCCGACCCGGCCGGCGAGATGACCGCGGTTCTTGCGCTGCTCGGCGGGTCGGTGCGGCTGGCCGGGACCGGCGGGGAGCGATTGGTTAAGGCTGAAGACTTCTTCCTCGGGCCGCTTGAGTCTGACGTGCAGCCCGGCGAGCTGGCCACCGAGGCCATCTTTCCGGTGCTCGCCTCCCGGGTGGGCGGCGCGTTCGCCGAGGTGAGCAGGCGCAGCGGCGACTACGCAATCTGCGGCGTGGCCGCGCTGGCGCAGATCGACGAGGACGGCAGGCTGGTCAGGGCCCGTGCCGCGTACCTGTCGGTGGCCGGGACGCCGCTGGTCGTCGACCTGTCCGAGGCGTGCTCGGGCACGGCGTCCGACGACGACGTGCTCGCCGTCGCCGGGCGGCTTGCGGCCGGGTCGGTGCGGCCTGTCTCGGACATCCACGCGACGGCCGCCTACCGCAGCCACCTGGCCGGCGTGCTCACCAGGCGGGCGCTGGCCGAGGCAGTCGCCCAGGCGAGGAGGCGGGCACGTGACATCTGACCAGCGGGCCGGCCGGGAGGTCGGCCACGTCGCGGACGCGGCCGCGCTGCACGACGTCCGGCTGGTGGTGAACGGGGTGGCGCGGGACGTGCGGGTGCCCGCGCGCCGCCTGCTGTCGGACTGCCTGCGGCACGACCTCGGGCTGACGGGCACGCACGTCGGGTGCGAGCACGGCGTCTGCGGCGCCTGCACGGTCCTGCTCGACGGAGTCCCGGTGCGATCGTGCCTGCTGCTGGCGGTCACCGCCGACGGCGCGCACGTGACGACGGTCGAGGGGCTCGCCGCGCCGGACGGGACGCTGTCCGCGGTGCAGCAGGCGTTCGCCGACTGCCATGGGCTCCAGTGCGGGTTCTGCACCCCGGGCTTCCTCACCATGATCACCGCCGCGCTGGCCGAGAACCCCGACCCCACCGCGGCGGAGGCCAGGGAGATCGTCGGCGGCAACCTGTGCCGCTGCACCGGCTACCAGAACATCGTCGCCGCCGTGCTGCGCGCCGCCGAGCTTGCGCGGGAGCGGTCGTGACGGCCATGTTCGGCGAGCCGGTCGCCCGGGTGGAGGACGACCGGCTGCTCCGCGGCCACGGCGCCTACCTGGACGACCTCGGCGGCGACGCGCTGGCCGCCGCGTTCGTGCGCAGCCCGCACGCGCACGCCCGCGTGCTCGACATCGACGTCTCCGCGGCGCTCGACGTCCCGGGGCTGGCGGGGATCTACACCTACGAGGACCTGCCGGGCAGGCTCGCCGAGCCGCTGCCGCTGCTGATCCCGCACCCCGCGCTGACCCACGGCCGCACCGGCTACCCGCTGGCGGCCGGCGCGGTGAACTACGTCGGCGAGCCCGTGGTCATGGTGGTCGCCGCCGACCGTTACCTGGCCGAGGACGCTGCCGAGCTGATCGCGGTGGACTACGAGCCGCTGCCCGCCGTGGTCGGCGTGGACGCCGCGCGGGCCGCCGAGCACCTGGTGCACGAGGATGTGCCCGGCAACGTGGCCGGCCACCTGGTGCAGTCCCACGGCGACGCGCCCGCCGCGATCGCGGCCGCGCCGCACGCGCTCAACCTTGACCTGTACGTCGAGCGGTCGGCGTCCACGCCGCTCGAGGGGCGGGGCGTGCTCGCCCGCTGGGACGGCGAGTCGCGGCGGCTGCGGATCTGGACATCCACCCAGACCTCGACCGGCGTGCGGGCGGCGGTGGCCGCCAAGCTGGGGCTGGCGCTGGCCGACGTGGACGTGATCACGCCGGACGTGGGCGGCGGCTTCGGCGTCAAGATCGTGCACCCATGGCCTGAGGAGGTGCTCGTGCCGTGGGCGGCCAGGCAGCTCGGGCGGCCGGTGAAGTACACCGAGGACAGGATCGAGCACTTCGTGGCCAGCGCGCACGAGCGCGGGCAGCGGCACCAGGTCAGGGTCGGGTTCGACGACGAGGGCCGCGTGCTCGGTCTTGACGTGCGGTTCTGGCACGACAACGGGGCCTACATCCCGTACGGGCTGATCGTGCCGATCATCACGTCCACCCAGCTGCTCGGCCCCTACAAGCCTGGGGCCTACCGGGTGGAGTTCAGCTCGCTGTACACCAACACCGTGATCGTCACGCCGTACCGGGGTGCGGGCCGGCCGCAGGGCGCGTTCGTGATGGAGCGCACGATAGACGCGATCGCGGCGGCGCTGGGCCTGGACCGGGCGCTGGTGCGGGAGCGCAACTTCATCCAGCCCGAGGAGATGCCATACGACCACGGGCTGATCTTCCAGGACGGCCGGCCGCTGATCTACGACTCCGGTGACTACCCGGCGGCGCTGGCCAAGCTGAAGGCACTAGTGGGATGGGACGAGTTCGGTGCGCAGCAGGCGGCGGCGCGGGAGCAGGGGCGCCGGCTGGGGATCGGGCTCGCCTGCTACGTGGAGGGCACCGGCGTCGGCCCGTACGAGGGCGCGCACGTGGTGGTGGAGACCTCGGGCAAGGTCAAGGTCGCGACCGGGCTGACCTCGCAGGGACAGGGGCACCAGACCGTGTTCGCCCAGATCGTGGCCGACGAGCTCGGCGTGCCGCTGCGCGATGTGCAGGTGATGACCGGCGACACCCGCGCGTTCGGTTACGCGGTCGGCACGTTCGCCTCGCGGGCCGCGGTGATGAGCGGGTCGGCGGTGGCGCTGGCCGCGCGTGCGGCGCGGGCGAAGGCGATCAGGGTCGCCGCGACGGCCCTCGAGGCGTCGCCGGAGGACATCGAGATCGTCGATGGCGTGGTCCGGGTAAAGGGCGACCCGGAGACCGGGATCGCGCTCGGGACCGTGGCCGTGCTATCCAACCCGCTGCGGTACGCGTTCGACGAGGCGGCGCAGGCCGCCACCCAGTTCGCCGGCGGCGACATCAACCTGCCGCCGGTGGCGCCGGGGGAGGAGCCGGGGATCGAGGGGCGGGAGTTCTTCTCGCCGGTCAGGTCCACGTTCGCGGCCGGGATGCACACCGTGATCGTGGAGACCGACCCGGAGACCGCCGAGATCAAGATCCTTCGGTACTGCGTGGTGCACGACTGCGGGACGCTGATCAATCCCAGGATCGTGGCGGGCCAGATCCACGGCGGCGTGGCCCAGGGGGTCGGCGGGGCCCTGTACGAGCGGATCGCCTACGACGAGACCGGTCAGCTGCAGAACGCCTCGTTCATGGACTTCCTGATGCCGTATGTCAGCGAGGTGCCCGAGGGTATCGAGATCGACCACCTGGAGACCCCCTCGCCGCTGAACCCGCTCGGCATCAAGGGCGCCGGCGAGGCCGGCGTGATCCCGAGCGCGGCCGTGTTCGCCGCCGCGATCGAGGACGCCGAGGGATTCCCGATCCGGTCCATGCCGATCTCCCCCTCCGACCTGTTCGAGCTCCGCCGCCAGCACGCCGGCCCGCCGCCCGTCGGCTGAGCCCGCGCCTCCGGGGCCGCGGCCGGACATTGTGGCCCGCCGATGTCGCTTTTCGCAGCATCAACTCGGCACGATGTCGCGGCCGGTGCCCGGGTGCCCCGGGCACCGGCGCCCGCGGAGGGAAGGTCAGTGCCGGTGGTACTCGGAATGGGCGCGGATGTAGTCGGCGTAGGTCGCGCTGGTGCCGTGTGCGGCGAGCGCGTCGGCGTCGTCGTGCTGGCCGGCCGGGAAGCGCCGGGAGATGAGGTCGGCCTGGACCTTCTGCAGGTGCGACGGGGCGGTCGCGCTCGGGGGCGGGCCGACCGGCTGCGGGACCGGGACCCCGGCCAGCACGTCGTCGGTGCGCGCCTGCGCAGGCGCCAGCGTCAGCACGTCGCCGAACCCCGGCGCGGCCGCGTCCCTGGCGGTCAACGGACGCAGGGTCCAGCGCTGCTCGACGGTCTTCAGGATCGAGGTGTGGTCGAGCGGAGTGCTGCCCGTGGCCCGGTAGACCGTGCCCGGCTCGATCAGCGGCGACACGAGGACGGCCGGCACCCTGACCCCGAACCTGGTGAAGTCGAAGCCGAACTCGCCGGCCGTGTTGTCCGGGGGCGCCGCGCCGCCCGGCGGCGGCACGTGGTCGAAGCAGCCGCCGTGCTCGTCGTAGGTGATCACGAGCAGCGTCTGCGTCCAGCCCTGGCCGCCCCGCAACGCCTCGTAGACATCGTGGATGAGCTGCTCACCGAGTGCGACGTCGTAGTTCGGGTGCTGGCTGTTGCCGGTGGGTGACCAGGCGGGCTCAAGGAAGGTGAAATTGGGCAGCGTCCCGGCGCCGGCCGCGGCCTGGAAATCGGTGAACTGGCCGATCGTGCCGCCGGGGGCCGAGGCGACGTCGGTGAACGTGGACTTGGTCAGCGGCTCGGCCTCGTAGCCGTAGATGCCCCAGGTGCAGCCGTTCTTGCCGAGCAGGCCGAAGATGCTCGGCGCGGTGAACGTCCTCGTCTTGTCGTCCAGGTGGCCCTGGCTGGTCGCCGCGCAGGCGAACGCGCGGTTCGGCATGGTCTCGGTGGGCACCGAGGAGAACCACTGGTCGCACACCGCGTAGCCCTTGGCCAGCGCCGAAAGCACCGGCACGGTGTCGGGAGTAAAGCAGCCCATGATGTTGCTCGCGACCGTGCCTGGCACGATCGACCAGCCGCCCTCGCGCGACTGCCAGCCGAGCGTGTAGGCGAAGTCCTTGACGAAGCCATTCATCGCAGGGATCGTGCCGTCTGCGGGTGCCTTCTCGCTGCCGAACAGCTGGTCGTTGGTGGCCATGTAGCCCTCGCCGGGGTCGGCGCCCGGCATGAAATACGCGTTCGGGGTGCCCGGCTCGATCCGGTAGACGCGCACCGGCCCGCTCGCGCCGGGGTTCGACTCGTTGCCGGTCAGCCCGGCGAATTCCAGCCCGGACGGCAGCAGATTGTTGATGTCGCTATACAAGAATCCGAGCATGTGGTCGAACGAACGGTTCTCCAGCATGAGAACCACGATGTGCTCGACCGAGGAAAGTCCGTTCGCATCAGTCATAGGGACAGTTAACCGTCAATGGCGGCGTCGCAGCGGCTACTTGGGATTGAACGGGCGGCGGCTTCTGGCAGCGTGGTCGGCATGCCATCCTTGCTAGACGTCCGGCACCTCGGCGAGGTCGGGCTTGGAGGGCGCGATGAAGGTCACTGGCGAGGCGACCCTGGCGGCGCCGGTCGAGCAGGTCTGGGCCGCACTGGACAGCCCTGACCTGCTGGCCAGGGCGATTCCTGGCTGCGAGCGGCTCGAAGCGCGCGGTGACGGCCGGATCCACTTCCAGGTGACGGCCGCCCTGCCCGGCGTGGCCGGCAGCTACGAGTGCGACGCGGTCAGCTCCGAGCGGTCGGCGCCGACACTGCTGCGGCTGAACCTGGCCGGAGCCGGGAGCCAGGGCGCGGTCGACGCCACCGTCGAGATCCGGCTGAACGGGCTGGACGAGGGCTCGACCGGGTTCGCCTATCGGGTGGACGCCGAACTCGACGGGGCGATCGCCGCGGTCGGCCAGCGGATGGCGGGCTCGATCGCCCGGCGGCTGGCCGACCAGTTCGTCGCCGCGCTTGCCGAGGGACTCACCGCGCCGCCCGAAGAGCCCGTCCCCGCCGGGGAGCCTACGTTCGCCGGCGCCCCGGCCGGGGCCGCCCTCGACAACGCGCTCGGCGTGGACGAGAGCGCCGTGAGCGAGATCGCCGACGACGAGTCGGCCGCCCGGGCGGGCTGGTCGGGCGTGAAGTCCGGCCTGCTGGTCAGCGCGGCCGTCGGAGCGTCGGGGGTGGTGGCCGCCGTCGTGCTGCGCCGGCTGCGCCGCGCCGCCACTCGCCAGCCGTGACGAACGAGACTGGCGTCAGCGAGGAAGCTGGTGAGGCCGCCGGGCCGAAGGGGCCTGCCGGCGCTCGCCGGCTGCGGGTGGGGATCGACACCGGCGGCACGTTCACCGACGTGGTGGCCTACGACGAGGTCACCGGCGAGCTCACGGTTACCAAGACGCCGACCACCCCCGCCGACCCGTCGCAGGGTTTCATCGACGGGCTTGCCAGGGTCCTGCGCATGCTCGGCGCCGACCCCGGCGCGCTGGCGGCGGTCAGCCACGGGACCACGATCGCGACCAACCAGCTGCTCGAGGGCAAGGTCGGCCGCCTCGGCTTCATCACCACCGAGGGCTTCGAGTTCCTGCTCGAGATCGCGAGGCAGTCGGTGCCCGACGGCTACGGCAACTCCTACTTCTGGGTGAAACCAGACCGGATCGTCCCCGCCGACCTGGTGCGGACCGTCCGCGGCCGGCTCGACCACACCGGCGCCGAGCTCGTCCCCTTCGACGAGGACGGCGCAGCCCAGGTGGCCCGCTGGTTCCGCGACCGCGGCGTCGACACCATCGGCGTGTGCTTCCTGCACTCCTATGCCAGCCCCGAGCACGAGCGCCGGATGGCCGCCGTGCTGGCCAGGGAGCACCCCCGGGCGGTGGTGTCGATCTCCTCGGCGGTGCTGCGCGAGTACCGCGAGTACGAGCGCTCGATGACCACGCTGCTCGATGCGGCGGTCAAGCCCAGGGTCGCCAGCTACCTGACCGCGATCACCGAGCGCCTGAACGGGCTGGCCGGCCAGGGCCTGCCGTTCTACGTGATGAAGTCCAACGGCGGCGTGCTGTCTGCCGCCGAGGTCATCCACCACCCGATCACGACCGTGCTGAGCGGCCCGGCCGCGGGTGCGCTCGGCGCCGCGCTGATCGCCGGCGCCGCGGGCGTGCAGCAGGTGCTGACCTGCGACGGCGGCGGCACCTCCACCGACGTGGCCGTGGTGGCCGGCGGCGAGCCCGCGCTGACCACCGAGGGAAGCGTCGGCGGGTACCCGTCGATGATCCCGATGGTGGACGTGGTGACGGTGGGAGCCGGCGGTGGCTCGGTGGCCTGGATCTCGCCAGAGGGTGCGCTCAAGGTCGGGCCGCGCTCGGCCGGGGCCGATCCGGGGCCGCTGTGCTACGGCAAGGGCGGCACCGAGGTCACCGTCACCGACGCGCACCTGGCGCTCGGCCGGATCCCGCCACACCTGCTCGGCGGCGAGGTGCCGCTCGACGCGGGCGCCGCGAGGACCGGGCTGGCCGCGCTGGCCGGCTGGCTCGGCCTGAGCGAGCGGGACTGCGCCACCGGCATCCTGGACATCTCGGCCTGGAACCAGGCCAACGCCGTGCGCCAGATCACGGTGCGGCGCGGGCTCGACGTCAGGGACTTCACCCTGGTCACCTTCGGCGGCTCGGGCTCGCTGCTTGCCTGCCCGCTGATCGGCATCCTCGGCGTGCGGGAGGTGCTCGTGCCGCCGAGCCCGGGCAACGTCTCGGCGTTCGGGCTGCTCACCGTCGATGTCCGCATCGATCACGTGCGGACGGCGGTGCGCAGGCACGACGGCCTCGACCCCGCCACGGTCCGCGCGATCTACGCCGATCTGGCGGCCCAGGCGCGCACCGGGCTTGTCTCTCAGGGTTTTGTAACGGGAGCGCACCGGCTGGTCGCCTCCGCCGACCTGCGCTATTTCGGGCAGGCGTTCGAGGTCCGGGTGCCGGTTCCCGCCGGACCGCCGGACAAGCCGTCGCCCGGGTTCGACGCCGGGACGGCCGAGGGCGTGGTGCGCTCGTTCCACGACGCCCACCGCGCGCTGTACGGGTATGACTTCCGCGATGACCCGCGCCAGCACGTGGAGTGGGTGAACTTCAGGATCACGGGGATCGGCCCGATCCGCCGGCCCGGCCTGCCCGAGCTTGCCGTCGGCGACGGGAGCCCGCACCGAGCGCAGGCCGGTTCCCGCCTGGTGTGCTTCGGCCGTGGCGAGCCCCCGGTGCGGGCGGCTGTCTTCGCGCGTTCCGGCCTGGCCGCCGGCGATGTGCTGGCCGGACCGGCGGTGATCGAGGAGTACGGGGCGACCATCCCGCTGCACCCCGGATACGGGGCGGTCGTCGACCGGCTCGCCAATCTGCGCATTACGGATAACAAGTCCGCGTCGTAATGGTCGGCGGCCACACCGGATGCCTATCGTGGGGAACTGACGTTCCCAGCAGGCCTGAATTTGCGAAAGGTCCGCGATGCCGAGTCCCGACCCAAGCGCCGCCCTCGACCACGTGGTCGTGCTCATGTTCGAGAACCGATCGTTCGACAACCTGCTCGGCCGTCTGTACGCACCTGGCGAGGTTGCATCGTTCGACGGCGTGATCGGCAAGGACCTCGCCAACCCCGTGCCGCCGTGGGCCGGGGCTGATCAGGCCACGGTGCCATACGGCGTGGCGGTCACCATGAACACGCCGTCTCCGGATCCTGGCGAGGAGTACCAGCACGTCAACACCCAGCTGTTCGGGCTGATCGACCCGCCGTCCAACAGGAACGTGCTGGCCGACCTGATGACCTCGCCGTACAACGCGCCCGCCGACCCCCGCCAGCCGCCGACCATGGACGGGTTCGTCGCCGACTACATCAGCTCGGTGACTGCCGAGACCGGCACGCAGCCAGGCTATGACGACTTCGCCCAGATCATGACGGGCTACGCGCCCGAGCAGATGCCGGTGCTCTCGGCGCTGGCCCGCGGCTTCACCACCTTCGACCGCTGGTTCTGCGAGGTGCCGTCGCAGACCTTCGCCAACCGCTCGTTCTTTCACGCCGCGACCTCGTCGGGCTACGTGGTCAACCTATCGCCCGCCGACGCGTTCCCGCTGCACAACACCGCGGAGACGATCTTCGAGCGGCTCGAGGCGCAGGGGCTGACCTGGCGGGTGTACTGCGACCCGCCCAGCCACCTCTCGCTGACCGGGATCATCCACGCCCCGCGGCTGTACGACCGGTTCGCGACCAACTTCTTCAGCACCGACCAGTTCCTGCTCGACGCGGCGAGCGGCGAGCTGCCCACCTACTCGTTCATCGAGCCGAACCTGCTGTACGGGCACAACGACATGCACCCCGCGTTCGACGCCCTGTTCCCGACGATGCGGTTCGACTCGCCGTCGTCGCTGATCGGCGGCGAGGCGCTGCTGGCGAAGATCTACGACGCGGTCCGCTCGTCCTCGTCGCCGGACGGCTCGAACGCCTACAACACGCTGCTGCTCATCACCTTCGACGAGCACGGCGGCACCTACGACCACGTGGCCCCGCCGCTGGTGCCATCGCCGGTGCCCGGCGCGCCGGCCGGCCAGCTTGGCTTCACGTTCACCAGGTCTGGCCTGCGGGTGCCGACCATCGCGATCTCGGCGTGGGCCGCGGAGCAGGCGGTGGTCAGCGACGAGTGCCGGCATACCTCGCTGATCGCGACGCTGCGCTCGCGCTGGTCGCTCGGCGGTCCGCTGACCGCGCGCGACGCGATGGCCAGGGACCTGTCCGGGCTGCTCAGGCTGGACAGCCCGCGGGCGCCGGAGGACTGGCCCGAGGTGACGCCGCGGCCGATGCCCGGCGGGGTGGTGCCGGTGCCGGCCGACGATCCCGTGCTGCCGGCGCTGCCCAGGGCGCTGCTGTTCGCCACGCTCGAGCTCGGCAAGTCCTTCGGGATCCGGGTGCCCGAGCTCCCTCACGACGCGAAGGTGCTGCGGGCCGACGGCATCGAGATCCTGATCGAGTGCTTCGGCCACCTGTTCCCGCACCTGGGCAGCTAGCGGCCATTCGGGCCCCCCTCGGGGGGACGTTGGGCCCTGTGCGGGACCCGTCGGCGCTGGCCAGGATGAGCCGACCGGCTCGATGCCGCGACGGCGGGAGAGGCTGATGAGCGCGAACGGCGGGGTGCAGACCGCGGTGCGGGCGCGGACCACGGTGGACTTCGGGCAGCGCCCGATGCTGGTGTTCTGGGAGACCACGCGGGCCTGCCTGCTCGCCTGCCGGCATTGCCGGGCCTCGGCGACCACCCAGGCGCCGCCCGGGGAGCTGAGCCAGGCAGAGGGCCATGACCTGGTCGACCAGGTCGCCGGATTCGGGCGGCCGCATCCGATCCTCGTGCTCACCGGCGGTGACTGCCTGCTGCGGCCCGACCTGTTCGAGATCGTCGAGCACGCGGACTCGCTCGGAGTGCCGGTATGCCTTTCGCCGTCGGTCACCCCGCTGCTGACCGACGACATGGTGCGCAGGATCGCGGCCAGCGCGGCCCGTGCGGTGTCGGTCAGCCTGGACGGCGCGGCCGCGCCGACGCACGACGGAGTCCGCGGCGTGGCCGGGCACTTCGAGCAGACCGTGCGCGCCATCGAGCGCCTGGTCGGCGCGGGCGTGACCGTCCAGGTCAACACCACCGTCATGGGAGGCAACCTGGCCGAGCTTGCCGATGTCGCTGCCCTGATCACCGGGCTCGGCGCGCAGATGTGGGAGGTGTTCTTCCTGGTGCAGGTGGGCCGCGGGGTCAATGCCGGCGCGGTGTCGCCGCAGCAGCATGAGGACGTCTGTCACTTCCTGTACGACGCGTCCGGGTACGGCGTCACGATACGGACCGTGGAGGCCCCGTTCTTCCGCCGGGTGGTGACCCAGCGGCGCGAGGGCGCCAGCCCGCCGGGCACTTCCGGATATCAGATGCTGTCCGGCAGGCTGCGCGAGTTGCTCGGCGAGCCGGTCCGTCGGCCGAGCGCGCACATCGCCCCTACCAGGGACGGCAAGGGCATCCTGTTCGTCGCGCACGACGGCGCGGTGTACCCGGCCGGGTTCCTGCCGCTCGCGCTCGGCAACATCAGGGACCGCTCGCTGCGCGATATCTACCGCGACGACCCGCTGCTGCGGGCGATCAGGGCCGCCGACTTCGCCGGCCGGTGTGGTGCCTGCACGTACGCGGACCTGTGCGGCGGCTCGCGCGCCCGCGCTTACGCATCGACCGGCGACCCGCTCGGCGAGGACCCCGCCTGCCCGTTCCAGCCGCCGGAGCCCTACTCGGGCGCGTGGCAGACGGCCTCGACGTTGTTGCCGTCGGGATCGCGCACGAACGCGCCGTAGTAGGAGGCGTGGTACTCGGGCCACAGCCTGGGCTCGTGCAGCACCGTGGCCCCGGTGCCCGCCGCGGCATCGAAGAATGCCCGCACCGCCGCCCGGTCCGGCGCGGCGAATGCGACGTGGGACTCCCTGAAGCCCTCGCCGGTGACCTGCGGGCCGATCCAGAAGTCCGGCTTGCCTGCGGCCCCGTATCCGATGACCGCGCCGAACTCCATCACCCGGCCCGCGCCGAGCGGCCCGAGCACCGTGTCGTAGAACTTCGCGCTCGCGCCGGGATCGGTGCACTGGATGGAGATGTGATCGAGCATGCGTCCATCCCTATCATGGGCTCGCTGACAGCCATGTGCCGCCTGGGCCGGCCATGGGGTGGACCGTACGTGAGCGGTCCCGGTCATTGTCGGGGTTGCCGCGGATGGCGTTGTCCCGGACCGGCTTCGGCGGGCTACGGGCTGAAGACGATCGCGCTCGGGCCGATCCCCGCGCCGATGGGCCGTCCCAGCCTGCCGGACGCGATGCGCAGCGGGATCACGGTGCCCCGCGAGAACCCTGGCTCGAAGATCTCGTTGAGCAGGTAGGCGGTGCGGCCATCCGGGGCGATGCCGATGCCGCTGAGGTCGACCCCGCGTGGGTACCTGACCAGGATCGGCCTACCCGCACGGCCGGTCGCGGTGTCGATCGCCGTGACCTCGCTGGTCCGGGTGGCGGCGTCGAATCCCGCCACGAAGATGGTCCGGCCGTCCGGGGTGATCGCGACCGGTCCGGTGCTCACCTTGACTGTCCGCTCGGGCCGGTCGGTAGCGATATCGATCGGGGTGACGCCGCGGCTGCTGGTGACGTAGGCGGTCGTGCCGTCCGGCGCGATCACGATCTGTCCGGGGAAGGGTCCCACCCGGATCAGCCTGCCCGCCGTGTCCGTGGCGGTGCTGATCGGCGTCACTCCCTTGCCGGTGACGACGTAGACGGTCCGGCCATCCGGGGTGATCGCCATGGCGCTCGGGTAGCCGGGGATCCGGATCGGCCGGTCCGCGGTGGCGGTGGCCGTGGAGATCGGGGTCACCAGGTCCTGGCCCGAGCTGTTGCTCCCCGCTGCGTAGATGGTCGCGCCGTCCGGCGTGATCGCCATCGCGGTCACGAACTGGCGCAGCCTGATCGGCCTGGCAGGCCGCCCGGTGGCCGCGCTCACCGGCACGACGGAGTACCGGTACAGGCTCGCCACGTAGAAGGTGGCGCTGTCCGGCGCGATCACGATCGGTCCCGGGTACCGGCCGGCGTGGATCGGCGTGCCCGCTCGTCCGGTGGCGGTGCTGATCGGGGTGACCGTATTGGCCGGCTGCTGCGGGCCCACCGAGGTGCACACGGTTCCGTTGGTGTTGGGCCGGCCGCTGGAGACGTAGACGGTCCGGCCGTCGGGAGCCGCCGCGATGGCGTCCACGCCGCGGCCCACCCTGACCGGCGGCAGTGCCCGCCCGGTGGCGGTATCGATCACTGACACCTCGTCGCCCATGCAAGGCGGCGTGTCGAGGACCCAGCCAAGAGCCCGGCCGGGCGGGCCGGGCCGTCCGGCCGGGCGGACCGCCGCCGACGATGCAGGCCCGGCCGGTCCGCTGTCCGGTGCCGGCGCCGCGCCGCACCCGGCCGCGCCGAGTGCGATCGCGGCCGCGCAGCACGCCACGGCCGTGTGAGCGATCCTGGCGTGCATCGGGCACCGTCCTTCCGCACGGCTCTCCGCTCTAAGACGCCGAGAGCACCCCGAGGTTGCGGTCGGATCTCACTTCACCCGGATCGGCTGAGGCGGTTAGCCATGCCGGGCGGGTACAGTCCGCTCATGGGGGACCCGCCGGCGCGCCTGCGCCGTGTGCTGCGCGATGACCTGGACCGTAACCAGCGGGCGGCGCTGGCTAGCTGGCTGGCGTTCACCGCGACGTTCGCCGCGGTACGCGGGGTTACCATCAGCATCAAGGCCGGTCGCGGGCCTTTCCGCAACGTCAAGCTCGGCGGCGAGCACCTGCATCACTACCTGTGGGGGATCGCGCTGCTGGCCGGCGTGGGAGCGGTCGCCGTGCACGGCAGCGACCGGCAGCGCAGGCACCCGGCGGTGGCGGTCAGCTACGGCAGCGGCCTGGCGCTCATCGTGGATGAGTTCGCGCTGCTGCTTGACCTGAAGGACGTCTACTGGGCGCAGCAGGGGCGCGTCTCCGTCGACCTGGCCGTGGCAGGGATCGCCGCGGCGGGCTGCTACTTCGCCTCGCTGCCCGTGCTGCGCGCCCTGCGCAGGGAGCGGACGGGCACGGCTGCACTCGGCTAGCTCGGGTGCTGCCCGCTCGGCCCCGGGCGGCCTGAGGTGCGCCCGCATGAACCGGCATGCTGAGGGCAGTCAACGGCCGTAGGAGGCCAGCCGGGCGGACCGGGCTGGCGGAGTAACCAGGGATGGAGTTCCGGTGAATCAGGTACCTGACATCCTGCTCAGCAGCGGCAATACGATCCCCCAACTGGGCTTCGGCGTCTTCCTCGTCAAGCCGGCCGAGACCGAGCGGGCGGTGGGCACCGCGCTTGAGGCCGGCTACCGGCACATCGACACCGCGCAGATGTACGGCAACGAGGGGGAGGTCGGTGCGGCCATCGCGGGGTCCGGGCTGAGCCGGGCCGACGTCTTCGTGACCAGCAAGCTGAGCAACGACTGCCACGAGCCAGAGGACGCGCGCAAGGCGTTCGACCGGACGCTCGACGCCCTCGGGTTCGGCTACATCGACCTGTTCCTGATCCACTGGCCGCTGCCGACCAGGTACGGCGGCGACTTCGGGTCCACCTGGCGGGTGCTCGAGGAGGTCTACCGCGACAGCCGGGCGCGCTCGATCGGCGTATCCAACTTCCAGGCCGGCCACCTGCAGCGGCTGCTTGCCGAGTGCGAGATCAGGCCCATGGTGAACCAGATCGAGGTGAGCCCGTACCTGACTCAGGATGGCCTGCGGTCGTTCTGCGCCAGCCAGCAGATCGCGGTCGAGGCGTGGTCGCCGATCGCACGGGGCCGGGTGCTCGCCGACCCGGTGGTGATCGCCATCGCGGGCCGCACCGGCAAGACTCCGGCCCAGGTCGTGCTGAGGTGGCACATCCAGCGCGGCGACATCGTGTTCCCCAAGTCGGTCACCCCGGCCCGGATCAGGGAGAACATCGACATCTTCGACTTCACCCTGCCTGAGGTGGACATGACGGCGATCTCGGCGCTGAACCGCGACGAGCGCACCGGCCCCGATCCCGACACCTTCGCCGGCTGAGCTGCGCGCGCCACGGTAGCCTTCGGCGCATGCCTGACCTGACCGTGCGCGCGAGGACCATCCGCGCGAACGACCTCGACTTCGGGGTCCTCGAAGCGGGCTCTGGCCCGCTCGCGCTGTGCCTGCACGGCTTCCCCGACACCGCGCACACCTGGCGGCACCTGCTGCCCGAGCTTGCCGCCGCCGGCTTCCACGCGGTGGCGCCGTTCATGCGCGGCTACGCGCCGACCGGCATCCCGGCCGACGGCGCGTACGGCGTCGCGGCCCTGCTCGCCGACGCGGTCGCGCTGCACGAGGCACTCGGCGGCGACGGCGACGCCGTGCTGATCGGGCACGACTGGGGCGCGGAGACGGCCTACGCGGCGGCCGCCTACGCGCCGGACCGGTGGCGGCGCCTGGTCACCATGGGGGTGCCGCCCGCCGGGATGGACGACGCGCTGTTCGGCGACTACGAGCAGCTCAAGCGGTTCTTCTACATCTTCATGCTCCGCGACCCGCTCGGCCTGGCCGAGGGCGTGCTGAACAGCCCTGCCACGGGCTTCCTCGAGCGCCTGTGCCGGGACTGGTCGCCGGGCTTCGATCCGGCCGACCACCTGGCCCTGGTCAGGGAGAGCCTGCGCGACCCGGCGAACCTGGCCGCCGCGATCGGCTACTACCGCGCGTTCGGCGCCCCGCAGCCTGCGAAGTACGCCAGCGAGGAACAGGCACTGGGCCGGCAGGCGCCGCAGCCCACGCTGTACCTGCACGGCGCCGACGACGGCTGCGTCGCCGCCAGCCTCGCCGCCGGCGCCAGGGAACTGCTCGCGCCGTCGTCGGAGCTGATCGTCGTCGACGCTGCCGGACACTTCCTGCACCTGGAGAAGCCCGCCGAGGTCAACGCGGCCGTCCTCGGCTGGCTCAGCTAGCGGCGCGGCGGCGGGTCCGGCGGGCCGGGGCGGGACCGTTCGCCTCGAGCGGCAGCCGCGACGGCGGCTTGACCTCGGCCAGCCGCAGGTGCGTGACCAGCCGCTGGCCGCCGCGGGCGGCCAGGCTAGCCAGCACCTCCTGCAGGTCGGCCACGTCCCTGGCCACGACGGTGAGCAGGTAGTCCATCTCGCCGGCCACATTGTCGGCGGCCACGATCTGCGGCAGCGCCCTGACCTGGTCCTCGAAGATGCGGCTTGACCGCGGGTCGTGCCGTGCCAGCGTGGCCATCACGTAGACCTGCAGCGGGAAGCCGACGGCGGCCGGATCGACCTGCGCGGTGATGATCCTGATCACGCCGGACTCCTTGAGCCAGCGGACCCGGTGCAGCGTGGCGGCGGGGGACAGCCCCGCCAGCCTGGCCAGCTCCACATTGGTGCGGTCCGCGTCGGCCTGCAGCGCAGTGAGCAGCCGGATGTCAACGTCGTCAAGCTGGATAGCCATAATGCAAAATATTCTATCGTCAACAACCGCGACGGGCGAATGATGACTCGCAGACGAGCGAGCATGGCTGCATGCGCACGAACCGTCGACCCGCGTTCCTCGCCCTCACCGCCGCCGGGCTGCTCTGGGGCACCACGGTGCCGCTGTCCAGGCTGGCGCTCGACTGGCTCCCCCCGGCCTGGCTGGCCTTCGTCAGGTTCGCCCTGGCCGCGGTCGTGCTGCTGCCCATCGCCAGGGCCAGGATGAGGCCCGCGCTCAGGCCGTCCGTGCTGGCCTCGGGCGCGATCGGGTACGGCGGGTCGGTCATGCTGCAGAACGCCGGTATCGCGCGGACCAGCGTCAGCGATGCGGCACTGCTGATCGGCGCGGTGCCGGTGCTGGTCGCCGTGCTGGCTGCGCTCTGGCACCGGACGGTGGCGCGCCCGCTGGCCTGGGCCGGGTTCGCGATCTCGCTGGCCGGCGTCGGCCTGATCACCGGCAGCCACTCCGGCGGCGCGACGCCGGGCGGCGACGCCCTGGTGCTCGCCTCGCTGGTGCTGTCGGCCGCGTTCACCGCGGCGCAGGTTAGATTGCTGCCGGGCCGCGACCCGGTCGCGGTCACCGCCGTGCAGTTCCTCGGCGCGGCGCTCGCGGCCCTGCCGGTGGCCGCGGCCGCCGGCGGGCTGCCGTCGGCCCACGCCGCGGCCGGCCCCGTGCTGGCCGTGACCGGCCTTGTCATCGGCGGCACGCTGGCGCCGTTCACGCTGTTCGCGTTCGGCCAGAGTCGCGTCCCTGCCCAGGTGGCCGGCGCGTTCGTCAACCTCGAGCCGCTGGTCGGCGCCGTCGCCGGCGTGGCGCTGTTCGGCGAGCCCGCGGGCCTGGCGCAGCTCGTCGGCGGCGCCGCGATCCTGGCCGGACTCGGGATGAGCAGCCTGCCCGGCCGCGGCTGCAGCCGCGGCCGGGTCGCGGCGGACGAGGCGGACCGGTGTGATCAGATGGGGAGCCAGGACGAGCCGGTCCGGGCGAGACGGCCGGGCCGGACGAGCCAGCCGGACCGGCTGCTGCGGCCGGGCTCGCCCGGCCGCAGCAGCGCCGTCCCGAGCGCCGGAGGTAGCAGGTGGACCAGGCCCGTGCCAGCCGGACGCTGACCGCGAACGGCGGCGCCGTGGACCCGGTGCTGCTTGAGATCGTCGCCGGAAGCCTGGCCTCGATCGAGAAGGAGGTCGAGACCGCGATCGGCCGGACCGCGCGGTCGCCGATGATCAGGGACGCGCACGACTTCCGCGCCGGGATCCACGACCGGCTGCTGCGCAAGCTGACCGGCCGCTCGTACAGCTCGCTGGTGCATCCGATCGTGCGCGACTTCCCCGCGGAGACCATGCGCCCGGGCGACGTGTTCTTCCACAACGACGTGTACTCGTCCGAGGGCGGCATCGGCCACCTGCCCGACCTGTGCGTCACGGTCCCGGTTTGCCACGACCCGGCCGACGGCGGCGGGCCGCGGGTAGTCGCGTTCGTGCAGGCGTTCGGTCACCACGACGACATCGGCGGCGCCGTGCCTGGCTCGATGCCGAGCCGCGCCACCAGCGTGTTCGAGGAGGGCCTGATGGTCCCGCCGATCAGGCTGTGGGACGCCGGAGTGCCGAACAAGGCAGTCCTCACGATCATGACCCGCAACTCGCGCATGCCCGAGTCGCTCGCCGCCGACCTGGACGCCGAATGCGCCGCCTGCCTGATGGGCTCGCGCCGGCTGGCCGAGCTGTTCGGCCGGTACGGACAGGAGGCCGTGGAAGCCTGCTTCGACGCGATCGTGGCGGGCACCACGGCCACGTTCCGCCGCGAGATCCTGGCCAAGATCCCGCCGGGGACCTGGACCTGGGAGGACTACGCCGAGCACGACGGCGTCGACCCGCCGCGGCTGCACGTCCAGCGGATCACCCTGACCAGGACCGGCGACGACGAGCCGGGCGGCCCGCGGCTGATACTCGATTTCGCCGGCACCGGCCCTCAGGCCAAGGGGCCGATCAACCACTGCGGCAACTACGCCGACGGAAACTTCCTCGCCAAGTGGCTGGCGCCGATCCTGCGCAACCTGGCCGACACCCCGGAGCGGATGGCCGAGCTCGACGTGAACGAGGGCGTCGCCGACCTGATCGAGATGCGCTTCCCGCCACCAGGCACGCTGCTCACCCCGGTCTTCCCCGCCCCCACCAACGCGAGGACCTTCGTGATCCTGCGCCTGCTCGGCGTCCTTGCCGGGGTGCTCGCCAAGGCCACCGGCGGCCGGATGCCTGCCGACCAGGAGACGATCCGCTACACCGGGGTGTACGGCACCGACGCGGCGGGCGAGCCCTACCTGATGCGCGAGGTGCTCGGCGGCGGCTCGGGCGGCCGGTACTACGCCGACGGCGAGGACACCATCCACGTCGTGCCTGACTCACGCAACCTGCCTGCCGAGTTCTCCGAGGCCAGGTTCCCCTTCGTGGTGGAGCGCCTCGGCCTCGCGGTCGACTCCGGCGGGCCCGGCAGGTTCCGCGGCGGCCTCGGGTACGAGAAGGTGCTGCGGATGACCGCGGACGGGTACTTCATGTCGATCGCCGACCGCTCGATCCTGTCCTGCTGGGGAGTGGCCGGCGGGAAGGCGGGCCGCCCGTTCGAGGTGACGATCGACCCGGACGGGCCCTCCGAACGGCTCGCTGACGCACTCGCCGACGGCGAGCCGGTCCCGGCCGGGACGCCGATCAGGATCCGCACCACGGGCGGCGGCGGCTGGGGCGACCCGCTGGACCGTGACGTGGACCTGGTCGTACGCGACGTCGCCTGGGGCAAGGTGTCGCGGGCGGGAGCCGCCGCCGACTACGGCGTCGTGATCACCGGTCCGGCCGACCGGCCTGGCGCCGACATGGCGGGTACGAGTGCGTTGCGAAAGAAACTCAGGGAGCAGCGGGCGGATCATCAGCCGTTCTTCGACCGCGGTCCCGGCTACGCCCGGCTGGCCGGTGCCTCGTCGGCCGAGGTGGACTGGCTGTGACCGGGGCGCGGGGCGGCCAGGCCGAGGCCGGCCGTCCCGCGCCGCTGCGCCGATCACCACCGCGCCGATCACCAGTGGCGGCCGGCCACCGTGTAGTAGGTGGTGAACCCGTCGTTGCTGCCGGCGTACGGCGGCTGGAGCGTGACGGTCGCGCCGGTGAAGCCGTAGGCCACCGTGTACCCGTTGTTCTCCATGAAGCCGTTCACCGACGGGTTGTCATACCCGGCGCTCTGGCCCTGAGTGGCCACGACGAAGACGCTGCCAGGCACGATGTTCCGCGCGGTCAGGATGTCCTGGTTGTTGCTGAACGCCCCGCTGGTGAAGGTCCGCAGGTGGACCTGGCAGTGCATGTGCCTGAACCACGGCCGCGGGGCCATGGGGACGAACACCGAGTAATACGTGGTGAATCCGTCGTTACTGCCCGCGTACGGCGACTGCAGCGTCACCGTGTGCCAGTCCGGGCTCACGGTGTAGCCCGTGCCGGGCCCAAACGTGTCCACCGGCGGGTCCTGGCCGGGTGGCTGGCCCTGGGTGGCTACGACGGAGACGCTTCCTGGGACGATCCAGCCGTGCAGGATGTCCTGGTTGTTGCTGAACGCGCCGCTGGTAAGGCCGACCACGCGGACGCCGCAGCGCCAGTGCTGGTGGTGGTGGTGACCGGCCGGCGGCATGGCCGGCGCCGTCGCGGATGCGGCCCCGGCCGCCCCGATCACCCCGATCGCGGCGAGTGCGGCGGTGCCGGCCACTGCCGCGGTGCGTCGTCTCATGCTGGCATACACGAAGGATCTCCCTTCTGCCTGAGCGGCATCTCCGCCCGGGCTGTCCCGGCGATGTCTTGATCGCGGTCGGCCGCCAGAGGCGCGGCGATCATCGGACGAAGAGACTCAACCCGCAGAGCAGAGGATCGTGATGTACCGCCGCCAGTGGCGGCTGGCCCGCGTCGAGTGTGCTCGATGCGGCCTTGCCAAGACTTTGCCAGGTCTTTAGGTTCAGCGCCCTGGGGGTGTCCTTGCCCGGGAGTCACCCCTGGTTAACCGTCGCCTGGCAAGTTACTTCCGGGTAATGAATTGCTACCGTGGCGCGGGCGGGGTCAGGGTGCCGGGCTGACGACGCGCGCGGCGATCCACGCCTGGCGGTCCGCCGTCTGG
>DATIZP010000090.1:0-16345 GCA_035517035.1 Streptosporangiaceae bacterium | reverse complement strand
ATCGCCGCGCTGGGTGAACGTCACCTGCAGCGGCATGTCGAGCACCAGGTCATCGGGGGTGTTCGGGACCCCGGTCAGGTTCGTCATCATCCGCGGGCCCTCGGCGAGCTGGACCACGGCGATCGCGTACGGCGCCTCGTCCTCGAAGCCGGGCGCCGGCCGGTGATTGATGACGTAGGAGTACAGCGTCGCCCGGCCGCTGGCGGTGAACCACTCCACCCGGACCGAGCCGCAGGCGGGGCAGACCGGCCTGGGGTAGAAGTACGCCTGATCGCAGTCGGTGCAGCGCTGAATCCGCAGTTCGCCGGCGGCACACCCGTCCCAGAAGGGCCGGGTGTCCGGGGTCGGTTCCGGCACGGCCTTGCCGGTCACGAGCGCCCCCGGCCAAGGTGCGGGCCGAACGAGCGCTCCATCTGGGCGCACAGCGCGTCAGCCTGCCATGGCTCGGTCCCGATCAGCCGGACGATCGCCTCCGGGTTGTTGTAGAGCGAGACCTCGTAGCCCGATGTGTGCACGATCCTGCCGTTGATCCAGCCGGACTCCTCGCCGGCCAGGTAGCCGACGACGGTCGCGACGTTGTCCGGCGACCACTCGTCGGCGCCCGGCCGACTGCGGCGCCGCTCGGACGGGATCGTGTCGGTCATCCGGGTCGCGGCGCCCGGCGAGATCGCGTTCGCGGTGACGCCGTACTGCGCCAGCGAGTGCGCGCAGGAGTAGGTCAGCCCCACGATCCCCATCTTCGCCGCCGCGTAGTTGGGCTGGCCGGGCGCCCCGTGCAGGCCGGAGACCGAGGTGAAGTTGATGATACGGTTCTGCCCCTTCGGGTCGCGCACCGAGCGCCAGTGGATCGCGGCGAACTTGGACGTGTTGAAGGTGCCCTTGAGATGCACCCGGATCACGTCGTCCCACTCCTGCTCCGACATGTTGAATATCATCCGGTCCCGCAGGATGCCGGCCACGTTGGCCAGCACGTCAAGCCTGCCGAACTCCTTCACCGTGTTCTGCACCAGATCCTGGGCCGCGCCGTGGTCGGAGATGTCCGCGCCGCTCGGCACCGCGGTTCCGCCCGCCGCGCCGATCTCGCGCACCACCTCGGCGGCTGGCCCGGCGTCGCTGCCCGATCCGTCCACCGACCCGCCGAGGTCGTTCACCACGACCCGGGCGCCCTCGCGGGCCAGCAGCGTGGCGACCGACCTGCCGATTCCGCGGCCGGCTCCTGTCACGATCGCTACCCGCCCGTCCAGACGTCCCATCGCGGGCTCACCGGCCTTCCCTGCTCGATTACTAGAATCTTCTTCTGGAATTACCTACTGCACCGGAACTTGGCACTGCCGGTGCGACGATGTCAAGGACGGGACACGAGTCAGTGAGTGAGCATGCCGGGCGAGCAGGCGAGTAAGCAGGCCAGCGGGGCCTGGCAGTGGGGTCGCACCAAGCAGACCCAGCGCGCGCTGCTCGACGCGGCCCGCGAGGTCTTCGCCGACCAGGGGTTCTCCACGGCCAGCATCGCCGACATCGTCGAGCGTGCCGGGTCGAGCGTGGGCAGCCTGTACCACCACTTCGGCGGCAAGAGCGAGCTCTTCCTCGCCCTGTACACCGAGCACCAGGCCGCCCACGAGAAGGCGGCGAGCGAGGCGGTGGCGCAGTGCCGCCGGTCCGGCGTGACCGACCCCGAGGCCCTGTTCTGCATCGGGGCACGGGCCTTCCTCGAGGGCAGCTGGCGCCGCAGGGACCTGGCCATGCTGTTCGTTTCCGGCGACGGCCCGCCCGGCTTCGAGCTGATGAAGCGCCGCAGGGAGCACGAGTGGATCTGCCAGAACGACGCGCTGCTCCGGCTCGCCGACACCCCGCTCGACCGGCTCTACGCCACGATCCTGACCTCGGTGATCGGTGACGGGGCGCGCGAGGTCGCTGCCTGCCACACCCGCCGACAGGCGAACACCACGATCGACGCGGTGATCGCCTATGCCAGGCGCGTCATGGCGGGCGGCCCCTGGCAGCGTCAGACCGAGGCGGATGCCCCCGGCGCCTGATCCGCCGCAGGCGCGCTAGCACCTTTCCCGTAGCGCCTTTCCCGTAGATCTCCGCGGGCACCGACGGCTCTACCGCGCGGCATCACCGGCCATGGACCACCCGGAGCAGCGCGGCTGGCCTCCGCGCCGCGCCGCCTCGCCCACCTGGCCGAGCACCCCCGCCCTGATCCCGGCATACCAACCGAAACCGCACGTGATCACCTGGGTGTCGGTGGAATGGATGCCACATTCACTGCGTATTCTGGGACATCCGCCACATCCATCAAGATCATCTCCGGGCGGCACGGGGCGCGGCGGCCGACGGCGGCCTCGGGGACGGGTTGCGCCAGACCGCAAGCCGAGAGCCATCAGGACCTGCTCCGCGACCCAGCCCCACGATCGACGGGACAGGCCCTCGTCCTCATAGGCGTCGCGCCGGAGGCGCGCCCGTCCTCATAGGCATCGCGCGAGAGGCGCGCCCGTCCTCATAGGCATCGCGCCAGAGGCGCGCCCGTCCTCATAGGCGTCGCGCCGGAGGCGCGCTAGTCCTCATAAGCATCGTGCCGGCGCAGCCAGGCCATCGGCCACTCAAGTCCCTTCTCATCCCGTCCCTTCGGCGCGAGGTCGAGTATCTGGTACGCGCCGTTGATCGGGTCGAGCCCGCGGCTGTAGGTCGAGTAGGTGTGGTACACCTGACCGGCCTCGTCCCTGGCGAACGCGCTCATGCCAGGCAGCTCGTCAGGGGCCTCGGCCATCGCGGTGAAGTTGTATTCGGCGCCCTGCTGCCCGGGGTCAAACGAGACGTGGTAGTCGATGTTGAAGTCGCTCGGCTCGCTTGAGTACCACGGGAACGACCATCCCATCCGGCGGCGGTAGGCGTCGAGCTTGCGATACGGCGCCCGAGACACCGCGACCAGCGACACGTCCCTGTGCCGCAGGTGCACGGGCGCGCCGTTGAAGCTGTCCGCCCAGAACGAGCAGCTCGGGCAGCCCTCATCCCAGTCTGGCCCGAACATGAAGTGGTAGACGACCAGCTGGCTGCACCCGCCGAACAGGTCGGCCAGGCCCACCCGGCCGTCCGGCCCGTCGAACGCATACTGCTTGGTCACCGGCACCCAGGGCAGCCGGCGGCGCTGCTCGGCGACCTCGTCGCGCAGCCGGTTCAGCTCCTTCTCCCTGTCGAGCAGGGCCAGCCTGGCCGTCCGCCACTCCTGCGCGGTCCCGGTCGCGTGCTCGTCCGTCATCGCCTGCCTCCTGCCGTGATCAGAACCTTGGATTGCCGAGCGCTCCGCCGATGCGGCTGCTCAGCTCTTCGACGTCCGCATCCGCCGCGGATCGACAGGCGGTCAGGAGAATCTTCCGGCCGGCCGCGCAACCGGACCGCGGTCCCGCAGGTAACCATAGTGACGGCGGGACCGGCCAGCCGCTGCGAGCACCAGTTCGGCCACGTCGATCACGTGTTCGCCGGATCGGTGGGCCTGCGGCCAGTCCCTGCTGCTCCCGCGTCTCAGCCGGAGCCGACGACCGGGCGCCAGTCACGCACCGCGAGCACGGTCACGCCAGCCATGGTGTAATACGGGTCGGCCGCCATGATGTCGTCGAGTTCCGGCCGCTCAGCTTCGAACACGAGCAGAGCCCCGCTATCATCTTCCCACGGTCCCGCCATGAGCAGCCGACCCTGCGCGTGCAGTTCGGCCAGCCGCTCCCGGTGCGCCGGCCGCGCCGCGAGCCGCTCTCCGCTCGGCTCGAATGCTAGCTCGATCACCATCATGAGCCTCACCCTAGCCGCTCGCGCACTCAGCGCCATAGGCTGACGGTGCTCTTGTGATCTGCTATTCGATGAGGTCAGCAGGGTAAGGCTCGGGGTTAGCTGGCCCGCGCGATCCTGGCACCCATGTGCCATCCACCACGGATCCTGGGAGCTTCCTTCCATCCACGCGGCAAGCCACCTCGACCCGCGCCCGCCTCCGCGCTCCCGCCCCCGCGCCCTCGACCTCGCGGCCCCGCGCCCGCTTCGGCCTTCTCGCCACGGCCCGGGCCAGCCTTGACAACCTCGCGGGTGCTTTGTTGTCATCGAACCTAGAATACGATTCTAAGATTTTGCCTTCGCGTCAGCATGCCAGCAGGGAGGCCAGCCGATGGATCTCGACCTCGGCCCGGAGATCGACCAGTTCCGGGCGCAGACCAGGGATTGGATCGCGGCGAACGCCCCCGGCGGGCTCGCGGAGCTGACCGACTGGACCATCACCGCGACCACGGGCGGCTACCAGGGCGCCGAGCTGGCCAGGGCGGCCGCCGACCCCAGGTACGCGCAGTGGGAGGCCAGGCTCGCCGATGCCAGGCTGATCTGCCCGCAGTGGCCGGCGGAGTTCGGCGGGCAGGGCATGGACGGCGTGCGCCTGGCCGTGCTGAACGAGGAGTTCCACCGGGCCGGGCTGCCGCGGGTGCGCCGCGGCATGGGCGAGAGCCTGGTCGGGCCGTCGATCATCGTGCACGGCACGCCAGAGCAGCGCGCGCACTTCCTGCCGCGGATCATCTCCGGCGACGACGTCTACTGTCAGGGCTTCTCCGAGCCGAACAACGGGTCCGACCTGGCCGGGGTGCAGACCAGGGCGCAGCTGGACGGCGACGAGGTAGTGATCTCCGGGAACAAGGTGTGGACCTCCGGCGCGGCCAGGGCCACCATGATGTTCGCGCTGTGCCGCTCCGACCCGCAGGCGGCCAAGCACGCCGGGCTGTCCTACATCCTGTTCCCGTTCCGCCACCCCGGCGTGACCTACCGGCCGATCAGGCAGATCTCGGGGGCCGCCGAGTTCTGCGAGGACTTCATCGACGGGGTCAGGGTGCCGCTGTTCAACGTGATCGGCGGGCTGGGCAACGGCTGGAAGGTAGCCATGACCACGCTCGGCCACGAGCGCGGCGGCGCGGCCACGGTGCAGCACCTCGGCTTCGAGCGGGAGTTCTGGGAGCTCGTCGACACCGCGCGCAAGCACGGCAAGGACACCGACCCGCTGGTGCGCCAGCAGCTCGCCTGGGCCTACACCGGCGTCCAGGTGATGAAGTTCAGCGGGCTGCGCTCGCTCGCCCAGGCCGCCGGGGGCCGCCAGCCGGGCCCCGAGGCGTCGGTCTCCAAGCTGCTGTGGAGCGAGTACCACAAGCGCCTCGGCGAGATCGCGGTCGGCATCGTCGGCGCCGATGCCCTGATCCGCCCGGACGGGCCCGACTATCCCACCAGCCAGTGGCAGAACGTCTTCCTCGCCAGCCGAGCGGGCACGATCTACTCGGGCACGAGCGAGATCCAGCGGGGCATCATCGGCGAGCGGGCGCTCGGCCTGCCGAAGGAGCCGCGGGCCGCCACCGACGCGCGCGGCTGAGCCCGGCACCGATGCGCACCGCCGAGCCCGCCGCCGCGGCCGCGCCGTCGCTGGTCGGTCCCGACCGGCTGGCCGAGTTCTTCGCGCCGCGCAGCATCGCGGTGGTCGGCGCCTCCGACGCGTCGGGGTGGGCCAGATTCGTGCTGGCCAGCGCCGCGGCGACCGGCTTCGCCGGCCCGCTGATACCGGTTCACCCCAGGCACCGGTCCGTGTTCGGCAGGCCGGCCGTGCGCAGCCTGCGTGACCTGGCCGAGCCGGTGGACCTGGCCTTCATCATGGTGCCCACCGGCGCCGTCGACGAGGTGCTCGACGATGCGGCCGCCGCCGGCGTCCGCGGCGCGATCGTGCTGGCATCCGGATACCGGGAGGTCGGCGGCCGCGGCCGGGCACGTGAGCGGGCCATGGCGGACCGTGCCCGCGCGCACCAGATCACCGTGCTCGGGCCGAACTGCCTCGGCTTCATCAACGCCCACGCCCGCGCCGGGCCGTTCGCGCTGACCGTGCCGCTGCCGCTGCTGGCCGGGCCGGTCGGCATCGCGCTACAGAGCGGCGCGCTGGCCAGCGTGGTGCTGGCGTTCGCCAGATCGCGTGCCATCGGCGTGAGCACGCTCGCGACCCTGGGCAACGAGGCGATGATCACCGCCACCGACGTGGTCGAGTACCTGATCGCCGACGAGCGGACCAAGGTGATCTGCCTGTTCCTCGAGGAGATCGGGGACGCGCGGGCGTTCGCGGCCGCCGCGCGCAAGGCCGACCTGGCCGGAAAACCGATCGTCGCGCTCAAGGCAGGATCGAGCCAGGCGGGCAGCGAGGCGGCGCTCGCGCACACCGGGTCGGTGGCCGGCGACGACGCCGTGGTGGACGCGGCACTCCGCCAGCTCAACGTGATCCGGGTGTCCAGCCTGGAGGAACTGCTCTGCACCAGCGCGGTGCTCGGCTACGGCCGCCCGCCGCGTGGCCGCCGGATGGGCGTGCTCACCTCATCGGGCGGCGCCTGCGACATCATCGCGGACCGGGCCGCCGGGGAGGGCATCGAGCTGCCCGAGTTCGCGCCGCAGACCGTCGCGGCGATCTCCGCGCACCTGCCGTCCTTCGCCCGCGCGCGCAACCCGCTGGACGCCACCGGCTACTTCCTGGCGAACCAGCGCACCTCGCCGCTCACGACCGTGGACCACGCGCTCGACGCGGCGGTGGACGACCCAGGGCTCGATTTCGTGCTGTTTTCCGGCGTGACCCTGCCGGAGGCCAGGCCGGCCGACGAGCGGGCCGCGGCCCTGGTCGAGGACCGGGTCGCCTGGCTCGGCCAGCGGATCGCGTCGGCGCCGATCCCGGTCATGTCGGTGACCTCGACCTGCGTTGACGTGACCGGGTACAGCAGGGACCTGCTCGGCAGGCACGGCATCCACCTGCTCGGCGGCATCGACCTGGGTGTCCAGGCTATCGCCAACGCGATCCGCTGGGCCGAGGGCCGCGGCCGCGTGACCTCCGGACGGCGGTGGCCCGCCGCTGTGCGCGACGTCAGCGAGCCACCGCGGTCCCTGGCTGGTCCGGGCGGCGTCTGGCGGGAGGCGGACGCCCGGCGGCTGCTCGCCGACTTCGGCATTCCGGCGGTACCCGCCGAGCTGGCCAGATCCGGCGATGGCGCGGTCGCCGCCGCGAGACGGCTCGGCTACCCGGTGGTGCTGCGGGTCGCCTCGGCCCAGATCCCGCACAAGTCCGACATCGGCGGCGTGGCGCTGGACCTGCGCACCGCCAGCCAGGTCCGGATCGCCTTCCGGCGGGTGCGTGCGGCCGGCGCGCGCGCACTGGCCGACGCCGGTGACGCCATCCGCGCACCGGGCATCGACGGAGTCATGGTCAGCCGGATGCGCACCGGCGGGATCGAGCTGCTTGCCGGGGTCAGCGTGGACCCGACGTTCGGCCCCGTGCTGGCGGTCGGCCTCGGCGGCATCTGGGTCGAGGCGATGCGCGACGTGAGCCTGCGGGTGCTTCCGGTCGACGCCGACGAGGTGACCCGCATGCTGGCCGAACTGCGCGGCGCGGCACTGCTGCGCGGCGCCCGCGGCACCGCACCCGTCGACCTCGACGCGCTCGCCCGGGTCATCGCCCGGCTCGGCGAGGCGGCGCTGTCGCTCGGCGGCTCGCTGCGCTCGCTCGAGGTCAACCCGCTCTGGGCCGACCGCGACCAGATCGAGGCACTGGACATCCTGATCGTCACCGCACCACCCGACCGGCGCGCGGCCGCGCCCTCGCAGAACGGACCGAGAACATGAAACTCGCCTACAGCACCGAGCAGACCGAGCTCCGCGAGTCGGTGCGGCGCTTCCTGGCCGACCGGATGCCGCTGCCGCGGGTGCGCGAGCTGATGGAGTCCGCGGACGTTAGCGACGAGAAGGTCTGGCGGTACGCGGGCAGCCAGCTAGGCCTGCAGGGCATCGCGATCCCCGAGGAGTACGGCGGTGCCGGGTTCAGCTTCGTCGAGCAGGCCATCGTCCTCGAGGAACTGGGCGCCGCCCTCTACCCGGGCCCCTACCTCGCCAGCGCCGTGCTGGCCGCGACCGCCCTGCTCGCGGGCTCGGACGAGGAGGCCAAGCACGACCTGCTGCCAGGCATCGCCAGCGGCGAGACTGTGGCGACGCTGGCGTTCACGGAGGACGATGGCTCGTGGGAGCCTGCCGCGGTCCGGCTGACGGCCACCGCCGTCGACGGCGGCTGGGTGCTCGACGGGCACAAGAGCTTCGTGCTCGACGGCCAGGCGGCCGACCTGTTCCTCGTCGTGGCCGCGACAGGCGGCGGGCTCTCCCTGCTCGCCGCCGATGCCGGGGCGGATGGCCTGACCAGGACGGCGCTTGCCACGCTCGACCAGACCAGGAGGATGGCGCGGCTTGAGTTCGCCGGCACGCCCGCCAGGCTGATCGGCGAGCCTGGCGAGGCCGAGGCGGTGCTGAACGCGACCCTCGACGTCGCCGCCGTAGCCCTGGCCGCCGAGCAACTCGGCGGCGCCCAGCGGGCGCTGGACATGGCGGTCGAGTACGCGAAGATCAGGCACCAGTTCGGCCGCCCGATCGGCAGCTTCCAGGCGATCAAGCACCGCTGCGCCGACCTGCTGCTCGAGGTGGAGTCGCTGCGCTCGGCGGTGGTGTACGCGGCGGCCGCGGTGGCCGAGGACTCCGGCGAGGTCCCGGTGGTGGCCGCGTTGGTCAAGGCGCTTGGCTCGGACACCTACTTCCACGTCGCGGCCGAGAACATCCAGATCCACGGTGGCATCGGCTTCACCTGGGAACACGACGCGCACCTGTTCTTCAAGCGCGCCAAGGCGAGCGAGCTGTTCCTCGGCGACGCCAGCTACCACCGCGAGCAGCTGGCCGCCAGGATCGGCGTGTGAGCGGACTAGGTAGGCAGCGGCACGCCGAACTCGCGCAGCAGGTCCTGCGAGTAGGCGATCCGGCCGGTCAGGCTGCGCGGATCGCGATGGCAGAGCAGCAGCGCGGCTTCGGCCATCACCGACGCGGGTTCGGAGTTCGGGTCGTCGTCGCTGGTGAGGTGATGGAACAAGGTCCCCGGCGTCGGCACGACCTTGCTGGGCGACAGGGCGTTCACGGCGATGCTGTCCGAGTAAAGCTCGGCGGCGAGACCGGTGGAGAACCGCTCGATCGCGGCCTTGCACATGCCGTAGACAGTGCCGCCCCGGCCGCCCCAGGCCGTGGGCGGGATCTCCGGATGCCGCGCGGCGCCCGACGAGATGTTCAGGATCCAGCCCCTGCCGTGCTCGCGCATGCCGGGCAGTACCAGCGTCGCCAGGTGGAACGGGGCCCGCACCTGAACCTCGAACATCAGCGCGTACCTGCGCGGGTTGAAGTCCTCTACCCGGACGAAGTAGGTGACGGCGGCATTGTTCACCAGGATGTCCGGCGCGCCGAGCCGCGCCGTGGCCTGCGCCACCAGCCGCTCGCGGTCTTCGGCCTTGGACAGGTCGGCCCGGATCGCGACCGCCGTGCCGCCGGCCACGCGGATCTGCTCCGCGGTCTCGCCGATCGTCCCGGCCAGCGGCGACTGGCCCTCCTGCGTGGTCCGCGCCGCAACCGCGACCGCGGCGCCCTCGGCAGCGAACCGCCTGG
This sequence comes from Streptosporangiaceae bacterium, assembly GCA_035517035.1. Lineage (GTDB taxonomy): Bacteria > Actinomycetota > Actinomycetes > Streptosporangiales > Streptosporangiaceae > Chersky-822. Next base: position 6,841 of record DATIZP010000090.1, on the reverse strand, counting down.
CGATCTCGGCGCCGATGCCGCGGCTAGCACCGGTCACGATCGCCACTCTTCCGTCCAGCACGCCCATGGGCGTTAGCCTAGAACCTAATTCTAAAAATTAGCCAGAACGAAGGCGCGGGAGGCCAGCGTGGCACTCGACCACTCCCTGATCGGCGTACCCGGCGAGCCGCACGAGCGGTCGTGGACCTCCAAGGACGCCCTGCTCTACGCGGTGGGGGTCGGGGCCGGCCTTGGCGATCCGCTGCGCGAGCTCGAGTTCACCACGGAGAACTCTGAGGGGATCACGCAGCAGGTGCTGCCCACCTACGCCGTGCTGATCTCCCAGGCACCGACCGGCCGCAGTCTCGGCGACTTCGACCGGGCGCTGCTCGTGCACGCCGAGCAGGCGTTCGAGCTGCACCGCCCGCTGCCGGTGCGGGGCCGCGTGCGAACCACGGCGACGGTGACCGGGATCTACGACAAGGGGTCGGGCGCGCTCGTCGTCGTGGAGAGCCAGGCCGTGGACGCCGCCACCGGCGAGCCGCTGGTGACCGCGCGCAGCGGCACGTTCATCAGGGGCGAGGGCGGCTTCGGCGGCGACCGCGGCAGCAGCGAGCCCTGGCGCCGCCCGGAACGCCAGCCAGACCACCACGTCGTCCTGCCGACGCGGCCTGAGCAGGCGCTGATCTACCGGCTGTCCGGCGACCGCAACCCGCTGCACGCCGACCCCAAGTTCGCCGCCCGTGGCGGCTTTGCCCGGCCGATCCTGCACGGGCTGTGCACCTACGGCGTGACCGGCCGGGCGCTGCTGCACGCCCTGTGCGGCTCGGACCCGGCCAGGTTCAGGTCCATGTCGGGCCGGTTCACCCATCCGGTACTGCCGGGCGACTCGCTGACGATCTCGATCTGGCTGCCCGAGGACGGCGGCGGCGTGGCGATGTTCCAGACCGCGACCGACGACGGAACCGTCGTGATCGACCGCGGCCTGACCCGCTTCGCCGCCGCTTAACGCCCGCGACAAACCCGCGCCCGCCCGCGACCCCCGCGCCCCGGCCCGCGCAGCCCGGCCCGCGCACCCCGGCGCGCACTCGGTCGCGTCCCGCGCGCCCTCACCGCGTCCCGCGCAGCCCGGCCCGCGCACCCCGCGCGCACTCGGTCGCGTCCCGCGCGCCCTCACCGCGTCCGCCCGGGCTTCCTGCCAGAAGATGATCATGATGGATGTGATAAACGTCCCAGGATACGCAGTGGATGTGGCATCCATTCCAGCCCGGACCAGGGCCTGAGCGAGCTGGAGTGGCTGCAAGTTACTCCTGCCCGTTTCGGTAAGCCCCGGCGGCTCGCCGCCGGGCCTGCCACCAGACCTGGAGGACCAACCATGGAGTTCCCGTCACCGACAGAGCCGGCGATGTCACGCTCTGAGGTGTTCCTCCGTTACCTCGACTACTTCCGCTCCCGCGTGATCGAAAAGCTCAGCGAACTCGGCGAGGCCGAGCTCAGGAGCAGCCGCCTGCCCTCCGGCTGGACCCCGGCCGAACTGCTCAAGCACCTGCGATTCGTGGAGCTGCGCTGGCTGGAATGGGGTTTCGAGGGCCGCGAGGCGAGCGAGCCGTGGGGCGACCGCGTCGGCGACCGCTGGCACGTCGCCGCCGACGAGACCATCGCCGACCTGGTCGCGGCGCTGCGGGCGCAGGGCGAGCGGAGCCGGAGGGTCATCGAGGCGCACGACCTCGCGGAGATCGGCCAGCCGGGGGAACGCTGGGACGGCGACGACCCGGCCAGCCTGGAGCGGGTCTTGTTCCACCTGGTACAGGAGTACGCGCGGCATGCCGGTCACGTCGACATCGTCTGCGAGCTGGCCGGCAGCGGGGCAGGAGAATGAGCAGGGCCGTCGAGCGCGGCGTACAATTCGGGCGTGTCAGATAATGGGGTAATACCGTCCATCGCGGAATCGGGCACGGGAACTGCTCTGCTGCTGCTGCACGGCGGACCCGGCCTGAACGACTACATGGGCATGCTCGGCACCGAGGTTGACGGCTGGCGAGCGATCAGGTACCAGCAGCGTGGCCTGCCCCCGTCCGTCACCTCTGGCCCGTTCAGCGTGGGTCAGCATGTCGCGGACCTGCTCTCGGTGCTCGACGCGGCCGGCGTGGAGCGCGCTGTGCTGCTCGGGCACTCCTGGGGCGGCCACCTGGCCTTGCAGGCGGCCATCGCCGCGCCGGACCGGGTCGCAGCGCTCGTGCTTGTCGACCCGCTCGGCTCGACCGGAGACGGCGGCACGGCGGTGCTGGCCGCCGAGCTCGTCGCCCGGCTGCTGCCCAGGGCGAAGACCAAGTTCGCCGAGCTCGCCGAGCGGGCATCGGGTCCGGATGCCTCCGCCGCCGACGTGACCGAGCTGCTGGCGCTGCAGTGGCCCGGTTACTTCGCCGACCCGACTGCCGCACCGCCACTGCCCGCCGACTTCAGTGTCAGCCCGGAGTGCAACACGCAGACGCTGGCCACGGTATTCGGCCCGATCGAGGACGGCTCATTCGCCGCGAGCCTCACGACCGCCAGCGCTCCGGTCCAGATCGTGCTCGGCGGGTGCAGCCCTCTTCCGCCGGAGGCCGGCCGGGCCACCGCGGCACTGCTCCCCCAGGCCGAGCTTGCCGTCGTGCCAGACGCCGGCCACCTGCCGTGGGTGGAGCGACCCGGCTGCGTGGCCGCGGCGCTGTCCAGGGTCAGCGACGCGCTCCCCTGAGTCCCCGCCCGAGCAGGCTCGTCAGGCGAGCGAGGAGCGATACCGCTCCCAGGTGGCGGCGCGGTCTGCAGCCGATTCGCCGCTGTGCAGCGCGGCGATGAGTTCGTCAACCTCGGGTGTCATGATCACCAGGATGCGGGCATCCCCTGGCCCGCGGTTGGCGAAGGTGTGCACGGTTCCGGCGTCGATGAAGGCGAGCTCACCCGCGCCCAGCGTCCGCCGCTCGTCGCCTGCCAGCACCTCAAGCTGGCCGTCCAGCACGTAGAACGCCTCGTCAGACCGGTGGTGTACGTGCGGCGGTGCCTGGTCACCCGGATACGCCGCGATCGTCCACTCTCTGATAACGAAGTCAGCCACATTCCGGAGGCTACTCCGCGCCGCCCGGCCAGGACGCGCTCCAGCCCTGATGGCCGGGACGGCGGAGCCGACGTCGAGCCGGAGGTCAGTCGGCGACGGCGTGGTGGTGGTGGTGGGCTGCGCCGACGGGCTGGGCGACGGCGTGCGCTTCGGCACGCGGGCCTTGGCGTGCCTGGACGGCGACGGCGTCGGCGACGGTGACGCCCAATAGAACTGTGACTCACGCCGGGATCACGTACATGGCAGGCCGCGGGATGCCGGCGGTGCCGCACTCAAGGTGCCGTCAGGAGCCGACCCGCTCGATGATCGTGACGTTGGCCTGACCGCCGCCCTCACACATGGTCTGCAGGCCGAACCTGCCGCCGGTCCGCTCCAGGCCGTGCACCAGCGTCGTCATCAGCCGGGCGCCCGTTGCGCCGAGCGGATGGCCGAGCGCGATGGCGCCGCCGCTCGCGTTCACCCGGCGCAGGTCGGCGCCGGTCTCGCGCTGCCAGGCGAGCACCACGGGCGCGAACGCCTCGTTGATCTCGACCAGGTCGATGTCGCCGAGCGTCATCCCGGCCTTGCGGAGCGCGTGCTCGGTGGCGGCAATCGGCGCGGTGAGCATCATGACCGGGTCGTCACCGCGCGCGGACAGGTGACAGATCCGCGCCCGTGGCGCGAGCCCGTGCTCGGCGACCGCGCGCTCGGAGGCGACTAGCAGCGCCGCCGCCCCGTCCGCGATCTGGCTGGCCAGCGCCGCCGTGATGACGCCGCCGTCCGCCTCGGGCCGCAGCGAGGTCAGCCCGGCCATCCGCGCCAGGCTGGTGTCCCGACGCGGGCACTCGTCGTCGCCGAGGCCCCGCAGGGGCGCGATCTCGGCGGCGAAGTGACCTGCGTCGATGGCCGCTATCGCGCGCTGGTGGCTGGCCAGCGCGAACTCCTCCATCTCGGCCCGGCCGATGTCCCACTTGGCCGCGATCATGTCGGCCGCTCTGAACTGCGAAATCTCCTGATCGCCGTACCTGGCCTGCCAGCCATCCGAGCCGCCGAACGGGTTCTCGTGGCCGAACGCCTGACCCGCCGTCATCGCGGCGGCGATGGGGATCTGGCTCATGTTCTGCACGCCACCCGCCACCACGAGGTCGGCGGTACCGCTCAGCACGGCCTGCGCGGCGAAGTGGACCGCCTGCTGCGACGAGCCGCACTGGCGGTCCACGGTCACCCCGGGCACGGCCTCGGGCAGCCCGGCGGCCAGCCATGCCGTCCGCGCGATGTCGCCGGCCTGGGGGCCGATCGTGTCCACGCAGCCGAAGATCACGTCGTCTACCGCGGCGGGGTCGATGCCCGTCCGACCGACCAGTGCGGCGATGACGTGCGCTCCGAGGTCGGCGGGATGCGCGCCTGCCAGGCCGCCGCCCCGCCGACCGACGGGCGTCCTGACCGCGTCGACGATGAACGCCTCAGTCATCTCCCGCCAGCCTTCCGTTCGTCCCGGCTATCAGACTAGAACACGTTCTACTGAACGGCCGATCCCGGTCAGGTCGGTGCGGCTGCCCGAGAGTCACACGAAACTCACACGTCGACTGGAGGGTTCCTTCGGCTGGGTGAGGCACGATGGTGCGCATGGCAGCTGTGGCGCAGGTCGGGGACCAGGCCAGACCGGCCGTCTCGACTCGGCCGGGCCGGGGCGAGATCATCGTCGCCCTGGCCGCGTTCGCGGTGCTCTGCGTGGTCGTTCTGCTCGCTGCCCCGGTGCTGGTCGAGCCCGACGACTACGCCTACCGGGCCTCGATCGTCGCGATGACCAACGGGCACTTCCTGACCCTGTCCGCCGCTGCGTTCCGGGCGCTTGAAGCGCAGCTGTCTCGGCTGGGCTCTGCCGCCGGGCCGGGAGGGATCTCCGTCGGTCCGCGCGGCGCGCTTCCGAGCATCGCCCAGTGGGTCGAAGTCTCCAACGGACGGTGGATCAGCGAGAAGGATCCCGGCTACCCGTTCCTGGCCGCGCCGTTCCAGGCGCTCGGCATCATCAGGCTCGCGCCCCTGTTCTACGGCGCGCTGGCCTGCCTCGGCCTGTTCTTCGGAGCGCGGCGCTGGCTCGGCAGGTTCGGCGGCGCCACGACCGTAGGCCTGTACTGCTCGTCGGGGGCGGCCCTGCTCTTCGCCTGGCGGGATTACATGCCCACGTTCACCGACGCCTCGCTGCTCGCCGCGGGCACCGGCGCGCTGCTGTGGGCGATCCTGGCCAGCGACGCCTCGGAAGCCAGGCGCACCTGGATCGGGCTGGCGGGGTTTGTGGCCATCGAGGCGGCCGCGTTCAGCAGGTACACCGACATCGTGGTGCTCGGCTGCGCCGTGGCCGCCGTCCTGCTAGTCCGCTGGCGCCGACCAGAGATCCTGCCGCACGGGGCACTGTGGTGGTGGCTCGGCTCGGCGGTGGTGTTCTGCGCGGGCGTGGCCCTGTTCGACGACCTGGTCTACGGCGGGCCGCTCAGGTCCGGGTACCGGCCGGGCGAGATCCAGTTCAGCCTCAGCGCGACCGGGCCGAACCTGCGCTACATGCCCGCGCACCTCCTGCAGGCCATGCCGGTGCTCATGCTCGGACTGGCGGCGCTGGTGTGGATGGCGGCGCGATGGGCCAGGCTGCGGCACGCGCCCGACGGCGGCCCAGTCCGCACCGACGCGGCCGTTGGCCTCGCCCTTGCTGCCAGCTGGCTCGCCATCTGGGGGCTGTACGCGGCCTACTCGTGGACAGCCGGTCCCGGCCTGAGCACGCTTCAGGCGGCCAGGTTCTACGTCCCGGCGATCGGCGCTATCGCATTGCTCGGCGCCTGGCTGGTCACCAGGGTCGCCAGCGCGCTGCCGGGAGGCCACGTGCTGCAGGGCGGCCGCGCGATTCCGGCGCTGGCCTGCGTCGCAGTCGTCGCTGCGCTGTTCGGGATCGGCATCTGGTCCTTCAACGACATGCGCGCCTTCAGGCTCGGCTCGGCGCGCATCGTGCGCCTGCACGGCCCCATTCCGGTCAAGCAGCGACCGCCCGGCGCCCCATCCGGCATCGGCGGCGGGCCAGGCCAGCCCCCGCCCGGCGCCCCCTGAGCCGCGCCCGGTGCCCCTCGGGCATCGGCAGCAACGGCGCGAGCCCCGGCCAGCCCCCGCCCATTACGCCCTGAGCCGCGTCGGAGCCGGCCGTCCGAGCGCGGCGAAGCGACTGCGGACGCTCGCTGCCGACGGCTCGTGACGTAGAGGTTCCGGATCTGCTGGCCGGCCCGAGGCGCTATCGCGGACCACGTCAGCCACGCCTCACCGCGTGCATGGGATCGTCCTTGCGCAGTTCGGCGGGCAGGTAGGCGGCACCGGGCCCGTCGGTGCGCGCGGAGTCTGCGGGGTTGGAGATCGCGCACCTGTCCAGCGACAGGCAGCCGCACCCGATGCAGGAGTCAAGCCCGTCGCGCAGCGCGACCAGGGCGTCGATCTGATCGTCGAGCCGTCGCCGCCAGCCACGGGATAGCCGGGACCAGTCGGACCTGGTCGGCGTCCGGCCGGCTGGCAGCGACCGCAGCGCGGCCCCGACCTCATCGAGACTGAGGCCAATGTTGCGGGCGGCCCTGATGAACGCGAGCCTGCGCAGCGTGCTGCGCTCGAACCGCCGCTGCCCGCCCGATGTTCTCGTCGCCTGGATCAGCCCGAGCCGCTCGTAGTACCGCACCGCCGACCCGGCGAATCCGCTCCGCCGAGCGATCTCCCCGACCGTCAGCAAGTCCGTGGTATGCACCTCGCACCCCTCCCGCC